>JAGMBO010000079.1 GCA_023129715.1 Candidatus Eiseniibacteriota bacterium | reverse complement strand
GATAAAAAGTCCTTCTCCACCGTCAATTGACCGATCTTCGCGTGCAGCTCCTTCAACTCCGCCTCATGCGAGCCATCCGCGCGATCGCCTGCCTTGGCGAACAGTTCGGGTAGCCTCTCCTGGGCCTGCTTCTTCCACTTGGTGATCATGTTCGGGTGGACATCGTGCTTCTTCGCCAACTCGGCCAGGGTGTAGGCTCCAGAGAGCGCCTCAAGTGCCACCCTGGCCTTCAGCTCCGCGGAATAGACCCGCCGCTTCTTCATGACTCCCGTCCTTTCCTGATGAACCCGGGAGCCACCTTAGCATACTGTCCGAATTTCGGGGTCCACCTCTGTGAGAATGCCAGTGCAAACAACGAATATACCGATGCACCGAGCGATCAGAGAAGCATCACCCGCGAGGGTGAAGCCCACCAGTGAGCAGCATGACGCTGGGAAGAACATGAAGCCCAGACCGAAGAGCAGCGAGTAGATGTAGTTCACGGTAAAGACCGTTTTGAGCGTCATCACAACGTCTCCTGGCTAGGGTGACTAATAGGCTGCCTAACTACTGATTCTCTTGACTTCAGTGATCCCCCGATCTTTGCGGCCGGCCCCCACGCGGTCAAATCCTCCGGCGGTGACAAAGCGAGCCAATTCGCGATCTTCGTGGGCACGGCAACTGCAATAGGATACCTCGGCTGCGCGGCCTTGCGCCAGGGAGAACTGGAGGAGTCGGATGCTGCCGCGCCTGTGGCGGATGCCCGATACCCTGCTAGGTGGAATGGCATGCGAAGCAAGATGTTGTGAGTGGCGTGCAGCGCTGGGAGCACATCGCGTCGAGATAGCGCCCGCCCGTCCCGGAAACACAGAGTCACGGACCATCCCGGTGGGTGATTCGGCATGGTCGTGCCAGGGCCAGTGGGCGGAGGGACGGCGAGCACTGTCCAGCCGGTCCGCCTGCAGCAGAGCCGTGCCAGTCAGAGCCTGCCACAGGGCGGCCACTCGAGCCGTTTGATTGCGCTGGTCTGCGCTGGGCAGGACTGATGGCTCACAACCTGCTAGCCTGCGGTGAGTGGCCAGCAGAGCTAGGAAATCATCTTGTCGACGTAGCGCCCGCCCGTCCTGGAAGTGCGTAGCCCTTGTGAAGTGGGGGAGACTGATGCCCTGCTACAGATCTGCTACAGAAAAGCAGGGGAATAGGGAGAAAGGCATAGGAAGCGAGAGGATACGTCGCCGGGGGAGCGCGGCGTCGACGACCTGCTAGCGATCGACAGCGACAGTACTTCGGTGGCCGAGACAATCAGTTACAGCAACGAACGAACTCAGGCGTGGAGGGACTCGAACCCCCAACCTACGGTTTAGGAAACCGTCGCTCTATCCACCTGAGCTACGAGGGCAATAGCACTTGCAGCTCCTATCTCGGAGACTGCTACAGTCCCTTCTACCGTTTGTACCCCAATCGCCTCCCCTCTGACAACCTCATTGCTGCGTCGCGTTTACCTTTGGGTGATCTGAACCCAGGCGTGGCCAAGCACAAGCTGCACTCCACCTAGGTTCCCACTCCTCTCCGGCCATTGCCAGGTACCGCAACTGCTGGAGCTCGATTCCCCCTACAGCCATTCACGACTGCCATTCACGGACAGCCTTCCCGTGCTTCGCCGTCTCTGCAGTGACCATCGCTCAGAAGCACTGGTCACTTCAATTCCTCCATCCATCCTCACAAGCAGTCCACTCTGCGATCCATGCAACCGCTCTCGCATATGCTACCCAACGTGCTCCCCGACAAATCGCCCATCCCGATGACCTCATACATCCTCAGCAATGATATGAGCCAGCTTAGCGTTGACTCCGCGCCCTCGTTTGCATTCACACCGTCGCGTTGCAGACCGTCACGGCATCCGCCGGTCTCGAAATCATAGACCTGCGTATCGAGATCGTTCCGCCCCAAGTACCAACCCAGGCACCGCTCCGCCTCCTGCCTCCATTTCTTCTTCCCCGTGGCAACATAGAGTTCCAGACACGCATCAATCAGCCCCATCAATTCAACAGGCTGCTGATCGAAACTCGATTCCTGCCCTTCACGCCCGTACCACCCGCCATTCCCTATTACTGAAATGTGTCCCTCATCTGCAGTTTGTATACGGAGCAACCAGGCAAGCGCTCGCTCTCCTGCGGCAAACATCTCCGGATCTGGAATCCACTGGCCCGCTAGGATCATCGCCTGCGGAAGCCTCGCATTTGCATAGGTAACTCTGTCCTCGCACCACGGCCACTCCTCACTTGCGTTGTTCATGAACAGGCCGAACAGCCTCCGGGCTAGCTTCGTTCTGATACTACGCGCGCTCGCATCCCCACTGTACTTCTCAAGATACGTATGTAGACCGATAATGGCAAACGACCAGGCGCGCGGCGACGTGAACGATTCAACCACCCGCAGCCCATCAACGAAAAGAAGCATAGCCATCCTGCGCACGCTCTCGTTGGGCGCATACTTCACCGCCGTGCCTAGCGCCCAGAGCGCCCGACCGTGTGCGTCTTCACTGCCACCTGCCTCCAACCACTGTCTCTCATAAGACATGAAATTCCTGAAGCGGTCATTCTCAGGATTGAAAGCATAATGAACAAAGCTGAGATATGTTTCCAGCAGCACTAAGATCCTCTTCTCCGGATGCAGTGAATAGTACATGCACGCCACAATCAACGCCCGGGCATTGTCATCGAGGCAATAGCCGTGATTCCGATCCGGAACACAGTATCTCGCGTGCTGCAGGATACCTGTATCATCGGTCATCATTCTGAGATGGGCCAGGTCAATCTCCGGCAACTCATCCAGGGCCTTGAAGTTCTGCCGCGCCGCATCTACATATTCCGCAGTATACTTCCCCTCCTCCCGTACGTCGGCGACGAGTCGCAGGTGCTGACGGGCAACTTCCTTATGTGTCATTGAACGCCCGCGCTGATAGGCACGGAGGCGCATGCTTTCCCTCTCACGATCGTCTCGAAGCAGGTCTATGATCTCCGCGCCCATCCCATCCGGATCATTGAAAGGCACGATCCGCCCGCAGCCGTTTGCGAGCAGCTCCTGGGCATGCAGGAACGGCGTGGATACAATCGCGGCACCACACCCCAGCGCATAAGCCAACGTTCCGGAAGTAATCTGTTCCTTGTTCAGATACGGTGTCACATAGATCTTGGCTGTTTGAAGATACCGCACTAGCATCTCATCTTCGACGAAGCTGTTCTGGAAGAGGAGGTGATCGCGAACTCCGAGACTCCTTGCCAGCTGCTGCAGGCCATGACGATAGGAATCCCCGGAGGCCGCACGGACATGAGGGTGCGTTTGCCCTAAAACAATGTAGATCACCTTAGGGTGTGCCTTTGTTATTGCCGGCAGGGCTTTGATCATGTTCTCAATCCCTTTGCCGGGGCTCAGCAGCCCAAAGGTGAGAACCACATCGCGTCCTTCAACACCTAGAAGGTCGTTATGCACTCCCGAGGCCTCAAAGGTTGCGTCTGGTATCCCGTGTGGGATAAGCACGATCTTGGCCGGTGCTACCCCATACACGCAGTTGAGCAGCTCTTCAGCCTTACGGCTCATAACCACCAAGCGCGCCGAATACCTCGCGATCTCATCAATAACCAGCTTCTGCTCAGGAGTGGGATCCTCGAGTACCGTATGAAGATTCGTGAGAATGGGCATACGGAGGGCCTTCAGCATATGAAAGATATAGGCGCCCGCCTTGCCCCCGAAGATCCCATATTCATGTTGCAGAATGGCCAGTTCATACTGCCCGGCATTAAGGAATTCTGCGGCCCAGTAGTAATCTTCCTGCACGTCCGCTCTAACTGTGAACTCGACGCGAGCGGGATAGGCATAACCTTCCGGCTTGTCATTCATCGCGACTGCGATTACGGATTCCCCGCTTCTCATCTCCCTCGCAAGGTGATCACAGAGATTCGTCGTAAAGGTGGCGATTCCACATTGCCGGGGCAGATAATTCCCGATCACCGCTATCTTCGAGACGGGATTGGCAGTGCCTGGATTCATGCGTTCACAACCCTCCGTCTATGGAGGTCATCTGTCCGAACAAAGTGAAGGATCATCTTCGGGCACCGCCCCCCTGCCGGGTGTTGACTGCAGCGTCGCCATCAGATCCGCCACGCTGACCGTGGCGATACCGGAACACGTATCTGACATCGCATAGGGAATAATGACTTCCCCGTTGTGGATCATCCCGCCGCACGTATAGACGACATTTGGAACGTATCCTTCGCGCTCTTCGTCCCTTGGGCTGAGAATCGGATCGCGCAACCGCCCAATAACTCTGCTTGGGTCTTCTAGGTCGAGAAGCATAGCGCCGATCGAGTACTTCCGCATCGCGCCCACCCCGTGCGTAAGCACGAGCCATCCGTCAGTCGTCTCCATCGGCGACCCGCAGTTGCCGATCTGGATAAACTCCCAGGGGTACTCCGGCTCCTGGAACACCCGGGACTCCTGCCAGAAGTGAATGTTGTCGGAAAACATAATGTGATTATTCTCCCCATCCTGCCGTGACAACATCGCATACTGACCGTTGATTCTCCGCGGGAACAGCGCCATCCCCTTATTCTGAGCCGCTAGGCCGTTGAGCGTAATGACCTTGAACGTCCGGAACTCCCTGGTGGCAATCAATTGTGGCAGAATATTGAAACCGTTGTACGCAGTATATGTCGCGTAATAGGTTGCTTCTCCGTCATCGTCGACAAAGCGGACGAAACGCGCATCCTCAATGCCCCTGGATTCGTTCTCCGAAACCGGGAAAATCACGCACTCCGACAGCTCACGCTCTGGCCGAAAGCTGATTTCATAATTGGAGCGGGCAAGCCAGCGAACTACATCAAAGGTTTCCTCTTGACGCCTTCGGAAGAATACTAGGTGTCGACGCATCTCGTCGATAGCTCTCTCGAGCTCCGCGAAAGTGAACGCCTCCGGCAATTTCTCCAGCAGATAGGTCGTTACCTCGTTGCAGGTTTCCATTTCGTTGAGTTTCAGTTGAAAGAGGTGCTTTTCGTATACCGTGTCATAGCGGATAGCGGCCGTTTCGACATAAGGAGTGACCGGGTCCAAGGCAATGTTGTTGTCGGCATCAATCTTCCCCGTCCGAAACTCGATCGAGGAGATATGCCCTTCACCCGTAGCGCGGAAGCTCATAATGAAGCGCAGTTCGTCCGGCCCAAGCCCGCTCTGGTCAGGGTTGGCCACAATGGACGGGTTGAAGAGGGCCGCGGATTCAATCGAATATTCCAGAGTGAAAAAGGCACCGATCAGCAACTTCTGCTCATGGCTTATCTCGTACTCTCCCGGTACCAGCCCAGCAACCTGCTGATAATGCTCCTCAAGAACCCGGATCATCTGCCTATGGCGCCCGGAGAACTCGCTGATCACATCACGGAGCACTCTTGCGACCTGCTCATCCTTCATGCATATGATTCTATCAACGATATTCCGTAGCCGATCATTTCCGCCGGGACGATGTGGCCGCATTATGACTCTGGTCTGATCCCGGAGGAACTTCGTCGGCTTTCTGTTGACCTTTGGATTCATGGGTCTCGCCTCAACGTTTCCATTCAGTTAGTGTCCAGGCTCACAGCGGTTCTCTCCCTTTGGTTAGGCACAGTCGAACCAAATCACTTATCGCTGCCGTGCCCGCGCAGAGGACCGTATCGGCACCGCCCCAGTAGATTTTGACCGTCCCGTCCTTTTCCGGGACAGCACCGCAACAGAAAACGACATTTGGTACATAACCGCCTAGCTCCCACGGATCTTCCGGCTCGAGGATCCATTCGTCCGCAACCCCGAGTATCTTGGCCGGGTCCTCCAAATCGTGAAGCGCGACTCCTAGCCGGTACACCGCCCCACCCATGGTCTGGAAAGCACCGTGATAGAGATGGAGCCAACCTTCGGGAGTCTCAAACGGCGGGGCGCCGGGTCCTATCTTCATCTCATCCCAATGATACTTGGCCGGCTTCATGAGCACGCGCGAATCGCCCCAGTGTACGAGATCGGGAGAATAGGAAATCCAGATCGACCAGGGCGATAGCTCGGAATGGGGGCGGTCCAAACGTACGTAGCGACCTTCAAAGGTCTTAGGGAAAATGACTACATTGCGGAAGTCCGCCTGAGTTACTAGCGCAATACGTTCCACCTCTTTGAAGTCTACCGTGCGGGCGAGGGCGATGCGTACGCCGTGCCGCGAATAGGCGCTGTAGGTAAGAAGATAGCCGGTGTCGACCGGTGATATCCGCAGGTCTTCCACACCGTATTCCTCATACTCCGCGAAAGGACCTGTATCCGCCGGCGTCAGGAAAGGCTCTGGATGCACGTGGAACGACCACCCGTCTAGACTCTCAGCCATACCAATTACGGACCGTCCGTTATGCATGTGCGACCTGAAGAGCGCGATGTATCGTCCTTGGTGCTTGACAACCCCAGCGTTGTGAACGGTCGCGACCGGGTAGGGAACGTTCTCCTTTGTGAGAATCGGGTTGCTTTGGCACCTTGTAATGATTTGCCACGCTGCCTTCATGCCGCTGTCTCCCATCATGGCCATCTTCGATCCTCTCGATATCGTCCTCAGCTAGGCAACGTCCAGACCTTACTTCTACGACAATAGGATCCGCCCGCCGCAGTTTGCTATGCCGTGCCGCTCCCCGGACGGCCTTCCTCGGGAGGGAGCAACCCAAGAACTTCATGATACACGGCGATATACTGATCAACCATCCGTTCAGCGGTGAACCGGTCCTCAACGCATTCGCGGCACGCAGCTCGATCGATCGCGGGGATATCACCAACTGCCCGAGCGGCTTCCTCCACCGTTCTCACCAGAAATCCATTATGCCCATGGGTGATTAGTTCGGGCATGCTTCCTCGCTTGAAGGCAATAGTCGGCGTACCGCACGCCATCGCTTCGATTACCGAAAGACCAAATGGTTCATTGAAGTTTATCGGATGCAGAAGAGCATATGCATTGCGCAGGAGCCGGTTGCGCTGCTCTGGCCCAACGCTCCCTACATAGGACACGGCTAGGTCATCTATGTAGGGGGCCATTTCTCGCTCAAAGTATTGTCTGTCCTGAACTATGCCTGCCATTATCAATCGCATTCGTGCGCGATTCGCGATCGCAATAGCTTCACGCGCGCCCTTGTCATGATGGATGCGACCGAAAAAGAGCAGATAATCCCCACGCTGGGCGCGGAAGTCAAATTGATGAAGATTGATGCCATGATAGACCGTAGCCACGTAACTCAGGAGGTCAATCCGGTCGGCATTACTAATGGAAACGTAAGCAACCCGATCGTCATACTTGGCATAGACCGGGTGTATCTTGGGCGAAGAGAATCCGTGGATAGTGGCAACAATCGGTGTTGAAATCAGACGACTGTATGAGAGTGGCAAGAAATCAAAATTGTTGTGGATTAGATCGAATTCATCAGCGTGTTCGAACAGTTCGGCGATGTGCATGCACTCCCACACCTTGGGTTCCAGCGATGTGTCTTCCTCATAGCCTTTGGGGCATACTGCTTTCAGAACCGCTTTGGTCTCGGAATCGGCAGTGGCATAGAGGGTCACATCAATCCCTCTGTTGACCAGTCCCTCCGTCAGCAAAGAGACCACGTTTTCCCACGGGCCGTAGTGCTTCGGGGGGGTCCGCCAAGCAATTGGTGAGAGCAATGCTACCCTGATATCGTGATCCTCCCTCTTGCGCCACCATCCCGCAAGAAGCGGAGCCAGGCTGGCCACTTCCGCCATCGAACATTAGGGCACGGGAACCGGTCCAGTGCCAGGATCTTCTCCCGCCGGGGGTCATGGGCTGAGATTGCAGAGATTCTCCCTGTCCCTCCCGGGAACTACGAGTTCCCTTCGGCTTGTGCACGCTTCTCTCCGCCAAGCTTCGACTGCGACCTGATCGGGACATGGCCAGCAGGATGTGGAGAGACGCCGCTCATCGAAGCAACCTGGGGCGGGAGGAAGGGGATGTTCCGCAAATAGAAGCTGACCACGGCGCTTGCCTCTGGACTTGGCGTGTTCCGGCTTCGACCGAGCGCCGCGTTCGCTGGAGGAGTCTCTCCGACAGAGGACCGCGGACGGTGACGCCTGCTCCATCGATAGGGGCATATGTCCTCCCACTTCTCGTTGAGCGGGCTGGGATGGCCAGCTAGCTTGCGGGCATCCGCCGACCCTCTGAAGGAGGACCGGATGGGTGGCTTCGCTCTGACGTCTGCGTATTCCACTGATTCCGGCCGCCCAGTCCATGGGATTCCGGCCACTCAGTCCACTCTGATCAGCGACAGTGAGAACGCCGGTCGCAAGAAAGACCTGACGTTGATCACCCGTCTTCAGCGGCTGGGTGAAGAATCTGGCCTCCAGGGCCGCGTCATCCAGCTCTTCCGGCAGAGGCCAGCTGATGCCGGCCCTTCTTGCCCGCCCCACGTACTCCGAGACGGTCCCCACGCCTCACCGCAAACCCAACAGCTGTGTCGACGGCACTGCCGATCGTGGAGGCATTTCCCTGGGACGATCATGGAGCCCCCGATTCCGTCGGACACTCGAATGGGCAATCCATCAGTTCCTGGAGAGGGATTGCCCTGCGCCTTGGGCAATTCAAATGGCATCGGAGGCATAGGCCAATGCCCTATCTGAGCCCACCAGGCCTAATCCCCACCTGTCAAGTGGGCGAAACGCAGGGTGGCGACGATCGAGGCATGGAAACCCTCGCTCCTGCCCCTGCACTGCTCCAGCCGATGTCCGATCATGCCCCATTGCCTCGTTCCTCGCGCCGGCGGTAGAATGGCCGATCGATAGGAAAGAACCGCGTCCGCGCCTATTCGAAGCTCACGGGAAATCCCGAGCGAGGTGAGAGCATGGCGGCTGAAAAACCCTCTGCGCCTCCTTCCGGCGCGCTTACCGGGCGCCAGGAACTGCCCGCCGATGCGCGCCGCGAGACGCTTCTCGGACGCCGGATCGCTTACTTCCTCTCCGCGTTCGTCCTTTGCGCCGCCGCCGGCGCCGCCCTGGTGGGCATCGAACCTTGGCTGCTCGTCGCCCTCGCTGCCGGGCTGCTCTTCGTGATCATCATCCTGGTGCAGCCCTTCTGGGGCCTGCTCCTCTACACTCTGCTCTTCCTGTTGCGCCCGGCCGAGCTCTACCCGGTTCTGGCCCCCCTGCACCTCGAGCGGGTCATTGGTCTCGCAGCTCTCTTCGGCCTCCTCCTGCTGCAGTACCGGCAGGAACGGCGCATTGTGATCGACGCATCCCGGCGCCGACGGGTGCGTCGTCTACCAGTTGCGGCGCCCGTGGCCTCATCCCCGAGGTGTCACCTGTCTGGTTCTCGAACCGCTCGACTTTCTGCGCCGCTTGGCCGCCCTGATCCCGGCGCCGTACACTCACTTGGTCAGGTACCATGGCATCTTCGCCAACCGTTCGCGTTGGCGGCGCCATCTGCCTGCACCCCCTTGCACTGAGGTCTTGCCGACGGGGCCGGTCAGCGCGGCGGGGGAGAGGGAGGCAGAGGGCGAGGCGTCGGAGTCTACTTCACCGTCACCCAGGTGCAGGACACCCTTGCGCTGGGCACAATTGCTGATGAGCACGGAATCGACGAGCAAGATCTCACCGGGATTGATGATGACACCCAGACCCCGCCGCTGCGGACGCCTGGCTCGCATCCGGATGCCGCACGCTTGCCGCCGCCCTGATTCGGTCGATCCGGCGGCTGGCGGGATTCAGGGATCGCAGACTTCTGAGTGCGATCTCAAGATCGCCGGGTGCCTTCGGCTCTCGGAATCGCTGCGACCGGCACGGTTTCGGTTGAGCGCAACGTGGAGCGGTTCCCGCCGGACTTCATGTTTCAGCTGTCAAGACAAGAGGTTGTGGCTTTGAGGTCACGAATTGTGACCTCAAAGGGCCGGGGTGGCCGTCGCTACTCACCCTATGCCTTCACCGAGCAGGGGGTGGCCATGCTCTCGAGGGTGCTGCGAAGCCAGCGCGCGATCCAGGTCAACGTAGAGATCATGTGGTCCGAGGGGTGTGCGCGAGAGAAACCGGGGCGCCGGCAGGCGCACTCCGATCGGCCTACGCCGACCAGGGGAGGTGATCGAGATCGACATTCCCCCCGGAGAGGATCACCCCCACGCGCAGGTTCCGGACGTCCACCCGGCCCGCGAGGATCGCGGCCACCGGGACCGCAGCGGAAGCCTCGATCACGATCTTCATCCGCTCCCAGACGTAACGCATCGCGTTGATCGTAGCCTCATCCTCGACGAGGAGGATCTCACTGACGTGCTCGCGGATCACCGCGAAGGTCCGTTCCGAGAGCGCGGTGCGTAGACCGTCGGCGATCGTCTGCGGATCGGTCTGCGAGTGGATGCGCCCGTCTCGGAGCGAGCGGAAGGCATCATCGGCCCCCGCGGGTTCGGCGGCGATGATGCGCGCCTTGGATGAGACGCCGTGGACGGCGAGCGCCGTTCCGCTGAGCAATCCGCCGCCACCAACAGGTGCCAAGACGAGATCCAACTGGGGCACTTCCTGCATCAATTCCAGCGCCGCCGTCCCCTGGCCCGCGATGATGACGTCGTTGTCGTAGGAGTGGATTAGGGTGGCGCCGGTCTCGGCGAGGATCTTGGCGGAGACTGCGTCCCGGGCGGCCAGGGTCGCGTCGCAGGACACGATCCGGGCACCGTAGTCGGCGACGGCGGCGCGCTTCACCGCCACAGAGTTCTCGGGCATGACGACGATCGCCGGGATTCCGCGCAAGCGGGCATTGAGCGCCACCGCCGCGCCATGATTTCCCGACGAGTGCGTGAGCACCCCGCGCCGCGCCTCGGATTCGGAAAGACTGAAGATCGCGTTGCAGGCCCCGCGGAACTTGAAGGCCCCGACCCGCTGGAAGTTCTCGCACTTGAAGAAGAGCTTGGCACCCGCAGCTCGGTCGAGGCTCGCGCTGGTGATCACGGGAGTGCGATGCGCGTAGGGTGCGATCCTCTGCGCGGCAGTTTGCACATCAGAGAAGGTCACTGGGTTCACAGAGACGATCATAGACGCGGCCCGATCGATGCGCAACGTGCCGCATGTCGGTTTCGAGAAGACTGGACCCAACCACCGGATGTCGGTCTCGAGAAGGCTGGATCTCTCCACCCGGATGTTGGCTTCGAGAAGGCTGGATCTATCCAACCGGCGATGCGATGCTTACGAGCTGATCCCTACGCCGGGGCAGCCGGACGAGGGCCGGTCGGCGCCCCGGCCTTCCTTTCCGTTTCTCGCTCGCGGGACGCTGGTTCCTGGCGCACGGCTACTCGCCGGCCTCGGATGGGTCGTCGGCCGGGAGTTCTTGCCCCCGGCGCAGAGGAGTTGAGACGCTCGATGGACATCGCGCATCCTGGGGAGCTGGCCGCTCTTGGCACGGCCGTCTGCTGGACGGTCACCGGGCTCTCCTTTGAGGCAGCCGGTCGCCGGGTCGGATCGCTCTCGGTCAATCTGATCCGTCTGGTGATGGCGTTCGGCCTCCTCGCGCTCTTCGGGCTGGCCACGCGCGGGCAGGCGCTGCCGCTCGACGCCACGACGCATGCCTGGGTGTGGCTCGGCATCTCGGGGCTGATCGGCTTCGCCTTCGGCGACCTCTGCCTGTTCCGCGCCTACGTTCTCGTCGGGTCGCGGATCTCGATGCTGCTGATGTCGCTGGTGCCGCCGATTGCCGCGGTGATCGGCTGGTTCTTCCTGCACGAGCAACTTGCCCCGCGAGACTGGCTTGGAATGGGCATCACCGTTACGGGGATCGTGTGGGTCGTGCTCGAGCGTTCCGGCCGGCAAGCGGCTGAGGTGCGGTCCCAGATGACCAAGGGTGTGCTCCTGGCGTTTCTCGGTGCGGTCGGTCAGGCGGTGGGGTTGGTGCTCAGCAAGCTGGGCATGGGCAGCTACGATGCCTTTGCGGCGACCCAGATCCGCATTATTGCCGGCCTCGTCGGCCTCGTCGTGATCTTCTTCGTGATCGGGTGGTGGCCGCGGGTCTGGTCGGCGCTCGCGCACCGCGGGGCGATGACACGGATCTCGCTGGGGGCCTTCTTCGGCCCCTTCCTCGGGGTCTCGCTCTCGCTGGTCGCGATCCAGCACACGCAGACCGGCGTGGCGGCGACGATCATGGCGATCGTCCCGGTGCTGATCATCGCGCCGGCGGCGATCCTCTTCCGTGAGCGCATCACGCTGCGGGCCGTGCTGGGGGCGTCTCTTGCGGTGGCGGGTGTCGTGCTGCTCTTCCGCTAAGCGGCCTTGTACGGATCTCGGACATGCGGAGGGGCGAGCGGGCCAGATGGGATCTGTGGGACCGGCGCGCCCCATTGGGCTGTGCCGAATCGCGCGAAGTGATTCAGCCGGGCAGGTTGCTCGTCTTCTCCGGCCGGTGTTTGACCGCGTGCATCACCAAGTCGGCGGCGGTTTTCAGCAACACGAAGAAGACCAGGGCGGCTGGGTGTTGGATGAAGGCCGAGGCGAAGATGATTGTCAGGTGCATCGGTACGATGCGGGCATAGGGCGAGAACATGATCGTGCCGATGTTGGGTTTCTTGCGGCGATCTTCGTCCCGGTTGCGGCGGAACGAGTAGGAGTGATTCGCGAGGAAGAGGACGATGCAGACACCGATCGTCAGCGCATCCGAGGGGGGCGGCCCAGCCAAGGAGCCGATGAAGAGCAGATAGATCAGGTGAAAGAAGCCGTAGTGGATGGCGAAGAAGATCGCCGTTTGCCGTTGCACCGCCCGGGTCGGTTTGACGCTGCGGTCGTTGATGGTCATCCCAGTGGTGACGAACTCATCGAGGCTGAGGATGCGGGCGACATTGAAGGCGCCGATAATCACACTCTGGGCCCAGTAGATCCACATCAGGGGCCCGACGCTCCATCCCTCGATCAAGGCAACCACGATGGTCGCAAGATTCGCCAGCAGCAGGCTGAGCGCCGAGCGGTCCTGCAGTAGACGGCCGAGCAACCGCGTCGCCGGCGGCGGCTGGGCGGTGGGCGTCTGGGTCGAGGTCTGCATCGCGCGAGCCATTCTCCACGGGCCTGGGTCTCTTCCCATGATCTCGGATGCCTTGCGGGTGTTCCTAACCCGAACTGTGACTGAGCCGCTTCTCACGAGCCTTGCTGCTGGAGGCTAACTGTTTATCTCAAAAGGGATTAGGCTCTCCAGGTCATTGAGTCTCAGGGTTGCCGTAGACCTTTAGGAACTCGCTCTTGCGCAGCACCGGGCGCTGGGCGAGCCGTTCGAGCAGGGGAGCGATGCCGCGGTGGAAGGCGGCCTGCGATTCATCCCGCTGCCCCGCTCGGTCCTCCGCCTCCCGGTTGGCGTAGAAGTGATTGGGACCGATCGCGATCGCCGGGCCGAGCGCGTGGAGCGCGAGCGCCTCCTGCGTGCAGTAGAGCTCCGGATCGTCGTAGCGTTCATTCCGGCCGGTGAGCGTGAGCGCATTGTGGGCCACCCGCGAGATCTCACGGCCCCCCGCGAGGCCGCGCGTCACCGAGATCCCGCAGGCGCCGGTTTGGTAGACCGCATTCCAGACGATCTCTCCGTAGGGCCGGCCCTTCTCGGCATCCCAGAGGGCGACGCCCCAGGTCAGCAGGTTCTCGATCACATTCTCACGCACCGAGGCTTGCGCATCGACGAAGATGCCGATTCCCTTCCAGTAACGGCGGATGAGATTGCCGACCACCGTCGCGCGCGCGTTCCAGGTGATCCCGATCGCGACGCCGCGACCGCCACGGTTGGGCCCGCCGCGGCCCGAGTCGACGCCGTCGATGATGCAGTTCTCGATGTACGCCTCGGCATCGCGGTAGAGGGCGATGCCGTCCCAGGAATTACGCAGGATCCGGCAGTCGGTGATGCGGATGCGGGCATCCTCGCGGCCGCAGATGCCCATGATCCCGACCACCGTGGCGGCGACAGTGGCCGAGTCGCCCAAGTTTTCGCTGATCCAGCAGCGGTGAATGGTCAGGCTCGAGCGCCGCACGACAATCGCTGCGTCGGTCGCCATGCCGCTCGTGTCGCGCTCCCCGCCTGTCACCGTGACCCCCTCGAGACGGCAATCGATGCAGTCCTCGAAGAGCAGGCCGTAGCCGGCATGCGTGTGGATCACGACCGAATCTGCGTTGGTCCCGCGGATGGTGATCCCCTCGCCGGTGATTCTCAGGCCAAGTGTCGCGGGAATGCTCCGGCCCGAATCCTCGCAGTTCCCGCAGGTGGGATCGAGATAGGGTTGGGGAACGAGATGATACTCGCCGCTGGGGATGGCGATCGTTACGCCCGGGATCGTGGCAGCGCGAGCGACGGCCTGCTGCAGGTCCGCACCGCTGGGGGGGTGGCCGGGGACGCCGGGCTGCAGCATGATGGCCTCTCCGCTGGGGGCATGGCCCGCGGCGTCGGGCTTCAGCGTGGTGACCTCCCCGCTGGGGACATGGCCCGCGGCGCCGGACTGCAGCGTGGTGACCTCCTCGCTGGGAGTGGTACCCGCGCAGGAGACCATCGCGGCCAGGGGTGCCAGGAGGGCGATCAGCAGGAGGCTTCGGAATGCGTTCACCACAGAGACCCCCTTCACGTTGGGCGGCTGCTGGAGTGATAGCAGGCCCGATGGCCCCGTCAAGCAGGGAGGAGGTAGCCCGATGCGGTTCTTGGGAGGGGGCTCCCACGGGGAGTCTCCCGGCAGTTGTCGCCCCCCGGCCGGGATGCTACCGTCTCCACCTGAGGGTGGCGTTTCCCGATCAGAAGCATGCAACGTCACCCCCGGCCAGGGAGGGCCCATGCCGGCCAGACTAGAGATCGCCTTGAAGCCGGAACTCTTCGATGCCGAGGGAGCGGCGGTTGCCCGCAAGGCCCGCGACTACTTCGGCTGTCCCGTGGGCGATGTCCGCACCGTCCGCGTGCTCACGATCGATGCCCGTCTCTCGCAGGACTTCCTCGAACGGGTCCGCAACGAGATCTTCACCAACCCGGTCACCGAGGTCTCTTCCTTCGCGCCGCTGCAGTTCGACGCCGACTGGGTGATCTGGGTCGGGCTGCTCCCGGGGGTGAAGGACGCTCCGGGAGAGACCGCCCGCGAGGCGATCGAAGATCTGCTGGGTACATCCCTTCCGGAGCGGGAGGCCTGCTACACCTCGAGGCTCTACTTCGTGCGCGGCGAGCCTTCGGCGGCAGGGGCCGCCGCCGCGTCTGCGCCGGTGGGAGTCTGCACCGCTGCAGAGCGAGCGGTTCTCACGGCTGCGGATCTCGAGCGGATCGCCCGCGAACTGCTGGCCAACGACCTGGTCCAGCGCTCGAAGATCTGGCGGGTGGCGCGGGGTGGTCAGACCCGTCAGGGCGGTGCCACAGCGGCTGGGCAACCCGGACCCGGTCCATCAGAGGCTTCCATGGAGGCAGCACCCTCAGGAAAGCCGCGCGCCGGCACCCCGTCCTGGAACCCCGAGACCGGCGTCGGGATCATCATTCCCCGCGTCGAGTTGCGCCATCAGCCGCGCGTTTCCGAGATCCCGATCGGCAGTGACGCGGAGTTACTGACGATCAGCGCCGAACGCCATCTCTTCCTCGACCCGCGCGATGTCCCCGCGATCCGCGAGTACTTCCTGCGTCCCGATGTGCGGCGTGCCCGCCAGCGAGTGGGCCTCGACCTGCCGACCGATGTCGAGATCGAGTACATCGCCCAGGCGCGCTCCGATCACTGCAATCACAACACCTTCCGCGGCCTCTTCCGCTATCACGACCTCGCCACCGGCGAGCGCGTGGTGATCGACAGTCTCTTCCGCACCTGCATCCAGGCGCCGACCCTGGCGATTGCCGCGAAGAAGGACTGGGTGATCAGTGTGCTGTGGGACAACGCCGGCGTGGGGCGCTTCGACGACGATCACTTCTACACGATCACCGGGGAGACGCACAATTCTCCCTCCAACATGGAAGCCTACGGTGGCTCGCTGACCGGCATCGTGGGGGTTTACCGCGATCCGCTAGGGACCGGGAAGGGCTCCCGGCTGATCTGCGGCACCTATGGTTACTGTGTCGGGCCGCGTGACTACCGTGGTCCGCTGCGGCCGCGCATGCACCCGCGGCGGCTGCTCGATGGTGTAGTCGAGGGCGTGCGCGATGGCGGGAACAAGAGCGGGATCCCGACCCTCTTTGGGACGCTCTTCTTCGATGAGAGCTATCTCGGCAAGTGCCTCGTCTATGTCACCGCCCTCGGCTTGATGCCTGCCACGGTGAGTGGCGAGCGCTCGGATCGCAAGCGCACGCGTCCGGGGGACTTGGTTGTCGTCTGCGGCGGCCGCGTCGGCAAGGATGGGATCCATGGGGTGACCGCCTCGTCGCACATCTACAGTGAGAGCACGCCCGCCGGCCATGTGCAGATCGGCGATCCTTACACGCAGAAGAAGATGCACGATTTCCTGGTCGCGGCACGCGACCGGGACCTGATCCGCTTCATCACCGACTGCGGCGGTGGAGGCCTGAGCTCGGCGGTCGGGGAGTCGGCGCGCTTCGCCGGTGGGGTCGAGGTCGACCTCGATTCCGTACCGCTGAAATACGACGGCCTCGATCAGTGGGAGATCTGGATCTCGGAGTCGCAGGAGCGAATGGTCGTCGCCGTCGATCCCGAGGAGGTCGACGCGTTCATCGAGCTCAGCCGGCGTCATGCCGTCGAGTCGGCGGTCATCGGCCGCTACACCGACAGCGGATTCGTGCACCTAAAGTACAAGGGCGAGGGCTGCGCCCAGATCGCGCTCGACTTTTTCGAGAGCGACTTCCCGCAGTGGGAGTTCGAGGCCGAGTGGATCCCCCCGGCGCAGCGCGGACTGAACGAGCCGGTGCTCTCCGAGCCCGAAGACCACCACCGCTGTCTGCTGGCGATGCTGGCCCGTCCGAATATCGCCTCGCGCGAGTGGATCCAGCGCCAGTACGACCATGAAGTCCAGGGCGGCAGTGTCGTCAAGCCGCTGACCGGCATCACCCAGGACATCCCCTCGGATGCGGCGGTGCTGCGCCCGGTGCTCGATTCCTCACGCGGACTGGCGGTCACTCAGGCGATCCATCCGACCTACGGGACGATCGACACCTATCACATGACCGCCGTGACGATCGACGAGGCGGTCCGCCGCGTGATCGCGGTGGGGGGCGACCCGGAACACATCGGGGGGATCGACAACTTCTGCTGGCCGGAGATCCGCCATGACCCGGCCCGCAATCCCGACGGCAAGTACAAGGCGGCCCAGCTCGTGCGATCCTGTCTCGCCATGAAGCGGGCGTGCCTGACGATGGGGATCCCGCTGCTCTCGGGCAAGGACAGCATGTACGTCGACGGCAATCTCGCTGGTCCGTTCGGGGAGCGGCATCGGATCTCGGGCTTGCCGGCGCTGCAGTTCACGACCGTCAGCCTGGTTCCCAACATCGACCGCTGCACGACGCTCGATCCGAAGCAGTCCGGGGAGATCGTCTACCTGCTCGGAGCGACCCGCGACGAGCTGGGCGGCTCGGAGTATTACCAGATGCATGGCCGGACGGGTTGCAATGTCCCGACGGTCGATCACCAGGACGCCTTCGCCATGTATCGTGACCTGGCGGGGGCGATCGATGCGGAACTCGTCTCGGCGGTGCATGGCATCTACCGGGGCGGCCTCGGCGTTCATCTCGCCTGGATGGCGATGGCGGGAGGCTTAGGGCTCGAGATCGAGCTGGCGCGGGTGCCCTGTCTCGCCAATGGAGATGAGGCGGTGCTGCGCAACGATGTCGTCCTCTACTCCGAGTCGGGCGGACGCTTTCTGGTGACCGTGCCGCGGAATCGAACCAGGGCGCTCGAGGCGCGCCTGGCGGGCCATCCGATCTCGGCGATCGGACGGGTCGTCGATCATCAGCGGCTGGTGGTGAAGGGGATTCCGGGGACGGGGATCATCGATGTTCCCATCGAGACGCTCTGGCGGGCGTGGAAGCAGCCCTTCGGGCATCTGATCTAGCCGGGGAGGAGTCTGCGGGTGGCGAGCGAGCCGACGGCCAGCAAGGCAGAGGGCGAGGCGGAAAGCAGGGCGCAGAGCAGGGTGCAGAGCGGGGTGCAGAGCGAGGCGGAGAGCAGGGTGGAAAGCAGGGCGCAGGGCAGGGCGGAGAGCAGAGCGGAAAACAGGATGCAGAGCACACCGCAGAGCACGATGCAAAGCATGGCGCCGGATACCCAGAGCGTCCGCGCTCTGGTGCTCGGAGGCTACGGCATCAACTGCGATCTCGAAACCGAATATGCTTTCCATTGCGCCGGCGCACGTGCGGACCGGGTGCACATCAACGACCTCATCGGCGGCCGCGTTACCTTGCGCGACTATCACATCCTGGCCTTGATCGGCGGCTTCGCCTGGGCCGATGACCATGGGGCCGGCGTGATCCTCGCGACCAAGCTCCGCCATCACCTTGGGGATGCGATCCTCGAGTTCGTCGCCGCCGGGAGCTTCGTGATCGGGATCTGCAATGGGTTCCAAGCGCTGGCCAACCTGGGGCTGCTGCCGGGGTTCACACCGGGGACCTTCCGGCGCGAGGTGGCCCTGACCTACAACGATTGCGGGAACTTTCGCAACCAGTGGGTCCACTTGAAGATCGAGGAGTCGCCGTGTGTCTTCACCGCCGGCCTCTCCGCGCTCGATCTCCCCATTCGCCACGGCGAGGGCAAGTTCATTGCCGGGCCCGACGTACTCGCTCGCCTGCAGGGGGGACGGCAAATCGTGATGCGGTATGCCAAGACCAATGGAGAGCCGGCGCAGGGGGCCTTTCCCTGGAACCCGAATGGATCACTAGAGGACATTGCCGGCATCTGCGATCCGAGCGGGCGGATCTTTGGCTTGATGCCCCATCCCGAGGCCTTCAATCACCCGACCAACCATCCCGACTGGTCACGCCGCAAGTGGACGGCGTCGCGCAGAGCGACAACGCGGGCGCGGCAAGGCGCTGCGCAAGACGCTCGGCAGGGCGTTCAGCAAGACCTTCCGCATGGCGCTGCGCGGGGCGCTCCGCAAGGCTCTCTGGGCAGCGCTCAGCAAGTCGATGGGGTGGTGGGGCAGGATGGGATCGCCCTCTTCCGTAATGTCGTCGAAGCCGCCAAGCGGATCTGATCCCTGCGGCATCGATCGCTTCCGGCGAACGTGGTGCGGAGCTGCGACCAGCAGCTCATGCACCTAACTCGGCACGCTCGCCTCCTGCTCGTGCCAACGGTGGGCGGTTCTGCCGCGGCCCTGGCGCAGTCTGAGGTCGCGGTAACCGCCCGGTGAACTGCCTGGGGCGTGCCAGAGCCGATCCGCCAGGTTCATGCGGGCGGTGGGCCGCTCAGATCTTGGTGTTGCACGATGGACATGAGGCGGTCTCATCGTATCTGTTCCTTGGCGCCCGCGCCGTTCTGCCGAAGATAGTGCAAGGCTGCTTCGAGCACGGTATCCCTGCCTGTTTTCGTGTCCTCCACGGTGGGATGGGCTTCGATATCGGGTTGGATTCCCACTCCAACGAATTCGGTACCGTCGGGAAACGTGCAGCGTGCGGTGCAGACCATGGCGTTCCCGCCGCCTGGAAGTCCGAAGACGAGAGGCTGACCGGTCGAACCCGCCGTGGGCTCTCCGATGAGCTTGCCCCGCTGCATGTGCCGGAATACAGCACAGAAGTCTTCGGCAGCCGACCCTGTGCGTGGGCTGATCAGCACCACCACAGGTTTCCCATAGTGCCTGGATCCGCTGGCTGGCCAGTCGACCGGGGTATTCTCTTGCCACGCCTCCTTGAAGCCTTGAGCCCGACGGATCGGGCGGTAGTCACGGCTGGCAGAACGTAGAGTCGAGAATGGCCGGTCCGTGAGATACCCAAGCAGCGCATACCCGACGCTGCTATTACCACCTCCGTTGTCGCGCAGATCGAGGATGAGCGCCGCGCTCGTTTCAAGACTGGCAATCAGCGAGTCGAAGCCGGCCACTACATTGTTATCCCCGAATGACTTCAGCGTCAGATGAGCGATGCGACCTGCGAGCAGTCTCAGATGTGGCTCCGAGTCAGGTCTCACCATCACGGGGACGCTGCGCGTTAGGCGCACGGTGTACGTGGTCCCGCGGTCGCCTTTCAGTTCCAATTCGCAATCCTCGCCCTTTCGGCCCAAGAGCAGATCGTAGTCGTAGGCCCACACATCTCTCGCTTGAGGAGTTGAGGCGCGCACATAGGGTAGGATACGCTGTGCAGCGTAGTCATGTACCGGAATGCCGTCTATCCGGGTGAGCTCCAGTCCCAGCCGAATTGGCGAGTCCGTAGACGCTTCTATTTCCGAACCCACCTCGACAACGAGCACCCTGTCCTCGATGAGACGAGTTCGAATCGCGGGTCGGAAGGAGGTCTCGTCGTAGAGCTCAGGTGGGAGATTGACAGTGGTATGACCGTCCTTGAGGTGTGCCGTCATCTCCCGCAGCGTCCAGTAATACTCGAGCGTGCTCGTCGTCTGCTGGGCTTTCGAGAGGTACTCGACATAAAGACTGTCCCAGTTCACGTCCGGCACGTGGTCGAAGAACACGAAGTTGTATTTCACCTCCGACCATAGTTTGGAAAGCCCGGCGACCTTCTCCTCCCAACTGAGATCCGCTCGGTACGGCGTGTTCAAGGCCGGAGTCTCCCAGAGACTCCCAAAAGCCCTGAGCTTCCGCACAAGGTCTAGGAAACCTGGCATGGTCCGGATGCTCTCGAGGTCCGGATCCGTCTCGAGTTGGTCGATATTGGCGAACCCGGCTTCCGTGGCCTCTTTGAGATGCAAGAGGGCCTCGTCCTTGCGGCCCAGAAGAGCGTAGCCACAGGCCAGGTTGTAGAGCGTGCCCGTCCAGGCCCAGGACAGAGCCGGCAGCTCCTCACGCGTGGCGAGGTCTTCTAGGATCGCGACTGCCTTTTCGATTTCGTGCGCCTGCCAGAGCCGACCCACCTCACCGAACTTCTCCTCGGCGTGGCTGGCAAACTCCGCTTGGGAGACGAGTTCGTCAGCTCCGACGAAGCCCGGCCACAGCACAAGCACCACGAGCAGAATCGTGCGGACCATGCAATTCCCCCTAGATCTGGGCTATGATCTCTTCAGTCTAACGAACAGAGGTCGATGCTGTCACCGCTTACCCGCTTACCCGCTTACCCGCTTACCCGCTTACCCGCCTACCCGCCTGTCCGCCCATCCGCCTGTCCGCCTATCCGCCTACCCGCCTGTCCGCCCATCCGCCTATCCGCTTCCCTGACTGCCCTCCTGCCCATGAAACGTCCGTCTCGCCCGATGCGCTAGTGTCCCGTGCGGTTAGTTCGT
>JAGMBO010000078.1 GCA_023129715.1 Candidatus Eiseniibacteriota bacterium | reverse complement strand
CTCCGGGCCCGGTCTGGCAACGAATGCGCAGAGCAGACAGGTGCTGACAGACCAAGCCATCGAAGGGGAACGGAAATCTGCCTCGCGAGGGGTCATTATTGGGAAAGCACTCTTTCGCGAAGGCGCAGACTTCACGAGTAGGACGAGTTCCCGGAAAATTATAGCCCCGCGGAGCCGGGTCGGGCAATCCCTATCTCTTCTGTGGCGGACGCACCGTTCACCAGACACGTAGTCCGAGGAAACTGCATCGCGTGATCTTCCCAGCCCCTCCAGAGGTCTGGGGGGCTGCATGCTGAGCTAGGCCGGGCCTGGCGAAGGCGGGGCCGGTGACGGAAGTGCCCGAGTGTCAGGAGCCAGGGCCGTGTCGGCAAGCCCATTGAGGGGCAAGTGGTCTGACTTAGAGAGCTTCAGCAGCCATGGTCCCTCTTGCTCGCTGCCCTCCCGCAGGGCACGGCCACCATCAGCGGCACGGAGCCGGTGACACCGTTCACCTGTATCTGCCTCGGCCAGTATGACTCTTCGTTGCCGTCGTGCTCCGCGAAAACTCCGTCGCGCAGGCTCTTGAGCGGATTCGGCAATCTGCGGGCTGCTTGCTGTGCTGCTCAGGCCGCGGGGGGAGCTGCCGATCATTGCAGACACAGGGGCAAGAATCATGGGCGGGATCATATCGCAGCGAGCAGATCCGCCTGGCCGCAAGTACTTACGGCCTTTTCGCGGAGCACGCCTACCTTCTCTGGCATGGTCTCTCCCTTCTTCGAGTGCTATGATACCTGAGAAGTGTCTCTTAACTCAGAACTTGACTGTGTCTCAATCAGTCTGACACGCGACAGCGTTGACGACCCGCCCCTCAGGGGCCTACCACTGTCCCGGGTGCCGCACTTTTCGACCGCCACCCGCCGCACTTTTGGACCGGCGTTCACAGGAGGCACTGCAAGGCATCCACATCGGACCTGATCACATTTGGGATTGGCAGTGAGTACTTGGGACTCCTGTGCAGTACTGAGCGGCCGAATCGCTTGCCCATACTTAATGAGAAGGTGGGGGGAATTATGGGCGACACTAATGAGGACGCAAAGGAGGCTGGGACTAGTTATGGGGAGAAGTCAACTGCTCCCCTACGACAACGGAGAGCGCCAGCAGGAATTG
This sequence comes from Candidatus Eiseniibacteriota bacterium, assembly GCA_023129715.1. GTDB lineage: Bacteria > Eisenbacteria > RBG-16-71-46 > CAIMUX01 > WJJG01 > JAGMBO01. Next base: position 4,114 of record JAGMBO010000078.1, on the reverse strand, counting down.
GGTGCGGAGCGGTGGCCATTTGCATTCTAGTGATGTTTGTAGGCCTCTACGCCGTGCTGCTTGGTCGCGGGGATGAAGCAGCCTACAGACGGGCGATGGCTGACCAGGATCGGAGCACCAGTCGCGAAGCAGTGGAGAGGCGTGTTAACAGTGCAATGCAGTATATTGATGGCTATAGACCATATCGACCGGGTGCAGTCGCCCTTGGTATCATCATTATGTTAGGCGGTCCAGGGTATCTTGCTTACAAGTGGTTGGCTCGACCTATGCTGTGCGAAGGGAAATGGGACGGGCAAGCGTGCACCAGGCCAGCTCGCCGCAATTCGCGTCTCTGCGTTCTCCATGAACAGGAGGCGCGGCGGAGGCAAGGTGAGGAGGACGACGGGCGGGAAGGAACATAGACCGCCGTTGTTTAGAGGAAGGACAAAGCTCCTTCGAAGGAACGCGAAGAAGACGATCAGAACCAGGGGATTCCACGCCACCGTCTTATCCCTTGCTCACACTGCGGAAACAACCCTCATCAAAGGGGACGTGATTGCATACGCGGTGCAGCAGCGTCACCCGTTCCCCAGCGGACTTGGCGTCCTGGCGGACCTTCCACCCGATTGCCGTCCCCATGCCTGGAGAGACTGTATCTCTGAACGGGCGCCACGAAAACACTGTCAGGCAAGAAGGCCCCGTCAGGCTGGTGAACGACAATCCGAAACCAGCCCTCCGAAAGACCGCTCACGCAGTACTCCTCTCCGTCGAGGAAGACGACGATCGGCAGCCCTGCTTGATCTTCGTGCCACCGCCTCAGGCCCCAGGCGGTCACCCAGATGTACGAAGAGTCCTTTTCCACCTCGAAGTGGGAGAATCGGTAGTCACTACTGGAACCTACAATGCCAAAGAAGGAGATGCACAGAGTATCATCCACGGAGACCTCTGCTGGGACGTGCAGACTGTCCACGCGAATGATGAATTGCTCCTCGTGCCACGGCGAGGAAGACTCGGAGCAGGAGGAAACGTACACCACGATCAAGACTGCAAGACCCAGGAGGAAGCCCGATCGGCTTACCGTTGATTGCGTCATAGTGCCTCCGGGCACGTGATCCCGAGATCCCTTGGGGGGAGGAGGCGGTTCCGCGCGGCGAGCAATAGAAGAGCAGCCAGCAGCCTGTGGGTCATTGCGCAGCCCCCGTCCACAGGAAGGTTCACAGTCAGCTGATCGGCATCAGTATAGCACGATCCGGGATCGCAGGCGGTCAGTCGGTGCCCTCCCGGAAGAGCGCCTTGACCCCGCCCCAGGACGCAGCTTCTGCAGGCGGCCAGACTCCCGTCGGCGGTTGGCATCCTATTGGTTCAGAACCAATGAGATCGCACTCGGGATTCGGTGACGAGAAAGGTGCGCATGGGGAATCCGCCTGCAGGGTGAAGTCGTCGCTCCACGGATCACAGAAGATCGGATCCTCCGAGATGTTGCCATCGATGCCATACTGACCTGCGATGTCCCCGATCCAGTCTCCGCCAGCGTTGCCGTAGAGGTCACAGCAGGACAGGGTGGCGTTGCCAGCGAGCGCCTCTCCAGTTGTACTGAACGCAATGATCGTGTTCTCGAGCGTAACCGTTGCGGACCCGCAGTCGATGCCACCAGCACCACTCCCAGCCTTGTTATAGGACATGGTGCAATTGGTGAATGTGGGGGTTCCGCTTCCGCACCAGACAGCGCCACCGGACTCTTCAGCGATGTTGCCATAGATGAGGCAGTCCGTTATCGTCCCGAAGAAGTCAAAGTCGAGAAGGAGAGCCGCTCCATTAGGGCCACGGTTGTTCCAGCATGAGCAATTGGAGATGATCGCTCCGGGACCCAAACATCGGAGGGCAGGTCCGAGGTTGTCGAAGAAACGGCAATTGTCTATCAGAAACGATCCGGTGTAGAAAGTGCCGCAGTCGATTCCATATCGAGAGTGACCCGAGAACTCGCAGTCACGAAGCTCGAAGTCTGAGCCCTGTGAAGTTATCCCGCTTCGCATGTTATCCTTGAATACGCAGCGGATCACCAGTGGTCGCACGGACGAATCGATGAACAAGCCACCTCCACCGCCGCCGTAATAGGCATCATTTCCCTCGAAAGTACAATCGATGATCGCAGGACTTGACCAGTAGAAGGATGTCATCCCCCCTCCACTGCGGGCAGAGTTATTGAGGAAGACACAATTTTCGATCGTCGGGGAGGACCATTCACACAAGACGGCCCCACCTGAACCCTCTGGGAAGTCCCAGCCACCGACCCAGGCATTCATGATTGTGATCCCGCGGAGGAGGGACTCACGCGTCTCGTCTGAGACGAAGGCGACGCCCCGGTGTGGATCTCCTTCGGATCCCTGGCAGTCCAGAATGCAGGCTTCGGGGAGACCATTCTCGGATTGCAGTGTGATCGCCTTGCCATGGTACAAGAGATCACGATTCCCGTCGCCGAGGAAGGTGCCGTCGCCAAGGAGAATGAGATCGCCGTGGGCGGAGGAGTCGATGGCAGCCTGGATGGTGGGGAAGTCCCCGGTGCCCTCAGCGTCCACCACGTAGGTGTCTGCATGGGCAGCCCACGACGCGGCGAGCAATAGAGAAACAGCCAGCAGCTTGCGCGCCATGGTCCAGCCCCCCGTCCACAGGAAGGTTCACAATCACCTGATCGCTACCAGTATAGCACGACCCCCGGGTTGCAGGTCCCGGTGGATGCCCGGGGATCAGTCGGCACCCTCCTGGAAGAGAGCCTTGACCCCACCCCACGTTCGATCCTCAACAGGGCTCCCGGCACAGCCAATGCCCAAAGCCCCGATCTGCCCGCACTCCGCATTGTTCTCCGCTGCACATGGAGAATCCGAATGCAGTGCGTAATCCCCCTGGCTGGATCCACAGAAGAGCGGATCCATGGACATGTTGCCGTCAATACCCTCCAGACCCTCAATGCCATCTACCCAGTCGCCCCCAGCGTTCCCATAGACGTCACAGCAACTCAGTTGGGCACAGTCGGGATCATCACAATGGACGGGGGGGGTGTCCTCGCCGAAAGCAAGGATGCTGTTGTCGAGAACGGCGCTGCCCCCTGCGAAACCTAAGAAGCAGCTGCCGGCTCCCGTTGCGGTGTTGCGTACAAGGGTGCATCGGTAGAGGGAGACCGATGCATTGACCCAGCAACGCAGCGCCCCGCCGTCCGGGGAGCTGTTCTCTAGGAAGGTACACTCGGTGAGATGAGCCTCTATCCCTTCATCGAAGTCACAAGCGCCGCCGCCAAGCGAGGCGTTGTTCCCCACGAACGTGCAGCGTTCGAAAGAGACGGTGCCCTCGCCAGAGGCGGCAAACGCACCTCCGCCCGTGGCACTATTGCCCTCGAATCTGCAGTCGGTGAAGGTGATTCCTCCTCCCGAGACCACGCCACCGCCACCGAAGCCTCCACCCGCGCTGCCGCTCTCGTCCCGGGAATCGCTGAACACGCAATTGCTGAATGCCACAATGGCACTGGACCAGCAGCAGACAGCTCCCCCCCCCATATCGCCGTGACCATTGGTGACCGTGATGCCCCGCAAGACTGCTCCGGGTGAGGCAATGCCTTTGAACTCGAAGCCTCGGCGGTTGAGGGATGACGTGCCCTGACAGTCGATGATGCAGATACTTGGGGCGTCGCCCTGGGACCTGATCGTGATTGCCTTCCCTTCGCACAGGATGTCGTAGTTGCCTTCGCCAGAAAACGTGCCGTCGGCCAGATGAATGGTGTCACCAGTCACTGCAGCGTCCACGGCTGCCTGAATGGTGGGGAGGTTGCCGGAGCCATCGGGCAGGACCAGATAGGTCGTTGCGCACGCAGCCCACGGTGCGGAGAGTACCAGCAAGACAGCCAGCAGCTTGCGGGTCATCGCGCAGCCCCCGTCCACAGGAGAGTTCACAATCACCTGATCGCTAGCAGTATAGCACGACTGGCGGTTGCAGGCTTCAGACCTGGTAGGGGCTCAGTCGGTACCTTCCCGGAAGAGAGCCTTGACCCCGCCCCAGGACGCAGCTTCAGTAGGCGGCCAGACTGCTGTAGGGGGTTGGCATCCTATTGGCTCAGAGCCAATGAGATCGCACTCAGGATTCGGCA
>JAGMBO010000077.1 GCA_023129715.1 Candidatus Eiseniibacteriota bacterium | reverse complement strand
GCTCCTGCGTGCAGCCTTGAAGTCATCGGATGGGTGGACGTTTGGTCCAAGGAAGTGGACAGAGACGGCATGCTCGAACGGATGCGAGAACGCGTACGCGAAATGGGAGGCGATGCCGTTATCGATTACGCGGAGCGGGTGCGCCCAGCGAACAGTCACACAGGTGGCCTGCCTGCACCCAGTCCACAGCAATTGGGTGCTGTTCGTGCAGCGGAGCTCGAAAGGAAGCAATACTTCCACAAGCCACCCGGCGCTCTGCGCGGAAGCAGCTACCTTGTCATCGTGGGCAAGGTGGTTCGATTCGTTGATCCAGATTGTCGGCAGGTTCCCGACGTCCCCTGACGGTCTCAGGGTACATGCTCCCGAATGGATTCGAGTCTCCGGGGGAATCCTGTAACCTGCCCACCAGGATCGGCAAGAAGCACCGCGACTGCTCCGCGGGACGAAGAGACCTGACTCCCTGGAATCGATCCAGGTAGTGAGATGCGCTTCGCTGTCGTCTCACCCCTCCTCTCGCCCTGTCCCTCCCGAGAACTCCATCGGCCTGTTCCGACTGGAGTTGCCCAGCACTGAGAAGCGGCAGGAGTGCCGACCTGACGACCGCTCTTGCGGGGCCTCTACGCCCAAGTTCGTGCTCTCCTCGCCTCGCCCCCCGAGACGGTGACGTGTGTTGAACGAAACCGCTTCGCGGTAGCCGATCCTGCCCCCCGGCGCCCTCGGTGTAACCCATTGCATGAGAGGAAGGTTGCGGTCCTGCGGCGGTAGCGCCGGAAAGAGGTTTGCCAAGAGGGGGCGTCCTGCCTTTCGATCTCCGGTGTGCTTTTCCCAAGAACTCACCGTCGCTGAAAGGAGGACGCCCACATGGGAGAGCTTCGAGACCGGATGGAAGCCGACCTCAAGTTGGCAGGGTACAGCCCATTGACCCGCAAGGTCTACCTGCTCTACGCACGGCTCTACACCAAGCACTTCAGACGCCCGCCCGAGGAGATGGGCGAGGAGGAGATCCGCGCATATCTGCTGCACCTCATTGAAGATCGGCACGCCTCGCGCGGGACCATCCGACAAGTCCGGGCAGCCCTGACCTTTCTCTACTCAGTCACGCTGCGGAGGCAGACCGAGGTCGCCCATCTGCCGGTCATGCGACGGCAGCACCGGCTGCCCACCGTGCTGAGCGGCACCGAGGTCAGCGCGCTGCTCGAGGCTGTCGCGAGCCCGAAGTACCGGGCGATTCTGATGGCGCTCTATGCAGGCGGGCTGCGCATCTCTGAGGCCTGTGCGCTGAAGCCTGAAGACATCGACTCGCGACGGATGGTGATCCACATCCGTGCCGGCAAGGGCGGTCGCGACCGCTATACCATGCTCTCGATGCGCCTGCTCGAGCATCTGCGCGAGTACTTCCAGACCTACCGCCCCCAGCGATGGCTCTTTCCGAGCCAGGCGACCGACGGCCACATCTCGCCGAACACGGTGCGTACGGTTTTCCGCCGTGCGCTGGTTGCGGCAGGGGTCAAGAAGCAAGCCACTCCGCACGTGCTCCGTCACAGCTTCGCCACCCACCTGATTGAGTCCGGTGTCGATGTGACGGTGATCCAGGCGCTGCTCGGTCATCAGTCCTTGCGGGCCACCGAGGTCTACACCCACGTCAGCGTGGAGCTGATCGGCAGGACCCGAAGCCCCCTCGACGTACTCGGCACACCCCAGGCCGCGGTCCTGGGCTGACCCCGCCGTGGCCCAGATCCCCGGCCGGCCTCGCTTCGAGGTCGCCGACATCGTGCGCCTTCACGGCGATCCGTACCGCCGTGCGCGTCCGCCGACGCCGGCCCAGGAGGCTGTGCTGCGTCATATTGCCGACTGCCGCACCGCCGCGCTCGGCGGTCATGTGGACGCCTGCTCTGACTGTGGCCACCAGCGCATCTCATACAACTCCTGCCGCGATCGGCACTGCCCGAAGTGCCAGAGCCTGGCCCGTGCCGATTGGCTCGAGGCGCGCCTGAAGCGACTGTTGCCCGTCCCTTACTTCCACCTCGTCTTCACCATCCCCGACGACCTCAACCCACTCGCCCTCGGCAACCGGCGGCTCTTCTTCAACCTGCTCTTCGCCACGGCCGCCGACACGCTGAAAACCCTCGCCCGAGACGAGAAGCACCTCGGTGCCGAGGTCGGGTTCACCGCTGTGCTCCACACCTGGGGACAGAACCTCCGCTTCCATCCCCACCTGCACTGTGTCGTCACCGGCGGCGGCCTCTCTCCCAACGGCCAGCGTTGGGTGCGGGCGCGTCCGCGCTTCTTCCTCCCGGTCAAGGTTCTCGGACGCCTCTTCCGCGGCAAGCTGCTCGATGCCCTTAAGAGAGCACGGGCCACCGGCACGCTGCACTTCGGCGGCAGTACTGAGAGGTGGTCCCCATTCTTTGGACAGGTTGGCGGCATTGCTAAGAGGTGGTCCCCATTCTTTGGACA
>JAGMBO010000076.1 GCA_023129715.1 Candidatus Eiseniibacteriota bacterium | reverse complement strand
CCGCTAACGAGAATGGATCCATCTGAACTCTCGAGAACTGCCCCGGTTTGAGTTCGCCGTTCTGATCCTGGTTTCTTCCGTGGATGGAGGCTTGCGGTGATTGGGTGGGGGGTGAGGAGCCGAGGGTTACTCCTGGGGATTTCTGAGCGAGGGGCCATCAATGCGGATCGTATGGCAGTGATGGCGTAGGCGATCAAGGAGCGCACCGACCATCTCCTTCTGTCCGAGGAAGTCGTACCACTGTTCGTACTCGAGGTTGGTGGTGATGATCGTGGCCTTGCGGCCATAGCGTTCTTCCATGAGCTTGAAGAAGATATTGCTCTGTTCGGGCCGCAGGTTGATGTAGCCCATTTCGTCGAGTTATGTGGAGCTCCACATAAATCGATTCATGTGGAGTACCCGATTATGTGAAGTCGATGTACGGGAAGCACGCTACGTCTTCATTCCACGAGAGCTGACTCCACATAACTCGGCCCCGTAGCATCGCAGCTGCGCCGATGGTGGCGCCCTTTCAAAGGAGGCTGCGATGCTCCAAGAACTCTACCCGAGATGTCATGCCCGTTTCTCGTCCCTGCCTTTGCTCGGGTCACACGTTGAGGAGTTTGTGGCATGGCTCCGTGCCGAGGGTTATCCGCGTCTGCCCATCCGGCTGCGTATCGCACAGCTGCCGCGCGTAGACAGGTTGCTGCGGCGACGGGGCACGAGGCGGATCGAGGACCTCACGGCTTTCGACTTGATCCGTCTCACTCCCAAGAACTCGCAGGATGACATCTACCTTTCCGCAACCGTGCGATCGCTCGTGCGCATTTTTACGGTGCAAGGCCGCCTCGCGCAACGCCCAGAGACGCCACTGGAGGAACTTGTCTCTGCGTACCGTAGCTATCTCGCGCGGGTCCGGGGCTTTGCCGAGTCTACCCGAGCCGGGCACAGTGCCACAGCCGCGGAACTACTGAGTTTTCTGGGCTTCGATGATGGTCCTGCTGGGTTGGAGGACCTCGGACCACGGGATATCGAGTCTTTCCTTCGGAAAGTCGGACCACGTGTCGGCCGGGGAACCCTTCAGCATATGGTTGGCCATCTTCGCTCGTTCCTTCGCTTCCTGGCAAACAGGGGGCTTGTCGTCTCCGGGCTTGACGCCTGTATCGACACGCCGCGTCTCTACCGTGGCGAACATCTCCCTCGCGCATTGCCCTGGAAGATAGTTCGCGCATTCCTGGCTGCCATCGACCGGTCAACCGCTATGGGCAAGCGGGATTACGCGATGTTCCTTCTCATTGCCACCTATGGACTTCGGACAAGCGAGGTCTCCGGGTTGAGGCTCGATGACATCGAGTGGCGCCCGGAACGGCTCCGGATCTCAAAGCCCAAGACAAAGACGCCGCTCGTTCTCCCGTTGACCGAGGAGGTCGGAGCTGGGCTCGTCGACTATCTTCGCCACGCGCGGCCGCAGTTGCCTTACCGTGAGGTCTTTCTTCGGGTACGGGCGCCCGAGGGCCGGCTCCGCCCCACCGCCGTGACCGAGGCGTTCCAAGGTTGGACGCGCCGGAGCGGTCTTCCGATCCCCTACCAAGGGCCTCACTGTCTGCGGCACTCACTCGCCGTTCAGTTGCTTCGCCAAGGTGCCCCTCTCAAGACCATCGGTGATCTCTTGGGCCATCGCACGGCAGAGAGCACCTGTGTATACCTGCGCCTCAATGTCGAGGATCTTCGCGATGTAGCGCTCGACCTTCCGGCGGAGGTGAGGTCATGACCGCACACCGCTCACACCTTTCAACCGTCATCGCCGACTACCTTGCTCTCAAACAGGCCCTTGGCCGGCAGTTCTTCCACGAACGCCGGGTTCTCACCAACCTCGAACACTTTCTGGCACCACGGACACCGGGCGGACCTTCGATCACGCCGGACGCCTTTGCCGCGTGGTGTCTCACCTTCACCCACTTGTGTCCGACCTCGCGTCGCAACCGCATGAGGATCGTCCGGAATCTCTGTCTCTACATCCGACGTACAGAACCAAGCTACTACGTTCCCGATCCCGCCACCTTTCCCACACCACAGGCGCCTCGACGTCCGTACATCTTCAGCAAAGCCGATATCGTCCGTATCCTGCGGACCGCTGATGGGTTACCACCTCGCTCAACCTCCCCCCTGAGGGGTCCGATGATGCGCCTTGCTGTTGTTCTTCTGTATACCGCTGGGCTGCGTCGCGGCGAGCTTGTCCGGCTCGTTCTCTCCGATTATGACCCCATCGAGAGCACGTTGCTCATCCGCAGATCGAAGTTCCACAAGTCTCGCTTGGTGGCGCTGTCCCCCGGCGCCGTCCGTGAGTTAGAGGCCTATCTCTTGGTGAGGCGCCGCCTTCCCCATGAGGCCGACGCGCCTCTTCTGGTCTGTCGACGGCGAGGGCTTCGTGCCCGCTCAGGAGCCGGACTTGGCCAGAGTCTGCGTCGTCTCTTCCAAGATGCGGGTGTCCGCACCGCCCGCGGGGGAGCGCCACGAGTGCATGATTTACGCCACACGCACGCAGTTCACGTGCTCCTGCGGTGGTATCGAGCGGGCATGGACGTTCAAGCCAAGCTGCCTGCGCTCGCGACGTCGATGGGACACGTCTCCATCGTATCCACGGCTTACTACCTGGCCATGCTGAGTCCGGTTGTGGAGGCGGCCAATGAACGCTTCGCCCGGCATTGCGCCGCCCTGTTCACACAGCCTTCCAGCGAGGGAGGTGAAGAATGAGTGCTGCATTGCCCAATCCGCTTGCCCGCGCCCTTCGAGGCTTCTTCACCGATTATCTACCGAGAGTTCGAGGTGCAAGTCTTCACACCGTCCGGAGCTATCGGGACGCGTTGGCGCTCCTACTTCGATTTCTCGCGATGCATCGAAAACGTCCTGTCGTCTTGCTTGGCTTCGAGGACATCACGCCGGAGGACGTCTTGGCTTTCCTTGACTATCTCGAAACTGATCGGGGCAATGGAACGTCCAGCCGCAATGCGCGTCTCGCTGCTATCCACGCCTTCGCCCGTTACGCGGCGGCCTATGGCCCCGAGCACCTCGAATGTTGTCAGAAGCTCCTCGCTCTGCCCTTCAAACGGGCCAACCAACGCGTCGTCGAGTATCTTGAAGCCGATGAGATCCGCGCCATCCTCGATGCCCCCGATCGTTCGACGACTGGAGGACGGCGCGACTATACTCTGCTCCTTGCCCTGTTCAACACGGGCGCGCGCGTGCAGGAGATCGTCGAGATCCGGCCGTGCGACTTGCAGCTTGAGCGACCCCGACAAGTCCTCCTTCGTGGCAAAGGACGCAAAGAGAGGTTCTGCCCACTTTGGCCACAAACAGCCGAAGCACTCCGTGCCCTCCTCGTTGAGAACCGAGTCGATCCCGGTGCCATGGAACCCCTGTTCCGCAACCAACGCGGGTCCCCTCTGACGCGGTTCGGGGTACGCTACCTGCTTCGCAAGTACGCTCGAATGGCACAGTCAGCAGCACCGACCCTTGCAGCGAAGCGCGTACACCCACACACACTGAGGCACAGCACAGCGGTGCACCTGCTCCAAGCAGGCGTGGATCTCGTTACCATCAGTCACTGGCTCGGCCATGCAAGCGTAGAGACAACGAATCGCTACGCGGCAGTGGATCTCGAGACGAAGCGGGCTGCCCTCGCCAAGGCGCGTCCCCTTGCTGACTTCGACGCAAGCGTCCCTGCATGGCGTTCCTGCAGTTCCATTCTCGAGTGGCTCGAGGCCCTCTGAAAGAAGTATGGGAGAATGGCCCCGTTATGTGGAGTGCCGCGGGTCGGAAGTTCATACCCACATGGCGTTGCCACGGCAACTTCACATAACCGGGCACTCCACATGAGTCAATCAGGATTACGTCGAGGCGGATCATGCGATTCAGAAGCTTGCGCGAGTGGTGGTCGGCGAGGCTTTGGTACATCTCATCGAAGAGCTCCTGGGCCTTGATGAACAAGCCCCGGTAGCCGGCCTGGAGGGCTTTGAGCAAGATGGCACTGGCCAGCCCGGTCTTACCCACGCCGGTGTTGCCGATGAAGACGATGTTGGCCGCCCGGGGGATGAAGTCGAGTTCGGCCAGTTGCTGGATGGCAGCCCGGCGTACGCCCGGTTGGCGCTTCCAGGGGAAGCTTTCCAGCGACCAGCGCTCGGGTAGCTTGGCCCGTTTGATGCGATATTCCAGGAAGCGTGCTTGCTGGGCATGGTATTCCTCACGCAGCAAGCCAGCGAGGAACTTCCCATAGCTGGGGCCGGTCTTCTCCGCCCGCGCCAACTCGCGATCCAGGATCTCCCGGATGCGCTTGAGCCTGAGATTGCTCAGCAGCTGCTCGAGATCGTCATCCATCGTTCTCCTCGACTCCCGGTTCCGTATGGGGCGGCAGGCGGAAGAACTCGCCGGCCAAGTGGCGTAGGATCATCCGTTCGATGCGGACCAGATCGACCAGGCCATACTCGAGCGCGGTGGCCACCGCCGGGGTGATCGCCTCGATGGGGTAGTCGACGAAGATCCGGTAGAGCTGTTGCATCCTGCGCACGGCCCGTCCGCCATGGTGTCGTTTGAGTTCATCGACCAAGCGGGAGAGTTCCGGGGCCGCCGCCCGCAGCACGCGCTCCTCAGGCAAGGGAGCCGGGGCACGCTTCTTCCAGCGTGCCCCATCGTGATGCTCGGGCAACGTCGCGCGCTGAGCGAGCCCGCGCTCGATACGCTCGTGGGTGGCCACCAGGCGGTGGCCATCGAAGATGCGCACGTGATCCTTCGTCTCGCGCACTTCCAGTCGGCGTCCGATCAGCCGGGTGGG
>JAGMBO010000075.1 GCA_023129715.1 Candidatus Eiseniibacteriota bacterium | reverse complement strand
AGTGCATTTCAACTGGGAACTTCGGGCTAGAGGCACATCCCATCGTCGAGTCTACCCCACGACCTGGACCGATTCCAGGGAGTCAGGTCAACGTCGGTGTACTCGCAGATGGGACTGCTGGAATGGACGGCCATCTGCCGAGGACAGCGAATCCAATCCATTAGCTCGAAGAAGCGCCCCTCCGCAATCGCCGTCGGTCGTAGAGTCGGATCACAATCATTGTCATCAACCCAAGTGCAAACAGGAGGACCGAAAGCACTTGTGCTATGCCTGAAACAACGCTGTCGGAGGGATCCCGCCCAGCGAAGGAACCCAATGCCTGCAGGATGTAGTAAAGAAGCAGCATCCAACTAGGACGCGGATCGCCCGAGCCAATCACAATGACGCTTGCGATGACCAAGTATCCCAAGAGTGCCTGGATCGCGATTCGATGGAGTGGATAGACGGCACCCTCGAAGACACCATCCCAGTGGTTCCCGACGAGCGCCAGGGGCAGAAAGAGCACGATGAACAGTGCCCAGCGATTGGTGCCGTACGGATTGCACCAAGTCTTCCCTCCATCGAGAACCTCTCGGCCACACATGCGCTCCCCCGGAGAGATCCAGCTCAGCCGAGAGGCAAACAAAGCCTGATAGAGGATGGCGGCCGCGAGCAACAGGAACGTGATCAAGAAGCTGAGTGCCAGCTGAGGCGACCAATGGGTAGCGCGGACAATCAGGGCGAGGAGGGCGCCAAGTCCGAACGCTAGCACATACCAATTGGCGATCACGGCGAGAACGGGCTGGGGTCTGCCTGGGGTCAACCGTTCCCCCTGCTCAAGTGCGCTCCCTGGGGCGGCCCCATCCGACTCTACCTGAAAGGCGTTGCGCACGGGCTTCCGTTCTACGCGCCCGGACCCTTGGCTTTGTGCTGTTCTTCCGCCAGCCGCTTCCATAGTGGCTTGGCGGGCTCACTGCTCGGTCTCGGATTTGCGGTCTTCGATCCGTAGCCCTCCAGTCTCGCCGTACGTCGCCCCTCGAGTTCCTTGTCCCGCAATAACTGCACGACAATGATGGCAAAGATGCCAAGGAAGAAACCGAGAATCCCCCAAAGCCAAGGGTTGTGCCCCTTTGACCTGGCCCCGGACGAGCACAAGTAGGCGAACAGGATGGCGAAAGCCAAGGGTATGAGTTTGAGAAGCTCGGAGCCCATACCCGCCCCTCCTCGTCCCTGAATCCCACCCTGGCTTTGCGGCGAATCAACCGTCGTTCGGATTGAGGCTACGATTGGCCGCTGAGACTGTCAAGGGCCCACAGCCCAGGGCAGTGCCGCGGCGATCATAGCTTCCTGGTCGGGTCGAGGACTGGCGCGGTGGCCCGCGGGTCTCATGCTGCGGTCGTCGGTTTGCCCCCCCCTCGTCTCGCCCCCCCGAGACGGTCATGAGCGTTAACCACTGAGGGCCTAAGAGCGGACAGCGCGGCGGATGGGTGGCGATCACAGGCGACCGGGCGTCGCTGGCGGAGCCCCCCGCCCCCACCCCCCCGAGACGGGCGATGGGCGAGGGCCGTGCTCTGCGCGGGGGCAGCAGACCATGAGAACTCAAGCCGCCGAAGCTTGGCCAGCCAGGCCAGTTACCGCCTGACAACTTCCTCGAGCTGGATGGGCAAGGTGCGATGAGGGCGGCGGATGGGATTCTCGGGACGGACAGGGTGATATAGACGAGGCCGGCAGTCACCACCACCTGGCCTGCCCCATGCTTCGTACCACCTCCATCAGCATGCTATGGTTGCGTGGGGGTGTTTCTCAGCTTAGGGCTGGACCGTCCCCCACTGAGTCTGATACGCAACAGCGTGAGCGCGGTCCTGTCCGACAGCAACCGGATCTCGCGGATCTTCACCTGTCCTGGCGCTGTCTGCTGGGCGCTCCGGACTCGGGTGCCCATCCGGCCGAACGTTGCGTGAGAGAGGATTCTATCAGTGATTAGGAATCTGATCATCTATGGAGCAGGGTTCCCTGGAGTCATCAAGCTGGTGAATGCGATCAATTCCGTGGATAAGACCTGGAACATCCGAGGCTTCCTGGATGACACCCCTGAGAAGCGAGGGTTGATCTTCATGGACTCCCCGATTCTAGGCGGCAGAGAGAGCATCGCTGACCTCTCCCGGGACAACGCGCAGTTTTTCAACAACGTGTGTTCGACGACTTCGGCAAGGAGAGCGATCTCGGAGATGCTGATGAGAGAACGCTGTGAATTCGCTTCACTCATACATCCGACTGTCGACATGTCATACGCAAGCATTGGCCAAGATGTCGCCATCAGTGCCGGCGTCTACTTGGGGGCGAACATTCTCCTTGGGAATCATAGTGTCGTGCGGACCCAGGCAATCCTGGGACACGACATCATCGTGGAGGACCATGTCTACATTGCTGCCGGAGTGAACATGTGCGGGCACATCGCAGTGAGATCGGGTGCATACCTCGGGGCCGGGTGCATCATCAAGGAGCGTGTTGAGATTGGCGAGAACAGCGTTATCGGTGCGGGAGCAGTGGTTGTAAGGGATGTCAGACCCAATGTCACTGTGCTCGGTGTACCAGCAAGGGAGGTTGATAAGAGGGGTGCCAAGACGATCGGCGTAGCCCCGTGACCTCCACCCTTCTTAGCCGCCCCACTTCCTGTGCGTCCCGAGAACTCCTATATGGACTCCTCCCGCAAGCGCTTTGTAGAGCTGGAAGAGGGTGGCGGTTAGGTCTGACTGCAGCCGTATATCCGGCCTCTGTGTGGAGCCGTGTGGACTCCGGGCCATGATGGAACATGCGCGCGGGGTGCCAATCGATCGCGCGGCCTAGCAGGCCAGAGTTTTCGTCGGCTTCTCCCCGCGCCGGTCAGACCGGTTGCCATCTCTTCTTCCGTTCTCCGAGCAGCTCAGCGGACAGGTATCGCTTGGGGAGAGATGTCAGTTCGTCAGGCATCTCTCCCTGTAATCCTGGTCTCGAAGCCAGACCGCCCAGGCGATCCGGGCAAGTCGATTCGCAAGGCCCACCGTGGCGATGTTGTGACCGCGGGTCTTCTCGAGGCGCAGGGCCCAGTGGCGGAGCGCACCGGGGTTTTCCCGTCGCTTCGCGTGGAGGAGGACGGCTCGTGCGCCATGAATCAGAAGCATCCGGAGATAGACATCCCCACGCTTGCTGATCCGGCCGAGACGTCGGATCGATCCGGAGGAGCGTTCGCGAGGCGTCAGGCCGAGGAAGCTGGCGAAGTGGCGGCCTGAGGGAAAGCGGGCGATGTTCCCGACGGAGGCGACCAGTGCGGTGGCGGTGAGCAGGCCGACGCCGGGGATCGTGCGCAGGCGAGCCACAACATCGATCTGCTTCCCGAGCGTCTCGAGCTGAACCTCCACCAGGCCAATCCGGCGCTCCAGTTCCCCGACCTCCTCGCACGCCTCGAGCAGAAGACTAGACAACGGAGCCGGAATGGAGACCTCAGGATCATCGACCCAGGCCCGGACCTGGGGGGTCACTCTTCGGGCGCCGAGGGGAATGAACAGGCCAAACTCCCGCAGAATCCCCCGCAGGGTGTTGATCCGTGCGGTCCGGGTGGCCAGCCATCGAGAGCGAAGCCGGTGGAGCGCGGTAAGCGCCTGCTGTTCGGTCGACTTCACCGGAATGGGTCGGATCGCCTCGTTGCGTCCCGCTTCCAGCAGCGCCTGGGTGTCGCTCGCGTCGGTCTTGCTTCCCCGACGATAGCGGGCCACATCATGAGCGGGCAGGAGCCGGACGTCGTGGCCCAGGCGTCGGAACTCGCGTCCCCAGTGATGCGCCGTGCCGCAGGCTTCCATGAGGATGACGGTCGGTGGCTGCTGGCCTACGAAACGGAGCAACTGACTGCGGGTCATCCGGCGCTGCTGGCTGACCCGGCCGGGGTGATGCGAGACGGCGAGTTGGAAAATCGACTTGGCGAGATCGAGGGCAAAGACGGTATGCTTCATGGCGGACTCCTCCTGGTCCTGAGGACCGTAATGCGGCCTGGCACCATGATGCCGCATATGCCGCGGGAGGAGTCCATGTCATCAATCGCCTTTCAGCTACTGGACTTGCTCCGGTCAGAGAAGCGCCGGGATCGTCGATCTAACGATGTCTCTCTGCAAGCCCTCGCCTTGAGTTTACACTCCCTCCCCTCGCCCCCCCGAGCCGCCGAGCAGCGGGGGCCGCTGAGGGCGAGCGAGCAGAGAGGGCGCGGATGGGTGGCGATGGCAGCCGACCGGGCGTCGCTGGCGAAGCCTCCCACCCCCCCCGAGACGGCCGCGGGGCGAGGGCCGGGCAAGACCTAATGCGGCCCGCAGATGCGCTTCCCAGAATGGATAGCTGGCGACGCAAGCCCAGCGGGAGTACAATTTGATCCTACCGCACAGTTCTCTAGGCCATCGACCGTCGGCACTGGAGGCCATCTGGCCCGTTCCTGTGGCCCCAGTGGTGTGAGGATGAGCGTGCCGCGAAGAACAGGGAGGGCTACAGTGCTCTCGTGCTACCCGCCAGCAACGCATATGTGGAAACGCGAGACGATCTGGACACTCATTCTAGTCGCGCCCCTGGTACCAGTAGTCGCAAGTGTGTTGGGTTGCGGCGCGGCTCCCATCGTCCACTCCGGATTCGTCGAGGGTCTGGATCCCGCAACCCGGCATTCGAGTTCAGGTGACCGTGCGATCCCCATCTATGAATCGGCTCCTGCGTGCAGCCTTGAAGTCATCGGATGGGTGGACGTTTGGTCCAAGGAAGTGGACAGAGACGGCATGCTCGAACGGATGCGAGAACGCGTACGCGAAATGGGAGGCGATGCCGTCATCCAATGTACGGAACGTGTCCGCCCAGCGGCCTCCCATACTGGAGGCTTGCCCGCTCCCAGTGCACAGCAGTTGGGCGCAGCCCGAGCAGCGGAGCTTGAACGCGGGCACCGCTTCCAGAAGCCAGCCTGTGGTCCAACCGGCCCAGGCTATCATGTCATCGTGGGCAAGGTTGTCCGATTCGCAGAAGCTGATTGTCAGGAAACTCCCGACCTGTGGGTCCCGGAAACTACATCGCCCGGCGACCGCTGAGGCCACCCCACATTGAGATGAGGCAGGAGTGCTGTCCGGCCGACTGTTCTCGCAGAGCCTCTGCCCTCATGTTCGCATTTCACCTCCTCGCCCCCCCGAGGCGGTGAGGAGCGTCAACCACTTGGGGCGTAAGAGCGGAGAGCGCGGAGAACTTGGGGCGGTGGGGTGGGGAGGAGAAGGTTGGGCAAGACGTGAATCGCCCGGAAGATGCAAGCTCCAGGATGAATAGCTAGCAGCGCGACAGTGACGGAGGTACCATCAGATCAGACCACACGGTTCTTCAGAGTATCCACCGCCGGACCCGGAACCTCCCGGTCTGTTCCCGTGGATCGGACGGCGTGAGGATGAGCGTAGTACGAGGTGTGGGATCGGGTCACACGTCCAGAGGGAGGACCGAAGAATGAGCACTCGTTCCGTTTGGATTCTCTATCTGTATCTTGCGGTAGCTGCGGTCGCCGGATCCTTGGGCTGCAGTGGTGACGATGGCAAGCAACCCGCCACGACGGAGGAGCAGAAGATCGTCACGCTCTTCCAGGGGCTGGCAGCGGCCTACAACTCCGGGGACCTTACTGCCGCTTGGGGCTATTTCGATGACGATTTCCTCCACAATGGGGCCACAGAATTCGATGGAGATGATCCAGAGTTTCTCGAGGGCATTGATGAGTCGTCCTACACGGTGCAGTTGTCGGCCATCACTCCCTCGGTCGAAGGAACTGTGGCCACGTGCTCCTTTCACGGGAAGTTCTTCGAGGACGGTGAGCTCGATTACGAAGGAGATCACCCCGCTGACTATGACATGGGGGTTCACATCCTGCGGAAGGCTGGATCCGAATGGAAGATCTACGGCAATCAGATCGTCACGCACATGACGTTGACAGTGAACGGCTCAGAAAGCACATGGGACTTCTGCTACTTCCATATCGATGAGACTAGCAGTGAAATCACCGGAGGGCCAACGAAGGAGTCCGATGACGTGCTACGCATCAGATTGGCTTTGGCGGAAGGGGGAATCGCGCCTGGAACATACACATATGGCGACGGCGTGCTGTACTTCAGCTACCCCGACTACCACACGGTCAGGAGCGCTACGGTCACCATAGATGAGGCTGTTCTGACTGGTATGTATCAAGTCGTTCGAGGGACGTTTTCCGCTGTCCTTGAAAGGTCGGGCGCCCCCGATGTGGAGATCAGTGGGGGAATCTTCTCGGCAGGGTACTAGAATCACGTCTGTCGGTCCTGTGGGTCTCGAAAACTACATCGCCCATCGACTGCTGGAGTTGCGCCGCAATAAGAGCGGCCGGATTGCCGACCCAATGACCGTCTTTGCCGGGCCTCCGACCCCGAGTTTGTTGCTCCTCGCCTCGCCCCCCGAGATGGTGAAGTGCGTTGAACCACTCTGGCCTTAAGAACAGAGAGCGGGGAGAACTTGGGGTTGGTTGGCCAGAGACCGATGGGTTGGGCGCAAAGGCAGGCCATCGAGGGTTGAGGGTGGAGACCCCGGCCCCCTCCACACCCTCGCAACTCTCTGCCCCCGTGCGGGATATGCGCAGGTCTCGTAGCCACCTCCATCGGGCCCACCGTCCACCGTCGTCGCCGTCTTCAGCGAGAGCAGTTCCTCTCAGCCCCCGCGAAAGTACGTCTGGCCGTGGGGCACCAAGGCTCGCATAATGGCTGCGTCTCATTGCTGCAGGCAGCGACCCCCGGGAGACGTGAACATGAACGATGGTGCGTCCCGTCCCCCTGACAAGTCTACGACGCGCCCCGTCCCCACCTCAGAACCCCCTCCCAAGCGCATCGGCCCCTACCGCATCCTCGAGACTCTTGGCGAGGGGGGCATGGGAGAGGTTTTCCTCGCAGAGCAGGAACACCCCATTCGTCGCCGTGTCGCTCTCAAGATCATCAAGCTCGGGATGGACACCAAGGAGGTCATTGCGCGCTTCGAGTCCGAACGCCAGGCGCTGGCGATCATGAACCATCCCAACGTCGCCAAGGTGTTCGATGCCGGAGCTACTGAAGAGGGCAGACCGTACTTCGCCATGGAGCATGTGCCCGGTGTCCCAATCACCGACTACTGCGATCGACACCGCCTGAGCACACGAGAGCGTCTGGAGCTCTTCATCCCCGTATGTCAAGCGATCCACCACGCGCACCAAAAGGGGATCATCCACAGAGACATCAAACCGAGCAATGTGCTCGTGGCGATCCAGGATGGGACGCCTGTTCCGAAGGTGATCGACTTCGGGGTGGCCAAGGCGATTGACCAGCGCCTCACGGAGCGAACGGTCTATACCGAACTGGGGCGCCTGATTGGCACTCCGGCCTACATGAGTCCTGAGCAAGCCGAGATGACCGGGCTCAATATCGACACGACGACCGATGTGTACTCGCTGGGCGTACTTCTCTATGAGCTGATGGTTGGAGCCCTGCCGTTCGATCCCCGTGAGCTACTGGACGGTGGGGTAGAGGGGATCCATCGCGTCATTCGGGAGGTTGATCCGCCCACTCCAAGTTCACGGATCAGCACGCTGGGGGACAAGGCCACGGATGTTGCGGCCAGCCGAAGGACGGTTCCGGATGTTCTCACACGCCAGATCCGAGGTGAGCTCGATTGGATTACGGTACGTGCGATGGAGAAGGATCGGACGCGGCGCTATCAATCGGCCTCGGAGTTCGCGGCCGACATCGAACGATACCTTCACGCCGAAGCCGTCCTGGCCGGACCGCCCGGCTTCGCATATCGGCTGAAGAAGCTAACGGTCCGGCACCGTGCGGTTGTGGTGGCCACCTCGGCAGTCGTGCTGGCATTACTGATCGGAGCGGTGGTCTCGACGGTCTTCGGCCTGAAGGCAGAGTCCCGGCGGCGGGAAGCGGAGGTGTTGCGCCAAGAAGCAACGTGGCAGAGTTATGTTGCCAACATCTCCGCTGCCGAAGCGAGTCTAATGCTCGGCGAAGTCGGGCGCGCGAAGCGTCAGTTGTCGCTATGCCCGCCAGAGCTTCGAGGTTGGGAGTGGTTCCACTTTGAGGACAGAACTGACCTGAGCGAGATGACATTGGTGGGTCATACTGACCATGTTTACGCGGTTGTCTTCAGTCCGGACGGGAGACAGATCGTTTCAGCCTCCGTTGACAGCACCGTGCGCTTATGGGACGCAACATCAGGCCTGCCGCTTGCGATCCTGCGGCATGACGGTGAAGTGCCCTCGGTCGCGATCAGCCCAGACGGCAAGCGGATCGGTTCAGCGTGCTGGGACGGGACAGTGCGTCTGTGGGATGCGTCCTCGAGTAACTTATTGCTAACTCTAGAGCTTGGAGCCCCCGGGTTCTTCGTCGCCTTCAGCCCCGACGGTTCGCAGATAGCCGCGGCTGCCGAGCACGACGACCTGCGGCTGTGGGACGCCTCTTCAGGCGAACTGCAGTCGGCCCTGGAACTTGACGTTGATGTGTTCACTGCTGCCTTCAGTCCTGACGGTTCCCGGATTGTCGCAGCCTATGAAGACGATACCGTGCGAATCTGGGATACCACCTTGGGCGAACTCGTGGCGACTCTGGGAGAACACGAGCGAACGATTTTGTCCGTGGCCTTCAGCCCAGACGGTAGGCATGTCGCATCGGCCTCCCGGGACAAGACTGTGCATCTTCGAGATGCAGAGTCTGGCGAGCTACTGGCAATCCTGGAACATGATCATCAAGCGATCGCTGTTGCTTTCAGCCCGAACGGAACGAGGATCGCAACAGCCTCAGCAGACAAGGCGGTGCACCTGTGGGACGCCACGTCCGGCGAATTGCTCGGATCTCTCGCTGGACACGAGTACTGGGCGATCGCCGTTGCCTTCAGCCCGGATGGTGCACGGATTGCGTCGGGGTCTATGGACAAGACCGTGCGGGTGTGGAACACGATATCGGGTGAGTGGCCGGGGATTCTGGCAAGGCACGAGGATCGAGTGTACTCGGTTGCCTTCAGCCCTGACGGTAGGCGGATCGCCTCATGCTCAAGGGACAAGACCGTACGGGTGTGGGCCGCGGCATCGGGTGAGTCGTTGGCCACTCTGACAGGGCATGAAGATGAAGTGAATTCTCTCGCCTTCAGTCCGGACGGTACCCGAATCGTCTCGGGTTCCGATGACAAGACCGTGCGGCTCTGGGATGCAACGACGGGCGAGCTGTTAGCGACCCTTCCGCCGCATGAGGGTGCGGTGTACTGCGCTGCCTTCAGCCCGGACGGTACTCGCATCGCTTCCGTCTCTCAGGACACGACCGCACGCCTTTGGGACGCCACATCGGGTGAGTTGCTGGTGACCCTGTTGGGACACGAGGGTTGGGTTTGCTCGGTCACCTTTAGCCCAGACGGTACGCGGATCGCCACAGGTTCCTCTGACGAGACCGTTCGATTGTGGGACGCAACATCGGGAGAGCCCCTGGCGACTCTTGCCGGGCATGATGACTGGGTGATGTCAGTCGCGTTCAATCCAGACGGTACCCGGCTCGCCTCTGGATCACATGATAGGACCGTACGACTTTGGGACGCGATGTCGGGAGAACCCTTGGCAGTCCTTTCCGGGCACGAGGACTACGTGTGGCCCGTAGCCTTCAGCCCGGACGGTACTCGAATAGCTTCAGGTTCTGAGGACAAAACAATCCGGATTTGGGACGCCGCTTCGGGTGCGTTGCTGGCAACCCTTGTGGGGCACGAGGACGACGTTTGCTCAATTGCGTTTAGCCCGGATGGTAGGTGGATCGTCTCAGGCTCTTGGGACAAGACCGTCCGGCTGTGGTGACCTGCTGTGTGGCAAGACATTGAGTCGAGCCGCAACCGTCTCACCTGGCTTGTGTGCGTCCCGAAGGTTGCATCCGATCGATCTCACTGCAGTTGTGATGAGCATGGGCGACCAGTTCGCCCCCCCTCCTCTCGCCCCCCCGAGAAGGTGAAGAGCGTCAACCACTCGGGCCTTAAGAACAGAGAGCGCGGAGAACTTGGGGCGGTGGGGAGGTGAGGGGGCTCATGGGTGGCGCGGGCAGGGTATCGACGGCCCTGAGCGGAGACCAGAGCCGCGCTGCCCGATCTGCAACTGCCACCAGCTATTAGGGATATGCGCCGACCTCGCGGCAGCCGCCACAGGCGCGTGCGTCAACCACTCTATCTACCAGCCGCCCCACCACCTCCTCTCGCCTCCCCGAGACGAGTACGAACCTGTGCCCTTCCGGTGAACAGCCCTCCAATCCCCCCGTCTGCCCTCTTTCGGTTGATGCCTGCCTCAATCGTGGCTAGACTACTAGCCTTGTGACCGGAGTGAGTCGCGGCCCGACCACGATGGCCCGCCCCGCGGCCCAACTGAGGAGCCTGGATGCCCGCTGAGCACATGCGACCCCACCCCGGCACCCAACGCCAGGCCCAATCTTCTACCCTGATCGCCGTTCTCGGCCTGCTCGGCATCGCCCTCCTTGTCCTGGCCCTCGGCCCTACTGTCGCCCTCGCCCAGGGAGGTGAGGCCCAGGGCTGGTTCGACCCGGCCCGCACCCGTGCTCCCCTGGCGGTCTTCATCGTCTTCTCGATCCTGGTGCTCTACTTCATCCGGCGCTCGCGCCAGGGCCACGAGCTCTTCATCCGTCGCATTGCCGGAATCGCCGCCATGGAAGAGGCTGTCGGACGGGCCACCGAGCTGGGCAAGAAAGTCCTCTATCTCCCCGGCGGAGGCGCCCTGGAAGACATCCAGACGATTGCCAGCCTGGCGGTCATGCGGCATGTCGCCACCCTCTCGGCCCGCTATGGCGCCGACCTGGCCGTACTCAACAAGGACCCGCTTACCTTCGCCGCCGCCCGCGAGACGGTCCGGGAAGCCTACATGCAGGCGGGCCGGCCTGATCTCTACACCGACGAGATCGTCAGCTATGTCACCTACGACCAGTTCGCTTTCACGGCGGCAGTGACCGGCTATATGGTGCGCGAGAAGCCGGCGGCGAACTTCCTGATCGGCACCTTTCATGCCGAATCACTCCTCCTCGCCGAGACGGGCCAGATGACCGGCGCGATCCAGATCGCCGGCACTGCGGAAGTGACCCAGCTGCCCTTCTTCGCGGTCGTCTGCGATTACACCCTGATGGGAGAAGAGCTCTTTGCCGCCGGCGCCTATGTCTCGCGCGAGCCGGCGATGCTCGGTAGTATCAAGGGACAGGATTTCACCAAGGCGGCGCTGATCGTCTATCTGGTTCTCGGCATCGCCCTCGAGATCTTTGGTGTCCACTGGCTGCGGGAGTTCATGACGATCCGCTAGTGCCTGCGAGGGCGGCGGGTCACTCACGGCGGCGACCGCCGGACGCGACACGGCAAGAAACGGGAGGACAGCCGCAACGATGTTCTGGAAACTCAGGTTGCCGCTCGTCCTGACGTTCTTCGTCGGCCTCGTGCCGATCGTCACCTTTTTCCTCACTGATCGCATTCCGGTGATCGGTCCCGCCGTGCCCTTCGTCCGCGATACCGTCGAACGCTACATGGTCATCATCTATGGCTTCGCGCTCCTGCTCGGGGTCGTCAATGTCATCCAGGGCAGCGTGCGCAAGATCGAACACCGCCGCTCCGGCTGGCCCTTCGCGATCAGCCTGCTGGTGGGCCTGATCGTGATGGGCACCTTCGGAATCTTGAGCGCGATCCGTGTCGGCCCCTTCCAGGGCCTGCTCACCGCCCCGGACGGCTCGGATACGCCCTTCTTTTGGCTCACGCGCAACATGTTCAATCCCCTGCAGGCGGCGATGTTCAGCCTGCTCGCCTTCTACGTCGCCTCGGCCGCATTCCGCGCCTTCCGCGTGCGCAACGTCGAGGCGACGATCCTGCTTGTGGCCGCCTTCATCGTCATGCTCGGGCGCACGCCCCTCGGCGAGTATGCCTTTAGCTGGGCCCCGGGGGGCGAGACCTGGCTTCCGAGAGTCACCGACTGGATCATGGCAGTACCCAACACCGCCGCCCAGCGGGGCATTATCATTGGTGCTGCCTTGGGTGCCGCGAGTCTCTCGCTGCGGGTGATCTTAGGCATCGAACGCTCTTACCTGGGGATCAAGGAGCAGTAATGGCGGGCGGGCAGAAGAGCAGGCTTGAGCGCTTGGTCAACCTCGACCGGCGGATCGTCTATCTGCTGATCGCCCTCGGCACGATCCTGCCGATCCTCTTCCGCATCGGTTTCCCCGTCTCGACGACACCCCCGGTAGAGAGCATCTTCGCGAAGATCGAAAGCCTCAGCCCCGAGGATGTCGTCTTGGTTTCCTTCGACTACGGCCCGACGACCGCCCCGGAGAACACCCCGATGGCCGAGGCGGTCATGCGCCACTGCTTCGAACGGCAGATCAAGCTCGTCGTCGTCGCCCTCTTCCCGATCGGCGGACTCACGATGGCCGGCGAGGTCGTCGGCGATGTCACCGCGGAGTATCCGCAGCTCATCGAGGGCGAGGACTACGCCTTCATCGGGTACAAGGACGGCGCCCAGGCGGCAATGAAGCAGATGGGGGTTGCCTTCGAGGGCGTCTTCCCAACCGACTATGCCGGCACACCCCTGGGCGAGCTGCCCCTGATGCAGCGGGTCACCAACTACGAGGACATCGCTCTCATCGTCAGCTTCTCGACCAATATCATCGGTGAGTGGTGGGCCAATCTGGTCAACGCCCAGTTCGGGACACCGGTGGCGGTCGGCACGACAGCGGTCTCGGCGCCGAAGTACTACGCGTTTTTGGATTCGGGGCAGATGATGGGCATGCTCGGGGGACTGAAAGGCGCATCGGAATACGAGAGCCTGCTGCTCGACGCCTATCCGCAGCTCATCCCGCGCTACGAGCGCCCCGGGGTCTACACGGCGATGAAGGGCATGGATGCCCAGACGGTCGACCATGCGATCATCATGATCTTCATCCTCTTCGGCAATACGATCTACTTCCTGATGCGCCGGCAGGAACGGCGCCAAGCAGCGGAGCAACGCTAGCCGAGAAGCCGGACCCAGACAGAGGAGCAACGCTAGCCGAGAAGCCGGACCCAGACAGAGGAGCAGCGCTAGCCGAGAGCCCGGACTCAGGCAGAGGAGCAACGCTAGCCGAGAAGGGACCAAGCACGGTGCAGGGCGCCGCAGAGGTAGGCCTGCACGGACGACGAAGGCAGATAACACGAGCGCCCCGGGGCGCTCACGAGAGCGGATGGGGAGAGCAACGGAATGACGGAGGCGATCGGACTCTGGATCGGGGCGTTTCTGACGCTCTGTATCTTCAGCTTCCTCTACCGGGACAACCCGTTCTTCCGCTTCGCCGAGAGCCTCTTCGCCGGCATCTCGCTCGGCTACTACATCGGCATCGTCTCAGTCAATACGCTCGCACCCAATCTGTTCCGTCCGTTGTTCTCCGACTTCGGCACGCACTGGCACCTGATGATCCCGCTGCTGCTGGGCCTGAACCTCTACACGCGCTTCATCCCCAAGATCGCCTGGATGGCGCGCCTCTCGCTCGCCGTCTACATCGCCTACTACGTCGGGATCAACATGGTCCAGAAGCTGCAAGGCGAGGTCGTCCCGCAACTCGGCTCGACGATCATGAACCCGATCGGCGGCACCTACACGCCGGTCGATAACCTGATCATGATCGTCGGGGTACTGGCGGTTCTGGTCTACTTCTACTTCTCGATCGAGCACAAGGGTTCTGTCGGGGCGGTCTCGCGGCTCGGGGTCTGGTTCCTGATGCTCAGCTTCGGTGCGGCCTTCGGCTACACGGTGATGGGGCGCATCTCACTCCTGATCGGTCGGATGAATTATCTCTTCATCGACGTCGTGCGCGGGACGGCCGAGCTCTTCTAGCGGCGCTCCTGCGCCCCCAGGCCCCCGTCGCGCAGGAGCGTGCTCTCCTGCACTCCTTCCGGATAGTCCGCGGCCACCGAATGATCTCCCGGCACGCCGCGCCCCGCACCCGCGTGGGCTGCAACCGTATCCGCATGAACTGCAACCGCATCCGCGATGGCCCCGAATCCGGAGAAGTCCACGACGCGCAGCACCGTGATTCCGGGCCGTTCCCAATCGAGCCAACGGCGCACGAGCTGGCGCTCGGGGGCGCCGATCTCACCAATGCCGGCGTCCAGCCGCCCGCCGGTGAAGAAGGCTCCGAGGGCCTCCCCCAGCCAGGCGGCATCGGCATCGGGCGTGAGCCGCGCGCGGGCGACGCGCTCGCCCGAGAGCAGAAAGAGGCTGCGACTGCCGTCGCTGTTCGGGAGCAGAAGCAGGAGATCCCGCTCCCCCGGCAGGAACCGTTGCCGCTCACGCCCCAGATCGACTTGCACGTTCCACTCCGGCTTCCGGCGCCGGATCTCGACTAGCTCGCGGATCAGCGCTTCCAGCTCATTGCCCATCGTCTCGGCCTCGAATCGGTAGAGCTGGCCGAGCAGCTCTGCCCGGCGCGCCGAGCGAACGTCCAGGGGCCGGAAGTAGGAGAACACCCGCCGGCGGAGATTGGCCGACTTACCGATATAGAGCAGGCGGCCGGCGCGATCGAAGAAGCGGTAGATCCCGGGCGCCTCGGGCAACTCCTCTACTTGCTCGCGCCCGAAATCGCGTTCGGTCTCCCAGACACGATCGCGCGCGGCCTGCTGGGCAAACACCGGAGCCAGGGCGACCTGACTCCAGGAGTCCAGACCCCGCTCGCGGGCGACGGCGACCACGCGCTCGAGCTGCCTGCCGAGGTTCTCGAGATCCTCGACGATCCGATTCAATCCATCCGTGTCCGCATCCGCCGCCGCTCCGGCGCCCCGGCTCGCACTCGCGCCTGGATCCGCATCCGCCCCGCGCACCGAGACACACTGGTCACTGTCGCCTCCCTCGACCCCGGCCAGCAGCCGCCGCCAACCCCGCAGATCGATGATCTCGCGTTCGATCTCCGGCAATGCATGTAGACGCTCTTGCGCCCCCAGCCAGCGGCCGAGCGCGCCGGGACGATCGGTCGCGGCGGGGCAGGCGCCGAGCCAATCGAGCAGCCCCTCCAGCTCCGGGGTCCGTTCCGCGCCCGAGTGCTGCAACAGCCGGGTCTCCTGCCCCCACAGCCGCCCGCTGACGCGCCACTGCCAGGGCTGTGATTCAAACCCGCGCGGGACCTCGATCGCGGCGAGCAGCACGGGCGGCTCGAGCCGCTCCGGCGTCGGCCGCCGGAAGGTCCACTGACCCGGCCGCTCTTCGGTGAAGCGCGCATCCTGCCGCAGCAGGGCGCGCACCAGTCCGGCCGCCGCGGCGCCGCCCGGTCCGGCGAGGCGCAGGCAGTCGCGCGCGATCGTCTCGGCGGCGATCTCCCCGTCCCGCTCTTCCGCCAGCCCGGCGATGCGGTCGATCAGTTCACCCCGTGCCAATCGTCTTCCTCCCTCGGTTGAGGATGATCTCACTGGAGCCCTTGCGGGAACCCCAGAAACGCTGTCTGAGAATGTCCTCTTCGACGACCCTCTCAGAAAGCCCCATCCGAAGACCGAAGGCCCGCATGTCCTCCGGGTCAAGCAAACGCGACATGTGGGCGGCCGCGCAGAAGCGCTAGCGTGATTTCCAGTAGTTCGGGCGCCGCCGGGCGTGGGCAATGGCCACAATGACGATCCTGTCTCTGCAGACACGGAACACCACATAGAACGGAAATCGCCGCAACAGGAAGCGCCGCGTACCATGAACGTAGCTGGGCGACCCCTCGGGGGTTTCTGAAATCTTGGCGATGGCCTTGTCCAACTCGGCCAGGAATGCGGCGGCAGCAGAGGTGTTCCGTTGCTCGTACCACTCCCGCGCCGCTCGCCCCTCCTCAACTGCAGCCGGATGGAATTCCACCAGGTAGCTTGCCATCATGCATCCGAGATGGTGCGGCGGGCAACGGACCAAGGAACGGCCTTGACGATTGCGCTATCGAGTTCTTGGATCCGGCGACTGATCTCATCACTCCAGCGGTCCTCAGCGTCGTCATCAGAAACGCTGTCCAGGCTATCGAGAAGCCATCCGGCGAGGGCAGCTCGTGCCTCGGGAGGCAGCTTCAATGCCTCTTGCAGGATCTTCGCGGGATCATTCGCCATGAATTCATCCTAGCATATCGGGGTGATCGGCGCACCATGGGCTGGACGCAACGCAGGTCGCACCTGCAAGCCCATACTGCCCCCGACACCGTTCAACTCGCCACCCTCATCCCCAGCAGCAAGACGAGACGCAGGGGCTGCTCAGCTCCGCCGATCATGCGCACGACGCTCTCCCACTGCCGCCCTCCCGCGCGGTGGGCCACCCAGAACTCCCCCAGCCACGCCCCGGCGGCGAGCGTGCGCCACTGATGTTGACGGGGGGGGCGGCGCACACTGACCGCGCCGGCTCGCTCACCCGGCGCCGCTGCCAGGGCGATCCCGGCCGACCAGCGTGCCGCCCCCCGCCGCTCCAGTTCGAGCTGCGCCAGACTCCCTGCCCCTCGGTCCCACCAGTGGGTGAGTCCTTCGCCCGGCGCCGACTCCAGCGACTCGACCGCCTGGCCCGGCAGCCCAAGCGGCAAGCCCTCTTCATCGAGCGTCAGGGAGGCCTGTGACTCACGAAAACGCAGCGAGAGCCGGAGCGTGGGCGAGAGTTCAATGCGCGCGCGCAAGCCGAGCAACGATTGCCCGGCAGTGATCAACGCGCGCTCCCCATCATCATCCGGATTGCTCCGGCAGCTTTCCTCGCGCTGCGTTCCCAATGTCAGCCACAGATCGGTTCCCGACCAAGGGGCCGCATGCAGCGAGAATCGCAGCGAACGCTCGATGCGTGGGATGGGGTCGCGCGCCGCCGAACGGCGCTGCAGGAGAAGCGTCAGAGAGGGCAGCATGCCGCGCATGACGGGGAGTTCCCAATCGAGCTGCCAGCCGTCCTCTGTTCGCCCGCAATCGCTGAGATCGCGATCCTCGCGCCGCCAATGGAGATCGCCCGTCAACCGTCCGAGCAGAGCGGATGAAGGTGTACGCCATGTTGCACCGATCGCATCCGCCGAGGCTGAACCGCTGACCACCTCTCCAGAAGTGAGAACCGTCCAGGGAGCCCGACCGGCGAGTTCGATGAGTACTGCAGCGTCTTCCCTGCGTTGATCGCTTGCCCTGCTCGTGCCGCCGTGGGCGGGTGCGACGTTGCGACCGGATTCACCAAGCGAGGCACCCCGGCCACGAGCGGTTGAGAGGATACCGGCGACACGCCTCCCTCGCGGCGCCCAGCATAGCGACCAGCAACTCGCTCGCCGCTCGCCGCGGCCGCACAGGCTGATCATCCCACCCCAGCCGGCGTGCCAGGCACCAAGGCCTGCTTGCCACGGGCCCTGATCCCAGCGGCCCGCCCAGCCAAGCATGATCAGCGAACCAACCGGGATCTGAAGCGCGCCTCCCTGGCACGGCCTGCTCCGCCAGGCCGTCGTCCCGCGCAGATAGAAGGGTCCTCCCTCCGCCCCCCGGAATCCCCCCAGGACGAGACGTGAGAAGACGCGTTCTGCGGAGAGCAGGCAGCCTGCGCCCCACTGCAGCTCGATCTCTCCCGCGGCCCAGCGCCCCTGCTTGCCCCATCCCCCAGCCGCGAACTCGCGGGGCTCGTCCCCACGCCAGCGCGCACCCAGTTCAATGGAGGAGAGAGAGAGCCGACCGCCGAGATCGTAGGCGAGATCCAGGCGACCGAGTCCTCCCTTCGAGGAGGATCCGCTTGATCCGGAGGAAGACCCGCTTGATCCGGCTGTGCCGACTGTACCGCACATGCCGACTGTGCCGCACGTGCCGGCTGTGCCGACTGTGCAGGCTGTGCCGCATGTGCCGGCCGAACCGGCCAGCCCGTCGAGCCATCGACGTTCCAAACTAACCAAACCGCGCAAGGACATCGATCCCGATGCCGGACTGGGCAGGGCGGCAAGGATCAGCCCGAGCGCACAGACGATCCCGACCGCTGCAACCGCACCGGTCCTATGGGATCGGTTGCACGCCAGCCTACTCACCACCAGACCAGCCCAGGCCGACCACCGGGGTCCAGCCGAGTTGGGGATGCCATCGTTGCGCAATCGCGACCTCCAGAGAATGACGCCGCAGGGCGAGTGCGAGACTCGCCTCGCCGATACCGCACCGCAGCGCGCAACCGAAGCGCAGTCCGTGGTGGTCGAAGGAAACGGCGAGGTTCGTCTCGGCAGTCGTTCCCGGAAGCACCAGTCGCTCGATCACCACCCGGCTCCCGGCCGCCTGCAGGCCGATTCGGCAGAGGGCGACCATGCGCGGCCCGCCCGCATCGGCTGGGCTTCCGAAGTCGACCAGGCCACCCTCGATCCGCATGAATCCAAGCCTCGGGGGGCGCGCGCGGCCGATCAGGGTTCCGGCGCCATGCAGTGCGTGCGTCTCATTCCCAGCCGCGATTCCAAAGAGGCGACCACCGACCAGGAGTTCCGCGTGCTCCGCGAGCTGGATCCAGCGCCCCACACCGATGTGCCACTCCCGATAGGCGGGCGCGGCGAGACTTCCCCCGTGCACCTGGGCATCGATCAGCGGCAACGCCAGCCGGACCCGTTGAAACGAGAGCTCGGTGAGCCCGAAGGGGCGCTCCAGCGCGAATCCGATTCGCAGGCTGTCGCTCCCGCCGGCGGCGCTCTCCTCGATGTGCGGCAACGGGTAGGGCGCCCCCCAGGCGGCCCGCCACTCATGGGCTGCCAGCGCTGCGGCCGGGAGCATCGCGGTGATCAATCCAAGAAGCACACCGCAGGGAACGCCGCGCCGCCCACCCCACGCCCCGCTCCGCTCCCCGTCGGCGTCCACCTCAGGAACCCCGGATCAGCGCAAGTGGGCAGACGTGCTGGGCACGTTCACCGCTGGCCGGGTCGTGCAAGACCGCGCGGATCAGATAGAGCCCGCTCGGCAGCGGCCGGCCCGCCGCCGAGCATCCATCCCAGACGAGGATCGTCGGGCCCGAGGTCTTCGCCCCCGCGGTGAGCGTCGCAACCCGCCGCCCGGCGAGTGAGAAGACCTCCGCGCTCACCCTCCCCCCCACCGGAGTCACGGCGGGAATTCGCAATCGGCAGTAGCGCTGCTCCCCCTCACGGTCGGGATAGAAGGGAACGGGATCGGGCTGCAAGAAGCCCCCTGACCCGCCCCCCGACTGCCCCCCACCGCTCAGTCCGGCCGCTCCGGGCGTGCTGCCTGCGGGCGCCGGACAGGGCACCAGCACATCGGGGTCGACGAGCATGCCGCCTTCGATCCAGCGTTCCAGAGAGACCCCGTCGCCATCGAGATCGCCGGTGACATAGCGGACGTAATCGGCCGCCAAACCATCGGGTGAACAGAGGACGACTTCATCGGCGTAGCCACGCTCACGATCGACTTGGTTGTTGAGCCGCGGCCAGCTCCCCTGGCGTGGCGCGATCAACTCTTCATCCAGGCACAGATGAACCCGGCGCAGCGCGGCGGGATCTTCCGCCACGATCACGCATCCTCCAGCCGGCAGCGGCAGCGCCGCAGCGCCGAGTGTTGTCTCCTGCCCTGACCCATCGCGAACCCGCCAGCCACTGAGCGCGATCGGGTGATCGGAACGATTCCACAGCTCGATCCACTCCCCCTCCTCTTCCCGGGGGTCGTAGAGGATCTCGGAGATGACCAGCGCGCCACGGCCGATGCGCCACATGCCGGTCAGTTCACCGACGGCTTCCCCGTCACGGACAAGTGCGATCCGCAGCGAAGTGCTGCCCCTCTCATCCTGCGCCCGCAGCGTCCAGGTGAGATCCGCGGACGCCTCGGGCGCCAGCGTGCCCTGCGATGAGGGCGAGGCCAGGTTCTCGAACCCGGGGCATGCGAGGCTCCAGTGCAGCGTGGCGAAATCGAGCTCCGCGGTGCCGGCGTTGCTCAAGGTGATCGTGATCGTCCCGATGCCGCCCGGATCGACCAGCGGCGGATCGCAGCGCAGCCCCTCGAGAATCAGCGCATTGGGGGTGGCATTCGGCATCCCGGGAGTCGGCAGCGCGCGCAGCTCGAAGTCGGCGGCATTGCTGTCGGTGTCGTGGCCGTCGGGCAGGCGGGCGAGCGAGGTACCCGCGGGCGCATCGGGGGCCGGTTGCGCCTCGTAGTACTCGGCGCTGGTGTGGGAGCCCCAGCCGAGACAGTCGCTGCCGCCATCGGGTGCGGTCAGTCGAACGGCATCGGGGCCGTTCTGGAGGACCAGCGAGACACGCGCATCCGCTTCGGCAGCGACCTCTTGCCCAGCGATCAGGAACACCCCACCCGCCGCGATTCCGTCGCTCGCGCCCCCCTCCCATTGCAGCCGCCAATCGCCCGGGCGCGCGCCATTGCCCGCCTCGAGCCGCCAGCCGGCGAGGCTGACCCGTTGCCGCAGGGGATTGAAGAGTTCGACGAACTCGTAACCCGCATCGGAACCGACGGGATCGTAGAGGACCTCATTGATGCAGACGCCCGTGCCCGACGCGGAACCGCCATGGACGCCCGACGCGGCACCGCCATGGGTGCCCGACGCGGGATCGCCATGGGCACCCGCCGCCTCCGTCACTGCCCCCGCCACGATTGCCGCCTGCCCTGGCAGGCCGAGCAGGCCGTTGAGGATAAGGGCAAGCGCGAGTCCGATGCCCGCGCGCGGCGACGGAGCCGGGGATCGTGGCAGCCGCCGCCGCGCGCGTCCCGGCGTGTTGTGCCAGGCCATCGCGGTCTTCCTCCAGGCGTTGATCGATCAACGTCGATCGAGCGCTACCTAGAGGAATAGCGCGGGGCATGCCGAAGAGGGCGCGCGGTCGGACCGAAGGCGCGCGCCTCTGGTCTCGGGAGGCCCGGCGCGCCGTTCCCGACGGCCCCATCCGGACCCGCCCACCGCGGTAGGCCGCCACCAAGCCGTAGATGGTCAGATTGTGGTGATACTAATGCACCACCATCAGCTTGCCCGAGGCTCCCGCGTATCCCCGTGGCCCTCGGACCAGGTAGATACCGGCCGGAGCAAGAGCCCCAGTGTTGGTCCGGCCATCCCAATGCGCGCGATACCCCCCCCTGGCATCCGCGCGTGCAACGAGAATGCGAACGATGCGGCCGCTGGGCCCGATGATGGCGAAGCCGCCCTCCCCGGCCGACCCTCCGCAACCCAGTTCGCGCGCCCAGGCAAGCCGAGTCGCACCCGAGGTCGGATTGGGAACTGCACGGAAGAGGATCCCGCCATCGAGAGGACCGTGGTTGTCACCATCGATCCCCTGCACGGATTCCTCGACGACGGTCAGCCGCTGCCCCACGGAGAGACCAGGGAGATCCTGAACGCTGTGTGTCTCATCCGATCCGGGCCAGGTGATCCGCACATCGACGATCGCCGCCCCGGGCAGCCCGAAGTGCCCCGCGACGGCGTTCTGGGCCGCGAAACCGCCATGCGCGGCGATCTCCCGGAAGCCGAGCAGGTATTCGGGATCCCCAAGCGAGCCGGATGCATAGACAGCGACTTTCGCCCCAATGCCGTCGCGATTCGAGTACCCGGCACCCAGGTTGTGCCTCTGCCCGACGAGCTGCAGGATCAGGAAGTCGCCGTCGTTCTCCCCATTGACGTAGAGGTAGTTCTGCGTCGGGGAGTGCTCGTTGCCGGTGGCCAGATCGAGATCCCCGTCATTGTCGTAGTCGCCCCAGGCGAGCGCGTCGGTGCTGCCTAGACCGAACTCGGCCTGCTCGGTGAAGGTGCCATCGCCGTTGTTGAGGTAGAGGTAGTTCTGGTCGGCTGAGCTGAAGTCGCCGTTACCCACCGCCAAGTCGAGATCCCCGTCGTTGTCGGCATCGCCCCAGGCCAACGTGTTGGGATCGCGGGTGCCGAACTGCGGCTCTTCGGTGAAGGTGCCGTCGCCGTTGTTGACGTAGAGATAGTTCTGCCCCGCATTCCAGTTGGCAACGGCCAGATCGAGATCGCCATCGTTGTCATAATCGCCCCAGACCAGACATGAGGTATCCCCGCCGCCGAAGGCGGCCTGCTCGGTGAAGGTGCCGTCGCCATTGTTGATGTAGAGCTGGTTCTGCTGCTCGTAGCCGAATCCCCCGTTGCCGACGGCGACGTCCGGGTCTCCGTCCAGATCGCAGTCGCCCCAGACGAGCGACGCCGATTGTCCGCTCCCGAATTGGGCCACGCGCGTGAACGTCCCGTCCCCATTATTGACGAAGAGCTGGTTCTGCTGATCGAGACCGAGCAGGCCATTGCCGATGGCGAGGTCGAGGTCGCCGTCGAGATCGTAATCGGCCCAGGCGGCGGCATTGGTGCGCTTGGCGCCGAAGGCGGAACCTGCGTCGAAGGTCCCGTCCCCATTGTTGACGTAGAGCGTGTTGGTCTCGTTGTTGCCATTCGCCACGGCCAGATCGGGGTCACCGTCATTGTCGTAGTCGCCCCAGGTGACGGCGAAGGTCGATCCCGTCCCGAAGAGCTCCTCACGCACGAAACTCCCATCCCCCTGATTGATGTAGAGGCTGTTCTGCTGTCCGAACTCGCCGACGGCCAGATCGAGGTCGCCGTCGTTGTCGTAGTCGCCCCACGCGACCGGTATGGTGTGCCCCTGACCGAACTGCGACTCCTCGGCGAACGTCGCCGCCGCGAGAGACACGAGTCCCGCACCGCCCAGAGCCAGGACCCCAACCAGACAAAGCACCCAGCTGCGCATCTCCTTGCCTCCTTCCTCTCCAACCCGACCTCCCCAGCCAGCGGGGGAGGTGCACACGGCCGCGGTCGGATGGGTTGAATTCCAGAAATGATACCATTTCCAGAAATAGCATAGCCCTACCGAGCCCGATCGTCAATATCATCTAATTGCCTGAAAAACACATCGATCCATCAATATGATCTGGACAGGAACTCAAGTCTGGAGCTATTGTTAGAAATGGAGTGGCTCTCCGGAGGCTTCCGCTTGCGTCTATCGAAGAATGGAGCTTGTGGTGGGCCCACCCCGCCCTGGACCTTCTGCGGAAGGACAAATAGGAACGAGGGTTATGGACGCATCCCCCCGGCCCGACCGGCCACGCGGTCTGCGCGGGCCGCCGGCACGCTTGCCCGCCGGCTATGCGCGGATCTGGCGGCTCCTCAGCGAGGAGAACCAGCACCATGCATCCCGGCAGGTGCTCGCCCGCTCCCTGCGCGTCTCCACCCAAACGATCCAACGGATTCTCGTCGACGGAACCGCGCCCGATTTCCACCGGGACACCAATCGCCGGGTCCGGCATGCCTGGACGCGCACCTTAGCCAGACTCGCCAACTACTTCGGCCATGAGCCCCGCGCCTGGCTCGAGGCGGTCGGCATCCCCTGGAACGAAGAGATCCGTCGCATCGCAACCCGAGCCATCGAGACTGCCGGCCGTGAGGCATCGCCCCACGCGGCAGGGAGCCGGCATCCCGCCGGTGCCCGAGCCGCCTCCGCCTCGTCACGATCGCCCCTTCCACCCTTGCCCGAGTTCCTGGCGGCC
Source organism: Candidatus Eiseniibacteriota bacterium (assembly GCA_023129715.1). GTDB lineage: Bacteria > Eisenbacteria > RBG-16-71-46 > CAIMUX01 > WJJG01 > JAGMBO01. The sequence goes on along the minus strand of JAGMBO010000075.1, from coordinate 21,248 downwards.
GCGCGAGCGGCGGAGCCTTCAGCGGTCCGTGATCACATTGGAATCGCCGCGGGGGGCATCTTCGCGCGTCCCCTCTACGGATCCCGCGAGTCGTTCCTGCACACCTTCGCCCGCCGGGTGCTCGGTGCCGTCGTTCCCGGCGCGATGCTCCCCGCCCGCGAGTTGGATCCGGAGCGACTCGCCGCCGCCCTGATCGCCGGCGAGCGCAGGCTTCCGATCGGCATCGGTCTGCTCGACACCGTCGCGCGGCGCGCCTCCGGCCTGGCCTTCACACCGATTCCCGGTCTGCGGCTCCATCTAGCGGCCGTCACGCTTCGGGATGCTCGCGAGGGGCGCCCGCCGCCCTCGTGGAGTCAGGCCACCCACCCGTCCGACCCCGATCGAACGACGTTCCTGGTCACCGCCGCCGGCATCGCCCACGATCATCTGCTGGGTCAGACCGGCCTCCCGCCGGAACGTCTCGACGTCAGCGACGAGACGACACCCTTCGGCCTCGCCCGCGAGTTGCTCGCCGCGTGCAGCAGAATCCCCGCTCGGCAGACGTTCCTGGTCTGCGATGAAGAGACCTGCCGCGCGACGATCAGGGAACTGCAGCGCAATGCGGACATGCCCACGGCACTTGCTCCCACGTTGATGTCCGATCTGCCGGAGGAGGCGCCCCACTTCCCCCTGGCGATCGCCTATCCGGAGCGCGCACCTGATTGGAGCCACTGGTTCTCCCTGGCGATTGAGCATGCTCTTCTGGGCAGCGCCACCACGGAAACCGCAGCCCTCTACGCCAACCTGCTTGCTGTCTCGCTCTTCGAGACTCCGACGGCGGATATTCTCGATCATGAACCCGCTGCCGGGCTGTGGCGCCCTGAGGCCTTTGCGCCGGTTCCGGAAGCATTCCCCCAGCGACTGGCCGACCATCTTCTGGAGCTACTCGAGGAGGGATTGCTAGCTCATCAGGCCGGCCGTCGCGAGGCGGGCTCGCCTGCGGAGTTGCGCCGGCAGGTCGCACGAGCAACCCCGATGCACGCCGAGCGTTTGATGCCCGTCGCCTGGCGGCCGGCTCTGACGAGTGCACTCAAGCAACGCCGCGCCGGAGAATCGACCTACTGCCGCTCCTGCGCGATCTCGCTCGGCTCTCCTCGTCACCGCGGAGCTTCCGATCGCTACTGCCGCTTCTGTAGCGACAACCGCGGAGAATTGAAGCCGTGCGATGAGGTCGAGCGGATCCTGGCCGCTTGGATGGCGCACTGGGTAAGGTCGATCTCGCCCGAGGAGGCGCGGCAGCGCGCTAGTCGTCATATGCACGCCATGCCCGCCTGGTCCGAGAACTGATTCCTCCGGCGCGCGCCTCCGGTCATGGGAAGCTCCGGCGCGCCGTTCCCGACGGCCCCATCCGGACCCGTCGCTTCAAGGGCGCTCTTGCAGGGGAATAGCAGAAGGCGGATCAGTCTTCGGGCAGACCGCGCGAGAAGACGAACTCGACGCGCCGATTCTCCGCGCGACCCTCGGGCCTCAGATTGCTCGCGATCGGCGCGGTGGCGGCATAGCCGCTGACGACGAACCGCTCGGGCGCGTTGTGCTCGACCTGGAGCAGGTAACGCACCACCGCTCCGGCGCGCGCCGCCGAGAGCTCCCAGTTCGAGGGAAACACCGAACTCTGCAGCGGAATGTTGTCGGTGTGTCCCTCGACCTTGACCGTGCGCGGGAATTGGCGGCACACGCGCGCCACCTTGCGCATCAGGCGCAGCGAGCTCTGCCGCAGCTCGGCCGTCCCGGGCTCGAAGAGCACTTGATCGCGCAGGCTCAGCACGATCCCCCGGTCGGTGCGGCGCAGCGAGGCGTCCCCGGTCAGCCCCTCCTGCTCGACCGCCGAGCTCAGCTCGTGCTCGAGTTCCTCATCGGTGAGCGATTCATCGCCGAGCAGACCCTCGCCGAGCTTGAGCGAGGAGATCTGACCCGGAATCAAATCCATCGCCGCGGAGGGGACCGCCCCAAAGGCCTCGCGCAGGGAGCCGACCATATTGCGGAACTTGATCACATCCATCGTCGAGAAGGAGACGATCAACACGAAGAAGCAGAGCAGCAGCGTCATCATGTCGGCGAAGGTGGTCATCCATAGAGGAGTGCCTTCTTCCTCTTGATCCTTGGATGGACGCTGTTCCTCCTCTTGGGCGCCTTCGGCTTCCGCCAGCTGGTCCTGGGAGAGTTCGCTGTCGGGCATGTGCTACGCCTCGCCTCACGCCGCCTTACGCTGGCGGCTCGTCTGGGCGATCACCTGCGCGCGGCTCCTCGGCTCGATGAAGGAAAGCAGGCGCTCCCGGACGATCCCCGGATGGTTGGCCGCCAGGATCCCCATGATGCCTTGGATGACGATCTCCTTGCTCTGCATCTCGACTGCCGATCGTTCGGCGAGCTTGTCGGCGATCGGGATGCAGATCAGGTTGGCGATCAACGCGCCGTAGAAAGTCGTCAAGAGGGCCACCGCCATCTGCGGACCGATGGCGCTAGGATCGTCCATCTTCACCAGCATGTTCACCAGACCGATCAGGGTCCCGATCATCCCGAAGGCCGGCGCCGAGGCGCCCATGCCGCGGAAGATGCGCTGCCCGCGCTTGTGCCGCTCGATCAACGCTTCCAATTCGGTGCGCAGCGTCGAGCGCACGACCTCCGGTTCGGTGCCGTCGACGCAAAGCTGCACGCCCTTCTCGAGGAAGCTGTCACTGACCGGAGCGTTTTCGAGCGAGAGCAAGCTGTCGCGCCGCGACTTCTCGGCCAGGCCGACGATCTCCTCGATCAGCTTCGGGACCGGGCTCAGCTTGGCAACGAAGGCATTGCGCACGACCTTCATCGTCGAGAAGACAATGCTCATCGGGAAGCGGACGAAGGTCGTCGCGATCGTGCCCCCGATGACGATCAACACCGAGGGGAGGTTGAGAAATGCGATCGGCGCGGGCCCCATGAAGACCGCTGAGACGATGCAGAGCAGCCCCGTGATGATGCCGATGATCGTCGCCAGATCCATGGCCATCCCCCAACCCGCCGGCGCACGCGCTCGTCTCCACCGTACGTGTCACCCTTCAGAAGGCAGCTCCCCGCGAGCGCAGTGCTGCGGAGACTCACGGTCGCCGGGTTGTCCGACGCCGTCAGCCGCTAGCGCACTGCTCGCCGGACGCGCTCTGTTCGCACTGCGCCAGCCACTGCTCCAGCTCGGTGACGAGCTCACCAGCGGGGGTGAACCCCGTCTCCTGCTCGGTGGCCGTCAACGCCGTGTCGAGGGCAGTGTGTCCCTGCTGAAGCAGCGTCTGCCAGCGCCCGTCGTCATCGGGCATGCTCTCTTGCAGGACTAGCACGACGCGTTCGAGCAGGCCGGCGAGCCCACCGATCTGCAGGAAACCCATCTGCAGGGCCGCCCCCTTCAGACTGTGAATCGCCCGGTGAAACTGCTTGAGCGCATCTCCATCCGGAACCAAGCCCGGCAGCTCGCCTTGAAGCCGCCCCATGGTCTCGAGGTGCTCGCGTCCGGAGGTTAGAAAGACCGGCCGCAGCATGGCCATTTCCTGTTCGGTGAACGGGCTGTTGGCGTCCATACGCATCCTCCCTCTCCCGCCGGCAACGGGCGGTCTCCAAGAAGGTTCGCCTCTCGATACGTAATTATCGTCGCGGGATGGGATTACCTTGACTGCAAAGCCGTTCTTCCGGCACTGGGGAGCACATCCACCCCGGCGTTCCGGCGGGCATAGCGCTGGCGGTATTCGAGCAGGCCCGAGACGATATTCTCGGCCAGGGCTTGGCGATAGGACTCCGAGGCAAGCCGGCGGGCATCGAGGGGATTGGAGATGAAGCCGAGTTCGATCAGCACCGAGGGAACCCGGCAGGAGCGCAGGACGACGAAGTTGGCCTGCTTGACCCCGCGCGAGGCGGCGAGCCCCCCGGCGCAGAGCGCATCGAGCACCGCCTCGGCGAGCAGGCTGCTGCGCCGGACGGTGTCGGTCTTGATCAGATCGACGGCGAAGGGCAGGTCGGCGATCTCACCGAGCAAGGGGTCCTCCTCTTCGACCGCCTCCTTGTTCTCGAGCGCCGCCAGCTCGCGGGCGGCGACATTGGTCGCCCCCTTGAGCGACAGGTAGAAGACCTCCGCCCCCCGCGCCGAGCGTGCCCGGCAACCATTGACATGGACACTGATGAAAACATCCGCCCCCGCCGCCTGTGCCTTCCGCACGCGGCGCTGGAGGCTCATGAAGACATCCCGTTCGCGGGTCAGATAGGCGATCACATCGGGCTGTTCGTTGAGCCGCTTGGCGAGCCGGCGGGCGACATCGAGAACGATCGTCTTCTCGTGCAGACGGCCCTCTACCGCCCCCGGATCGCGGCCCCCATGCCCCGGATCGATGACCACGACCCAGGGACGTCCGGCTGCGCCATCCTCGGGCTCGGCGGGACGAAAGACATCGCAGACGATGCGGTGGGGCTTCCCATTGCCTGCGGGAAGCGTGAAGACCTTGTACTTCGCCGCGCGCGAGAGATCGAGGACGACCTGCGCGGTGCCGCTGCGCAGGTAATTGAGTCGCAGGCGCACGACCAGCCAGTCGTTGACCCGCGGAAGCCGGAACTCATCGCCCGGCGTGTGGCGCAGATCAATGGCGATCCGATCGGGACCGGTCAGCACCCAGGGGTGGTAGTCGACCTCGCCGGTCAGATCGAGCACGACTCGGAAGCGGTCGTCCCAGGGCGCGGCGCGCACGTCGGTGAGCCGACCGCCGGCGGCGGCGGGTGGGGTGAGGAGATTCGTGATCAGGAAGGCGAGCGGGGCGAGGAGCGGGAGGAAACGCCGGGCGCAGGATCCGGCTCTGCGCCGCGATGAGTGTCGGCCCGGACGCGCCGCCGGCGGGCCGATCGGCTCAATCGGGATAAACCCGCACATCGATTCCCTCGCGTTGCAGCAGCGCCGTCGTGACCCCATTGCCCGCAACCAAGGCCCCGGCGCGGTAAATCCGGCCGACGCCGCATGACGGGCTACGGGACTTCAGGACCACCTCCCTGATCCCCAGGCACCGGCAGAGCGCCAGGGTCTGGTGCGCGCCACGTAGGAAGGCGGCCGTGACATCGCCGCCCTCGAGCGAAACGACCCGCGCCCGTCCGGCGAGCACATCTTCCCCCGTCCCCGCCTCGATCTCCGCCGGAGTGCGCGGGGTCGGCAGGCCCCCAAGCTGTTCTGGACAGACCGGCACCCAACAGTCGCCGGCCGCAGGAGAAAGGAGCTTCTCGGCGGGCAGCGGAGTCCCGTCATAGCGACAGGCGAGACCCAGCAGGCACGCGCTGATCGCCTTCACGACTCTGCTCCCAGGGTGCAGCAAACACCGTCACGCGGCGCGTCAGAGGATGTAGTTCCTCGGGTTGACCGCGCGGTCGTCCTTGTGGATCTCGTAGTGCAGATGGCTTCCGGTTGAGCGCCCAGTGCTGCCCACCTCTCCGATGACATCTCCGCGGCGAACGTCCTGGCCCTTCTCGACGAGGAGGCGATCGGCGTGGCCGAAGATGGTCTGAAAGCCGTTGCGATGATCAATCTTGATCACATTGCCGAGACGCCCCTGACGCCCGGCATAGATGACCCGCCCGTCGGCCGGAGCGCAGAAGGGCGTCCCGCGAGGGGCCGAGAGATCGAGGCCATTGTGGAACGCCGGCTGACCCGTGAAGGGATCACGGCGCGCCCCGAAACCACTGCTGAAATAATGGGGACCGACAACCGGATCGATCGTCGGAATATGATCGAGCTTCTCCTTCGAGGCCGAGACAACCTGGTTGACCTCGACGAAGCTGCCCTCCTGGAAGGCGAGCTGACGATCGAGACGTTCCAGGCGATCGTGATAGAGGCCGACAGTGCGCGCCACGGGATTCGAGAGTCCCACGTGCTTCTCGAGCACCGCGGCTCCCTCGACACCGCCGATGCCCAGGAGCGCCACTTCCGCGCTGAAGGGCGACAGGCCGGCGAGCAGGCGGGCGTCATTGGCCAGACGGATATGCCCGCGCACCGTCTCGTCGAGCCGGTCGATCTCGCCGCCGAACCCGACCAGCTCACGCCGCAACGCCTCGTTCTCGCAGTAGAGCAAATCGTTCTCTTGACTGACCTGCAAGTAGCGCAGATAGGCGGCCCCGGCGCCGAGCAGCACCACGATCAGTGCGGCGGCAACACCGATCAGCAGGGTGCGCGACAGGCGAGGAAGACGATAGCGACGGAGTTCTCCGCCGCCTTCCGGAATGAACATGACATCGAAATACTCTCTGGCCATTCGGGCACGTGCTCCCTGCGCTGCCTAAACTCTCCGCAGATCAACCACCAAGCAGCCGACGCGGTTTCCCCCATACAAACGCCGGCAAGCTAGCAATGGACCCACGGGCTGTCAAGGGATTGCTTCCCCATCCGGCGCCTTCTCCGCAGCCCGCGCCTGGGGGGCCGCCGGCGGAGGCGACTCCAGCGCCGTGCCCTCGCGAGCCCCGGCGGGCGCGGATCCGGACGCCGCCGTCTCCGGCGATGAGGTGGCGCCCTCCGGCGACCAGGAGGCGCTGCGTTCGGCCTCGTACTTGCGCCGGATCTCGGTTGCGCGCGCCCGCGCCGACTCCCGCAGCGTCGCGATTTCCTCGGCGCACTCCCCGAGCGAGGCTTCCAGGTTGCGGATGCGGGTCAGGACCGCCTGAACGGTGACATCCGCGAGCACCGCCCCCGGATCCTCACGTTCTGCCAAAGCAAAGACACGATCGCCGAGCGACCCCTTTTCCTTGCCGATCTCGCGATCGAGACTCAGCACGTCGATCCGCTTGCGGCTGATCCGGGCGTATTCCTCGGTCTTGATCCCGGCGATTTCGCAGACCTCCTTGATCTGCCTCAACAAGCGAGTCCCCAGGCTCTCCTCCATCTCCAGCCTCCTCGTCGATCATGCCTTTGGCGCCCCCGCGGGCGCTCTGGTACACTCCGCCGCGTGAACATACCACGGCCGAGCGTTTTCCTCATCAGCGATGCCCACCTGGGCAGCGGGCCTGACTCCGATCAACGCTGCGCCCGCCTGGTGAGCCTCCTTGATGGCTTCCGCGAGCACGCCAGTCATCTCTACATCCTGGGCGATCTCTTCGATTTCTGGTTCGAGTACCGCCACGCCGTGCCCAAGGGCCACTTCCGCATCCTGCGCGCCCTGGCCGATCTAGTCGATGCGGGTGTGCAGGTCGTCTATCTGGGGGGCAATCACGATTTCTGGTGCGGCAGCTACCTGGAGCGCGAGGTCGGACTCGAGGTCCATCAGCATCCCATCCGCGTTGAGCACCAGGGACGCCGGCTGCTGCTTGCTCATGGGGACGGCATCGGCCCCGGTGACCTCGGCTATCGCCTGCTGAAGCGGATCTTGCGCCACCCCCTCGCGATCGCCGGCTACCGCATGCTCCATCCCGATCTGGGCATCCCGCTCGCCCACCGCGTCTCGGGGACCAGCCGCCGCCACACGAAGGGGCGGACCTTCTATCTGCGCCAGATGTCCCGCTACCTGGTCGCCCCCGCGTTCGCCGAAGGGCACGATGCGGTCATCGTCGGCCATGTGCACGACCCGCAACATCTACGGGACGACCGGAACCGAGAGTTCCTCATCGTGGGAGACTGGCTCGAGTTCTTCACCTATGTGCGCCTGGAGGAGGGACGCTTCACCCTGGAGCAGTTCCGGGACACGGAAGCGCCCACCGTTCTTCCGGCCACCCCCTGGCCCGACGGCCTGGAACCCGATTCGTAGGTCCCGCCTAGAGCCCGACGCGCAACGATTCGTAGGTCTCCCCTAGAGCCCAACGCGCAGCGAGAAGCGGTGCTCGTCGCCAAGGTCCTCGCTGAACGGCACATAGGCCCAGTGGAGGTCGAAGCCGCCCCGGTGGGCCCCCAGCCCGACACTCAGATCGCGGGTGTCATGGGCGGTCTGGTAGCCGAGCCCGAGGCTGAGCAGATCGAGGAAGCCATACTCCGCGCCGGCGAGAAAGGCGCTGCCCTCGTCGCGCACGTGGCGGACCTCGGCGGCGATCCGCACCGAATTCGCCCGGCCGGGGCGTCGGTGCGTCCAGGTGACGCCGCCCTGCACGGTCAGCGGCAACTCGAACTCCTCGCTGATGTAGGTCATCCCGGGGCCGATGTTGCGCACCGCCAGCCCCAAACTCACCGGCGCGCCACCCGCGCCCCAGACCTCGGGCTTCCACTGGACACCGACTCCTCCGGTCCAGCCGGTGGCGCTGTAGTTGCCGATGTCCTCCCGCAAGTAGCTCAAGGAACCCCCGATGGTCAGCCCCCAGCGGACCTCGCTGCCCAGCGCCACCGCCGCCTCGTAGGCGGAGTAGCCGAAGCTGCCGGTCGGATTGGCCGCCTCGTCATAGCCTTCGAGGTTGTCGGTCCAGATACCATTGAAGGAGAGCCCCGCTGTCGCCGCTCCCCCGAGGGGCCCCAGCTCACCCAGCGGCTGGGTCACGGCGAAATACTCGTGACGCAGATCGGCAAAGCTCTCCGTGTGGGTCAGCAGAAGCTCCGGCCGCCCCGCCGCGGCGAGTCCCGCCGGGTTCCAGAAGCAGGCGGAGGCATCGTCGACGCTCGAAGTCACCGCGTGCCCGAGCAGCGCGGCGCGCGCGTCGACCCCGCTCTTCAGAAAGGCCACCCCGGTGGCCGCCCCGGCCGGCACCGCCGGCGCGATGACCAGGCCGAACACCACGCCGACAACGGCGGCAAGTGCCGCTGCCCATCCGATCGATCGTTTGAGGCTTTGCATGCTTCTCCTCACCCTAAGGGCATCGGCCGCCCCGCGACCCTGCTCCAGATCTGTATGCTACGGCGCCACCGGGTGCTTCAGCTGCTGGTTCCACTCATCGGTCTGATAGGCCCACTGGAAGATGAGCTCGTCGGCATGGACTTCCTGCAGCCGGATCTTGGCATAGTGATTGTTGCGCGTCAAAAGCACATAGGTGTGTCCCGCGACCGCCTCCACATAGCGCAACGGCGACCAGCCGATGTTGTCGGGAGCGAAGTCGATCTCATCGAAATCGTTGGTATAGCCCATGTCCTGGATATCGGTCAGATCTTCGATGCCGTAGTACTGGCTGCCGGCGTAGATGACGGGACCGAACTCATCGACGTCGAAGTAGAAGTCGGCATGGCGGCTGTCGGCCGCCACCAGCTGGTGGGCGGTCGGAGCACTCAGATCGAAACCCGCCGTCTCGAATCCGAACTCGATACTCATGCTCGTCACCGCGGCGACGCCCTCGGGCCGGGGCGTATCCCACACCTCCTCGATGCTCAGCTCGCTCTCGTGCCCGGCGTAGTCGACGGCCGAGACGGCGTAGAAGTAGGTCTCGCCATTGGCCGCCTCGTGATCGATGAACTCCATCGTGTAGCAGTCGCGGGCGGCGACTTCTTCGATGAAGTGATAGGTGCCGGCGTAGTCATCGCTCCACCAGACGTAGTAGCCGGCGAGGTCTTCTTCGGTGTTGGAGAGCCAGACGAGGATGACTTCATCGTCGCCGGTAATCGAGTAGAGACCGCGTGGCGCCGCGGGCGCGCGCGTATCCGGGCCGCAGCAGATGCAATCATCGTCGTCATTGCACCCCGAGAGACCCAAGCAGACCGCCCCGAGGACAAGCAGAACGATCAGGGGCGACCATCTCTGCCGACCTCCCTCGCGCCGGGCGCCTCCGACTCCAGGCATCGTCCCGCCAGTGTGGGCCCTCATGCCGCGCCTCCTTCCTCACGATTCTCAGCGCCGCCGGCGCCGGTGGGGTCGAACCCCGCTGCGTCCGCCGACCGTGCGCACATGCTCGGCGGTCGCCACTCCGGGAACCTCCCGCAGCGCTCCGCGACGACCACCACCACCAAACGATCCAGATCATACTACACGCCTAGCGGGCGAAGTGTTCACTCCCCCCTTTGGAGAACTTGGCCCAGGGACTCGGGACGAAACCTTCCGGGGAGATGGATGCGAAGACCGGCAGGAGTGACGGACAAAGGGGACCGGGAGAGGCAGTGGGGCACCAGGACAGAGGGGCAGAGAACGAGGCCCGCCGGGTGGCGGGCCTCATCGGGTGGCGGGTTTCGGGTTTGCGTATCGATCAAGGAGGTAGGCGGAACCAAGATCCGGGACAGCCTGGACATCCCCCATCCTTTGGTCTGGCACCGCCTGGCCGCCTACCCCCTTTTTCTGCTGAGGCCGACCGGTCCTGCCTTCGACTCCCTACCTGCGGTCCGTCTGAGTCAGTGCCGCCCGGCCCCTGAGGTCTTCATGGAGGTCCCCCCTCCACAGAACCTACATGGCAGATTGCATGCCACAACGGCGAGTGCCCCCTGCTTCCCCGAAGTTTCGCATCAGCCAGGCAACCGTTTGGAATACAACAAGTTAGTTGGACGTTTGCAGTGCCGCCCTGTCGTCTAGCCGGGATGCGCCAGCGGCATCCGAGACCAGAAATGACAAGGCGCTTGATAGCCTGGAGTCTAGACGCGACAACTGTATCCACAGCAAACGGTTAGATATGGAAACGTGCTTTATAAAGCAACCTGACAACCCCGCGGCGGAACGGGAGACAGGAGGTGAATCCGGCTAGCGGCTCGCACTGCCCTCGGGTGGATGGAGGCGGTAGCGCTTGATCTTGGCGAGCACGGTCGGGTAGCTGATTTCCAGACGCCGGGCAACCTCGGAGCGGTTCCACCCGCTCTCGGTAAGCGCCGCAGCCAGGATCTTCTTCTCGAGCTGCTCGACCGCCCCGTGGAGCCCGCCTCCATTCGTCCCCACGGGAATCGGGGCTCCCGCAGGCGGCACTACGGCGGGCGTCGCCGAGGCGAAATCGGCCGGGAGCAGGTCGGTGGTGATCCAAGCGCCGTCTTCGCTGAGCGCCACTAGGCGCCGCACGACCTGCAGCAACTCGCGGATGTTGCCGCGCCACTGGTGATCGAGCAGCAGGGACATGACCTCCCGCGCGATGCCCTTCGGGCGGCGCCCCATCTCGCGGCAGGCCTCATCGTAGAAGTGGGTCAACAGCAGCGGGATGTCCTCGCGCCGGTCGCGCAGTGGCGGCAGCAGGACACTGAAGTCATTGAGCCGGTAGAAGAGATCCTCAAGAAACTGCCCCTGGCGGATCGCTTCGCGCAGGTCGGCGTTGCTCGCACAGAGGACCCGCACGTCGACGCGCTTGCCCTGCGTCGCGCCGACCGGGCGCACTTCCTTCGAGTCGAGCACGTGCAGCAGCTTGGCCTGGACGGCCAGGCTGGCGCGGCTGATCTCATCGAGCAACAGGGTTCCGCCGTCGGCCGCCTCGAACAGCCCCCGCTTGCTGCGGTGCGCCCCGGTAAAGGAGCCCTGCACGTGACCGAAGAGCTCGCTCTCGAGCAACGGCTCGGGCAACGCGGCGCAGTTGACCGTTACGAATGGCCGCTCCCGCCGCGAGCTTGCGCTGTGAATGCACTGCGCGAGCAGGCCCTTGCCCGTCCCGGTCTCGCCGAGGATCAGGATGCTGGCGGGTGATTCGCCTACACGGGCGAGATGGGTGAACATCTGCTTGAGCGGAAGATGGCTGGTCAGATAGTCGGCGAAGGGGCCTACGGAGGTGGCATCGAGTCGCGAGCGGCGAGAGCGTTCGATCTCCCGTTCACGGCGCACCTGGACGAGCCCGAGCCCGAGCAGGCCGGTCAGCAGGCTCAGCATGTGCAGCGCCGAGGCACCGAAGGGGCGCGCACCCGCATCGCGGCGGTCGAGGTAGAGGATCCCCTCGCCCTCGGGCAACCGCACGGCGAGCGCGGCCAGCGCACAGACCCCGGCGAGGGTTCGGTCGGCGTGAGCGGAGAAGCGCGGGTCGGCGGAGAGCTCGGTCGCCAGGCAGATCCCATTGCTCCCGACCAAGGGTGCCACGATCGGCAGGATTCGCGCCGCCGCCTCGGGCGCGAGGCCGACGGCCGCTTCGATACAATGCCCCCCCTGACCATCGGGGGCGGCGATCATTGCCGAGCTACTCTCCAAGCGCTGGGCGACGAACTGCAGCATCTTCTGCAGACAGGCCTCACTCGCCTGGTTGTCCCCGAAAAGCTTGGCCCACTCGGCGATCAAGTCGGCCTCGGGCGTCGCCAGCCGCGCCGTCCTCGCCGAATGCTCCTCGAGCCGCTCGCGCAGGCTCTCAAGCCGCCGCAGCAAGTCGCGTCGCCCGACCTGCTCCGCCAAGGCGCTGGCGCGGGCGATGTCGCGCAAGGCGTCATCGAGCTGGCCGAGCACGAGCCGCACATCGGCGAGATCGACGAGCACCTCGGTCGCCTTCTCTTGCAGATCGACACCCGCGAAGAAGGCCCAGGCCTTCTGGATCAGGTCGACCGCCCGCTCAGGACTACCCTCGCCGGCAGCCTCGCGATCGCTCGACCAGAGTCGCGCGAGCTGGCGTGCCAGCGCGACCTGCGAGAGCGCCTGTTCGAAGCGTTCGGGTGTGCGCTCGAGCAGGCCGAGGGAACGTTCCAGCAGTCTGCGGGCAGCCATTTCGTGGCCCAGGCGCGCGGAGGCCTCCCCGAGAATCCGCAGCGCCACTCCCGCCTCGGTGTTATCGCCCAGCCGCCGAGCCCCACGCAGAGCCTCACGCGCCAGCTGGCGCGCGTTCTCCGCCTGCCCCTCAGCGAGCGCGAACTGCGCGAGGCGCCGTTTGATCTCCGGCACGAGATCGCCCTCGGGGGCGACTTCGAGGGCGAGATCCAATCCGGCGTTCAGCCGTGACCGCGCATCGGCGAAGCGTCCCTGATCACCGAGCAACTCACCTTCGAATTCATGGCCCAGGACGAGCTCACGCCCGTAGCCATGCTCGGTGCAGAGCTCGAGGGCTTCGCCATAGAGCGCCGCCGCCCGCTCGAGTTGTCCGCAGCGGCGGTACATCAACCCCTTCGCCAACAGCGCCTTGACCAGCGCGTAGCTGTTGCCGACCTCCCGGTTGATCGAAACCGACCGGTCGAGGTGATGCGCGGCCAACTCGAAGTCGCAGAGCTTTGTGTAGAGGATCCCCAGGTTGACCGAGTGAGTCGCCACCCGCGTGTAGTTGCCCGCCGCCTCGCTGACGGCAAGCGCCCGGGTGAGGAAATCACGTGCGTCGGCCCAGTGGGGGCCGTTCTTGAGCGCGAGCCCGAGGGCATTGAGCGCGAGGGCAATGCCTTCGCGGTCATCGATGCGGCGGAACGAGAAGAGCGCGCTCTCGAAGCACTCGCGGCTGCGCACGACTTCGCCGCGCCGCACGTGGATCGTCCCGCGGGCCAGTTCGAGGAATCCGATGTCGGCATGCTCGTCGGTCGAGCGCAGGAGCTGATAGGCCTCCTCGCAAGCAGCGAGGGCCTCATCGTAGCGACCGAGCCCCCCCTGGATATCGCCGAGGCGGGAGAGCGCACGGCCGCGCAGCACCGCACCGCCGGCGGAACCGATCAGGCTCAGCACCGCGGTGGCCTGTTCGAGGGCCTCCTCGAGCAGGCCGCGGCGCCGGAGACAATCGGCGGTCTTCAGCATCACCTCGGCGCGCAGGGCAATCGGCGCCGAGGCCTCCGCAAACAAAACGGCCGCCTGCTCGAGAGCCTCGAGGGCGGCGATCGGGTTGTCGGCCGCTTGGTGGACCGACGCGACGCGTAGCAAGTGCTCCACCTCCGGGAATTCCCGGTCGGCGTGCTCTTCACGGGAAGAGGATCGGGGGGACCTCCAACCTCGACCCGTGACTTCCTGGCTCCTTTTCGGATCTTCGCCTGGCATCACGGACCTGCTCGTTGCGTCGCCGGCTAGCCGATGAGCCGCAGGAAGAACAACAGCCGTTCGATCAGCGGCGGAAGAAAGCCGTAGTCGTCCGGGTCGCCCTCCCCGTCAGTGGGGACGCAGGGCGTGTCCTTGTCGTCTCCACCTCCCTCGTTCTTGTCCAGGGCTCCCGGCAGATCCCCGGCGCGTTCACCGATCACGGCGACCTCTCCGGCCGGTGCCTTCGCCCGCGGTGCTGCCGCAGCCTGCTCAAGGACGGGCAGGAGGAGGAGTGCAATCAGGGCAAGGCCGATCACCTTTCGCCATGGGAAGTGCACCAGCCCAAGCATCGCCATGCCTCCTCTCACCTCTCCGGGCCTCGCCGCTCCCAAAAACTTTGGGAGGAAACGAACCCACCGGATACTTCCGCAGGAGGGAGTACCCCTGTTACCTATGAATGTAGGGCAACTCCGCCCTGCTGTCAAGAGCTGGGAAGGCATAATCCCCTTGCCCGACAACAATTCCGCGTGATCCGGTGGTGGTTCCCGCCTCCCCCACTGGCACCACCTCGCACCACCCGGGGTTCCCTGTTCCTAGATCGGCAGATAGGCCGGTGATCGGCAGCTTCCGCCCGGATGAGGCTGTCGGGGGGGGGGAGCGGGCGGCAGGGGCTCCGAGCCCCTTGCCGTTGATGAGCCCCCTCTGGCATGCTGGGGGGCGATGCCGAAGCCCAACACATCCGAGAACGGTTGGGAGCCCCCCCGAAGTCTCGTCGGGGCAGGCGCTCCCGAGATCGCGCGCCTTCCGGTGATGGCGCGCCAGCCCGCCTTTCGGTCGCGGCAGATCGCCTCCTGGATCTACCGCAAGGGGGCCCGGGACTTCTCGGAGATGACCAACCTCCCCGGCGAGCTCCGCGACCGCCTGGCGGCCGACCACAGCCTGGAGCGGCTGCCGGTCGCCACCCGGGAGGCCTCCCGCGACGGTGACGCGGTGAAGTTCCTCTTCCGCCTCGCCGACGGCGAGGCTATCGAGGCGGTGCTCCTGCGGGCCCCACGCCGGGATACGATCTGCATCTCGACCCAGGCGGGGTGCGCCTACGGCTGCCGCTTCTGTGCCACCGGGGCGATGGGGCTGCGGCGCAACCTGAATCCCCATGAGATCATCTCGCAGGTGCTCGTCATCCGGGATGCGCTCGCCGGGCTCGGCGCCACCGGATTCTTCAATCTCGTCTTCATGGGCATGGGGGAACCGCTGGCGAACTACGCCGCGGTGGTCGCCGGCATCCGCGTACTCCACGACGACTTCGGCCTGGGGGTCGGACGGCGCCGGATCACCGTCTCCACCGTCGGCCTCCCCACCGCCATCCGCGCGCTCGCCCGCGAGCCGGTCGCCGTGCGGTTGGCCCTCTCGCTGAACGCGACCGACAACGAGACCCGCTCTTCCCTGATGCCGGTCAACCGACGCTACCCGATCGAGGAGGTCCTGGCGGCGCTGACCGAGTATGGGGAACGTACGGGCAGCCGGGTGACCCTCGAATATGTCCTGATCCGCGATGTCAACGACTCGCTCGCCGATGCCCGCCGCCTGGCGCGCATGGCCCGCGAGGTCGGCGCGAAGGTCAACCTGATCCGCTTCAACCCCAATCCGCTCACGCCCCTGCAGGCCTCGCCCGCCGAGCGGGTCGACGCCTTTCATGCCGCCATGCTGCCGATCGCCCCCGCGGTGACCCTGCGCGAGAGCCGCGGGGTGGAGATCCGGGCGGCCTGCGGCCAGCTCTCGACCGCCTACCGTCCAGAGGGGGGCTCCTCGGGCGGCGCCGGCGGTGGAGAGCCGGGCGGCGGCGGCGGTGGAGAGGCGGGCGGGTAGACCGGCGGCGGAGAGCCGGGCGCCGCCGGCGGTGGAGAGCCGGGCGGGTAGACCGGCGGCGGAGAGCCGGGCGGCCCCCCCTGGGTCGCCATGGCGTTCAGCGCACGCTGCGGCACCCGGCTTCCGAAGCGGGAGAGCAGGAAGGCACCCCACCCGAAGGCGATGGCGAGTCCGACCACCCCCCAGCCCAGGAGCAGGAGGAGTCCCGCCGGCCAGACCATCCCCCCCGACGCTCCATGGATCAGGGTCGCCAGAATCCAGGGGATCATCAACACCAGATGGCCGAGCAGGAAGAAGCCACACTGGCCCGGCTGCACCGGGCTGCGCGGATCGGTCGGCGGCAGTGAGCGCAGCGCCCCACCGAGCAGGGTCGCGGTGATCACGTAGCCGGGAATGGGAAAGACGAGCATGAGAAAGGCAACCAACGGCGCCAGCGGAATGCCGACCACCAGCGCGATCAGCGCTAGAATGATGACCAGCAGTAGTGGAATGCCGACGATCGCAAACAGGATGCCGGCGCCCAATCCGGCGAAGAGCGACTCCCAGCCGCGCACCTTGAGCGTGGCCACACTGGCCGCCCAGCGCCGGGTCCCGAGCTTGACCAGGATCAGGCCGATCAACCCGATGAAGACGATGTGCAGCAGCAGCAGCAGAACGAGTGACCCGCCGCCAGGCCCCCAGAAGATGGGCGGGCCACCGACCGCGGGGATGAACGTCAACTCGATGCGGTCGCCGATGTGGGCGCCGGGGCGTTCGATGATCCGCCCACCGATCGCGACCGCCTCTCCGGCGATGACACTGCCCGCGCTGACCCGAATCGCATCGCCGCCCAGACAGACGACATCGCCGTGCACGATCGCCTCGGGCGCGAGCTCGACCCCCCCACCGAGGGCAACCACCGAGCCTTGCACCATGCCCCGGACACGAACTGAGCCGAGAAAGCAGACGACATCGCCGTCGACGATCTGATCCCGCTCGACGGTGATGCCCTGCCCGAAGGAAACGATCTCGCTCGTGCGCTTGGCGTCGTAGCGGCGAGCTTTGCGCAGGGCATCGGAGTGTTCGCGCTGCGCCCGCCGCAGGGCGCCGGCGACCGAGTCGAGGCTCGCGATCCGTCCGCTGAAGTCCCCATCGAGACTGATCCGCACGCCGCCTTCTTCGTTGGGCGAAACCGAGATCTCGATGCCCGCCCTGGTCGAATCCCGCTCGTTGTCACCGAGCACGACGATGCGATCGGCGCCCATGGCCGGCGCACCGGCGAGCGCGAGCAGCCCGGCCAGCCCGAGCAGACCGGCCAGTCCGAACAAACCGGCGCGCGAACCGGCGCGCACGCCTGGGGCGGGCCGACACCGCCGCCGGGAGCGCTTTCCGAGAGCCCCGGACCGATCGGCGCGGATAGGAGTCGTCGCAGGGTTAGGATGCATGACTCAGATCCCCTTCCTTGAGCGCGTGGAACGCCCGCCAGCAAAGCCATCCGCCCAGCACCGCAACGGCCGCATAGGAGGCCAGGATCAACGGACCCCACGGGACCAGCGGCGCCGCGGAGCTGCGCAGCGCCTCCCATAGCCCGAGGGCCGCCGGCTCCAAGGTTCGCAGGACATCCCCGAACAGCCGCACGAGCTGCCAGAGTTCCTGGGCCGATTTCCACAGCCCGACGAGATCACGGGAGAAGCGAGCGGTCGCCACCGAGCCGATCCGTCCCATCCAGCCCCACAGCGCAACGGAGAGCGAGAGAGCGAAAGCGCCGGCGAGCACCGCGCTCAGGCCACGGCGCATGACAAGCTGCGTGCGAGTCTCGCGGCGGTGACGCCACTTGACGAGCTGCGGCCGCAGCGCGGCCATGACATCCCGATGCAGCCCCGGCACCGGCGGCGCGTCGGGCAGCTCGGACAGCGCGGCCATCAGCCGCCGGTAGGCCGCCAGGTCGCGGGCGCAGTCGGCGCAGCTCTCGAGATGCGCCTCGAGCTCCCGCGCCGCTACCGGGGGCAGATCACCCGACAGGTACTCCTGCAATGCCCTCTGTCGTTGCGGGCAAGCCATGTCAACCTCAGGGGCCGTAGCCTCAGGGGATGCTCACGCATCCCAAGCCTCGGGACCGATCCCGGCTTCGGAGAGCAGATCCTTCAGGTGCCGATGTGCGCGATGGAGACGGGCCTTCACAGTTCCCAGCGGCACATCGAGAACCTCGGCGATCTCCTCGTAAGCCAGGCTTTGCTTGTAGCGCAGCTCGATGATCGTCCGGTAGATCGGCGGCAGCCGCTGGGTCATCCGATCCAGCGACCTGGCCAGCGAAGTCTTCCCGTGCACCGCGGCCGGGTCGGGACCCTGATCCACCAGAACGATCGGGCGGCGCTGTTCATCCTCCGCGTCGACATCGATCGAGAGCAACCAGACCTTCCGCCGCCTGTACCGATCGATGCACAGATTGGTTGCGATCCTCAGGACCCAGGTCGAGAACTTCCTGCTTTGGTCGAACGTGTCGAGCGAGCGGTAGACGCGCAGGAAAGCCTCTTGGACCACATCTCGCGCTTCCTCGTCGTTGCGCAGCATCCGCCATGCGAGGTGATAGAGGGCGTTCTCGTAGCGCCTGACCAGCTCCTCGAACGCCCGCTCATCGCCCTTCAGGCCGAGCCGGACCAGAGCCAGGTCGTCACTTGTCTTGTGCACTGACGACCCTCCCGGGCCCTGATCGCACAGGAACATACGAGGGGGTCTCGGGATAGTTTCCAGCCTGCCCCGCCGTGCCCCCGAAGCCCCCCTCGCCCGCCGGGTGCTACTCCGCTTGCATCTTCTTGACAGACAATATGTTACATGGAAGTCTCGGCAAAGACTAGCGAGCCCGCGCGGTTGGGTCAAGCGAATCGGCTGGGGATGGCGACTCGTGCGTCCGGGCAGCGGCCGTGCTTGACACCCCCCAGCCCCCCACCTACGGTTCCGGCGGCCCGCGCTGCCAGCCCCGGGGACCGCCTCGGTTCAGGGGGGTGTCGTTCTACACGCCGGCGCCAGGAAGCACCCGGCTGATGGGAGGTTGTGGCATGACGACGATCACTCTGATCACCGCCCGCGAAGTCCTCGACTCGCGGGGCAACCCCACGGTCGAGGTCGAGGTCGGCCTAGCCGGCGGGGCGATGGGCCGGGCGATCGTCCCCTCGGGGGCCTCGACGGGCGACCATGAGGCGCTCGAGTTGCGCGACGGCGATCCCGAGCGCTACCTCGGCAAGGGGGTGCTGCGCGCGATCGAGAACATCCAGGATTCCATCGGGCCGGAGCTGCTCGGCGAGGATGCCACTGAACAGGTGATGCTCGACCGGATGATGTGCGAGCTCGATGGCACGGAGAACAAGTCGCACTTAGGCGCCAATGCTATTCTGGGCGTCTCGATGGCGGTCGCCCGGGCGGCGGCCGAGGCCCTCGAGATGCCTCTCTACCGCTATCTGGGCGGGGTCGGCGCGCGCACGCTGCCGCTGCCGATGATGAACGTCATCAATGGCGGCACGCACGCGGACAACAACGTCGACATCCAGGAATTCATGATCATGCCGGTCGGCGCGAAGAGCTTCAGCGAGGGCCTGCGCATGGGCGCCGAGGTCTTCCACACGCTGAAGAAGGTGCTCAAAGGCCACGGCTACAGCACCAGTGTCGGCGACGAGGGGGGCTTTGCGCCCAACCTGAAGTCGAACGAAGAGGCGCTGCAGGTCATCCTCGAGGCGATCGAAAAGGCGCGCTACGAGCCCGGCAGCCAGATCGCGCTCGCCCTCGATGTCGCCGCCAGCGAGTTCTACGCCGGGGACAAGTATGTGCTGCGCGCCGAGGAGCAGACCGAGTTCAGTTCCGAGGAGTTCATCGCGCTGCTCGAACGGCTGGCCGGCGAGTATCCGATCTACTCGATCGAGGATGGCCTCGCCCAGGACGACTGGGAGGGCTGGCGGCTGATGACCGAGCGGCTCGGCTCGCGGGTGATGCTCGTCGGCGACGATCTCTTCGTCACCAGCACCGAGCGCCTGCAGCGCGGGATCACCGCAGGCGTCTGCAATTCAATCCTGATCAAGCTCAACCAGATCGGCACGGTCACCGAGACGCTCGAGGCGATCCGCTTAGCGACCGAGAACAGCTATACCTCGGTCGTCTCGCACCGCTCGGGCGAGACCGAGGATACGACCATCGCCGATCTCGCCGTGGCGATGAACACCGGGTTCATCAAGACCGGTTCGCTCTCGCGCTCTGAGCGGATCGCGAAGTACAACCGTTTGCTCCGCATCGAGGAGCTGCTCGGAGAAGAGGCGCGCTATCCCGGGCCGGCCGCCTTCGCCCGCTGGCGCCGTTAGCCGCCGCCGACAGAGACCAAGGATGGGGACCATGGCCAGGGAGCGGCCGGAATCGGGCTTCTGGCGCCCGCCGCATGAATCGCGCGGCGGATCGGAGGATCGCGCGCCGGGTGGGCGGCGTATCTCCGGTGGCGAGGCGCTCTTCCTGCGCAAGCTCTGGCACTCGACCCGCAACCGCTGGCGCCGCTTCGCCATCTTGGCCCTCGGACTTTGGGCGCTCTACGCGCTGATCTTGAGTCCCCATGGCTGGCTGCAGCTCACCTCCTTGCGCAGCGAGGTGCGCACGCTGCGCGGCGAGCTGAGCGAGTTGCGCAACCGCAAGGCCGCCCTCGATCACGCCCTCGGGGAACTCGACCGGCGTGAGGATTTCCTGCTGCAGAAGCGTGCCCGGGAGGAATTCGGCTTTGCGCGCGAGAACGAGCGCATCTACCTCCTGCCCGCCGATGCGGAAGACGAGCGCTGCCTGCAGCGCGCCGAGATCGCCGGCGCCGACCGCTTCAGCGACCGGCGGGATGCCCCGGCCGAGGGCGCCGCGAGCGATTGACCCGGCGAGGCGCGGCAGGACACCCGAAGCTCGCAGCCTTCCCTCCTGCAAGGCACAGCGCAAGTGGGAGATTCGTCGCTTGACAGTCGCGCGCGCTGAGTCCTAGACTCCGCACTTGGCATTGATAGGCCTGTGCGTCGCGGACGCGCGTTGGTGCGGGGTGGAGCAGTCCGGTAGCTCGTTGGGCTCATAACCCAAAGGTCGTTGGTTCGAATCCAACCCCCGCTAAGCTCTCGACAGAACTCCCGGCGCTAAGTGACTCCAGCGCTGGGAGTTTTTTCAGCCGAATTTCGCCACACCGTTTTGAACCGGCGACCGTCAGATTTTCGACGAAGGCGCGGACGACGCGCTTGCGTTCTTCCATGGTACCTTTGTCGAACAGCTGGCGGGCGTTGGCGAGGCCTTGGAGGAGTGCGTCCACGATGACGTCTGGGTTCGCCACGCGCACCGGGATCGACTCGATCTCGGCCAGGCGGCCCTCGATCTCCCGCCGCTCCAGGCGGAGCCGACCCAACCGTTCGTTCAGGAGATCCCTGTTTTCGGGTGATGACGCGGCGAGGTCGATCGCAGAGTCGGCCTTCGTCGCGATCTCGGCCAGGCGGGCCTTTAGGCGCTTCATTTCCGGCCGCGGGTCCTGGCCGATGGCCGCGAGCTCCTTCTCCACGAGCATCCGAAGTGCGGATTTCCCTCGCCGTCCGAGAAGGGCTGCGATCCTATCCCCCACAAGCTGGGCTACGAACTCGTCAACCGCGCTTTGGCCCCACCGCTAATGAGAATGGATCC
>JAGMBO010000074.1 GCA_023129715.1 Candidatus Eiseniibacteriota bacterium | reverse complement strand
CAGATGGATCCATTCTCGTTAGCGGCGGGGGATGTGGACGTAACCGAACTGCTTGCGGATAATGGAACCGTTCTTCGCCTCCACGAGAGCATTGTCGTTGCAGTGACGCGGCCGCGACTTGGTGAACTCGATCAGGAGTTTGTTCAACAGCTTGGCAACGCGGGCGTTGACGTATTCGGAGCCGTTGTCGGAGTGGAACCCCTGTATCGTGAAGGGGAACTGCTCGAGGATATGTGCCAGTAGGGGGATGAGGAAGCGTTCGCTGACGCCCTCAACCGCGCCCACGATCTCAAACTGGGTCACCTCATCGACGGCATTGATGTAGTAGACGCCCTTCTTGCCGTCCAGATCCCCCTGGTGAACCGTATCGATCCGAATCGTCCCGGGTTTGCCTTTCGGATCAGGTTTGCGACGTTCACCGATCTTCACATTCGTCGCACGGGTCTTGGTGAACTGTCGTCGATCGCGAAGGTAGCCGGCCGAGTGTCTCAGGTTGTAGAGATGTGAAACGGAGATCTCCGAGAGGTTCTGATACTCCTCTTGCCCGTAGATGTAATAAGCCCGCTCACAGAGCTTCTTGGTGGCGGGCCCAGAGAGGGTGCCATGGAGCGTGTCGAGCCGGATCAAGAGGCTCAGGTCCTCAAGGGTGTACTTGCGGGAGAATCCGTTCGCGGTGCAGTAGCGCCGCTCGATCTTGCCCGTCTCTCGGTACTGGCCGACCATCCGGGTGATCTGGGCTCGAGAGTACCCGCTGACCTGCTGAACGTACTTCAGCAACCATCCACGCTCGGCCTTCTTCCGGGTCAAATACCCGAATCGGACCAGGGTGCCCTGGATCCACTCGTAGCACTCCGCTTTCGACGAGATCGCCATCCTCATGGCCCCCGAGCCCGCCAAAAACCGCCTAACCTGCTCGAGGGTCTCAATCTGGGAGTCGTCCATGATGGTATTCATCCCTCCATCATGAACGGGAACGCTCCCTCCCTTCAGGCTCATTTCATGTTGGAATCACGCTATCCTTCAGGCTCATTTCATGTTGGAAGAGGCTCCGTCTGGTGCGGGGAAGAAGGCTCTGTCACACTGACCAACTGCACGATCGCGTGCAATGACGCAGACACAGGCGCTGGCGGCATTGACTGCGGCTCCGCCACCGTGACCCTCAAGAACACCATCATTGCCTTCAGCACTGCTGGTAAGGCAGTCATTGGCGGCGCGGCCCTCTCCTGCTGCGACCTCTATGGCAGCGCTGGCGGGGATTGGCTTGGCGACATCGCTGGACAGTATGGCCTCGATGGCAACATCTCCGAGGATCCTCTGTTCTGCGATCCGCCGAACGACGATTTCACCCTGCAAGAGGATTCCCCTTGCGCACCTTTCTCTCTGCCGAATCCTGAGTGCGATTTGATTGGATCCGAGCCAATAGGATGCCAACCCCCGACGGGGATCTGGCCCCCGGCGGACATCACGTCCTGGGGCGGGGTCAAAGCTCTGTTCAGGCACGGCACCGACTGATCCCCTACCATCTACTGAAGCCTGCAACCCGGGACCGTGCTATACTCGTAGCGACTAGGCGACTGTGGATTCCCTGGTGGATAGAGGCAAGGCCATGATCCGCAAGCTGCTGCCTTCCCTTCTGTTACTCTTCCCTTCACTGCCCCCCGTGCCGAGACCCTCCTCTGGAGGCTGAGAAGGGAGTTATCTCATGAACAGAGGAGCAGTTGCGAGTCTCTTGCTCTTGTGGGCTGTGGGGGGAGCTCTCGCCGACGCGGGTAACGTCATGACCGATGGGGTCTTCATCGCGCATCATCCCTCCAGCATGCAATTCACCAGCGACCAGACCTGGTACCAGCCTTACCTAGATGAATTCGCGATAGCTAGCTGCCAGGATCAGCATAACCGCATCGATCTGGACGGGACCAAAGGCCAGATTTCGATCTGGTATGTTCTCGCAGCCTACAGTGACAGCACAAGCTGGGGTGCAGCCGAATTCGGCTTCGGCGACTTCCGTCCGAATCCGGATATCTATCGCTTCATAGAGTGGGGGCCGTGCTTCCCCGAGAAGGGACTGGACATCTCTACTGACGGCTGGCCGGGGCCGAATGAAGGGACGGCGATAGCCTGCACTGGCGCCCCGTGGGAGGGAACGATCCTCCCGGTCTATTACTTCGCGGGATACGCCTATGCCGAGGGCATCATCCCCCTGGCTGATAACCCGCAGACCGACTTCATCGGCACTTCCGTCCTCTTGAGGAGGCCGCCCCCCGTCGGGAGGAGAGCTGAGGCGGCTGGTGAGATGGGACTGTTCAGGGACGGGCTGACTGTCTGTCCTCCCAGCGGCAGCAGTGCGTCTCGACTGGAGGAGTTCTACTCTCAGCTTACATCTCCCCCCCATCCTCCTCCGCCGGTGGGGGCATCATCTCGACGCTGAATTTGCTCTGTCCGGTGCGGAGTGCACGACCACTTCGAGCGGCTCATCTCCCGCGGGACGGATGTTCCGCGGCATCTGGGAAGCTCCTGGACCGTGGCGTTGATCGAGGCGGCTTGAGACCATCATTGCCCGGTGGTGGCTGAGGTTTCGGGTCGCCATTGCCCACCCCTGTCGTCGGATCCTCCACCTGAATGTGACTGCCAACCCGACCGCTGAGTGGTCCTCCAGATCGGCATGGCCCGTGCTACGCCGGAGGCCGCGATCTTGAGGCTTCCTCGATCCCAGAGCGGGTCGAAGGTGCAGACCTTGAGGTCGGGGCCGCCGGCCACCGCACGGCGACGAGCATGCGGACCCCGAGGGGGCGTCCGGGATGGGGCGGCGCGCGTGCGCTTCAGTCTAGTCCCGTTCCTCCGCCAAACCTCCGATCGCCACGGCATAGGCGCTGCGCACCTGATCGAGATAGGCGGTATCGATCGGTCCCCGGTCGGTGATGACCTCGGTCAGGCGTCGCGGGATCGATATCTCCTCGGGGCGAAAACCGGTCGCGCGGCGCAGCCGCCAGCGGGCGCGCTGTACCTCACGCGCCACCGCATCGAGATTCCTCGCCACGCTCGGCTGCCCGATGCTCGCCAGCGCCTCGGCGAGTAGCTTGCGATGATAGATGTCGCGGGCGAAGAGACAGGCGACCATGCTGGTCAGCAGGCAGCGCTCGCGCTCATCCTCGATGAGGAAGCGCACCGCCGCGGCGGCATCCTGCCCGCTGTTCTTCTGATCGAAGGCATAGCCCCCGCTGTCGAGATGCGAATGCCGGAAGCCAAGAGACTGGGCCGCGTAGAAGACCTCTCCGGTAGCATAGCCGGCCATCTCCTGCCCGAGCACGCAGGCGAAATCCTCGCCGCCATACTGTCGGGCCGCACGCGCGGTCCCTCGCCCGAGCAGCTCATAGAAGGCGTTGGTCGAGCTTCCCAGGTGGCGAACAGCCGGCAGATAGGCCTGCGCATCGCCGAAGGAGAGCGCAACAAGCGTCTCGTCATCACCGATCAGCCCCTGATCGCGCGCCTCGGTCGCCCAGGCGAGCGCCACGCCGGTGCTCATGACATCGAGCCCCTGTCGCTCGACCTCATACAGCAACGAGAGCACCGCCGACGCGGAAGCCACTCCGAGCATACTGCCCATCGCGAAGATCGGCTCGTAGTCGTAGGAGACTTGCCGGTACTGGAAGTGGTGCTCGTCGGCAAACCGTTCCCGCAAGAGCCCGATATGGATGCATCCGACCGGACAACCGGCGCAGGCGGTCTGGCGCAGCAACAGTTCGTCGCCGAAGCGTTCACCGGAGATTCCGTCGATCTCCGGATCGTGGGTCTGCTGCAGATTGCGCCACGGCAGCATGCGGCGCGTGTTCAGGACGGAGAGATTCGCGGCCGTGCCCAGGTCATGGTACTTGCTCATCATCGGCGTCGTGGTGAGCTGTTCGTAGACGCTGCGATAGAGGCGCGGGTACTCCTTGCCTTCCGGGAGGGGGAGATCGAGATCGCCTTGGACGACGATTCCCTTGAGCAGTTTGCTCCCCATGACCGCTCCCGCGCCCAGGCGCCCGAAATGGCGGAAGGTGTCGACATTGATCGATGCATAGGCGACCCGGCGCTCTCCCGCTGGACCGATCCGCAGAATGCTGCGATGGCCCGGGCACGCGGGGAAGATCTTGCGCAACAGCTTGCCGGTCTCGAGGCTGTCCCGGCCCCAGAGATAGTGCACGTCGGCAACGTCGATGCGCCGCGAGCCGATCACCAGACAGGAGGGGTGCCGCGCGACGCCACGCACGACGAGCGCATCGAGATCGCAGAACCGCAGGGCGAGCGCGAGACGGCCTCCGGCGTGCGATTCGGCGTACTGCTCGTGGTAGGGCGACTTGAACCCGCAGACGACCTTGCTCATCAGCGGGAAGTAGCCGGTCAGGGGACCGATGGCGAAGATCAACGGCTGGCCGGGATGCTCGGCCGGCTCGGCGGGCAGGCCATAGGCCTCGTAGAGCGCCGCGCAGAGCCCACTACCACCCCCCAGCCGATCACATTCGCCAAACTCGAGGACTTCTCCATGCCCTTCGCCGAGATCGACGATCATCACGCGGAAGGCGTTCTCAACCGGCATCGCCTGGCCCTCCCGCGTCGGTTGGTCCGCGCTCGTTGCGAGCAGCACCGCTTCCGCTGCCCGGCCCACTCTCTTCCCGGACGGCATCCTCTCCTGGATCCGGGGCCATGTGAGCAGTGTCCGTTGGAGCCACGGGAGCGGTGTCCGTTGGGGTCACGGGAGCGGTGTCCGTGGCTTCGACGGTAACCAATTCGAGGCAGTCGTGGGGACAGAAGGGCACGCAGCGCCCGCAGTGGATGCAGACATAGGGTTGCCCGCGCTCATCGAGGTAGATCGCGTTCACCGGACAGGTCTCGGCACAGGCGCCGCAGCGGATGCAGCGCTCGATGCGCACGATCACGCCCCCACCGCGGCGTTGGCTGAAGGCCTCCGTCGGACACGCCGCGGCACAGGGGGCCGGATCGCAGGCGAGACAGAGCCGCGCGTTGAAGCCGGTCGTCAACCCACCCGCCGAGACGATCCGGATACCGGCCGTATCCCATGAGAGACGCTGGTGGACCAGGCGCGCGCAGGCCAATGAGCAGGAGTGGCAGCCGATGCAGCGCTCCATATGGATCGCCTGCAAGACCTTCATCCCACTGCTCCTTGCCTTCGGCTTCCAGACGCGTCGCCCGGCAACCGCACACCGCCACTCCGGACTTCCTGGAGTGGACGTCCCAATCACCTACCCATGTTCATAGATGTTGATGCCCTTGATGTTGACGAACTCCCGCAGGCCATACTTGTACAACTCGCGACCGATGCCGCTCTTCTTGATACCGCCGAAGGGCATCCGCGGATCTGACTTGACGATGCTGTTGACAAAAACCGTCCCGGCCTCGATGCGCCGGGCCAAACGCAGGCCCCGTTCGAGATCCCGCGTCCAGACACTGCCTCCAAGTCCGAACGGGGTCTGATTGGCCACGGCGATCGCCTCGGCCTCATCCGCCACCACGATCACGGGTGCAATCGGCCCGAAGACCTCTTCGCTCATCACCGGCATCTCGGGCGTTGTCTCGGTGACGAGGGTTGGAGCGAAGAAACAGCCCGGGCGGGAGAGACGCTTGCCGCCGGTCACGACCTTGGCGCCCGCGGCCACTGATCGGGCGAGCTGAGTCTCCAGTTCTACGAGCGCCCGCTCGTCGACGACCGGCCCGACTTGGGTCGCCTCATCCAGCGGATCACCGACCGTGAGCGCCTCCAGACCCGCGGCAAAGTGGCGGGTGAAGTCCTCCGCCAACGAGGCGACCACGATGAAGCGCTTGGCCGCGATGCAGCTCTGCCCGGCGTTGATCATGCGCCCACTTACCGCCTGGCGGGCCGTGAAGGCGGGATCGGCATCCTCGAGCACGATGAAGGGATCGGAGCCGCCGAGCTCGAGGACGACTTTTTTCAGTCCCCGACCGGCCGCCTCGGCGATTAGCTCACCCGCCTCAGTGCTCCCGGTCAGGGAGACCCCTTGGATCTGATCCCCGGCGACGAGCTCGCCGATCACTTCGTGATCGGCAAAGACCGTGCGGAAGGCATCGGGCGGGAATCCAGCCTCGCGGAACGCCTCCTCGATGGCCAGGGCGCACTGCGGCACATTGCGCGCATGCTTGAGCAGACATGTGTTCCCGGCGATCACCGCCGGCACGGCGAAACGCAGCGCCTGCCAGAAGGGGAAATTCCAGGGCATGATCGAGATGATGACCCCGAGCGGCTCGAAGGTGATCAAGTGGCGGCGGCCGTCGGCGGCAATCTCCTCCTCGGCCAGCCAGTCGGCGGCATGGTCGGCGTAGACTTCCGCCAGCCAGGCACACTTCTCGACCTCGGCGCGCGCCTCGCGGATCGGTTTGCCCATCTCAAGGGTGATCAGCTTGGCATAGCGCTCCTGACGGCGGCGCAGGACGGCGGCCATCTCGCGGAAGAGCGGCGCACGTTCGGAGAGGCTCCGTTCTCGCCACAGGACGAAGGCCTCGCCGACACGCGCGGCGATCGCGAGAACCCGGTTCCGAGACATGTTCTCGTATCTCTTTGCTATCTCTCCAGTTACCGGGTTCGTCAATTCGACCTGCATCCCCCTCCCCTCTCGCTCCCCGGTCGGTCTGGTCACGGTACCTGCAGACCTCATGCCGCCGACTCACCCACAGCATACTGCCGGGTTCCCCCAGCGGCAAGGCACCCGACACGCATCACGGTGTTGCCACCGGGTGCTGCAACTCGACTTGTCGCCACTGCCCGATGCAGTGTCTCCGTAGGCAGAAGTTCCCACCTCTACGAGGTTGAACCGCGGGGATATCCTCTCTCGACAGGAATCCCTGGCAGCCGGCGCCACGTGCGACCATTCCGCACACTCGGCGGTGGAACTCAGTGCTGGAACTCGGCGCTGGAACTCGCCGTGGGCCTCGACTAGCCTGCCGCCATGGCATGGACGAATCCATCCGCAGCAACCCGGATTGCCTTGGGCGTGGCGCTCCTGCTCCATGCGCTCTTCTTCGTCTCGCTGATCACCGGCTGGCTCGATCCGCTTTTCGTCGAGGCGAGCCAGGGATTCGGGCAGGGCTCCGACTTCTTCGGCATCTATCAGGCAGGGGCCAATCTTCTCGACGGATACAGCATCTACGATTCCGCCGACTACCGGAACGAAGCACCACAGGTGGTGCCGGTCTACTATTTCTACCGCTACCTCCCGCCGACCGCGTATGGCGCAGCATTGCTCACGCGGCTCCTGCCCCCCGGGCCGGCGTACTGGCTCTGGGTGATCCTCAATGAACTGCTGATTCTGATCCTGGTCGCCGCGGTTGTGCGCAACCGGAATTGGCCCGCGAACCGCCGCTGGTTGATTGCCGCCCTGTGGCTCGGCTTCTTCCCGCTCTACATCGAGCAGTTCATGGGGCAGTTCTCGATTACCATGGCCCTGCTCCTCTGGCTTACCTGGCGCAGCGATGAGCGCGCAGTGGAGCCGCGAACCGCCGGCCGCCGCCCGCATGGCGTCAGCCGGATTGGCTGGATCGCCTGGGGCCTCAGCCTGACGCTGAAGAGCTTCTCGGGCTTTCTGATCCTGCCCTACCTCCGCGATGCCCGCTGCAAACGGATCCTGGCCGGGATCGGATTGGCCCTGCTGCTCTGTCTTCCCTATCTCCTGGCGCGACCGGCGGATGTACTAGAATTCGCGCGACTGAACTTCAGTCCCTTCTCACCGCAAATCTACAAGGGCAGCTTCGGGCTGCAGAACGCGCTCCGCGATCTGCTCTCCAACTTTCCGGCTGCCGCTGAAACATCGGTACTCACGATCGCCGGCCGGACGCTGCACGTGGAAGGCATGCTGCTGCTCGGCCTCTCGCTGCTGATCTTCGCCGCCGCACTACGAGCGACCGTCCAACTGGGCCGTCACCCCCGGCGTCATGCCTTCGACTTGGCCCTCTGGATCACCGTCTTCTTCCTCGTCTTCAAGAGTGTCTGGGAATACCACTATGTGATGATGCTGCCCGCGCTCACCGCCGCCTACCTGGTCAGCGGTTCGCGGACGGTGCTCGTTCTCGGAGTCCTGATGGGCCTGCCGACGCTCTTCGCCGCCGCCCCCCTTGCGGGCGTCGATCCTGGTGCTCCGCTGGGGAGCTGGCCCGCTTGGTTTCGCAGCCTGCACTTCAGCGTCAAGGCCATCCCGACTTTGCTCTTCTTTGGTTGGTGTCTGAGGGAAGCCCAGCGAATCCGGGGCGCCCATGCCGATCTCCCTCCCGGCCCGGCGCCACACGGCCGCCTACGAGGCAGTGCAAACGATGATGGGGAATGATTCACGAGCCCAGAGAGCCAGTTGGGGAATCGAGATACATTGCCCACGGGCGGGATTGGAGGGGGCAGCCACCCACATTCCGGGTATCAACGGGTCTCCGGATACGTCTGCCCTGGCGGGAGGGAGGCATTCCGGTACCTTAGCGTAGTCGGAGGAAATCCCACAGGCGGACTAGGTAGTACCCAAATGGCACTCGGGGATCGATGGGAACCTAGCGATGTTCGTCCTGCTGTCTCCCTCCCAATCCACATCCCCGATACAGCTCCCGGTCTCCCCCCCTGGGCGAACCCCTCTGAGGTGAGTTGATCCCTACCCGTCTCCCCCAGCCACGAGCGCCCGCTCGGCCTCCCGCATGAGGGCCTGCGCCAGATCCGCATAACCCAGCACCGAGATCCCTCCGCCGGCCAGGCGCTCCAGTGAGGCCAGGCGCAGACAAGACCCGGCCAGATAGAATGCCAGCCGATCGCGGTGGAATGAGCCCCTGCGCGCGTACCCTTCGAGAAACGCCTGCCCTAGGCGCCTCGCACCACCGATCCGCCCATGTCGCTGGAGATCGTCGAGAGAGAAATGGGCAAGGACGTTGCCCAGATCCAGCTCCGGCTCCCCACGGGCGGCATCATCCAGATCGATCAGCCCCATGCCGCGCTGATCGACGAGCACCTGCCCCGGGTGGAGATCCCGATGGAGAAGCCGAAAAGCCCGTCCCGCCACCCCTTCTGGCGGTTTACCGAGCCCTGACGAAACCTGTTTACTGAGACCGTCGAACCACTCCGCGACAGCAGGGCGTGGGGCCTGTTCTCTGATGCGTTCCCGCGCGCGGGAGAGGACATCGATCTCCGCTGCGGGATCGTGCACCGGCAGGCCGCCGTCGACGGGAAGTGCGGCGGCAATCGTCTCAACCGGAAGGAGGTGGAACGAGGCCAGTGCATCCCCGAAGGTGCGCACATGTAACTCAGCTTCCGGAGATCCAAGCAGTCCGCTGAGTTCACGGCCTGCGAGACCGGCGATCAGCAGGAACCTGCGCCGCGGCTCATATCCCAACGGCTCCGGAAAACGCAATCCGGACGGAGCCCGATGAGACAACTCGATCAGCAGCCGATGCACCCGGGCGCCCCGATGCCCCCGATAGAGCTTGCCGTAGAGCGCGTATTCATCCGGCGGCCCTCCACGCCGGCGGGCGGCGACGTCGTAGCGGACGGTAAGTCGACGCCCCGGACGTTCCTTGATCACATCCAGTGACAGCAGCCGCTCGATGTCCCAACCGGAACCGCCACTCGTCTCGCGCAGGAGCTTGAGCGCACGGCGTGGATCGAGGGCGCGGGTACGGGCTTTCAGTTCGCCGGTCACAGTCACCGCTCCAGGCGTTCTCTGTCGGCGGCCGCATCCAGGCTCGTTCTCATCCGCTCCGGAAGCCGCTGAGCAGTGAGGGCGCCCCACTCGGCCTCGAAGAAGCGGGCATAGCGGCCGCCGCGGGCGAGCAGTTCCTCGTTGCTGCCCTCCTCGACGATGCGGCCGTCTTCGATGAAAACGATTCGATCGGCGCGCATGACCGTCGTCAGATGGTGGGCGACGACGAGCGTGGTCCGGTCGCGGACCAGCCGGTCGAGGGCCTCCAAGACCGCCGTGCCGGAGACCGGATCCAGTCCAGTCGTCGGCTCATCGAGCAGCAGGATCGGCGCCTTGCGCAGCATCGCGCGGGCAATCCCGATCCGCTGGCGCTGCCCGCCGGAGAGGGTCCCTCCCCGCTCCCCGACGACCGTCTCGTAGCCATCGGGAAGCTGCATGATGAAATCATGCGCGCGAGCCCGGCGGGCCGCCTTCGCGATCTTCTCTGCACTCGGCTCCTTGCCATGACGCCCAATGGCCCCATAGGCGATGTTCTCCCGGATCGTGACTCCCATGACGACCGATTCCTGCGGCAGGAAGCTGATCTGCCGGCGGAGAGACTTCAGGCTGACCGTGTTGATCGGGATCCCGTCGATGAGGATCGCACCCTCTTGCGGATCGAAGAATCGGATGATCAGCGAGAGGATCGTCGTCTTGCCCGAGCCGGTCGGACCCACCAGGGCGACCATCTCGCCGCGGGTGAGTTCCAGATCGATGTCCCGCAAGACCGGCTGGCTGTCACGATAGCCGAAGGAGACGCCCCGCAGTGTGACCCGACCCTCGACATCCCGTAGGATCACGGGGTCCGGCGAATCAGCCACCTCCGGGATTTCGTCGAGGACCTCGATCACGCGGTCTCCGCAGGCCGAGGCCTTGGCCATCCGTTGGGTCAGTTTCGATGCCTGACGCAGGGGCCGATAGAGCCCGCGGACATAGGCAAGGAAGACCAGCAGCTGCCCCGGGGTCAATCGATCGGCCAGTACGTCACGCGTACCGAGCCAGAGGATAAGGCAGACCCCCGCGGCGATCGCGATCTGTACCGCCCGATTGAGCTGCGCCTCGATGCGGGTGAGACGCGCACCGGCACGCAGGCTGCGCTGGTTCATCTTCTTGAAGCGGCCATCTTCGTGCTTCTCAGCGGTATAGGCCTGGACGAGGTGGATCGAGCCGAGCACCTCATGGGCGGTCGAGGCAAGACGGCCTTCACGCCTGCGCTGGCGGCGAGCGGCTGCGTTCAAGCGAATGCGGAAGATCGAGAGGATCAGGAACAGCAGGGGCACGACCAGGGCGGCAACCAATGTGAGTCTGAGATTCAGACTCGCCATGATCGCCAGAATGCCGACTATGACGAGACCCTGGGAAAGTAGGGTGATCAGCGCGGCGACGACCATCTCGCGCAACATC
This sequence comes from Candidatus Eiseniibacteriota bacterium, assembly GCA_023129715.1. Lineage (GTDB taxonomy): Bacteria > Eisenbacteria > RBG-16-71-46 > CAIMUX01 > WJJG01 > JAGMBO01. Next base: position 17,087 of record JAGMBO010000074.1, on the reverse strand, counting down.
ACAATGTCGCCGGTCAGGCGCATCAGAAGATCCCCTGAGTGGGATCGCCGGTGAAAGGCCAAGGAGAGCATCTGCAGGTGGTGGAAGAGCTGGCGCCGGATGGCCAGAACGACATCGAGTCCCGAGATGGCGGCCAGAACGTTCTGCGCGTAGTAGAGCTGCCCGCGCAACGCGGCCAGAATGAGCACGGCCAGCGAGGCACCGGCGAGCAAGACGAAGAGATCGCCCCCAGCCAGAGCCTTCAGATCCAATCCGAGCAGATTGACCGGCCTATCGAGCAGAACGCCATCGAAGATAACCTGCAGGGGCCAGGGCTCGAGCAGGGTCACCAGAGTGAATCCCAGACTCGCCGCCCCAGCCAGCGCCATCGGCCGGACATGCGGTCGCAGGAAGGGCCGGAAACGCCGCAGGATCGCGACGAAGCGCAGGGCCTCTTTCCAGGTGGCGACCACCGGGCCCAGACCAGCGCTCACGCGGACGCCCGTCACAGCCTGATCTCCTCTTCCCGCCGCAGCCGGCCCCCGGTTGCCGGCCCGCCAGCCTCCTGACCGTGGGCCGGCAACGGCCCCGCCCCCGACCGCTCGTGGATCTTCTGCATCGACCAACGCACCGTGCCGCGTGCGGAGTTCTCCATCAAGTGAACGAGGATCTTCGCATTGTTCTTTAGATTGAAGCGATGCTCGGCGAGCCGGCGCCCCCCGGCGGAGAGATCCGCCGCCAGCGCCGGATCGGCCAGCAGCCGGCGCATGGCCGCGGCCAGCGCCGGGGTGTCCCGGGGCCGCACGAGCAGACCCGTTTGCCCATCGATGACCGCCTCGGCGATGCCTGAGACGTCGGTCGCCACCACCGGCAGACCAACCGCCAGTGCCTCGAGGATCACTGTCGGGATCCCGTCCATGTCGCCATCGACATCGATCACCGAGGGCTGGACGAGCATCGTGCTGCGACGATAGTACTCCTGCTGCAGGCGGTCCTGGGGAACAGAGCCGGCCAGGTCGAGAACATCCTGCAGCGCGTGCTTTCGAATCAGTTTCTCGAGCCGCTCGCGCTCGGGCCCCTCGCCGGCAATGACCGTGCGGAAGTGCAGCCCCTCTGCCTGCAGCAGCCGGCACGCGCCGGCGAGCACGTGGAAACCCTTCTTGGACACCAGGCGCCCCACGGCCAGGATCAGCGGCGGTTCATGCGGGGCAACACTGCGCGGGCGGCCGTCGGGACGCTGCCATGCCCAGGCATCCAGGTCGAGGCCGTTGTAGATCGTCAGGACCCTGCGCCGGGGAACCTTGAAGTTCAGACTCTGGACGAAGCGGCGATTGAACGCACTGATCGTAATCACGAAGCTCGCCATCCGGACCCGCTTCTTCAGCTTGTGGTTCTTGCCATGGTTGTGTCCTGCCCAGAAGAGATCCTTGGCATGGGCGGTGAAGCTGAAGGGAATCCCCGACAGCATCGAGACGAGCTTCGCCAAGCGCGCCGGCCCGCTGGCGAAGTGCGCGTGCAGATGTTCCAGCCGGGCGATCCGCGCCTGACGCGCCACATAGGGTGCGACGAGAAACTTGTTCCAGGCAGCGCGCGTTCTTCGACGATGGACGAAGCAGAGCGTCTTGGCATAGCGCCGGGGATGGCGCAGGAGACAGGAGAGGTGGGCAAGCAGGTAGATCCCGCCGCAGCGCAGTCCCGCGGCCGGGATGACGCGCACCGCTCCCTGGACCCGCGCAACACCGGGCTGACGAACTCGCTCGTTGGGCGTCTTCATCGAGAAGATCGCCACCTGCACGCCCCGGCGTTCGAGTTCCAGGATCTCGTTGAGGATGAACGTCTCGGAGAAGCGCGGGAACATCTTGAGGACGTAGCCGACGCGCAGCGGTTCTGCCTTGTGGCGCTGGGTGGCGACCGCGGGCGTGGCTGTTCCCTGCAGATCAGTCACTACGGACACCCCACAATTCGCGGCGGGCACGCTCGCCGGCGGCCAAGACCTCTGCGGCGACATGGCGCCACGTCCACTGCGGTCCCGAGCCGGCCGCGCCGGCCAGCAACCGGTAGCGTTCCTGATTGCTGGCTAGTTCGATCAAGCAGGCAGCCAGAGCCTCCTCATCCCCTGGATCGAGAAAGAGCACGCCGCGGTCGCTTCCGAGCTGCTCGCGCAGCTCACCAATCGCCGATGCGATCACCGGACGGCCGACCGCGAGGTACTCGGCGACCTTGAGGGGCGAGAACCAGTGGTTCTCAAGGGATCCATAGGGAGCGACCAAGAGGTTGCTCGCCCGCAAGTAGGTGGCGACATTCTCATGCTCCACCGCCCCGACGAAGTGGACCCGATCCCCCAGACCCAGCTCCTTTGTCAAGGCCTCCAGGCGGGCTCGCTCGGGACCATCACCGACCACCAGCACGCGGGCATCGGGCACCTGCCCCGCCATCCGAGCGAAAGCCTGCAGCAGGTGGTGGACACCATGCCACGGCTTGAGACTGCCGCTGAAACCGATCACGAACCCACCATTGTCAATCCCCAAGCGCCGGCGAACCGTCTCGCCGTCGGCCCGCGGATGGAAAAGTGCCGGGTCGACGGCATTGGGCAGGACGAGAATGCGTTGCGGATCGACGCCCGCCTGGCGGGCAATCTCGGCGAGCGGAGGCGAGACGACAACTAGACAATCGGCCCGGCGCCAGATCGAACGCTCCAGCCTGCGGGCCAGTGACCCAAGGCGCAGGCCACGGAAGCGAGCCTCCTCCTCGGCCAAGGGCGCATTGACTTCCAGAATGTGAGGGATGCCGAGGCGCCGCGCGAGGAGTGCACCGGCAAACGCCGTCAGAGCGTAGCGTTCATAGATCATGCCGGGTCGCCAGGCGCGCGCTTGGCGCAGCCCCTCACGGTAGAGACCGAGATTGTCGAGCAGCCGCAGAAGAGCGCGTTCGAGCGGCACACCGCCGCGCAGCCAGCCTGCCAGCCTGCCGACGGCACGCTTGGTTCGCTTCCCCGATCCGGCGGCGAACACCGGTGCATCCACGGAAGCGCCGTCGGTGGGGACCGGCCGGGCGCTGACGAGCCGCGTCTCCACACCGATCGCAGTCAGCGCGCGCACGACCGAGCGCACATGCACCGAGGCGCCCTTGGCTCCCCGGACCGGCACGCCGCGATCGGGTGAGAGATAGAGGACCCGCTCGATGCCGCGTGCCCGCGCAAGCCGCCTCACGAAACGCTTCTCCCAAGCAGCGCTGTCGAAGACTTGGCAGACGCGCTTCCGGGCCTGATGTCCCAGCCGCCGGCGGAGTTGCTCGTCGCGCAGGAACCTCTCCAGCGCGTCGGCCATGGCGGCGGGATCCTCCGGCGCCACCAGAAACCCGCTTTCTCCATCAACGACCAGCTCGGCGATCGAGGGCAGCCGCGAGGCAACGACAGGAAGCCCGCAGGCCATTGCCTCAGCCAGTGTGTTGGGAATCCCGTCACGATCGCCATCAGCCGTGATCCGCGACGCAAGAGCCATGACCGACGAGCGCTGGTAGGCGGCGCGAACCTCATCGAGGACGAGCATGCCCTTCAGGGTGACGATCTGGTCGAGGTCCCGCGTGCGAATCTGCCGCTCCAGCGCCTGGCGCTCGTCGCCCTCACCAACGATCTCCAAGTGGACCGAGAGCCCGCGGTCCCGCAGCAGAGCCACCGCCTCGATCAGGATATCGAAACCCTTCTTCGGAACGAGGCGGCCCACCGAGAGGATGTTCATCCGCGCGGCGACCGGCTGCACGTCCCGCAGCGAAGTGAAGAAGCTGGTGTCGACGCCATGGTGCAGCATCAGGATGGAGGGGACCGGGAAATCGGGATCAATGCTACGCTCAGCGATCTCTTGCAGCAGATCCTGATTGGCCCGCGTGCAGGTGACGGTGAAACGGGCCGCGCGCAGCTTCTTGGCGAGAGAACTGCGCTGCGCGAGATGGATGTCCTTGGCATGGGCCCCCATGCTCCAGGGAATCCCGACCAAGCGCGTTGCGATCCGGGCCACACTGGCCGGTGTGTGCGCCCAGGCGGCATGCAAGTGAACGATGTTCGCCTCGCGCAACCTGCGCGCGAGGATGACCGCGCGGAAGAAGCGCCGCAGCGTCCGGCGGCGTGGGCGCAGCGCCAGCCGCAGCGCCTCGCGCAACACCGCCGCCGGGCGATGCCGCCAGCCATCCGCGAGGCCGCCCCAGAAGAGCTTCCCGCCATACCACCGTGGCTGTGGAAGGATCTCGACTTCCGGCAGCAGGGCGCGCGCCGCGGCGTGCATGCGGTGGTCGCGCGTTGGCGGCAGAAGCGAGAAAATCCGCACAGGAATGCCTTCCCGGCGCAGTGCCAGAGCTTCCCGCAGGATGAAGGTCTCAGAAATGCGCGGGATCATCTTGGCGAGATACCCGAGATTGCCACCGCATCCGCTCCAGCCGATTCCATCGGTCATGCCATGGCTCTCCGGCAGCGGTGCGGGGGCCACCGATGCCTCGCGCGTGGCCTCGCGGGCGCTGGAGATCGTCTTCCCGATAATCACTGCAGTATGAACTCCCGCCAATCGAGACGGCCTTCGAGGCCATCCTCCAGTTCCACTTTCACCCGCCAGGCATAGGCCCCGGCAGGCACCAACTCTCCGCGGTACTCGCCCTCATCGCCGATCCCGTTCCAGGCAATCTCGTTGTAGATGTCCTTGAGCGACGTCCAAACCGCCCCGCCATCAGCGTCGTAGCAACGCACCCGCACCCCCCGGAGTTCCCGCTCGGGGAGCTGCCAGCGGAATGCCATCGGGGCGAAGAGGTTGGGACGCGGAAGGACTGCCTGGTCCTCGGGCTCCACGGGCGCTGCGCCATAGGCATGGATGTCGATCGCCGCCAGTTCCAGGGGAACCTCCTCATCGGCAAGCACGAAGGTGCGGCTGACCGAATCGAAGTCGCCCGGCTCCTCGCGCGAGGCCTTGATCTCCCAATCCCCGGCGGCAACGCCGAAGAAGGCGAAGCGTCCCTGCTGATCCGTCTCGGTCGAATCGACCACGGCCGCATCGCCGGCTCGTCGCAGCTCGACTTCGACATCATCGGCGCCCGCTCCGGCGCGCACGACCTGTCCGGTCAGGTTCGGAACCGGCACGCGCGGTCCGACGCGGTCGCGCACATCGGCTTCGCAGCCCACCAGCCAGAAAGACAGCGGGAGCAGCAAGCCGATCGCTGTCGGATAGATCCAGCGCATGACTGCTCCCTCAGCGCAGCCGGACAATCCGGCCGACTCGCCCGGTGCCGACCAGGCGGTAGAAATAGGTTCCCGGGGGCAGCGGCCGACCCTGCCTGTCGCGGCCGTCCCAAGTGATGGTGCCCGCCGCATCGGCGCGCGGGCGGGCGACGAGACGCCCGAGGGGATCGTGGATCAGCACCTCTCCGTTGTTCGACTCACGGCCAGGGAACCGGAAGAGAACGCGATGGGTGAAGGGATTGGGCGCGGCGGCGAGTCGCCGCCCCTCCTCCAACCAGTCCTCGTCGACCGCCACATCGCCGAAAGTCCCGAACGCGTGGATCTTCCCGGTCAGGTCGGCAGCGTAGATGTTGCCGAAAGTGCCCGGACCCGGAGTGGTGCGGATGGGCTCGCCAATGGTGAAGGTCCAGTCTGTGGATCCATCCTCATGGATGCAGTAGAAGACGCCGTCATCGGAACCGAAGGCGATCACATGATCGTCGCCGAAATAGACCGGCGAGCTGTAGATCGTGCCATTCGTGCCATAGCTCCACTCGAGGTCCCCATCCGGAGTGATCGCGAGCAAGTCCATGCCGGAAGCAACGAAGATCCGCCCCTCAGGGCCAATCGCCGGTGAGGAACGCACGACATGCTCGGTCGGGTACGCCCAGACGAGTTTCTGGTCGGAGGAGACCGCGTAGACAAACCCGTCGTAGGATCCGAAGTAGACGACGCCACTGTCGTCGACCGCCGGCGAGCTGAGCTTGATCTGCCCTCCCGTCGCCGCTCGCCATCGCAATCCCCCCGTGGGCCAGATCGCATAGAGGTACGAATCCATCGATCCGCAGAAAACCGTTCCATCAGGACCTACCGCGGGTGAGGAGCGAATCGTGTCCCCGGTGGAATAGCTCCACTGTAGGCTGCTGTCTGGGTTGATTGCGTAGAGCAGGCCATCATCCGCCCCGAAGTAGATCGTCCCGTCGGCCGCCAGGCAGGGCGAGGTCTTGATCGGGGCTCCGGCAGTATACGTCCACCGCAGCGTGCTGTCGGGATTGACCGCATAGAGCTTGCCGTCGGCGCCCCCGATGTAGACTGTGCCGTCATCCCCGATCGCCGGTGTCGAGTAGCGGAAGTTCCCGGCCCCAGAGAAGGTCCAGAGCAGCTCGCCATAGGGCGAGAGCGCCAGGAGCTTCTCACTCACCGTGGCGATGTAGATCGTGCCGTCGTCGCCCACTACCGCGGAGGAGTAGAAGATGCTGTCGGACTGGAACTCCCAGGCGAGCATCGAGTCGAAGGGCGCGTCGTTGATCGAGTAGCCGCTGCGCTGCCGGTCGCCATGGAACATAAGCCAGCTCGCCCGATCCGCGTGAACGAGTTCGCCCGCCAGCGCCACCGACGCGATGGCTAGGAAGATGATAGTGCGAATGCTTCTCTGCATGGTGCTACCTCTACAGATCCCCATCTCAGGGCGCTTCCCAGCGCCAGCTCACGCCGCCTTGCACGACGCTCTCTGAGAAGGAGCCCTCTTCGTCGTAATCGATCGTCTCGCCCGATGACAGCTCCGCCGATCGCCAGCGCGTGGTCCAGTTGAGCGTGATCCACGTGTCGCTCGAAACCGGTCGCCGTAATCCCACTTCGAATGCCCCGTGGCGATCCTCGCGGCCATAGTGGTTCCAATCCTCGGGATCGCTGGATGTGTAGTCTCGCCGGCTCGTCTCCAGGGCCAACAGAACCTCGGGCAGGCCGCGGTGGGCGACGAGACGGACTTCCGGCCGCAGGCCCCACTCCCGGTAGGAGAGATCCTTGCCGAGATCCGGCGCATTGCGGGAGCGGCTGCGCCTGTACTCGCCGACGAGTTGCAGCGTGACGGCCGGACTCGCCTCCCAGCTCGCTCCCAACTCGAGGCCCCAGCGCCGCCGGTCGCGCTCGTCGAAGGGTTCGTTGTAGTCCTTCCACGTCCATTCCACTTGACTCTCGACTTCCCAGTCGCCGCCGAGGCGTTGCTCGATCTCACATCCCAGGTCCCAGCGTCGGTGAACCTCGGCGCGGAACTCTGGCTGGCCGGGAAGCGCGTCTTTATCACGGCGGTGACGGCCATAGACCTGCGGGCGAAACCCCAACTCGGGCGTCACCCGTGTCCCGCGGCCGAGTTTCCATTGCCACCCAAGGTCGTAGGCTGTCTCGCTCTTGATCGGGTTGTAGAGAAACTGCGTGCGTTCCCAGCGACCGCGCAACTTGCTCTTCATTCCGAACAGCCGGCCGGTTTCCAGATCGCATTCGATCTCGCCGCGCAGGAAGGAGTCTTCGATCCGATCCACGACGAAGAGCGCGTCGCTGTCGCGGCGCTCGAACGCATCGCGTTCGGCATCGGACGCATCGAGCAGATTGGTGTCGTAGCCGTAGGCGAAGCCGACCTGCACGCGGCCGACTTCGAGTTCCGCGCTGGCCACCCCCACCACCCCGGAGGCCAGCGCAAGGATCAACCTCACCAGGAATCGCCAGCCGCCGCTGCCGCGTTGCCGCCCGCCACGGGCTCCCTGGATGCCGGGCCGGCTCAGCAACGTCGGATACGGTGCGGCCATGCGGCCCCGACTCCGCTCCCGGGTAGATTTCGCTCCGCGAGAACGTCGCTGCGGGCGGGCCGCGCGACGGCCTTCGAACAGCACACGCAACCTCTGCTGCAACGCGGCAATCCCGCCAAGCGGGGGGCGCCCATTCCCCGCGGCCAGAGGGGGCTTGCGTAGCGTGTCGGCAAGCGCGCGGTCGAGATTCTCGGCAGTCAACTCATCGGGTCGGATCACGCTGACCAGTCCACGGGCCGCGAAGGCCTGCGCGCGTAGCTCCTGCTCGCGCCGCGGGTAGATCCGCGGCACGACAACCGAGCGCTGGGCCACGCTGAGCACCTCGCACAGCGTGTTGTACCCGCCCATCGAGAGGACGACCTCGCAAGCCGCCATCCAGGCAGGAAGATGCTCCACATAGCGGTGGAGGCTCATGCCTCGATTTGCGGCGACTTCGCGCTCGAGCTCAGCGTAGCGGCCCTCGTCCATCAGCGGTCCGGTCACGATGTGGAACTGGTAGGGACTTTTCACGCCCGAAGCGCGCTGTAACCTGCAGACGCAGCGCAGAATTTCCTCGCCGTCTCCACCCCCACCGACGGTGACGAGCACGTGCGTCCGTCTGCCTTCATGCGAGGGGAGCGGCTCCCCCCCCTCCCGCTCATCGCCGGCCGGTGCAATGTAGCCGAGGTAGGCCGTTTTCTCCCGCGGCAGACCATAGGCGGCGACTGCATCGTAGATCCCTTGGCATCCGAAGACGTGAATGGCGTCGTAGAACTCATCGAACACCCGGTAAACGCGTTGGGCTTCCCAGCTGCGCCGGATGACCTCCGGCTCATCCAGGATGTCACGCAGGTTGAGGTGAATCTGCGTCGCGGGAGATGCGCCCCTCAGCCAGCGCAGCGCCGGCAGCAGCTCTCCCTTCATCCCGACGGGCACGTTGTCCACCAGGAGGAGATCGGGGCGGAAAAACTGGACGGCATCCCGGATGAGGTGTGCCCGCATCTGGCGGATGCGACGCCGGGAGACATTCAGTTCCCTGGCGGCATAGCGATCGGGGCCGACCTTGACCACCGAGGGGAGCTTCACGTAATCGATCTTGGGCGAGAAGTGGAAGCGATGCGCGATCGGAGAGCCTGTCAGCAAGAGGACGCTACAACCGGGAAATCCGTCGACGACGCCACGGGCGATGCGGGCGCTGCGCATCAGATGGCCGAGGCCGTAGGTATCATGGGAGTAGACGGCGACGCGCGGCCGGCCTCCGCCCCCCCCTGCCATCGATGCCTGGTCCAATCGGGCTGCCATTGTGTTGCACCAAAGTTGCGTCCTGCCCCGGAAGGATCTCTCTCCTCTATCGGCAGACGGATGGATCAGGGCCGAGATACTAGGGTTTCGTTAGCGCGTGGAATCGGATGAACTTTCCCAGCAGAGGCAAGACGGGCCAAGTAGCGGTGATTGCCGACAGGTCCGAGAGGAGCCCGGCCAGAGAAGAGGCGACAAGTCTGGAACACGTCTAGAACGCGGCCCGCGAGCGTCGAGCTATCTGACTATAGAGACGAGCGTTACGTGGCGATGATCCCCGGCCTCGACTCGCGCCAGGTAGATACCCGGTGCAACCGGCTGGCCATCGAGATCCAGGCAGTCCCAGCGGAGATCCTTGCCCGTTGCTCCCTGCAGTGATCGCACCAGCCGCCCGGCGGGGTCGAAGACATCCAACGAGAGCGCATCGGCATCATCATGCCCAACCGGTAGGCGGAAGCAGACCCCGCCGGTCGAGGGATTGGGCCAAGCCTGCAGGATGCCCTGGGGGAACGACTGGGGCACGCCGGCGGAAGAACCGGTCAAGGCGCCCGGGAGGTCGAGCCGGCCACCGCCCAACTTGCCCCGATAGGTTCCATTGGCCGGCAGGTCGTCGATCTGTACTGCTCCCCCGGCAAGCTGCTGCGCCAGCAGCTCGCGATCGAGCCCCGGCGTCGAGCTCAGGATCAGCGCCGCGGCGGCAGAGACCAGCGGCGTTGCGAAGGAGCATCCGCTTCCGATCGCCCAGTCGTCACCGGGATAGGCGCTGCGCAGGCCGACTCCGGGTGCGGAGAGGAAGACGTCCGCGTGATAGTCGGAGAAGGCTGCCTTGCCATCCAGCGAATCGAGCGCCGCGACCATGTAAGCCAAGTCGTCGCAGGCGGGATGGTAGGGCGGCTCTTCCTGGTTCCGGTTCCCCGCCCCCGCGAAGGCAATCGTCTGGTGAACATCGCCCACATGGAGCTTCTCGCTGATCGTCGCGATCACCCGCGGCGCACCGAAGCTCAGGTTGATGATGTCGGCATTGTGCGAGATCGCCTTCATCATCCCCTCGGCGATCGCGTAGATCGTGCCGCGCCCTTCGTCATCGAGAACGCGGATCGGCATGATCTCTGCCTCTGGAGCCACCAGCGCGATCAGCCCCGCAACCATCGTCCCGTGGCCATAGCCTTCATCCACGATCCCATCCTGATCGTCATCGAACCCGTTGGAGACTTCCCACGGCGACTGGTCGTTGTCGACGGCATCGAAGACGAACTCGCTCAAACGACCGGCGAAGGCGGAATGGTCGGGATCGATGCCCGTATCGAGAATCGCAACGGTGACCCCCGCTCCGCGGCTCACCTGATGGGCTTCAGCAAGCCCAATCCGGGTGACCAATGTTTGATCGGCGAACTCCGCCCAGGTGCCTCCGACCGCGCCGAGCACCATCTGACGGACCGCCTCGGGGGATTGCAGAAGGTAGTTGGGCTCCGCCAGCTCGACATCCTCATCGGACATCATCGCCTTGGCAAAGCCTTCCAGATCCTCGATGCCCCCGGCATAGACGAGGTAGAAGTTGTTGTCGATATCGGCGGCGACCGTGGTGGTTCCCCACCGCGCATTGATCTCATCAATGGGGGTCTCGCTCTTCACGAGGCAGCAGATTTGGCCGGGGACGTAGGATCCGGCGTGTCCCGCGGGTGCAAGCAAGAGGACCAGTAAGACGACGGCGATGCAGAAATTCCACATGGGCACCCTCCGGTCCCGGTGAGAGCCTTTGAAGCCTAGCACCCCGGCGGGAGCAGTGGCACAACCCCGACTACTCAAGTACGTTAATGATACTCTTCAGGCGGATTGAAGGTCAATGCACGGATGGCCAACTGGCTGAACTTGGCCACGACCAGACCCAACCGCATCGATGGGGACGACTGCCCGTGACCCGAGAGCAACTGGTGGCAGGACTGAAAGCTGGCGAAGAGTCCGCCTGGCGCCTCTTTATCCAGGACTACGGCCGGATGATCTACGCAGTTGCAACTCGTTTGGGTTTAGCGGGACCGGAGCGCGACGACCTCTTCCAAGAAGCCTGCCTGAGCGTCCTCGAGTCGATCCACACCCTGCGCCACCCGAGGCGACTCGCATCCTGGGTCTACATCGTCACCTACCGCCTGGGAATCGATGCCATCCGGCGGCGGCGGCCGGAGGCCCCCGTCGAGGATTGGGCTGTCCTGCTGGAATCGAACCCGACGGCGGTGATCGAGCCGACGGCCCTCGGCGATCTGGAGCGGCTCGAGGAGATCGCCCAAGTCCTGGATTGTCTGGCTGAAATGGACCAGCGTTGCCGCTCCTTGCTCCAGGCGCTGTACCTCGAGGAACCTCGGCCGACCTACGAGGAGATCAGTCGCCACCAGGGCATTCCCATGGGCAGCATCGGACCGACCCGAGCTCGCTGCCTCGAGAAGCTCGGAAACTTACTTCAAGACCTATCAGGGGAGGGGGCAAAACCGTCTAGTAGGCGGAGGGGGCATCCCCTGTCCGAAGCCGGAGTGCCGCCCCGCGTGTCTCGGCGGCGAGGGAGATCAGGCCACGATGGATAGGCGTCATCCAACCAGGGAGCAGATCGCCAGGCTGGTCCTCTCCCCGGACGCCGCCGACCGCGCGCTGCGGGCGCATCTGGAGGAATGCTCGACATGTGCCCGCTTGGCGGCGAGCATCAAGCGCAGTGCGGATCTGCTTGCCGAAGCCCGATTGTCCAGCGTCCCCCGGGAGCTCGCCGAGCAAACCCTCCTGGGCCTGATGCACCAGCTCTCCGAAAAGGCCGCCGGCCAGAGCGCAGGAGCGCCTTCCACAGAAGATAGGCCTGGGGCCTACGAGCGACTCACCGGCAGCCTCAGGGAGGTCTGGGCGGCGCTGGTGGCCGACTCCCTGCAGACCCATGCGGCCCCCTGCCGTTCCGGGACCCCGCCGCCACGAATGCTGCTCTTCGAAACCGAGGAGCTGGCCATCACCATCTCGCTCTGTCCGGGAGAAGGCGCCGATCGCCGCGATATCAAGGGACAGGTCGTCCCGAAGGAGGGCACCGGTCTGCCCCGCGACGGGCTGGTGCTGGCCGTCCAGGGCGATCAGCAGTGGCAGTCTCCCGTCTCAGCGTTCGGAGAGTTCCGGCTCGAGGCGATCGGCGCCGGCGCGGATGATGTGAGTATTCTCCTGGGCGATACCCGCGTTCGCCTGCGCCTTCCGGCTTAGCCCGCACTTCTCACCAGCCTCTTGCCGCGGTCGCGATTCGCGCAGTTCCGGCCCTGTGTGCCCCCGGTTGGCCCCTTCGATGCATGCGGATCGTGCGAGGCGATCGGGCGCCTTCAAGCTCCGTAGATGCTGAATCCTGCCCAGTAGAATGGGTGGTCCCAGCGCTCGCGGATGGTGCGCTGGGCCTCCACCAGGGCGCGCGCGGCGCTCTTGCGCTTGCTCCCCGTATAGGCGGCGTAGAAGGCCTCCATGAAGGCCTGCGTGGCGGCATCGTGGATGCGCCATTGGCTGGCGACGAGCTGGCGGGCCCCGGCCGCGAGGAATGCGTGGGCCACCCCGGCCAGCTCATCCGCGTACCCGGTCACCACCTGGCCACTCTCACAGGCACTCAGGACCACCAGATCGGCCGAGAGGCGCACGCCCAGTACGTCGGCCAGAAAGATCGCCCCATCATCGGTGCTCAGGCGGGAGAAGAGCGGGTTGTCCTCGCGGAAAGTACCATGCGTGCTCAGGTGGATGATTCGCGGGCCCGAGAGCTCGTCCAGAACCTGCTCGCTGGTTGGATCACGCAAGACCTTCGTGGACCGAGGGACGAAGTGACTGGCGATCGAGTCGATCTCGGCGGCAACGAAGGCAGGCCCGCGGCGGACCATCCCGCAGATCAGAACCCCGCGCTTGCCTCTGCTCGCGGGCAGCTCGCGCCGGATAAGGAAGTCCCCCGTCGGCGCCCGGGTGATCAACCAGCGCTCGTGGATATACGTCGCTCCGTCATGGAGGCACTCGAAGGGAATCCGATGAAGAAACGCATGCGGCACTAGAACGAGACGGCCCCGCTTGGGCAGCCATCCCTCCAGGGGGCGCAGGACCGCATCGTAGAGATCGCGCAGCGCCGCCTCGGCCGCACTGCGGCGGAAGGCAACGTTGTCCAACCCATGCTGGGCGGTCAGCGCCGCGGCGTCGAGCTGGAAGCGGACGCGCTCGATTTGCTGGCGAAGGGTCGAAGCCTCAACGGGCAGGACCCGCACAGCCCGCTCCTCTCGCTTGAGAACCATCACCAGGATCTTGTCGCCGGCGACGTAGTACTCGAGCAGCACCTCATCAGCAGAGAGCAGGGCGGCGATGCGCTCCGGCCGGGTTGCGCCACCCCACTCGGGCACACCGGCCTCGCTCGTCTCAGCGCGGCGAATCCGTTCAACGAGTTCCTTCTCGAGCCCCTGAGTTCGGCGGCGCAGCTCGCTGATCGTGCGGCGGTCGGCACTCTCGGGGGATGAAAACTCCGCCTCCTCCAGGCGACGAGTCAGCGACCCAAGCTGCGCCCGCTTCTCGGAGATCTGCTCCCAGATCGGTGCCCGGCTGCCGAAGAGGCGATCCCGGAATCCCCGGGCCCGGGCCATCTCCAGCAACCCAAAGAGCTCGGCGAAACGCGGGCGCGGGGAATCGAGCTGCAGTGCGATCAGGTCACGGTAAACGCCCACCTGCCGTGCGAAGGCCCGCGCCCTGAACTCGGCCCCCGGAATCAGCCGACGCTGAGCCTCCACCAGGCCGGCCGCCCGCTTGAGGCGACGCAGCGCCTCTCCCCGGCGCCGCCGCGCAAGCGAGACCCTCCCGGCGACGCGCCAGAAGTCGAGGCGCTCCCCGACCGGCAGGGTCCGCAAGCTCGCGACCGCCGGGGCGAGGATCTGTTGCGCTTGCGCGGGTCGCCGCCGGGCCACCAGGAACTCGGCCAACAGGCGGCGCGATTCCAATGCGCCGCGCGGCAGATGCAGTGACTCGTAACTACGCAGCGCCCGACGGGCGAGGGTCGCGGCTGCAGCCAGATCCCCCAGCGCAGCGTGGGCTCGCGCCAGATGAAGCAGCACCGCCGCCCGGCGGGGTTGCATTTTCCGCCTTCGGAAGAAGCCCTGCGTCTCGTCCAGAATCGGAATCGCCTCCCGAGCCCGATCGGTCTGAAGGAGGCTGCGGGCCTGATCGACCCGCGCCAGCGTCCCATCCAGGGCCATGCCCTCGCCCATGAAGGTCTCGGCAGCGGTAACGGCGAGGTCGTGCGCCTCGGCGGGCATTCCGAGATCGAGATAGATCTCCGCGCGCGATCGCTGGGCGGCGGCGACCATGTCGCGCTGGCCCTGCTGCTCGAAGGTCGCCCCGGCCTCCTCCAGCAGGGTGAGGGCGGCGCGGTAATCCCCGGCGAGAGCCTCGAGAAAGGCGCGATTGAAGCGCGCGTGCGCGCCCAGCGACTCGAGCGCCAGATGATCGCAGTGTGCCTCGGTCTTCAGGAAGAGATCCCGCGCCTCGCGCAGCCGCGCGAGATTGGTGCAGGCAATTGCCTGGTTCATCAGCAGGCCGACCCAGGTGGCATCCTGGAGACCGGCCTGAGAGAAAACATCGGCGGCTTTCCGGTAGGTATTGTAGGCCTCACCATAGCGATCCTGCTGATAGTAGGCATTGCCCCGGTTCATGAAGAGCTTGCCAAGATAGGCCGCATCGCCCGACCGGCGGAGCAGTCGCTCGGCGCGCTGCCCCCACCGCTCCGCCTGCCCCGCCTCGCCCAGGAGCGAGAGCACATGGATGCGACCGACGAGGATCTGGCCCAGCAGCCCCCCATCCTTGGCCGCCTCAGCCTCCGCCGTCGCCCGGGCATAGGCCTCCCGCGCCGCCTTGAGGCGTCCCGTGAAGAGCGATGCCTCCGCCCGGCAGCGCCAGCCGACCGCGCGAACCTCGGCGCTCACGGTCGCATCGTGGCGGCGCACGGCCCGGTGGAGTGCCATCGCGATGCGCAGCGATAGAGAGGGATCGGTCAGCAGATGGGCAGCCGCCCGGTCACGCATCGTCGAAGCCAACTTGGCACCGGGCGCCTGACCCAGCGAGCCCAGGGCCTCTTCCAGCGCCGTCGGATCGGCTGTCGTCCAGAAATCGGCAGCCTCCGGGTGCTGCGCGGCGCTCTCCGCTCGTGACGTCATATCACCGACTTCCGTGCGGCTGTCCGCCAGTCACGTTGGCCGGCAATAGCCAACAATGGCCAACAGATAATGGACCACTAATGGACCACTAATGGACCACCGCAGCGGCCCTGGTCACTGAGTTGTGGAATGGCGCCCGTCTGGTCAAGCCCCTACGCGCGGCACCGGAGAGGCTGTCCTTCCGATGCCGAGCGAAGAGATCATGCCTCGGGCGAGTCGGAAGGAAGGTGAAGCCGAATCACTGAATCCGCAAGCACGATCGAGACCTCGGGCATCCCCGCAGCCTGACCCGCGAAGCTGAATTCCCCATGGGGCGAGAGCGCGGTCTCCTCCTCTCGGTCCCCCTGACGCAGCAGCGCCCGGCCTCCGGACGGCAGGACTTCCGACTGCTGCGGCGTGACTTGTCCCATCACATCCACGCTCGCCGCCTCCTCACAGGGGATCAACGAGAGCGTGATCGAGAACCCCTCGGCCTTGTAGAGGAGCATCCGGGGAGCAGCCGCAACGACCCCACGCACTGCCAGATTGGGCGCCAGTGAATCGGCCACCAGCGTCGCCCAGACTTCCTTCAGAGCAGCCAGAGAGCCGCGCGTTCCAGCAGCCTCAGCCGGAACAGGGTGTCGTCCAGAAGCGGCGCGCTCTTCGGCCAACTCGCTCAGGACCGCATCGACGGTGCGCTGGAGAACCTCCCGCGGAGGCCGCGGTAGCCGGCTGCCGGCGAGGTCGGCGAGCAGATTCCGGATCTCGGCGGCCACGCGTCGGCAGCGGGGACACTGGCTCAGATGGTCTCCAACCGAAGCCTCGGCACGATCGGGAGACTCGAGGTAATCGACAATCGCTTCCCAGGTAGGATGTCGCTGAGACATGGTTCTTCATCCCCTCTCTGGGGGCCCACCCAGATGCCCCCGCTCAATCGGCTCCCGTCAGGTAGACGGACGAGGTGGGCCTTTTGATAGCCGCTTCATGATCTGGGCCAGCTTCTTAAGGCAGCGGGCTCGCGTCGGGCCAATGCTGCCGACCGGTATCTCAAGGCTTTGCGCTATCGAGCGATAACTCGGCCGGGGATCCTGCAGGTAGAGAGTAGTCAGCAGCAGCCGGCAGCGGTCATCGAGTTTACCGACCGCATCCGCAAGCCGGGCGGTCTCTTCGAGGCGCTGCAGCTCGTCGCTGATCAGCGGATTGGGGTTCGGCAGTGCTGCGGAGCGATCGTCTCCGTGCAGATCCTCGATCGGGAACTCCCGCTTCTGACGCAGTTTGTCGATCGCCAGTCTGCGGGCGACACTGTAGGTCCAGGAGGAGAGCTTGGCGGGATCACGCAGCGTGGCGATCGAGCGCAGGGCGGTCAGACAAGTACTCTGAAGCAGATCTTCTCGATCCGCCGGCGAGAATCCGAGCATACCGCCGATGGAATAGATGATCCTGGCGTAGTCCTCGACGAACTGGCGCCAAGCCCATTCCTCATGGGCGATGAGACCCGCGACGAGCTCTTTGCGTTCCACAGCGATCCCTGTCCAGGCGGCACTCGGAGTGCCTGACTGTAAGGGCAGTCGCCAAGGAGCGTCAACGCGTCTCCTGTCAGCGGGCCGATCGGCCCTCGAGCCATCGTCTGTGACTCTCGATCACCAGATGGCGGCCGGCGGCAGGCCATCGAAGGTCCGGTCGCGCCTGAATCACTTCGCGCGATTAGGCACAGCCCAGTGGGGCGGACAGACCGGATGGGACCTGCGCGTTCGAGATTCGTGCAAAGCCATCTAGTGTCGTGTCCCTGCGATAGCTTTACATAGGCGCTCGAGTTTCTGAAGGATGGAATCAGCCGTAGCCGTCCAGACGAACGGTTCGGATTGAAGGTTATAGGCCCTGACGAAACGTTCG
>JAGMBO010000073.1 GCA_023129715.1 Candidatus Eiseniibacteriota bacterium | reverse complement strand
GTCGGCTGGTGGGGCGGAGTGCGCCGGGGGCCCCACTCCACGCGGCCAGCCCCGCGGTGAGGGTGTGGGCCGGGCGACGTCGGCGTCGCGTGGTGGCGCGGAGTGTCCTGCGGGTCCAACTCGAGGCGACGGCGGCGCGCTCGCGGGGCGGGTCCTGCGGCGACTAAGGGCGGGCGCCGAGTTGGGCGTCGAGGAATTGGCCGAGCGACTGCCCGGAGTCGCGCCGGGGGCGCTGCCGGCGGCGCTGGCGACGCTGGAGATCGAGGGACGCGTCGCCCGGCGCGGGGGACGCTGGCGGGCGATTTGGTCCGGCTAGGGAAAGGGGACCATGGCGGGAAGACGGCGGCGCGTGGGGTTGGCGAAGCGAGCGCAGCACCTGGGTGAATACCTACTCCTGCGCGCTCTGCTCGCGCTCCTGGCGCGCGTGCCGCGGCGCGCGGCGCTCTGGTTTGCCAGGCGTCTCGGGGATTTCGCCTTCGAGATCCTGCGGCTGCGCCGTCGGGTCACGCTGGAGAACCTGGCCCGCGCCTTCGGTGAGGAACACTCCCCGGCGCAGCGCAGGCAAATCGCCCGTGAGGCCTACCGGGCGATGGGCATGACCTTCATCGAACTGGCGCTCTTCCACACGGGAACACTCGAGGAACTGGTCGGGTTGACGCGCATCCGCGGCCGGGATCATCTGCGCGCGGCGGTGGCCGGGGGTGGGGGAGTCGTCTACCTAACGGCGCATGTCGGGAACTGGGAGACCTGTGGAGCCGTCACCGGCTGGCTCGACGAAGCCCCGGCGGTGGTGATCGCCGACCAACGCAATCCCCTCGTCGATCGTTTCGTCAAGCGGGCGCGCGAACGCGTCGGTTTGGATCTCGTGCCGATCGGGTCGGCCCTGCGCAAGCTGCTGCGCCGGCTGAGACGGGGAGGACGGATCGCGCTGGTCGCCGATCAGGATGCTGGACGGGATGGGGTCTTTCTCGACTTCATGGGAACTCCCGCAGCAACCGCCACGGGCCCGGCGCGTCTTGCCTATCGCAGCGGGGCCCCGATCCTGATCGGTTTCGACCGGCACCTCCCGGGAGGGCGGCACGAGATCGAGTATCAGCCTCCCTTGTGGGTCGACCGCGCGCGGCCGGAGGCGGAGGAGACGGTCCGGCTACTGCGCGTCTATCTCGAGCGGCTCGAGGCCTTCGTGCGCCGTCACCCGGAGCAGTATTTCTGGATGCACCGGCGCTGGAAAACGCGTCCCCCCGACAGTGCCGGCGATGGCGGAGCCACGAGTGCCCGCAGCGGTAGTACTCGCAGGGATGAGGAGAGCGCTGCGGGAGAGCTCCGTGAGTGAGGAGAGCGCTGCGGGAGAGCTCCGTGAGTGAGGGGAGCGTTGCGGGAGAGCTCCGTCAGTGAGGGGAGCGGTGGACAGAAACGCGGGGCACCGCGACCTGCCCACCGCTCACGTTCTGGCTTAGTCGTAATACTCGAGCCCCAAATGGGTGATCAGGTCCTCGCCGCGCAGATGCCGCAGGGTGTTCTTCAACTTCATCAGCTGGATGAAAAGATCGTGCTCGGGATAGAGATCGGGCGCATGGATCGGGCTCTTGAAGTAGAAGGAGAGCCACTCCTGGATCCCACCCATGCCGGCGCGGGCTGCCAGGTCGAGAAAGAGTGCGACGTCGAGGACGATCGGCGCGGCGAGAATCGAATCGCGGCAGAGGAAGTCGATCTTGATCTGCATCGGATAGCCGAGCCAGCCGAAGATGTCGATGTTGTCCCAGCCCTCCTTGTTGTCTCCCCGGGGCGGATAGTAGTTGATCCGCACCTTGTGGAAGAGCTGACCATAGAGGTCGGGGTAGAGATGGGGCTGGAGGATGGAATCGAGCACACCCAGCTTGCTCTCCTCCTTGGTCTTGAACGACTCGGGGTCGTCAAGGACTTCGCCGTCGCGGTTGCCGAGAATGTTGGTCGAGAACCAGCCGGAGAGGCCGAGGAGCCGGGCCTTGAAGCCGGGGGCGAGGATCGTCTTCATCAAGGTCTGGCCGGTCTTGAAATCCTTGCCGGCCATCGGCACGCTCCCCTTGCGCGCCAGTTCTTCGAGGGCCGGGATATCGGCCGAGAGATTGGGGGCCCCGTTGGCGTAGGGGATCCCGAGTGAGATAGCCGCATAGGCGTAGATCATGCTGGGAGCGATCGCCGGATCATTGCCTTTCAGTCCCTCCTCGAACGCGGCCAGCGACTGGTGGACGGCCGCGGCGGTCAGGAAGGTCTCGGTGCTCGCGCACCAGATCATGACCAGGCGCTCCGCGCCGGTCCGCTCCTTGAATGCGAGGATGTCTTCCTTCAAGGCCTGCGCGCGGTCCCAGAGCGTCGCTTGCCGCTTGATGTGGGGGCCATCGAGCTTCTTGACGAAGCGCCGGTCGAAGACCGCCGTCATCGGCTCGATGGCGGTCAGGTCGTCACGAACCTGCTCGAGCAGGTCCTTCTCCAGCACGCCCGCCTTGCAGGCCGCGTCGTAGGCATTGTCGGGGAAGATGTCCCAAGCCCCGAAGACCAAATCGTCAAGTCCGCTCAACGGCACGAAGTCGGCGATCCGGGGCGAGCGATTCTCGGTGCGCTTGCCGAGGCGGATCGTGCCGAGCTGGGTCAACGAACCCGTCGGCGCGGCGAGACCGCGCCGCAGCGCGAAGACTCCCGCCATGAAGGTCGTGCTGACCGCCCCCAAACCGGGGGTCAGAATGCCCAACTTGCCGCTCGCGGGGGCAATCTGCGTGGCTGCCATGTCTTCCTCCTGAGTTTGGTGTGTTCGCGGAAGCTTCCGCTTCCGGTCCGGCAAGCCACAGACTAGGCCTTGCGCGCAGATCGGGGAATTCTATAGTTACTATTGGTGCTATAGACGCGGCTTATGACCAGGGTCCCTCCGGAGCAGCCCGTGGGTGCCTGTGGGAGGGGGCAGGGAGGCAGACACGATGGACTTGGCGGCGATGCGAACCTTCGTCCAGGCAGTGCGGATGGGCAGCCTGAGTGAGGCGGCGCGCGCCGGTTGGCGGACCCAGCCGGCGGTGACGGCGCAGATCCAGAAGCTGGAGCGCGAGGTGGGCGACCTGCTGCTGGTGCGCGCTCCACGCGGGGTGCGGCCGACGCCGACCGGAGAGATCCTCTACGCCCGGGCGCAGGAGATCCTGCGGCAGACCGACGAGTTGCTCGATGAACTGCGCGCCGGGGGGTCGCTCCAGCGCGGCGAGCTACGGATCGGAGCGACCGATACGATGGCGTTGGGCGTTCTGCCGCCGGTGCTGGCCGGTTTCCGGCGGCGCCATCCCGGGATCCGTCTGGCGGTCGATGTGCGTGGATCGCGAGCCCTGAGCGAACGGGTGGTGCGCGGCGAGCTCGATCTGGCACTGGTGACACTGCCCAGCGACCATCCGGAGCTGGAGGGGCGGGAGCTGCATCGCGAACAGGTCGTCTTCGTCGCGGCGCCCGATCACCCGCTGGCGCGCCGGCGTCTGCGGCCGGCGGAAATTGCGCGACTCGGGGTGATTCATTACGAGCGGGCATCGGTTACGCGCGAGGAAGTCGCGGCTGTTTTCCGCGTTCAGGGGCTCGAGCTGCCGATCACGATGGAAGTCAGTTCCCCCGAGGCGATCAAGGCGCTGGTCGCGGCCGGTCTGGGCATCGCTCCGCTGGCTCTCTCACAGGTCAGCGAGGCGGTGCGCAGCGGAGGACTGGTGCGCTTGCGGGTGACCGGTTTCCGCTGCTGGCGGCGTTCGGGTGTTGTGCGGCGGCGTTCGGCGCCGCTGCTGCGTGCGGTCAGGGCGTTCTTGCAGATGTTGCCGCGGAGGGCTGGTAGGCGCGCAGGCCGGCTCCGATGATGCGCATCGCGCGGCGCAGTTTCTCCTCGGCGAGCACGTAGGCGATGCGCACCTCGCTGCGTCCCGCCCCGGGTGTCGCGTAGAACCCCTCGCCCGGCGCAAGCATGGTCGTCTCCCGATCGACCTCGAAATCCTGCAGAAGCCAGCGGACGAAATCCTCCGCATCCGGCACGGGCAGCTTGGCCATCACGTAGAAGGCGCCCTGCGGCGCCCGGCAGAGCACGCCGGGCATCTGGGCAAGTTCTTCGATGACCGCATCGCGGCGGCGGCGGTATTCCTCGATGACCTCGGCGTAGTAGGTCGGAGGCAATTCGAGCGCCGCCGCTCCCATGATCTGCCCGAGCGTTGGTGGCGAGAGGCGGGCCTGGGCGAACTTCAGGGCGGCCGAGATGAGTTCCTCGTTGTAGGAGGCGAGGCAACCGATGCGGGCGCCACAGACGCTGAAGCGCTTCGAGAGGCTATCGACCATGACCGCGCGCTCGCGGATCTCGGGAAGAGCCAGAATCGGAACCGGGGCATCATCGCCGTAGAAGAACTCCCGGTAGACCTCGTCGACGATGATGAAGAGATCATGCTTACGGACGAAGGCAATGGCCGTCTCCAGTTCGCCACGCGCGTAGACATGCCCGGTCGGATTGCAGGGATTGCAGAGCAGGAGGGCCCGCGTGCGCGGGGTCACTCTGGCCTCGAGCGCTTCCCGGGGCGGCAGGGCATAGCCGGCCTCGGGGGCGGCGGTCACCGGAACGATGCGCAGGTCGAGCAACGCCCCATAGCCGTTGTAGTTAGCGTAAAGAGGCTCGGAGACGATCACTTCGTCGCCGGGATCGCAAACCGCGGCCAGCGCGAAGAGAATCGCCTCGCTGCCGGCGGTGGTCACGATGAAGTGCTCGGGTGCCAGCTCGACGCCGTGGCGCCGGTAGTAGCGTTGCAGGGCGGCGCGAAACTCCGCCATGCCTCCGGAAGGGCTGTAGCTGAGGACATCGATCTGCGCCTTGCGCAGCGCTTCCCACATCACCGGCGGCGTGGGGATGTCGGGCTGACCGATATTGAGGTGGAAGACCCGCCGACCGCGCGCGCGGGCCGCATCGGCGAGGGGCACGAGCTTGCGGATCGGGGATGCGGGCGCCCGCTGGGCACGCTGGGAGAGATTCATGCCGGCCTCCATAGCTTATTGTCAGCGTGGCGGTTAGAGCTTTCGAGCGCCTGCGGCCCCGGCTCTGGAGAGGTCCGCGGCGCTCGCCGGTGCTCAAGAACGCCTACTTGAAGCCGATGTCACGAGAGGGAGGGAATTCTCCCGCGCCGGGGATCTTGCCGTGCTTCTGCTCGTAGGCCTCCAGGTTTTTCTGGAGAACTCCCAGCAGTGACTTCGCACTCTGCGGGGTCATCACGACGCGGGCGTACACCCTTGCCTTGGGCGTCCCCGGCAGGAGCCGGGCGAAGTCGAAGATGAACTCGGAGGCAGAGTGCGCCATCAAGACCAGGTTTGCGTAGATTCCCTCCGCTTCCCGTTCGCCGAGTTCGACCTTGACCTGCTGCGCTGGGCGCGCGGAGGCAGGTGGGGCCGGCGCCTGCGCGCCGGCTGCTTTCTCTCCCGAGGAGCGTCCCAGGATTCCCATGGCTCGATAACCCTCCCTGCTAGGATCTTGCGGATCTTTCGCCGGCGGGCGGAGGGGATCTCTCGACCGCCAGGCTCCGACCGGCGCAGCGATCGCCGGCGTTATCTTTCCGCGCGAGGAGGCAGGCGATGACCTCGAAGGATCGATCCCCGGATGGCCGCCGACCACCCACCCCGACGCTGGGCGCAACAAAACAGTATAGCAAGGCGGCGCAGCGCGGCGGGGAGGAATCGCGGGCCGTCGCGCAGGTGGGGCTGGCGCTGTGCCAAGCCCGCGAGCCGCGGATTGCCGGCGAACTCGCCGTGGCGGCCCTGACCGACCCGGGCGGCCTCGGATTCGAGCGGGCGATTTTCTTCTTGCTCGATGACACCGGGGGGTGGCTGGAGGGGATCACCGGGGCGCTGCGCGCCGCCGACGGAGAGGTGCCCCGAGCGGCCGGGGCGCACGCCGGCGAGCCGCTCGCGGAGCGGGTGCCTAGGCTGCGGATCCCCACCGGCATGGGAAGTGAGCACCCGGTGCTCCAGGCGATGGCCGGTGGAGGGCCGGTCGCCTGGCAGGCGGGGAGCTTGGCCGCGGAGAGCGATGCCGCGCTCGAGGCGTGTCTCGGCTCGGGGAGGCGCTGGGCTGTGCCGGTGATCGGTAACTGCCAGCCGATCGGCGCGCTGGTGCTGGGTGAGCCGGTGCCCTCGGGGGAGAAGGAAGCGGGGCTTGAAGAGCGGCGTCGCACCGGGGCGCTCCTGCTGGCCGGGTACCTCGGGGCGGCCATCGGACATCTCGAGATCGAGCGACAGCTCTGCGAGAGTGTCTCGCGCACACGCACGCTGCAGGAGGCGGTCAAGGTCCTGCTCGGCGCGGGTAATCTGCCCGATGTTCTGGAGCTGGTCGCGCGGGCGGGGCTGCGGGTGACCGGCGGCGCCTGTGCCTTGCTCTGGACGTACGAAGAGGAGTCCCGGCGCTGCAAGTTGACGCTGCACCAGCCGGTGACCAAGGAGCACGCGCTCGAGGAGTGGCTGCCGCAGTTGGAGTCGCTGGCAAGCAAGATCGTCGCCGACGGCGGGACGCGGAATTTCCCCGATCTGCGCGGGGAAACAGAGCTCGAGTTGGGAGGCTTGCCGGTGGCGCTGCCGGCGCTCTTCGTGCCGCTCGATGCTTTCGGAGATCGGGTCGGACTCTGGGGCCTGATCGGCAAGCGGGAGGCGGTTGCCGGGGCGGCCAAGGAGTTCGGCCGCGAGGAGGAGGACCTGATCCGACTGCTCGCCGGGCAGGCGGCCGTGGTGATCAAGAATGCCCGCCTCGAGGAGCGGGTGCGCCTGGCGCGGCGGCAGCTCCAAGAGACCCAGGGGGCGCTGCTGTACGCGGATCGACGCAGCGCACTGGGCGACCTGGCGGTGCAGAACGCGCTCGAGATGGGCTCGGCCTTGACGGCCGTTTCCGGTTTCGCCCGCCGGCTCGATCGCGACATGGAACCCGACGACGCCAACCGGGAGTATGTGAAGGTGATCCTCCGCGAGGCAAAACGGATGGCGGTCATGATCGAGCAGCAGCAGCAGGCGGCCGACGAACAGGTCCCGCGGCTGGCGATGCGGGATCTCAACGAGATCGTGCGCTTGGGCCTCCAAGAGCTGCAGGGCGAACTGCTGGGCGGCAGCGTGCGCATCGAGGAAGCCTACTGCGAGGGGCTCCCGAAGCTCCTGCTCGATGCCCAACGGGTACGGCGTATGGTGACCAATATCTTGCGCAGCGCGCTTGATGCGATGCGTGAGGGGGATGCGCTCCGGATCGAGACGCTGCTGCAGGGCGAGCGCGTCCTACTGGAGATCGCGCACACGGGAGAGAAGATGCCCGGCGAGGCGATCGAGGAGCTGCTGGTCCCCTTCCACGCCGCCGGAGTGAGTGGGGCGGGTCTCGGGTTGGCGATGGCGCAACAGATCGTCAAGGAACATGGGGGCGAGGTGAGTGTGCGCAGTGAAGGGGAATGGAGCTCGATCTTCACGATCACCTTTCCGGTGGACGCCAATCAAGAACGACGCAAGCAACCCGACCGGCGCCGCGGTCGCGACCGGCGCCGGCGAGGGAGGGATTGAGATGGGCAGTACCTTGCGGATGCGCCGGGTTCTCCTGGTGGAACCCAACCGCGCCTGCCGGGAGCGGTATCGCCAGGAACTCCGCCGGGCCGGCTACGCGGTTGCCGCCACCGGCAGCAGCCGGAGTGCCTTGCGCCGGCTTGCTCGCGGGGAACGCCCCGACGCGCTGGTGCTCGATGCCGGAGCCGACCGGGCCGGCAGGCACCGGGTTCTCGAGTCGGCCCTGCGGGCCGATCCCAGCATGACCGTGCTGCTCAGCACCTCCGAGGGGGGGCTCTGGCGCGACTTCACCAGTTGGGCGGCCGATGGGGTGGTGCACAAAGCGCAACCGGCGGCGGAGTTGACCCGCGCGCTGGCCGGTACCCTGGGCGGACGCCAGGCTGGCGGGAGTCTGCCCACCGGGCAGGGTGTGGGGAAAAATCGGTTGACGGTTCGTCACGCCCCTGAATAGTCTCATCGGGCAGTGTTTGTGTGCAGCCCTAGCTCAGTTGGTAGAGCACGTGACTGAAAATCACGGGGTCCCCAGTTCAATTCTGGGGGGCTGCACAGGAAGATGACACCTCGGCCGGCGGCCGAGGACTGCCGATGTAGCTCAGCTGGTAGAGCAGCTCATTCGTAATGAGCAGGTCAACGGTTCGAGTCCGTTCATCGGCTCACGGTTTGCGGCCCCGGATCCATGAGTGACCGGGGCCTTGCTTCTTTGAGTCACCGGGGTCTTGCGTCTTGATGTCCCGGCGCCCATCGCGCCCCCGCGCGCCCCTTGCGTCTCGATGGCGGGGGGCGTTGCTCCGCGATGGGGCGTCCCGCGGGCCCCTGGCGGAGCAGGTCATGCCGACCCTTATTCTGGGAATCTCCGGTGCGCGCGGCATCGTCGGCGATGGGCTCGACGCAACGATCGCGGCCCGGCTGGCCGTGGCGTACGTGGGCATCGTGGGCGCGGGGCCGATCCTGCTCGGCCGCGATTCGCGTCCCTCCGGACTGCAACTCGGAGGTGCGGTCTCCGCCGCCCTGCAGACGGCCGGTTGCTCGGTGACCGAGCTGGGCGTCGTGCCGACGCCCACCGTGCAGGTGGCGGTGGAAGAACTGGGTGCGCGCGGCGGCATCGTGATTACCGCCAGCCACAATCCTCCCGCCTGGAATGCGCTGAAATTCATCGGCCGACAGGGGACGTTCCTGGCTCCGGCGCCAATGGAGCGTCTGATCACGCTCTTCCAGGGTACCGCGCCGGGGACCGCGGTCCATGGGGAGCAGGCGGCTTTCCTCGAATCCGACGGCACGACGGCCACCGGCAAGGCGATGATCGCCCGTCACGTCGAAAGGATCGTTGCCCGGATTCCGGTCACCGCGATTCGGCAGGCGTCGCTGGCGGTGGTCGTCGATGCGGTCCATGGGGCGGGGCAGGTGCTCGTGGCGCCGCTGCTTGAGCGCCTCGGTGTCCGGGCGGCGTGGATCGCGGGTGAGCCGGATGGGAATCTGCCTGCCCGGCCCGAGCCGCGCGCGGAACGCCTAACGCCGCTGGCCGAGGCTGTGGAACGTGATCGCGCGAACCTCGGCTTCGCCCTCGACCCGGACGGCGATCGTTGCGCGCCGGTGCTCCCGGGCCAGGTCCTGGGGGAGGAATGGTGCTTGCCGCTGTGCGCCTACGAGATGCTTGCGGGCGGAGCGCGCGGCAGCCTGGTGACGAACCAGAGCACTTCGGCGCGGCTGGAATGGCTCGGCGAGCACTACGGCGTTGCCCTGGTGCGCACGCCGGTGGGAGAGGCCCACGTCGTCGGACGCATGCAGGGCGAGGAGGTTCTCCTCGGTGGAGAGGGCAATGGTGGGGTGATCGATCCCCGCGTTCACCTCGGCCGCGATGCGGGCGTGGCCATCGCGCGGTTGCTGGCGTT
Source organism: Candidatus Eiseniibacteriota bacterium (assembly GCA_023129715.1). Classification (GTDB taxonomy): domain Bacteria; phylum Eisenbacteria; class RBG-16-71-46; order CAIMUX01; family WJJG01; genus JAGMBO01. The sequence continues at coordinate 15,108 of JAGMBO010000073.1, read as the reverse complement.
GGAGACGCGCGGGCCCGCCGGGGCGGGTGGCGTTGCGCAGGCCGCGGCGGCATTCCCCCAGCTCTACATGGCGAAGCGGGAACTCGATCTTGCCCGCAGCGACTTTCCGGCGCTGATCAAGGGGCTCGAGCGCGCCTGGGGTGCGCCGGAGCAGCGTGACGATGGCGGGCGCTGGGTCTGGGAGGATGGCTGGTTGCATGTCCGGCCGTCGGGCACCGAACCGGTCGTACGCGTGATCGCGGAGTCGCGCGAGGAGCCCCGCACGGGCGAGCGGGTGGCACACGTCTTGGCGATCGCGGCAAAGATCGGGAAGGCGCCCGCGGGAAGCGGCTAGAGAAGAGAGCGGGAGCTCGGTGACGAGAAACCGACGCGGTCGAGGGGCCGAGAAGGGAAGGCAAGGGATGAGAGCAGAAGTGCGCACACCTGACGCACCAGCGGCGATTGGGCCCTACAGCCAGGGCATGCGCTTCACCGGTGAAGGTCTGGTGATGACCGCCGGGCAGTTGGGCATGGATCCCCAGAGCGGCGCACTGGTCGCCGGCGGCATCGGACCCGAGTGTGAGCGTGCCTTGAAGAACCTCAGGGCGGTCTTGCAGGCGGCTGGGTCGGGGATGGACCGCGTGGTGAAGGTGACGGTCTTTCTCGCCGACATGGGCGAGTTCGCCGAGATGAACGGTGTCTATGAGCGCTTCTTCGAGGCGCCCTTCCCGGCGCGGAGCGCCTTCCAGGTGGCGGCGCTGCCCAAGGGCGGCCGGGTCGAGATCGAGGCGCTGGCGGTCAGCGGCTAGGTTCAGGGGCAGGTCGTCGAGGGCGGAACTGCCGCCGGAGAAGACCCGAGGGAGGAGCGCGCGCTCGATGCAGTGGTGGCTGCGGCTTTGGGAACGGCTTTTCGGCTATCAGCCGGTGGGCCGTTGGCGGCTATACGCGCCCGACCGGGATTCGCGGAGCGCCTCCTTGCCTGGCCGGATCCCCGTTCCGCGCGAGGTCGCTCGCGCCTGGCGGCGGGGGGCTGGCGCCAGGCGACTTCCCTTCCGTGACATGGTTGCCTATGCGCGGGAGTTTCTCGCCGAGCGGCCGCAACACCGCGAGGCGCAGGCGCTGAGCCGATTCCTCCAGAAGGCGCCGCTGGCGCTGCAGATCGAGGAGGCTCTGCGGGATGGGCGCATCGCCGAGGCGGAGCGAACGCTGGCCGCGATCGAGGCGCTCGATCCCGGCGATGCTCGCGCAGGCTTCCTGCGCGGGCTCTGTCTGACCCATCAGGGAAACCTCGACGCCGCCCGGGAACGCTTCGAGCTGGTTGCCCCCGTCATGGCGGGCGAGGCCGACTTCCATGCCGCCTACGGGCGCTACTGGGAGGCGCGCAGGGATGCGCCGCGCGCGGCGGCCTGCTATCGGCAGGCACTGGATCTGGAGCCGGGGCATCCGGCGGCGCTTGAGCGGTTGGCGGTCTTGGGTGAGATGGTCGAGGTCTATCTCGGAACGCTGGATGCCCCAGAGCGCGCCTTTCTGCCCCGCGATGCCTACGAGGGATTGCTTGAGAGAGAGTGGCGCGAGTCGGAGCGAGGCCCGCATTTCTTGATCGAACGCTCGCACTTCCACCTGCGGCATGGGCAAGCGGGACTTGCTCTGAGGGCGGTCCGCCTGGCCCAGAGTGGATTGGGGCAGCAGGCGGGAGAGTCAAGCGCAGCTCTTCCCAGCCGGCCGGGGTCGTCTCTGAGAGAGGATCAGGCGGCCGAGGCGGTTACCGCCCAGGCGCTGGGGGCCGAGGTGCCGGCGACCGAGGGGCTGGCGAGCGAGGCCCTGGCGGCTGAGTGCCGGGCGCTGATCGCGCTGGAGCGCTTCGACGAAGCCGCCGTGCCGCTGGCCCACTTGGAGCGCTTGGCGCCCGATTCGGCGTGGGCTGCTTCCTGCCGCGGGCAACTGCTCTGGTTCCGAGGCGACCGGCAGGAAGCAGCGGGAGCGATCGCGGTCGCCTTGGACCGCGATCCCAATCGGATCGAGGACTGGCGCCTCTATCTCGATCCCGAATTCCCCCGCAGGCAAGGAGATGCGATCTCCGCCTTGAAGGCGTTTGACAAGAAACACCCCGATGCCTATGCGCCCAAATATCTTCTGGCCACGTTCATGATTGCCCAGGAGCGATGGGCGGCGGCGCTCGAATGGACCGAGGCAGCCCTCCAAGGGGGGGCGAATGATGAGTGTCTGGTGGAGCTGACGGGGCGTTTCGGGCGCGCCGGCCGCGATCGGGAGATCGGGCGGCTGGTGGAGCTGGCGGGGGGATGGCGCAGCTTCTTAGGCCGCGATGCCTTGCTGCGTAGCAATGTGGCCGCCGCCGTCTTGCGGCGGGGGATCCCCGAGGCGGCCCGCGAGCTGTGGACCTCGGTTGCCGAGGAGGAGGGCCTCCATCCGCGGTTGCGGCTGCAAGCGCGCGAGGCGCTGGCCCGCCTCGACGCGGGGGCGCCCGCAGAGAGGGGCGATCGTGCTGGGGGGGCGTCGGATGGAGGCGTAGTCCATTGACGGCCCCGATCCGGTTGCCTATCCTGCGGGGCGATCGGCAACGGGAGCGAATGGGTCCTGGTGGGTCCCCGGGCCTTCAAAGCCTGTGTCGGGCGCTTCTGGCGTCCGGGGTGGGTTCGATTCCCACACGTTCCCGCCAGTCTCGGGCGGCGTCTAGGGGAGCGTGGTGGTTCCGGACGCCGCCCTCTTCGTGTGAGCGGCAGGATGGCGCAGCGTGCCCTGAGATTAACCTGGTGTCTGCTCTGCCTGGCCGGGCTCTGTTCGGCGAGTTGTGTGCCTCTGGCCGTGGCGCAGGAGGCGCTGCCCGAGGGTGGTGCGCTAGCCGAGGGTGGTGCGCTGGCCGAGGACAGTGCGCTGGCCGAGCCCCGGGGCTTCGATCGGCCCAGCTGGGTGATGGCCCGTTCACTGGTCATCCCGGGGTGGGGCCAGCTGAAGAATGGGGCATGGTGGAAGGCGCTGTTGGTGGCCGGGATCGAGGGAGCGTTGCTCGAACGGCTCTACTTCGAGGACCGCGTCGCCGAGGGGTTCCGCACTCGCGCCGACCAGCTCGATCCCGAGTCTGCCGAGTTCGCTTGCCTGGATTGGAAGGCGGAGAAGCATGCGAGCCATCGGCGCGATTTCATCTGGTGGACGAGTCTGTTCGTGATCCTCTCCATGGGGGATGCCTACGTCGACGCGCACTTGAAGCGCTTCGACGTGGAACTGCAGATCGAGCCGGGTGGGGAGCCGGTGGGGGGGGACGGGAGCGGGCCTGAGATCGCCATGCGAATCGGGCTGGCCTGGCGTCCCTGAGCCCGGGTGGGGAGGGCGATTGATGAGGCCGGACCGGCTTAGCGCAGATCCCCTGGGGCGGCGGCGGCGCAAGAGTCGCTCGCGGGAGACGGTTGAGACGCTGCTCGTTGCCCTGGTGCTTTTCGTGCTGCTGCGGGCCTTTGTTATCCAAGCCTTTCGGATTCCCTCGCCGTCGATGGAGGATACCCTGCTGGTGGGGGACTTCCTCTTCATCTCGAAGCTCGACTATGGGCCGCGGGTGCCCTTCGCCGACTGGCGGGCGCCCGGCCTGCGCGAGGTACGGGCAGGCGATGTAATCGTCTTCCGCTTTCCGGCCGAGGCGCAAGCGGGGAGCAAGGCGGTCGACTACATCAAGCGTTGCGTCGCTGTGGGTGGGCAACGGGTAGAGATGCGGGCCAAACGCCTCTATGTCGACGACGAGCTGGTGGTGGAACCCTATGTCAAGCACCTCGATCCGGCCGTGCGGACCGAGCGCGATACCTGGGGACCGATCGAGGTGCCGCAGGGGCACCTTTTCATGCTCGGCGACAATCGCGATTTCAGCAACGACAGCCGCTACTGGGGCGCGCTGCCGATGAAAAACGTTCACGGACGTGCGATCATCCGCTACTTCTCGTGGGATCCGGGAAAGAAGTGGGTTCGCTTCGAGCGTCTGTTCAGCCTGGTGCGCTAGGTCGTTCGGCAAGAGGAGGAGCCACCGCGGGAGGGGAGCCATGGCGCAAGAACGACAGAGCGCAGCCACGCGGGGGCCGGTGGCCCTCTATGTCCACATTCCTTTCTGTTGCTACAACTGCGCCTACTGTGGCGCCTTCAAGGTCAGCGCGAGTGAAGTCACCTACGATCCCTTTCTCCAGGCGGTGGAGCGCGAGTGGGCGCTCGTGCGCGAAGAGGAAGGGCTCGACGAGGGCGTTGAGATCTCCGCCATCTATGTGGGGGGGGGATCGCCCTCGCTCTTTGGGGCGCCGCGCCTGGGCCGCCTGCTCGAGATCCTGCGCGGCGGGATCACCTGGCACGAGTCGATCGAACTGACGCTGGAATCGCACCCGGCCAGCCTCGACGGGGAGTTGGGCGGGTCGCTGCAGGCCGCCGGCTTCAACCGCCTACAGGTACGCGTAGAATCGTTTCGCGATGAAGAACTTGCCGCGCTGGTGCGTGGACATACCGGTGCGGAGGCCTCGGCGGCGGTGCAGGCGGTTTCTGCCGCGGGGTTTCCCGAACTGGGCCTGGAATTGCTCTACGGCATTCCCGGCCAGAATCTCGATCACTGGACGGCGACGCTCAAGGAAGCGCTGCGGCTGCCCTGCAGCCATCTCGTCATCACCCGGACGACGCCCCGGGACGAAGCGCTGCCCGAGCGTCTCCTGCGGGGACGCTTTGGGGAGAGTCCTCTCGATGAGTCCCTGCTGGCCCAATACCAGGCGGCCGCGCGGCGGCTCGTCGAAGCGGGGTTCGAACACTACGAGATCGAGAGCTTCGCGCGGCCGGGTAGCCGCTCGCGCTACGCAGAGCTTTTCTGGGACCGCCAACGCTGCTATGGGCTCGGGCCCGGCGCCCACTCGTTCGACGGGGCGGTGCGCTGGCGTAATGCAGCGGACCTGGAAATCTACCTCGCGCAACTCCTCGAGGTCGGGCACCGGCCCCCCCGGGAGCGCTATCGCCTCAGCCCGGAGAATGCCGGCCAGGAAGAGCTGTGGCTCGGCCTGCGACGGTCCGAGGGGGTCACCTGGGAGCGGCTGGCGGGGTTTCTGGGCGAGCAGCGCATCGCGCTGCTGCAGCGCAAGGCGCGTCTGCTCGCCGCGCAGGGATTCCTTGAGTTCACGACCGACCGGTTGCGGATCGAGCCGCAGGCCTACTTCGTTGCCGAGAGCGTTGTGCGGGAATTGATCCGGGCGCTGGAGGGAGAGCCGTCGTGAAGGTCGCGTTGGTTCATGACTGGCTGACCGGGATGCGCGGGGGAGAGAAGTGTCTCGAGGTCTTCGCCGAGATGTTTCCCGATGCCCCGATCTACACGCTTGTCCACCAACCGGGCAGTGTGAGTGCGGCGATCGAGCGCCATCCGATTCACACCTCGTTCATCCAGCGCGCTCCCTGGGGCCGGACGCGCTACCAGCGCTATCTTCCCTTGTTCCCCTTCGCGATCGAGGGCTTCGACCTGCGCGGCTATGATCTGGTGCTCTCGAGCAGCCATGCCGTGGCCAAGGGCGTCGTCGTCCATCCCGGCACGCGGCACGTCTGCTACTGTCACACGCCGATGCGCTATGTCTGGGTGGCCTACGAGGACTATTTTGGGGGCGGGCGCTATCGGTTTCCGGCCTCCTGGGCGATCGCCTGGGCGGCGACGCGCCTGCGCACCTGGGACGTCGTGAGCGCGGCGCGCGTCGACGATTTCATCGCGAACTCCGCCAACGTCGCGCGCCGCATTCGGCGCTACTACGGGCGTGGCGCCGCGGTGGTCCCCCCATGGGTCGACACCGAGCGCTTCACGCCCGATCCCGCCGTGGCCCGGGAGGACTTCTATCTGGTGATCTCCGCGCTGGTACCCTACAAGCGGATCGATCTGGCGATCGCAGCGGCAGGGCGGCTGGGGCGGCCGTTGGTCGTGATCGGCCGCGGAGTCGAGCGCAAGCGGCTCGAGGCGCTGGCGGGCCCCGCGGTGCGTTTTCTGGGCTGGCAAGATCAGGCCGCGATGGTCGACGCGCTGCGCCGGGCGCGGGCGCTGATCTTCCCCGGCGAAGAGGACTTCGGCATCGTGCCCCTCGAAGCGATGGCGTGCGGCACACCTGTGGTTGCCTACGGGGCCGGAGGCGCGCTGGAGACGGTCGTCGATGGGGAGACCGGCGTGTTCTTCGACGAGCAAGAGGCGGACAGTTTGGCCGGGGCGTTGCAGCGTCTGGCGGGTCTCCAGCTCTCGCCGGCGCTGGGGCGCCAGCGGGCGCTGCAGTTCTCGCGCGAGGTCTTCCGGCGCCGGATTGCGCGCGAGCTCGCCGGGGTTTCGGGGGCGACGGCCACGCCTGCGGATGAGGTCGAGCCATGGGCCATGTAGAACGGCGCAAGCGCGAGACGCGCGTGCAGTTTCTCTGGCACCTCAGCGACGTGGTGGCGATTAGTGCGGCCTTTCTGCTTGGGTATTGGCTGCGCTTTCACTCGCCGCTGGTCGGGCTGTTGTGGAATCCCGGGAAGGGGATCCCCCCGTTGCTGCACTACCTAGTTGCGGCGGGGACCACGGCCGTCGTCTGGATCGTCGTCTTTCACACCTTCGGCCTCTACCGGCTGCGCGGGCGTTGGGAAGGAGAGGCCGTCTCGCGACTGCTGCGCGCCTCACTGTTCGGGATGGTCTTGACTGCTGGACTCGCCTTCTTCTATCGCGATGTGACCCTCTCGCGCATCGCGGTCCCGCTGATCTGGATGCTCGCCCTGCCGTTGCTGCACTGGGGGCGCCTCGGGGCGCTGCAGCTCGGGACGCTCCTTGACCGCCGGCCGCCGGTGCGCTTTCTCGTCATCGGGCTGACTCTGCAGGGCCTGCGTATTGCGCGCGCGTTGGCGCGCGGCCGGGGCGTGCCCCACGCCCCGGTTGGATTCCTGCTGGGGCCGGGGGAAGGGACCGAGACGGAAAATGCCGGCGAATTCCAGGTGCTGGGTCGCTTTGCGGACGTCGGCGAGGTGGTGGCCGCCGAACGGATCGATCGGGTGATCGTGGCCCTGCCATTGGCGGGCCAGGAGGCGCTCTTTGAGATCTTGCGGCAGTGTCGGTCGCTCGATGTCGACATCGAGTTCGTTCCGGGCGTGCTTTCCGTGATCTCGCAGGGCGCGCGTTTCGGCGAGATCGAAGGCGTTCCGATCGTCAGCCTGCGGGAGATTCCGCTCTCTGGGTGGAACGGGGTCGTCAAGCGCACGTTCGATCTGGTGGTGACCGTGCCGCTGTTGATCCTCTTGTCTCCGCTGATGCTTGTGACCGCCCTGCTGATCCGGCTGGATTCTCCAGGGCCGGTTTTCTATCGCCAGGAGCGAGTCGGGCGCGACCGGACGGTCTTGCAGATGTTGAAGTTTCGTTCGATGCGCGTCGATGCCGAGCGCGGCAGCGGACCGGTCTGGGCAGGGGAGGGAGATCCGCGACGGACGCGCTTGGGGGGATTTCTGCGTACGTGGAGCTTGGATGAGCTGCCGCAGTTGATCAACGTGCTCAAAGGGGAGATGAGCCTGGTGGGTCCGCGGCCCGAGCGACCGTACTTCGTCGACCGGTTCCAGGAACTCGTGCCGGGGTATTTCGATCGCCACCGGGTCAAGAGTGGGATCACGGGCTGGGCGCAGGTAAACGGCTTGCGGGGCAGCGTGCCGATCGAGGAGCGCACGCGTTACGACTTGCAGTACATCACGGACTGGTCGCTGGGTCTCGATCTACGGATTCTCGTGATGACCTTGCGATCGATCTTCGCCCAACGCGGTCAATAGGCCGCCGGGGGCGCGGAGGCAGGCGCAGTGGCGCAACAGGACTACTACGAAGTGCTCGGTGTCTCGCACGACGCGACCCCGGAGGAGGTCAAGAAGGCCTATCACCGGCTCGCGGTCAAATACCATCCCGACAAGAACCAGGGCGATGCGGCAGCCGAAGAGCGGTTCAAGGCGGTTTCCGAAGCCTACCAGGTGCTCGGTCAGCCGGAGAAGCGCGCGCAATACGATCGCTTCGGCCATGCCGGTGTAGGGGGCGGGGCGGGGCCGGGGACGGCGTTCGATCCGATGGACGTCTTCCGCGAGTTCGCCCGGCGCCACTCGGGCTTCGGCGGCTTCGAGGATCTCTTCAGCAGCTTCATGGGGGGTGGCTTCGAGGGGCGCCGCACGAGCACGGCTCAGCGGCGGCGCGGTGAAGACCTGCGCCTCGCCTTGCCCCTGAGCCTCGAGGAGATCGCGCATGGCGTCGAGAAGCAGGTGCGCCTGAAACGCCAGGTGGTCTGCGCGAGCTGCGGGGGAAGCGGAGCGAGGCCGGGTGGGCGCACCGTGCGTTGCTCGCAGTGCGACGGCACCGGCGAGATCAAGATCATCCAGCGGGTGCTCTGGGGGCAGGTGATTCGCACCCAGCCCTGCCGGCGTTGCGACGGTGAGGGGAGCGTTGTCGAGGATCCCTGCCCCGAGTGCGGCGGGGGGGGGCGCCAGATTCAGGAAGAGCAGATCGCGCTCAAGATCCCGCGCGGCGTGGCTGACGGGGAGCGCCTGGCGAAGCGGGGCGCGGGCAATGCCGGGCGCCGCGGGGGGCCGCCGGGGGATCTGGTCATCGAGATCCATGAGCGCTCCCATGAACTCTTCGAGCGCCGCGGGCTCGATCTGGTGATCCGGCTGCCGATCAGTTTGTCGCAGGCGGCGCTGGGGATGCGCTACACGCTGGGCACGCTGGAGGGATCGGTCGAGGTCAAGGTGCCGGCGGGGATCCAATCGGGCAAGATGCTGCGCTTGCGTGGCCGCGGCCTGGCGGCGGGCAATCAGAGGGGTGATCTCTTCGTCGTCGTGCAGGTCTGGACCCCGCAGAAGCTCTCGAAGCGCGAGCGGGAGTTGCTGGAGGAGCTTGGTCAACTGCCCGGATTGCGCGCGCCACGACCGGGCAAGGGGCTCCTCGAGAAGTTCAAAGATGCCTTCCGCGGGTGAGACGCGCGCCCATGCGCGCTTCTACGCGCCGCCGCCATGGCCGGCGCCGGGTGAGGCACTGATCTTGCCGCCCGAGGAGGCGCGCCATGCGGGGCGCGTGCTGCGCCTGGGACCGGGAGTCCGGGTGCAGCTCGTCGATGGGGCCGGCCGGGTCGCGGCGGGTGAGCTCGAGGGACACCACCGGCGGGGTCTCGCCGTGCGCCTCTTGGCGATCGAGCGCGATCCCGCGGAGCAAGGCGCAGGCTGGACGATGCTCTTGCCCTGGCTGCGTGCGGCGGCGCGGCTCGACTGGGCCGTGGAGAAGGGTACGGAACTGGGGTGCCGCGGCTTCTGCATCTATTTGGCGGGACGTTCGATGAAAGCCGGTTGCCGGAGGATCGAAGCCCGGCAGAGCCGCTGGCGCGCGGTGGCTCGGGCGGCGATGAAACAGGCGGGGCGCAGTTGGTGGCCGAGCGTTGCGGTGGCCGGCGGTCTTGCCGAGGCCCTGGAGACGTTGCCGGCGCCTGGAATGCTGCTCTGGGGCGACGGGCGGGGGGCCGGGTTTCCAGAGCCGGCCGGTGGCGCAGAGCGGGACGCGGCGCTGATCGTCGGGCCGGAGGGGGGCTTCGACGAGGGTGAGGAGCGCCTGCTGCGAGGGGGCGCGGCCCAGCCGGTGTGTCTGGGGGCATTTCGTCTGCGCAGTGAGACGGCGGCGGTCGCGCTGGCGGCGTTGTTTGCGGCGCGGCAGAGGGCGCGGGGCCGCGGGACCGGGGAGGAATGAGGAGGAGCGCATGCGCAGCTTTCCCCGCGAGCAGTTTCTGATCATGACCGGTCTGGCGGAGGCGGATGCCGAGCTGGCGGTGCCGGAACTGGCCCGCCGGCTCGCCGTCGACCAGGCCCTGATTGCTGCCGGGGCACAATTGCTCAGCGAAGAGGGACTGGTGACGATTCGCGAGGAACCCTACCGGGAGCTGGTGCTCAAGGAGGCGGGCCGCCGGGCGGTCGCAGAGGGCTTTCCCGAGCGCCGCCTGGTGCGGGCGCTGCTGGAGGCGGGGGGGCCGGTGGCGATCCGCGAACTGCCCGGGCTGACCAGCCTCGAGGCGCGCGAAGTCGGTGCCTGCTTGCGATTCCTGCAGCAGAAGGGCTGGGCGAGCAAGCACGGGGGCGAACTGCGTCCCGGCGACGCGCTCGCCCAGGGGGAGCCGGCTCCAGGGGCCGACGAAACCCTTTTGGAAGCCCTGGCCCAGCGCGCCGGCGCGCGCGCACGGGAGCAAGAACTGGGTGCGGCGGGGATCGAGGTGGATCGGGCGATCGAGTACTTGAAGGGGCGGCGCGATTGGCTGGATGTGCGCGCCAAACGCACGCGTCTGGCCAAACTGACCGCTGCCGGGCGGGCGCTCGCCGCGGCGGGAGTGGCCGAAGCCGCCGAGGTCGGCCAGATGACGCCCGAGATGATCACCTCGGGTGCTTGGCGCGATGTTCATTTCAAGGCCTACGATGTGCGTCTGGGCGTCGCGCCGCTTGCTCCCGGCAAGCCCCACCCGCTGCAACGAACGATCGCCGAAACCCGGCGCATCTTCCTCGAGCTCGGGTTCGTCGAGGTCGCCTCCCCGATGGTCGAATCGGGGTTCTGGAACTTCGATGCCCTTTTCCAGCCCCAGGATCATCCGGCGCGCGAGCTTCAGGACACCTTCTACCTGGCGGAACCTGCCGAGATCGCGCTTCCGCCGGATGAGTCGCTGGTCGCGCGAGTGCGCGCGACCCACGAGGATGGGGGCGAAACCGGCTCACTCGGCTGGAGGATGCCGTGGAATCCCGCCCGGGCCCGCGCGGCGGTCCTGCGGACCCACACGACGGCGGCAACCGCCCGGGCCCTCGCTGCGGCACCAGGAGGGCCCCGCAAGGTTTTCTGCGTCGGCCAGGTCTTCCGACGCGAGGCGATCGATTACAAGCACCTGCCCCTGTTTCACCAGGTCGACGGCATCATCATCGATGAGGCGGCGACCTTCGCCAGCCTGCTCGGCACGCTGACGGCGTTCTACGGCAAGATGGGGTTCGAGCGCATCGAGTTGCGCCCCGGGTTCTTTCCCTATACCGAGCCGAGCGTCGAGGTTTTCATCTGGGTCGAGGCGAAGAAGGACTGGTTCGAGATGGGGGGCGCGGGCATTTTCCGGCCGGAGGTGACCCGGCCGCTGGGGTGTGAAGTCCCTGTTCTGGCCTGGGGCCTGGGCCTCGAGCGCTTGGCCATGCTGCGTTACGGCGTGCTCGAGATGCGCAGACTCTACCTGCCCGATCTCCAGTGGCTCAAGGAGGTGCCCCTATGCCGGTAGTCGGGATCCCGGTCAAGCGTCTGCGGACCCTGCTGGGGATCGAGCTGGAGCCCGCGGATCTCCTGCGCCAGCTGGGCCATCTCGGTTGCGACGTGGAGGGATTCACCGAGTTGGCGCGCGTGCGGTGCGCCGCCTGCGGCGCGGTGCACGAAATGACTGCCCAGGAGGAGATCCCGCCCGCCTGCGAGGCCTGCGGTGGGGACCTGCGCTCCAAGCACGAGGAGCTGGCACCGCTCGAAGTGGTGCGGATGGAGTTGTTGGCCGTGCGGCCCGACATGTTCGATCCGGGGGGACTCGCCCGGGCCCTGCGGGGCTATCTCGACCGGGAGACGGGCGCGCCCCACTACCCGGTCGTGCCGCCGGCGCTGCGGCTGACGGTCGATGCGCGCCTCGGCGCGCGCGACTCCTACCGTCCGGCGATTGCCTGCGCGGTGCTCACCGGGGTGCGACTGGATGACGATGCGCTGAAGGTCGTGATGAAGCTGCAGGAGAACCTGCACTGGGCGATTGGCCGCGATCGCAAGCATGCCTCGATCGGGGTCTACGACCTCGATCGCCTGACACCCGATTTCAGCTACACCGTGGAGGATCCCGACGCCTTCCGCTTCGTGCCCCTGGGGGCGGGGGGCAGCGGCGCGGAGCATGCGCGCAGCCTGCGCGAGATCCTCGAGCACCATCCCAAGGGCATGGGTTATGCACACCTCCTAGCCGAGCATCGGGCCTATCCCGTGCTCAAGGATGCGGCGGGACAGGTGCTCTCGATGCCTCCGATCATCAACTCGGAAGAGACGAAGGTGACGCTGGCGACAGAGCGCTTCTTCATCGATGTGACCGGTCTGGCGGTGGCGACGGTCACGCGCACGCTGCACATCATGACGAGCAGCCTGCTCGAGAATCTGCCCGGAACGACGGTGGAGGGAGTCGAGATCCTGGGACCGGGGGAGGGCGAACGGCGGATCACCCCCGACTTCCGGATGCAGGAGATGACGCTCGATGCGGGTCGGGCGAGCCGGCTGTTGGGAGTGCCGGTCAGTGCGGAGCGGGCGGCCGAGCTGCTGCGGCGCATGCGCCACGATGCCGCCGTCGACGCGCGGGGCACTGTCGCGGTGCGCACGCCCGCCTACCGCAACGACATCCTTCACGAGGTCGACCTGATCGAGGACGTAGGCATCGCCTATGGATACCACAATATCCCACCCAGTCTCGTGCCGACCTTCACGGTCGGTGGGGCGCGGCCGCAGGCGGAGGCAGCCGCGCGCGCCCGGACGCTGCTGTGCGGACTGGGCTATCTTGAGATCATGACGCTGGCCCTGACCAGTCCGGCGCTGCACGACGATTTGCTCGGGCGTCCCGCATCGCCGGCGGTGAAGATCGCGAATCCTGCCTCAAGCGAGCAGACCATGCTGCGCACGAGCCTGCTCGCCGGGCAGCTCGAAACCTTCCGGCGGAATCTGACCCATCCATTGCCCCAGCAAATCTTCGAGATTGGTGAGGTGACTCTGCTAGAACCGCTGGCGGAGACGGGCGCCTTGGACCGTTACCACCTGGCCTGCGGTCTGGTTTCTCCTCGGGCGGGTTTCGAGGAGATCAAGGCGGTCGCCGAGGTGATCCTGAGGGAGTTCGGCTGCCCTTGCGAACTCGTGCCGCTCGAGGAAGCACCCTTCATGCCCGGCCGGGCGGCCGAGGCACGCCCCGGCGACGGCGACGCGGGGGAGGAGCGCTGGGCGTTGCGTTTCGGGGAGGTCCATCCGGAGATTCTGGAGCGGGCCGGATTGCAGAATCCGGTGGTGCTGCTCGAAGGGGATCTCGAGATCCTAGCCGGTCTCTAGACGACGTCGCGCGATTGGGCGCAGCCCAAATGGCCGGTGCTCCGGCCTGACGAGGCTAGATCGGGAGATCACCGCGCGGCAGCGGGTCGAGCCTCAGACCTACCAGTTGGACCTCGGGTTCGAGAGCCACGCCGAAGCAGACCCACACTCTGCGACGTACCACGTCGATGAGCGCGACCACCTGCTCGGCGGTTGCCGCCCCCTTGTTGATGATGTAGTTGGCGTGACGGTAGGCGACCTGGGAGTCGCCGATGCGGGTTCCGCGCAGGCCGGCCGCGTCGATCAGCCGCCCGGCGGAGTCGCCGGGCGGATTGCGGAAGACACTGCCGCAACTCGGGCCCCGGGGTGTGCGCGCCCGGCGCTTGGCTCGCAGCTCCGCGCAGCGTGCCGCGATGGTATCCGGCGCCGTCGGCGTGAGGCGCACGCGGGCCTGGAGCACGAACAGCGTGGTCGCGGCGCAGCCCTTTAGGCGCGAGTGGCGGTAGGAGAGCCCGAGCTCGGCGGCCGCCATGGTCGCGGGGGATCCGTCCCCGTCGAGCAGGTCGACACTCTCGAGGAAGTCCCCGATCTGGCCGCCATAGGCCCCGGCGTTATTGATTATCGCCCCTCCCACCGTTCCGGGGATGCCTCCGGCCCACTCGAGCCCCCCCCAGCCAAGGCGGGCGAGCTGGCGGACGAGGCGCGGCAGGGGCGTCCCCGAAGCCAGCAGCACGACGCGCGCGGGCCCGCCCCGCTGGGGCGGCATCCGCGCGAGCAGGGTGCCGTCGGCGTCGCGCGGTGGCCCTCCGCGCAGCCGGATCAGCAGACCAGGATAGCCGGTGTCGGCAAAGAGGAGATTGCTGCCGGCGCCGAGGGCGAAGACCGGCAGGCCGAGGTGCCGCGCGGCGGCGAGATCGGCGACCAGTTCCGCGGCGTTGCGCGGATGGGCGAGGAAACGCGCCGGGCCACCGATGCGCCATGTGGTCAGACGCGCGAGCGGAACATTGCGCTGCCAGCGGTTGGGGGGCAGGCGGGTCATCGGCGATACCGCCGGTGGGCAGAGAGCTGTGCGGGAGGTCGGAATCGAACCGACACGGGGTTGCCCCCACGGGATTTTGAGTCCCGCGCGTCTACCAATTTCACCACTCCCGCTGATGCCGCAGGCCGCCTAGGCGAGTCGTGCGGCCCTTCGACCTCTCACGAATCTAGGCGATCGAGGTAGGCGGCGGCAACTGCGATTCCGCCCGGGCTGTGCGGGGCCTGCGGCCGGGATGCCGCGCGTGGGCCGGGGGGCAAGGGGGGGTGGCCGCGCTGGGAAGGACTGGCAAGAGTGGGTCGCAAAGGTGGGAAGGCGTGGTCGGGGTAGGGGAAGGAGGGGGTGCTAAGAGCGATGCGGGGAAGAGACTTGACCCGCCGGGCGCAACCCGCGTAGCATCGATTGCGCTCGGGGCTGTAGCTCAGTTGGGAGAGCGCATGACTGGCAGTCATGAGGTCAGGGGTTCGATCCCCCTCAGCTCCACAGGGTTTCCGAAAACGAGAGCCGCTGAAGGTACCAACTGAGGTATCAAATCAGCAGCTCTCGCTTTTGCTGCTATTCGTTCTTTTCATCCCGGTCGCGGTCCCTCTTGAATCGAAGCGGGGTGGTGGCCTCGACGCGATCGTAGTCCTCATCGGTCGGCGGCCGTTGCTAGGTCAGTTCCTGGGGCCGTCCGGGTGCTTTGGACACTCGGCCGGTTCGCTTCGCTAGCGACTGCTGGACTTCTTGGAGCGCTTTCGCGGGGCAGCCTTGGAGGCGGCCGCCGGCTCCTGCTTGCCCTTTCCAACGCTTTGCTCAGCCTGTGCCCGATCGATGTCAACAGGCAAGCTCGCCTCCTGCTTCCATCGACCTCTCACTTCCTGCTCAACAACGAACAGTATGTCCCCTCGCCCTTGATGTCGGCTCCTCCCAGGTATGCATTGAAGCGAAGGGGTGCTTCTTGGGCATCGGAATGAACTCGGGTGTGAGCTTCTGAATGACCTTGCCCTAGCAGGGTGCTGAAAAAGCCTGC
>JAGMBO010000072.1 GCA_023129715.1 Candidatus Eiseniibacteriota bacterium | reverse complement strand
CCCCAGCCCACGAGACTGTGACCGGCTTCCGAAGCAGGGTCACCGATATCCACCATATCGAGCTGGACGCAGTCCGAAGCGCCTGCAGCACTGGCCAGCCCAATGCTCAAAACAACACCCAGAAAGACTGAAAATCTTCGCATCACGTTCATTGTTCCACCTCCATCTTGCTGCTCGGGAGAGCAACCTGCGGCGTCGCGTGTCTTCAGTGGAGAGCTAAGCGGAAGTTGTCGCCCTAGAGATGAGGCACCGGTGTGTCGTCTACCCCGGGCCGGCCCCCCACAGGGAGTCTGAAGAGGCTGGCAAGCCTGAGAGCGGCGTCGCGAAAGAAGTGGCAATCGGCACTTGATGTTTGTCCTCTACGCCTCCCACTAGGTTTGACAGTCTGGCTACGAATAGCCTGAATCACCTCCTTTCCTGAGTGGACATGCTACCTGACGACGGACACCCTTCCACGGCCTACCGTCAAGCCAGGCACATCGACACGATAGAAGTAGACGCCCGCCGAAACGGGTCGACCTGCTGCATCCCGTCCGTCCCAGCCAAGGCGATGGTTGCCCCTGGCCAGAACCGCTGAGCTGGGAACGGAAACCACGCGTCCCGAGGAGTCGTATATCGTGAGGCTCACGAGCGCGGGTGCGGGAATCATCAATTCGACGAAGGAATGCTCCCGCCACGGATTCGGTTGCATCGGCAAGAGCGTGAGAGATGGAAGCCCCGTGGGCTCTCCAGTATGAGAAGGATCTCCGATATCGAAGTATACTGTGTCGCATACCATTGCCGATGCCCAGTACCCCTCATTCTCACCACTCTGATGAAAGGTTTCTTCGGTCAACAAGAACCGACAATTGTAGTTGCCATCTCCAAGCCTGGATTCTCCGTAGCAAAGCCGCTCGATCTGCGCATAGACGCCTACCGTAGTGGGTCCTACATTTCGTTCATATGCGGGGTTGGAGGCGTCTGCCACGACAGTGGTCCACTTAGTGGGACTGTCGCAAGCCTGCGGGTCTCTCTGGTGTTCCCACCAGAGGACGTGGAAGCTGCTGTCGATCAGAAACGTGAGTTCGGCGTTGCCAGATGCGTCCGTCGTGAAGAAATCGAAGAGAAGATACCCCTCGAATACATAGTCGGGATTGTCGTGGTAGGCTTCATACTCCGCGTCATTGCTGTTTCCAGAGGTCGGCTGGCTACGCCACCAGCGGCCGGTGTAGCCGATGAGCTCGTTGGTGACATCGTCGCCTGCACTACCCCAAAGACTTTCCGGTTTCCCGACGAGTTTCATCTGGTAGGCGAAATGCGGCTTAAGGTTCGTTGCCCAGAGCGACCCAGAGAAGGTCGTATCCGCACCGGGAGCGAAGCTGACCATGACCGTTGCTGAGTCGTAGGAGTAGGTGGCGCGGTACGTGTCGCTGTACAAGTACGGGGCAACGTCTTTCCAGCGAAACGGAGCCGGAGGCCACGTGGTCACATCATAGCCGGGCACCAATTCGATGACCGTTTCAGGGGAACCATAAGCCTCTACTCCAATAAAGAGCACTAGAAGACAAACGGAGAATGCTGTAGAGCGCTTCATGAGAACTCACCGTTCATCGCGACCTTCCCTTCATTGGATGTGCGTGGCCTGAAGGAGCACGCGTGCCTCGTAACGAGCGGCAGCTTGCCCGACGGGCCTGAGGTGCCGGGAATACAAGAGTAGCCCTGAGAGCTCGTGGATTGACCAGAAGCAACCATTCATCTTGCGACTCTTTGCGGTGCAATGACCGCTTCGCCTACGTGCAGTCGGTTCTCAACGTGTTCTTCGTAGAGCCATGCTGTTGTCGCAATTGTCAGAATACGTGAGGGTGAGCCATGTGTCAAGAGTTTCGGAGAGGGGACTCCAGGACCTAATCCTCAGGAATCGGTCCAGGCCGGGAGTTACACAGTGGCAGCGGGAATGAGGGGCGGTAAGTCTATGTCCCGCAGGCGCTACTGTGTTGGGCCGAGCATCACCCACATCCGGGAGGCAGACGTGCTTCTCGCCGGGGGGCGCCGAGCCCCTGATCCGCGAGGATGAGAGCCAGTTCGCATGCGTGCCCTCTCTTCTTCGATTGGGAGTTGTGATCCGTAAGCACTCGCCGGAATCCTACTTCCAACCATGGGAGGACGCCAGGCCTTCACCCGATCCCGGCAGAATCGCCTGAGCTCGCTTGAGTTCGCTGACGTCATGCGCCCATAATCCCTAGGCTCTGGGCATCTTTTGTAACCCCCGCTGCAGGTCGCCCCTGTCCCATTTTGCCCTTGACTGTTCATTCGAGATAGTTGAAAATGAGAAACCGAAGGTGAAATTGGAATATCGAAGGTTGTAGTTGCTACTCTACTAGCAATGGTGTCGTTGTCCTCGCCCTGCTAAACAGTGCTCCAGATGAGAGCCACGGCTCTCACGGTGCCACGGGGGGGGTAGTAGGAATGTACCGACTCCGAGGTTTTCCATCGGACCTCGTCCCCGAGCGGTTCTCTGCCCTGTCTACTTGCCTGCCTCCTTCGTCTACGTTAAGCGATCCTCACAACTCATTGTCGACTTTCCCGGGTACCCAGCCTCCTGGTCCCACTGACCCGGCGACCAGAGCTCGGCATTTCCGATACACGGGGGGACCGACTGAGTCCACGGGTGGACGCACAATTCAAAACGATCAGGACTTCCTGAACAAGGAGGCTGTACTGGAATCCACTCGAACGCGCCCCGGACGAATTCGCCGGGGGGCATTCCGGACTGTCGGATTGCAGTTATCCGCATTCGGGAAATCGCCGGCCGAGTTCTGTTCCGTTGAGCAATCAATGTGGTTAATCAGGATCAAGGAAAGAAAGAGCGTTCATTGAAAGAGTGTTCATTTTCAGAGGGGGAAGAGCAATGAAAAGCCTGATCACAATCCTTGGTGTTGTTTCATTGGTTAGTTTGGGGGCAGGGCTGGCGAATGCTCAACCCACTGGGCCATATCAGGATTACATTGACATTGGGACTCTGGCCTCCGAGAACCAGACGGTTATGGGCGAGGCGCCACACAACATGGTGGGGTGGGGACCCACGGCTCCCGGCACCATCGGCGGGAACTACGGCGGGATCTCCCCGGGTTCCTGTCGTCCGGTCTGGTCGCCCACTGAGTACGACCTGCCCCACGAACCCTGGGCGGACATCGACCTTGACTTCGGTCCGGCCGGGGGGTCCAAGACCCTCTGGGTGCGCTACCTGGACGGCACCAGCACCGACGACCAGAGCTATTACATCGACAGTTCGCTGATTGGGTCGATCGCGACAGGCGACCCGGGGGAGAACTGGTATTGGCACACCTTCGACGTTTCATCCTACGTTGGTTCCCACACCCTCAGGATACTAGCGACAGAGTCGGCGGGTCCCTGGTGGAATCCATACGGTCAGGTAGCCATCGACCAGATTGCCATCACCATCGAGAATACCGATCCGATCATCGCGCCCATCGCGGTCGACACCGATCCCATCAGCTGCAGCGGCAGCAAGGTCGTCAACTTCCACTACACGCCGGGCAGCACCGACGTCCGCGGATACACCGTAAGGGTCACCTGCAATGCGCCCCTGACCTTCGGCCCGAGCGACGTCACCTTCTTCGAGAGACCCACGGGTGTTACCTACCAGTCGTTCGTAACCGAGGTCACCGCAGATCACGTCTACGACCTGGACTATGTGATCCTTGGTGGATCCGTCGGCATCTCGGCGGAAGCCGACCTGTTCTCGGTGGAATTCCACGGTGCGGCGACCGGTACGGGTGTCGTTAGCATGGCCAGTGTGGACTTCCGCGCGCTCGACAACTCACCCATCACGCCCGTCGTGTTCTCGGGGACCGCCAGCGTCTTGGTTGACTGCGACGATCCGGTGTACACATCCTTCGTCATCAACAACGACGACGCTTACGCCACCAGTCTGAGCGTCACCCTGAACAGCGTGGTGAGCGGTGCCACCTGGATGCGCTTCCAGAACGAGGCCCTCGTTTGGTCCGCTTGGGAGGCCTACAGCGACACCAGGTTGGCCTGGGCCCTCGAGGACGCGGACGGGCTCAAGACAGTCAATGCGGAATACAAGGACAACGCGGACAACGTGATCACCGGCTATTCCGACACGATCACCCTCGACAGGTCCGCGCCGACCGCCGTCACGGACCTCGCGGCTCTACGCGGCAAGGACAAGGTCACCCTTACCTGGACTAATCCCGGAGGGGACCAGACGGGGGTGGAGGTGTGGCGCGCCGTGTGGCACACCGGTGATGACGTCACCTCGGCCTATCCGGAATACGACGACGTCAACCCGACCATACCGGCCTGGCCCGCTGACCACGCCGCTGCCGTGGCCAGCGCTGAATGGGTATTGGCCGGCTCAGTTACGGTTCCTGACGCTTACCTTGTCGATGGCAGCCTTGGCCGTGGCATCTACTACTACGTCGTCTATTCCGTGGACGGTGCCGGCCATTATGGAGCTGGTGCCAATGTATCGTCCATCAGCTACCTGCTGGGTGACCTGGCGCCTGACGATGGCGCTGTCACCGGCGGGGACATCACGGTCCTGTCCCTGGCCTACGGAACCAGCGACCCCGGCGGGGACTACAACAACGAGTGCGACGTCGGACCGACGGACGATTACAGCGGTTCGGGCATTCCCACCACCGACAACTTCATCAACTTCGAAGATCTGATGATCTTCGCGCTCAACTGGGACGTTACGGTGACCAAGAGCCAGCCCACCGAGGGCAGCCTGATCGCCAGACTTTCCTGGGTGAGAGTCGACGACACGACCTGGTCGCTGGTGCTGGTCGAGCCATGCGCCAACCTCAAGGGCGTGAATCTGCGGGCCAACCTGCCGGAAGACGGCGTCCTGTCGCTCACCGCGGGCGACTTGCTGGGGCAGCAGAACAGTTCCTACTTCCTGCAGAACATCCCTCGCAACGGTCTGGATGCAGGCTTGGCCCTCCTGGGCCGCGGTGCTTGCATCAGGGGCCAGGGTGAGTTGATCCGAATCGAACTGGCCGGGGATTTCGATCCCGACGACATCCTGATCACGGCCCGCGACTCGGGCAACAAGGACCTCGGGTACACCATGGAGGAGGGCCCGGTTGTTCTGGATACGCCGACCAGGTACGCGATTTCGGCCAACTACCCCAACCCCTTCAAGCCTTCGACGAAGATCGACTTCGCGCTGCCCGAGTCTCAGCATGTGCAGATCATGATCTTCAGCATCGACGGTCGCCGGGTCGCCACCCTGAAGAACGAGTCCATGTCCGCAGGCCGCTACACGGCGACCTGGATGGGCAAGGACGATCAGGGCGAGCCTGTGGGCTCGGGCATCTACTTCTACCGCATCCAGGCCGGCGACTTCAGCCGGATCCAGAAGATGACTTTGCTGAAGTGATGTTCGGCGCGTGAACGGGGCCGGCGGCGACGCCGGCCCCATCCAGGACTGAAGGGCCAGACATGAAGAATTCGAGATGCCTCGCCATCGCCGTGGCGATCACGATGTTGGTCGTCGCATTGCCTGCCCTCTCGCAGGTCGAACTCCGTTTCTCTCCCGCCGACCAGCACGTCGCCGTAGGCGAGGGTGGCAGTTTGTCGGTGATGCTGGACGATGCGATCGACGTCAGGACCATCGAACTGTGGGTCCGCTATGACGAAACGGTGGTAACGGGCCAGGAGGGCCAGCCCGGAGAGCTTTTTTCGGAGTCCGGTTGTCCGCTCTTTCCATTCTTCGATGAGGACGTGCCCGGTGCCTGGTACGCAGGCTCGGTCACCATGGGCCCGACCTGTTTCTTGACGGGTCCTGGTGAGCTCTACCGCTGGAATTTCGAGGGCCTCGCGAACGGGATCTGCCACGTCCAGGTGGACAGCGTGGTTCTCTACGATTCGCTCGCCGAGGTCATTGAGGATGTCACTCTTTCGGGGACGAAGATTCTCGTCGGTGTCGTGTCCTCCGTCGACACCCCCCCGGTGAAGCAACTCGGCCTTTCACTTGCGCCCAACCCCTTCAGTCCCCGGACCACGATCCGCTTCGACGGTTGGCAGGACGAAGGCGTCGCGGTCGAGGTCTTCGACCTGACCGGTAGTCGTGTGGCCACGCTCTGGAGCGGACAACTCGGTCGGGAACCGGGCGCCGTGCAGTGGGACGGGACCGACCGGTGGGGGCGCGCCGTATCCGGCGGAACGTACCTCTTCCTCATCCACGGTCAAGGGGATCGACAAGCCACCAGGAAGGGGATCCTGTTGAAGTGAGCCGACACCGGCCCGTAGGGGTGCCTTGAGAAACCAGAGGAGGCTATCGTGCAACGCTTGATCATTTTGGCATCCCTTGGGTTGGTCCTGCCCTTGGTCGCTGTGCTGCCGGGACTCGCGACCGGGGCGCCACCTGATAAGAGCACCGTCGTGCAGCTTGTGCGGGCCGGAGTCGTGACCTCGCCGGCGGTCATCGACTACAGATGGGCCGACTTGGCCCAGAACGGCTACGCCCAGACCTACGTCGACACATACACGTACGACGACGCAACCGTCACGGTGAGCTACGAGACGGGCGAGCCGACCTTCACGGGGCATCTTTCGGCGGTCAATCTCAAGCCCAACTTTGCCTACCAGGTCAAGCTCGTGGGCAAACCGACCGGACTCTGGGGGACCGAGGGGGACGACGCCTCCAACGAACGCATCGGGTACGCGGGACGTTGGTGGGAGGTGGCGCCCGGCGTGGGCAACCGCAACGACGCCTATTACGAGACCTACAAGGACAACCCCGCCTACATTTTCGAGTCCTATCTTCTTTTCGACTTCTTCCTGACCGACTCCGTCGGCAGCGCCGAGTTGGACTTCGCCCTGGACAGCAGCTACCACGTCCTGTTCTGGGACTGGCAGGGATCCCAGGGATCCTGCGACAATCCCCTGAAAACAACGACCGTTTCCGGTTTGTCCACCGATCCCGCCTACGACGCCAACATCGGGCCGACAGAGGTGGGTGTCTATCCGCAGATCGAGCGGCTTTGCGACGGCCAGACAGCTCTGTCCCAGAACGCCTACCTTTGCCGCATCCTTCTGACCGAGGAAAGCTTTCATACCGCCGACGGCAATTGGGCGCCGGCGATGGTCTACGACGACATCCAGTTCAATATCGGCGCGGGGCTGTTCCCGCCGACGATGATTGCCGAACCGGCCTTCACTGCGGGCTCGGACAACACCGTCTCCTGGAACAGCGTGACCGGGGCGATCCAGTATTACGTCGAATGCTCCACCGCGCCCGACTTTGGCACGGTTCACCCCACATCGGGCTGGATAGCCGGCCTCTCCCAAACGTTTGCCGGCCTGGTCGAAGGCCAGATCTATTACTACCGCGTAAAGGCGAGCAACGGGTCCAAGTTGGATTCCGCCTGGTCCGCGACCGTCTTCTCCACCCAGGACGCCACCGCGCCCGCCTCGTCCGTGGGCTCGCTGCCCGGCTCCTACACCGGCTACAGCCTGAGCATTCCCTACACGGCGAGTGACGTGGTCAGTGGGGTGGATTTCGTCGAGCTCCACTACCGCGTGGACGGCGGCGCCTATGCGCAGTACGGTGGGACCTTCTCGTCCAGTCCGATCGACTTCGTCATCCCCGGCGACGGCGACTACGATTTCTACACGGTGGCCACGGACAACGCCGGCAACCCGGAATCGCCGCCTGGTTCGCCCGACGCCTCAAGCGTCTTGACGGTGAACGCAGCCCCCAATCCGGTGGGCAATTGTGACTACATCGACATCGGTACCCTGGCATCCGAGAACCAGACAGTCATGGGGGAGGCGCCATACAACATGCTCGGCTGGGGTCCCACCGCTCCCGGCACCATCGGCGGCAACTACGGCGGGATCTCCCCGGGTTCCTGTCGTCCGGTCTGGTCGCCCACTGAGTACGACTTGCCCCACGAACCCTGGGCGGACATCGACCTGGACTTCGGTCCGGTCGAAGGGACTAAGACCCTCTGGGTGCGCTACCTGGACGGCGCCAGCACCGACGATCAGAGCTATTACATCAATGGCTCCCTGATCGGCAGCATCGAGACAGGCGACCCGGGGGAAAACTGGTACTGGCATAGCTTCGACGTTTCATCCCACGTTGGTTCCCACACCCTCAGGATCGAAGCAACAGAGTCGGCGGGCAGTTATTGGAATCCGTACGGTCAGGTAGCCATCGATATCCTCAGCATCTGCGGGGCGGCGGCTCTCTTCGAGGCCCTGCCCGTGGACGCCGACCCCATCGGGTGCGGTCAGTCCAAGCAGGTGGATTTCCACTTCACCCAGGGCTGCGAGTACATCCGAGGCTACAGCATTCGGGTGCAGAGCAATGGCGGTCTCTCGTTCGACAACAGCAATGTGACTGTCCTTGATCCAAGCGGAACCGGCGACGTCACCTCCACGGTCACCCAGAACGCCGTGGACGACTGGACAATCACCTACTCGATCAACGGCGACTCGGCCCTGCCTTTCGGTATCCCCTCGGACTCGGACCTGTTCACGATCGATTTTCAGGGTGTGTCCGACGGCACGGGCCAGGTGCTCATCGAGAGCGTGACCGTCGATCCCATCGACCTGGTGCCGCCGCCTGTCCTGAACAGCGTCGGCGCGACGATCACCGTTGACTGCTCAGCCCCGGCGGCAGTCACTGCCCTGACTGCGGAGCCGGGCAATCTTAAGATCTTCGTCACCTGGCAGGATCCCTCCGACGCCGACCTCACCAGCCTGGAGATCTGGCGCGGCTTCTGGTACGACGACGATCTGGGCGGCGCCTCGGCTTATCCGGAGTACGGCGGCCTTCCCAACGACGTCGTCCCCACGCGCCCGCTCAGCCGGGCCGGGGCCTTGGCGAGCCCGGAATGGGAACTGGCGGGAACGGTCCAGCCCGGCGAGGAGGCCTTCACCGACGTTGACGGCCCGGGCGGTCTGGTGCGGGGGATCTACTACTACGAGGTCTTCGCCGCAGACGCCGAGGGACTCTACGGGCCCAGGGCCACTGGCAACGGCCCGGCCACCAGCTACCTGCTGGGCGACATAGACGGTGACGGCGCCATCACGATCGGCCCGGACATCACCGCCGGGCTCTCGCTGTGCTACGGCACCCATGACGGCGATGCGGGATACAACAACGAATGCGACGTGGGACCCACCGACGACTATACCGGCGTGGGCATTCCCCAGCCGGACGACATCATCGGGTTCGACGATCTGATGATCATGGCCGTCAACTTCGATGCGGTGTTCACCAAGTCCCCGGCGGGAACCGACGTTTTTGCGAGGTTCGCCTGGACCGAGGTCGAGGCCGACGCCTGGTCGCTGGGCCTGGTCGAACCGTGCGCGGATCTGAAGGGTTTGAACCTGAAGGCCGATTTGCCCGCCGGCACCGTCCTTTCGCTGTCCGCCGGCGAACTGCTGGCAGGGCAGGACTGCCCAGTCTTCCTCCGCAACATCGACCGCAATGGTCTGGACACGGGCCTGGCCCTGTTGAGCGACGGCGCGCGGATCCGGGGCAAGGGCGAATTGCTGCGGGTGACGGTGGCGGAGGGTCACGTCCCGGCCAACGTGGCTGTCGATGCACGCGACTCGCGCAACGCGGCCATTCCCTGCGAGGTCGAAACCGCCACCGCGATTCCGGGGATGCCTGTTCTGCACCAGGCGTTCCCCAATTATCCCAATCCCTTCAAACCTGCCACCCGAATCGAATTCGATCTGCCGGGGACGGAGACCGTCGAGCTTTCGGTGTTCGGTCTGGACGGGCGGTGGATCGTCACCTTGGTGGGCGGGACCCTGCCCGCCGGCCGCCATGCGGTGACCTGGACCGGTCGCGACCATCGCGGAGAGATCGTCGCCGCGGGAACGTACGTCTATCGCCTGAAGGCGGGCTCGTACACGAAAACATGCAAGATGACGTTTCTGAAATGACGCCTGTTCACTAGCCTTTGGTGAGCAGCCTGGAAGCAGGCGCATGCCTGTCGCCGCCCAGTCAGAGTGCTCCGGCGCGGTAGAGTTCCGTCATGCGTCCCGCGCGGGCGAGGGATGCCGGGTCTTGAACCTGGTGGCTGTTGCGGGCGGCGACGATGGCCGCATCGAGCGCCGCGAGGATCAACTCCACATCGCCCGGCAGGAAGCCATTGATGCCGCCATAGATCATCTCGCCGTTCGCCCAGATGTAGTTCGAGAAGTGGTCACTGCAGATCTCGATTTCGCGCGACGCAGGATCGGCAGGTTCTCTGTGCCTGGTGGGGGCGCTTCGTCCTGCTCGAGCGTGGGATTCCTCTCCCGCAGCGGGTGGGGTGCACGGAAGCCCGTTGAGCCGGGCATTCAATTCGGTCAGCAACAGCTGTGTCTCCCGCAGCCGGGTCAGCGGATCGGCCGGTTCGAACTCGCCTGCCTGCCAGGCGTCGAAGAGCGGTGTGCCGGGCAGCAGCACGAGCGTGCGCAGGCGCAGGAAATGAGGAGGCACCGCGGCCAAGACCGCGGCGGTCTCGCGGGCGTGCGCCTCCCAGGCAGTTGAGCCGCCCAGCCCGC
Organism: Candidatus Eiseniibacteriota bacterium; assembly: GCA_023129715.1. Taxonomy (GTDB): domain Bacteria; phylum Eisenbacteria; class RBG-16-71-46; order CAIMUX01; family WJJG01; genus JAGMBO01. Next base: position 22,662 of record JAGMBO010000072.1, on the reverse strand, counting down.
TGAGGACATACAGACTCAGATCGAAGCCTGCGGCCAGCGCCTTCTGCACGGCCCCCTGGGCGCGCTCGGGCTCGATGCCCTTCGCCACCTGCTCAAGAACCACCTGCGATCCGGACTCGAGTCCAGCATGGATGCGGGTGAGACCCGCTTCCCGAAGTTCCTGCAGGAACTCCGCCGGGCGCCGCCAGAGCGTGTGCAGGCGGGCGTAGGAAGTGATCCGCTCGGCCTCGGGAAAGGTGCGGCGCACGGCGCGCACAATCGCGGGGAGTTGTGGATGAACGAGGCTGTCGGAATCGCCCAAGAAGACCGAGTGCGCCTCGGGCCAGGCCGCCCGCAGCATGGCGAGGTCCGCCTCGATCTCTTCCAGGCCGCGAATCGAGAAGCGCAGATCCTTGTACATGCCGCAGAAGCGACAGCGGTTCCAGGCACAGCCGCGTGTTACTCGCACGAGTACCGAGGCCGCCTCGCTCGGCGGCCGGTAGGGCGGGAGTTCCAGCGCGGGGACGCTGTCCATCGGTGATTGTCCTATGCTCGCGAGCGGATCGGGGTCTCGCCCGAGGCTGTTCCCGATTGCGCGTCGGATCGTCCCGGGGCTAGCCCTCCAGCAGCGCGCGTACGTCGATGTGCTCTCCGATCATCTTGCCCAACAGGGCGATCTTCTCTTCATCCTCGCTCGTCAGCAGGCGCTCGGTGTTGTCGACCTGCTTGGCCGCCTCGTAGGTGTCCGCGGCGATCAGCAGCAACGGCACGTTGCGCTCGGCGGCGCGGGAGATGATGTTCGCGGGGGGCAGGATGTTGTTCGTCAGCACGATTCCCGAGGTGTCGCCCTCCAGCGCCGCCAGGATCATGTCACTGCGGTCGCCGCTGGTGATCAGCAGCTTGTTGCTCTTGGTGAAGAAGGGATTACGCAGCGCGGCATCGGTCGACATCGCGCCGACGAAGATATCCTTGACCACCCGCTGCAGCCCCGCCTCGCCGGCGATGACCTTGGCGAAGAGGCACTCGGCAAGAAAGGCGAGCGAGAGGTGGGTCAGTTGATCCTGGAAGGGGAGCACTCCCAGCACGGGAATGCCGAGTTCCTCGATCGCCTTCTGGTAGTTGTTCCTAAAATCCTCCAGATCGTGAATCTGATTGACAATCACACCAGCGAAGCCCACGTCCTCGGTGCGGATGTGCTGTTTGATGAAGGTGGCCTCGTCGAGGATCGTCCCCTCGTCGCCGCTGACGACGAGGACGAGGGTCGCATCCATGTGGCGGGCCAGCGTCAGTGGATCGAGATGCACGGAGATGCCGTAGCTGATCTCCTTGCCTCCCTCGATCAGCATGACCTCTTTGCCCGACGCGGTGCCCGCCAGCATCTCCTGCAGCTTCTCCTGAGTACCGGCGTCGTCGTACATGAAGCGCAGCTTGGAGTGATCGAAGCCGAGGCTCATGTCCTCGGGACTCTCATCGAGTCCGAAGATGCGGGTTACCAGAGCGGAGTCATAGTCCCAGAGCCGCTTCTTGCGATAGAGCAGGCGATCGCCGAACGGCTTGAGGTAGCCGATCTTTTTCTGCATGGCCTTCCCAAGACCGACGATCACGCTGGTCTTCCCGGCGCTCTTGCGCATCGACGCAATGATCAGCCTACGCATCTGACCTACCTCCCTCACTCGTGGAAAGGAGGACCCTGACATCGACTGCCTTGGATCCCTCACCCTCTTCGTATGCTATCAGCGGATTGACCTCTATGTCAGTGATGCTTTTGCACTTCCTGATCACGGTCGCCACGCGCAGGATCGCGTCGATGACACTCTCGGTGTCCTTGGGGTCCTCCCCGCGGACGCCCTGCAGCAGCGGATAGGCGCGGATCTCCTGCATCATCGTGAGCGCCTCGGCGCGATTGGTTGGCACGGCGCGGAAGGAGACATCCTTCATCACCTCGACGTAAATGCCCCCGTGGCCGAACATGACGATCGGTCCGAAACCGGGGTCGCGACGGGCGCCGACGATCAGCTCCAGCCCTGGGGGAACCATCTCGGCTACCTCGATACCGGTGATGTTGGCGTGGGGGACCACCTCGCGGCAGCTGCGCATGATCGCCTGATAGGCGTCGACGACTTCTTCGCGATTGTCGAGATCGAGGGCGACACCGCCCGCATCGCTCTTGTGCAGGATGTCGCGCGAGACGACCTTCATCGCGACCGGACAGCCGATTCGTTCGGCGTGCGCGACCGCTTCCTCGATGCTGCGAGCCACCAGGCTCTGGGGCAGGCGGATACCGACGATCTCCATCAATTTGTGCCCCTCATCAGCCAGCAGGAATGTGCGCCCCTCGGCGCGTGCGCCGCGGATGATTGCCTCGATCGCCGCGACATCAAGTTCGACCTCCTCGGGGGCCAGGGGCGGATTGGTCAGATGGTCGTGATGGCGGTAGAGCCCTCCCAGACAGGAGACCGCCTCGTAGACGTCGTCGAAGATCGGCACCTTCTCCTTGGCGAGGGCCCTGATCTGCTCATCGATGCGTTCACCCCCGAAGGCGGAGAAAACGATCGGTTTCCCCGCTTCCTGGTAGCGTTCGTGGTTCTGGGCGACCATCTCCCACAAGTTGGTGACGTCGAACATCGCCGTTTCGCAGTAGAGCGCAATCACGGCCTGGATCGCATCGTTCTCCAGCGCGGCGCCCAGTGCAGTGCTGTAGTCCTTGGCCACCGCGCCACCGGTAAGATCGATCGGGTTCTTGGTCGAGCCGAAGCTGGGCGTCACCGGACTGAAGATCTCATGCAGGCGTTGGGTGTCATCCAGTAGCTGGACGCCATACTTCTCGCAGGCATCGGTGGCCAGCACCCCGATGCCGCCCCCATTGGTGATGATCACGGTGTTCTTCCCATCCGGCACCTTGGTGCGAGCGAGGAACTTACAGAGGTTGAAGCCCTCCTTGATGCTCTCGGCCCGCAGGACTCCGCACTGACGCATGATGGCATCGAAGATCTCGTCCGATCCGGCCAGCGACCCCGTGTGCGAGGCAGCAGCGGCGGCGCCGCGTTTCGAGCGTCCCGACTTGATCACGATCACCGGTTTCTTGGCCGTCGCGCGCCGGAGCACATCGACCAGCGGGCCGCCCTCGCGCACGCCCTCGATGTACATCATGATGGCGTGCGTGTGCTGATCGTCGATCAGGTACTCCAGCAAGTCGCTTTCATTGATGTCCGCCTTGTTGCCGACCGAGATCATCGTCGAGATGCCGATGTTCTCCGAGGCGGTCTTGCCGATCATCGCCAGGCCGAGCGCTCCGCTCTGAGTGATGATCGCGACACTGCCGGGCAAGATCCCACCCGGGCCGAAGGTCATGTCCATCGAGGCGGCGGCGGAGAACATGCCGAAGATGTTGGGTCCCAGAATACGCATGCCATGCTCGCGCGCATAGGCAACGATGCGGCGCTCCTCTTCGATGTTGCCGATCTCGGAGAATCCCGAGGAGATGATCAGATTGAACTTCGTGCCCGCGGCGGCGGTTTCCTTGACGGCGCCGAAGACGTACTTGCCCGGCACGCACGTGCAGGCGACATCAAGCTCCCCGTCGATTGCGCCGATGCTCTCGTAGACCGGAAGATCAAGGATCGTTCCGCCCTTCGGGTTGATCGGGTAGATCTTCCCGCGATAGCCGGAGGTGATGATATTGGCCAGGATCGTATGGCCGATCTTGGCCGGATCGTGCGAGGCTCCGATCACGGCGACCGAGCGGGGTTCGAAAAGACTCTTGATCTCGGTGCTCTTCGTGCTCATGAGGTTCCTCTGAATCGCATTCGCAGCTCGCAGACTCCCTCCGCCGTGCGGCGCTCGATGTCGAAGCCCATCTTCTCGAAGAGACGCAGCATCGGCGTGTTCTCAATGAGCACCTCGGCGGTGAAGCCCAGGAGCCCCTCGGCCCGGGCGAGTTGGGTCAGATAGGAGAGCAACTCCCAGCCGACGCCCTGGCCCTGGTGGTCGTCGCGCACGACCAGGGCGACTTCGGCCGAGTGCGTGTTCTCATCGATACCGTATTGGCCAACGGCGATCAACTCGTCGGGCTTTTCCAGATGTTCGATCAAGACGAGGATCACGATCTCGCGCGTGTAGTCGATGACCGCAAATTCCTGCAGTCGCTCGTGAGGCATGTCCTTGCGCTGCGAGATGAACCGGCGGTAGATGCTCTGATCCGACAACGAGTAGAAGAACTCCTTGAGCATCGGCTCGTCGCTGATCTTGACCGGCCGCAGCAGGCGCGGCAGGCCCTGGCGCGTCGTGCGGCGGGTCTCCAGTGACTCGCGATACTCGCCCTTTTTCCCCGGGACGAAGGCTTGGTCCTTGTAGATCAGGCCGCGGCGCTTGGCCTCGTTGATCAGCTCGGGCCGGAACTTCGGGTGGGCGATCGCGATCAGGGCCATGGCTCGCTCGCGGATGTTCTTGCCGTGCAGGTAGGCCACGCCATACTCGGTGACAACATAGTGGATGTCGCCGCGCCCGAGTGTGACGCCGGCGCCTTCGCTTAAGAAAGGCACGATCCGCGAGAGCTCTCCTCCCCGGGCCGTCGAGGGGAGGTTCAGAATCGTCTTGCCTCCGGGGGCGAGGACCGCCCCCCGCATGAAGTCGGCCTGTCCGCCGATGCCGCTGTAGAAAGTCGCCCCGAGAGACTCCGCGGTCGCCTGCCCAGTGAGGTCGATCTGCAGCGCCGCGTTGATCGCGGTCATGTTCTCGATCTGGGCGATGACCAGCGGATTGTTGGTGTAGTCGATCGGGCGGAACTCGACCGCCGGGTTGTCATCGAGGAATTGATAGGTTTCGGGGCGGCCCATGCTGAACGAGGCGACTGACTTGCCCCGGTCGATACTCTTGCGCGAGTTGTCGACGACGCCTGACTTCATCAAGTGCACGATGCCGTCGCCGAGCAGCTCGGTGTGCACGCCGAGATGGCGTTTCTCGCTCAGATTCGCCATGATCGCGTTCGGCAGGCTGCCGTAGCCGACCTGGATCGTATCGCCGTCCTGGACGATGCGCGAGACGTAGCGGCCGATCCGTTGGGCGATCTCATCGGGGGCGGCTGCCGCATACTCGAGCAGCGGTTCGTCGTGGGGTACGAGGAAGCCGACGTCGCTGACGTGCACGAAGGTGTCGCCATGGATGCGCGGCATATGGCGATTGATCTGGGCGATCACGATGCGTGCCGTCTCGACCGCCGCCTTGGTGATGTCGACGCTGACGCCGAGGCTCATGTAGCCATGCTCGTCGGGGGGTGAGGTCTGGATCAGAGCGACCTCGACCTCGACGCCGCCGCTGCGGAACAGGCTGGGAACCTGGGAGAGGAAGATCGGCGAGTAGTCGGCCAGTCCTTGGTTGACTGCTTGGCGCGTGTTGTCGGCGATGAAGAACGAGTTGTGGCGGAAGTTCTTCTTGAACTTGGCATTCGTATAGGGCGCCAGGCCGAGGGTCCAGACATGGATCACCTCGGCGTCGAAGACCGCCTTGGGGTGCGACTCGACATACTCGATGAGCGCCTTGACCAGGTATTGCGGCTCACCGCAGGCGGTGGCAATAAAGATCCGGTCGCCGCGGTGCACATGCTCGAAGATGCGCTCTTCGGACGCGAACTTCTCCGGGTAGGCCTCGCGGAGCCGGGCCAGAGCCTCATTGCCTTCGCGTTCTTCTTCCATCGATCCTGCTCCATTGACCCGCATCCGCCGACCACGCGGACTGTGGCTCGCTGACGCGAGCGGAGTATTGTCGCGCGAAACCCAGCCATTGTGGCATGAAGTTTCGCAATCTAGTGCATTTGTTTCAGACCAGCTCCGCGCGCCTCCGCCAACGAATTGCAGACAAACGCGTTGTGCGCCCAGGAGCCCGGTGCCCCGGGGCCCCGGGACCCTGGGACCCTGGGACCCCGGACCCCGGGACCTTGCCTGCCCTGCGTCAACACTGTTCGTGGCCCGCCAGACGATCCGCAGCGAGCGGAAGCGAGTGGGAGCGTGCGATTCGCGGGGGTGGACCCGGGGGCTTCGCCCGCGCAGAATGGTCTCCATCCGGGCCGGGTGCCCGGACGGGGGGGGGCGCGGAGGTTTCTTGCTGAGAGTTGCCGATATCGCAGTCGAAGCCGGTGGCGTGCGCCTGTTCGCGGGCCTGAGTCTCGAGCTGGGAGAGGGCGAGCGCGTCGCGCTCACGGGACCGTCCGGTTGCGGAAAGACGACCCTCTTGCGCGCCGTTGCCGGGTTGATCGATCCCTGTGCGGGGGAGATCCTCCTGCACGGCCGCCCGCCGGAGACCTTCGGCTGGCCCGCCTACCGCCGCCAGGTCGTGCTCGTCGACCAGCGGCCGATCCTCTTCGATGAGACCGTCCGCTTCAATCTCGAGAAGCCGTTCACCTACCGCACGGCCGGCGCTACACCCTGGCCCGCGGCTCGGGCCGCCGAGCTGCTCGAAGCCTTCGGCCTCGGCGCCCGCCGTCTCGACCAGCCGGCGAGGTCCCTCTCCCAGGGACAGCAGCAGCGGGTGGCCTTGGTGCGCGCGTTGCTCCTCGAGCCCGCCATCCTTCTGCTGGATGAGCCGACCAGCGCGCTCGATCCCGAGTCGGTGGAGCTGGTCGAAGAGCGACTCGTTGCCGAGGCCCGCGGGCAAGGGCTCGGGGCGCTGGTCGTCACGCACGACCGGCATCAGGCGCATCGGCTCTGCGACCGGGTCCTGGACCTGCAGCCCTACATGATCGCCCCCGGCGGGGGCGACCGCGAGGCCGCTGGATCCCGGGAGGTGGGCGATGGGTAGCACCCCTGGTTCACCGATCGCCCTTGGGTGGGAAGACCTCGCCGTCGCTGCCGGGCTGGTGGTCGTTGCCGGTGTCATCAGCCTGCTGATGAAGCTGCGCATCGAGCGGCGGCTGGCGATTGCCTCCCTGCGCACGGTGGTCCAACTCCTCTTGATCGGCTACGTGCTCGAGTGGGTCTTCGCTGCGCGCAGCCTCTTGGCCCTAGCTCCGATCGTCATGCTGATGGTTGCCGGGGCCACCCACGCCGCGATCCGGCGTCCCCGCCGCTCGCTCGCTGGAATCGGCTGGCGGGCCTTTCTGACCCTGGTTACCTCCGGCTTGATCACAACGATCACCGCGACCGCCGTGATCATCGGCGTGCGCCCCTGGTATGAGCCGCACTACCTCGTGCCTCTGCTCGGTATGGTGCTGGGCAACACGATGAATGCGATCTCCCTGAGCGTCGATCACCTGCTCGAGACCTTGACGGAGCGCCGGGGGGAAGTGGAGATGGAGCTGGCCCTCGGGGCCACGCGCTGGGAAGCGGCCCGCGGCCCGATCGCCGATGCCGTTCGGCGCGGCATGATCCCGATCGTCAACTCGATGACCGTCGTCGGTATCGTCTCCTTGCCGGGCATGATGACCGGTCAGATCCTCGCCGGCGCCGATCCGGTGGTTGCGGTCAGGTATCAGATCATGATCATGTTCATGCTGGCGGCCGGGACTGCCCTGGGAAGCATCGGTATGGCCATGCTCGTCTATCGCCGGCTGTTCAATCAGCGGCATCAGCTCTTGGCGGAAGCGATTCGCCGGCGCGGCTAGGGTGAGGACTCCAGCGCCTTCAAGATCTCCTCGAGCACGTTGGTTTCGGACTGCGCTCCGGCGAGCTTGTGCGTTTCATTGATCACGGTCATGGGAACGCCCTGGACACCGTACTTGATCGCGAGCTGGGGGAACTCCGAGATCTCGACCATCGCGCCGGTGATCTGGTCGCTGGCCAGAGCAAGCCGGTGGGCCACGCGGACCGCCGCCGGGCAGTAGGGACAGGTGGGGGTGACCATGACCTGGAGATCCACCGGCTTTTCGATGCGGCTCAGCAGATCGTTGGCCTCGGGGGGCAGTTCGGGAGTCTGCCCGCCGACAGTGAGGATCGCATCGATGAAACTGGCGAACTCATAGCCGGCGGGGATGCCGTAGAAGCGGATGCCTTGATCCCGCTCGCCTAGAAGGACGATCGCGGGGATCTTCTCGATCCCATACTCCTTGGCAAGCGCTGCATCGGCAACGAAGTCATGGACCTCCAGATGGAGCTTCGGGGAGACTTCCGCAACTTCCGTGACCATCTCGCGGGTCATCTCGCAGAACTGGCACTCCGTGCTCTGGGTGAACATCACCAGGGTGACGTCGCCCTTCAGCTCGGCGAGTTGCTTTGCTACGCGGGACTTATCCTGAGGCTTGAGCAGGCCCATCGCAGCATCCTCCTTCAAGAATAGGTTTGTACACCCTACGAACAGGTTTGTGCGGCCGCGCCAGAGTCGCCGCCGGGCCAGCCTACGCCGCCGGCCCGGTGGGGGCAAGTGCGTTGGCAGCAACATCCAGAGAGGCTGACCCTTGCATCCTGTGCAGGCACTTGCTATAATGGCGATCGATGAGTCACTGATGCTGCAGATCGACCTTGTGACGAGCAGCCTGTGGACGAGGCGAGTGATCTAGGAGTGACTTCATCGCATACGGCATCGCAGTGCTCGACATCGGCGCAATGGATGCGATGGCTCCCCTTGCCTCAGGGCAGATGACATGCAGGCGCGGCGGTACGTGTTGACTCAGCCGGATGTGCGGCTCCTGCAAGTCTCTCAAGTCTGAGCGGACGCAAGCAATTGCGGATCGCAACAGGTGATCCTCGGACAATCGTTCTGCCGTCAGGGCCCTGACTACGGGTGTCGGTAGGATTCTCCTGCTGCCCGATGCCCTCGGTGTGACTGTGATCAACCTGCTGTCGAGCGGCAACACTGCCGGGGAGGTGCCTGTGGTGGAATCGCGGACCCCGAAGGTTGGCCTCGTTGTCGTTTTCCTTGTGTTGGGCACCCTGGCCATTCCGAGGGGAACCCCGGCACAGGTTTCCGATGCGGCCCTCTTCGACTTCTCGGCCGACGGTCAGGGATGGATCCTGCAATACGTCGGACGCACGGATGGTCTCTCCGGAATCGAGGCGGTGCGCCCATATGCGCCCTTCGTCCCCGAAGGTTGGGATGATGCTACCCGCTACCCATGGGCCCCGGGGGGCGATCCGGTCGGCGATGGTAGCGGCGCCTTCGCCGTCGGGCTGCATCTGGAGGGCGTCGACGACGCCGGCGATCCGGCGCATGCCTGGCTGGATGCCGTCTACGTTCAGTCCGAAGATCGCTATACGCACGAACAGAGCGGCTGGCCGGCCGGCTACGAACAGCATCTCGACTACACCGGCTCCTGGCCCTTTGGGCACCATGGCAGCATCGGTGCGGTTGCCGGCGATGCGTTGCGCCTGCGCGTCTACAATCCCGGCTTCAGCCACCCCGAGGATCCCGTCCAGGGATGGCTCTATGCGCGCTCCGGGGCTGGGGAGGTTTGGTCTGACGGCGGAATGCAGAGGCTCGCCCATGGATGGAGCGTGCTCGCCCTGGATCTCGCAGCTCTGGCCGACCCCGGAGATCTGCGTGAAATCGGGATCAAGCTCGGTGGGGAGCGGTCGATCAGCGGCACGATGTATGTCGACGCCGTATCGGTGGGTGCCGCCGGCCTGGAGGGCGATCGCTTCATCTACCTGAGTCCCGATGTCGTTTGGTTTTCAGAGCAGCCCGACTATGACACCGGCGCCGTCCAGGTCATCTACGACGACGGTGGCGGGCTCTCGCCGGGTGTCCGTGGCGCGCACCTGTTGATCCGCTTCCCCCCGGAATGCGTGCAGGTTCTCTCGGTGGCGCCGGGAACCCTCCTTGCCGGAGAGGAGAACCACTTCGAGTCGCTGATCGACAACGCCGCCGGGTGGGCGATCGCCGATTGGGTCATTCTCGGCGCCACGCCCGGCGCGGGGGGCAGCGGGACGCTGGCGGAGTTCACATTTGCCGTCGCGGCCGGGCAGGAAACCCACGACTGTTGTGTGTCCCTCGACTTGGACGAAGTCGAGTGTCAACTCCGCGACCCGGACAATGCCCCCCTGGCGGCGGTCTATGTCGACGGCCAGGCTTCGCATGACATCACTCCGCCGCTCGCGCCGGTGCTGACGAGCAGCAGTCACGCCGAAGGCAGCACGAGCGCGAACAACGACTATCGGGCCGATTGGCTCACAGTGAACGACCGGGGCACCTGTCCGGTGGGGATGCGGGGCTTCTACTTGATCCTCGACCATGACCACGGCGGGGCGCCGGACCCGCGCGGCGGGAGCTACGACTGGTTTACTCCCTGGTCGCCCGATTCCGCGGCCTATCGCCACTGGTTCCAAGATGTGCCGGATGGTGAGTGGTACTTCCACATCGTCGCCTGTGACTGGCTGTGGAACTGCAGCGCGGTCACCACGCACGGCCCATTCACCATCGATACGACGCGTCCGGCGAACGTGACATCCTTCGAGGCCGAGATCACGGCCAATGTCGATCTAAGTGTCGATCTCTCCTGGGTCAATCCAAGCGAGGACTTCGCCGGGGTGCGGATCTATCGCCTGGGCTTCGGGAACTACCCCGAATACGACGACCCACCCGGCGCGGGCAGCGCACCCGCTTGGCCGTCCAGTCCGAGTGAGGCGATCGCCGCCGGGTGGCAAGAGGTCTACGACGGAACCGGAACCGAGCACGTCGATCACCCGGCGGTCCGCGACTACTACTACTACACGGCCTTCACCTACGATGCCGTGGACAACAACTCATGGGCTCATCCCGAGGCACACGATGCATCTCTCTGCTACTGGCTCGGGGATTTCACCGTGGGCGGTTTGTACGTCGTCGATATCTACGATGTCCTCGTGCTCAGTCTTGCCTATGGGATGAGCGAGGGGGATCCGGACTACAACAACGTCTGCGATATCGGTCCGACGACCGACTACGGCCGCAAGAGTCGGCCGACGACCGACAATGTCATCCAATTCGAAGACCTGATCATGCTGGCCCTGAACTACAACGCCCAGGCCGGCAAGCGGGACGGGCCGGATCCGGGATCCTGCAGCGGCAGCCTGCTGGCCTCCGCCGATGTGCAGCGCAACGGCCGCCAGGTCGAGGTCACCGTGCGCTTGCGCGACAACCCCGGTTGTCTCGTGGGGGCGAGTGTCGAGCTGGCCTACGGCGCCGCGCTCGAGTGGGTCGGGGCGACGGAAGGCGAGTTCTGGTCGGGGCTCGAGAGCACGTTCCTGGTGGCGCGGGATGAGTCGCGCGCGCGGATCGCACTCGATGCCGTGGCTCTTGGTGGGAGCACCGCGGCCGGGGGGATCCACGCCGTCGCCCGCTTCCGCTTGCGCGATGCCGGGAGCGACCCGGCGGTGGGTACTTTCGAGCCAGGGCTCGGGGCGACGGACGTCGTCATCAGTGGTTTCGAGGCCCGCGGCATCGGAAATGTGGATCTGGCCGGATCCTGGGATCCCCAGGGACTGGGCGAGCCGAATCGATCTGCCTGCGGGTCTCTGAACGTGCGCGTCGAACCGAATCCGACCAGCGGCCGGGCACAGATCACGTTCACCCTGCCGGAAGCGCAGCGCGTGCGCATCGATGTTTTCGATACGGCGGGGCGGTGGGTCGAACGCCTTCACGAAGGCCCTTTGCCGCCGGGAGTCCATCGAGTCTCGTGGGATGGCCGGCGCGCGGGCAGCCGGTTCGTCGAGCCTGGGGTCTACTTCTACCGCCTACAGACGGGAGAACATGAACAGACGCATCGCCTGATGGTCGTGCGGTAGGAACGGGGCGGTGCGCAGAGCGATGGTGACTGGATGAACGCAGCGAATGGGAGGAACGCAATGAGCGTGCAGGGATCTCTGCAGTCGATGTCGCGTGGCTCGGAAGGGTGGCGGCGGTGCTCCCGGGCGTTCATCTTCGTTCCCCTTGTGGCAGTGCTCTGCCTGCTGGGGAGTGAAGCGCAGGCGGTCGAGGTTTTCTTCGACCCCGAGATCGCCTACGCCACGTACCCTGAGGAATTCACCGTGGGCATCGAGGTCGCCGATCTCGACAGCCTGCGCGGGTTTGAAGTTGTGGTTTCCTACGATTCTTCACTGGTCGAGTTCGTTGGCGCCCTGCGGGGCCAGTTGTTCGCCGACTATACGTCCCCCCATGGGCTCTACTGGTCGGTCGACGACCAGGGCGACGAGGTGCGCATCGAGGGCTTCATCATCCCGGTGGACGAATGTGTGGCCGCGCCCGGGGAAATCCTGCGCCTGACCTTTGCCGCGCGCGAGACGCAAGGGGAGTCGCCCTTGCATTTCGAGGAGGCGGTCCTGCGTGACTGCGAGGGGGCGCCGATTCCGGCTGATGTGACCCGGGATGGTCGCTTCATCGCCAATCCGGCAGCGCTGCTCTTCTTCGATCCCGACCCGAAGTATGTGCTCGGCGACGGCTATCCCTGCACGATCTCGATGGAAATCGATTCGGTCGACAGCCTGCGGGGCTTCCAGGTCTTCCTCGAGTACGACAATACGAAAGTGGTTTTCGACTCCGCCCTGGCGGGGAGTCTCCTGACCGGAGATCCCGAGCCGTCGCTCTGGTGGTACACGGTCGAAGAGAGTCCCACCTTGCTGCGGATCGAAGGCGTGCTGCTGGGCCCGGGCCTGTGTGTCGACGGCCCCGGAGAACTCGCCCGGCTGCACTTCACCTCGCAGGTCGACTTCGATTCCACCGAGGTGCTCTTCGACACGTGGCATGTCTGGGACGTCCATACCGACCCCTATGACCCGGTGGCGGTCGATCCCGGGCTGATCATCATCGATGCGTCCTGGCAAGACGTGCCGCTCAATCCGGGCAGCGACGCCGACCTGGCCGGCAGTGGCTTGCTCGAGCTCCGTTTGATCGGGCCGAATCCCGCCCGGATCCATCGGTTCGAAGGTGTCTCGCTGGCTCTGCGCGGCGCCGCGACAAGCGGGACCGGAGCCGGTGGCCTGTGGGCGCGCATCTTCGATGTCTCCGGGCGCTGCATCTGGGAGTCGGTGCCCCGCTACGATGGACAGGGGGAGTTCCGGCTCATCTGGAGCGGCCAGAACGAGAGGGGACAACAGGTTCCCGCAGGGATCTACCTCCTGAGGGTCGCCGATGCGAAGCGGCATCAGGAGATGCGCATCGTTCACCTGCGCTGAGTCGTTCAGCGCGGCGCATAGAAGGGGGCACAAGGGGGGCGCGCCTGTTCGGCTGTCCGAATCGGGGAAGCCGGTGCAGCAAGGATCTCCCGCCATTCGCACTGTACAGAGGAGGAGACCGTCATGAGACACTTGCTAGTGATCTTGGCGTGCAGTTTGCTGATTCTTGGAGGAGGCCTGGCGCAGGCAGCAACTCTTGAAGTGAGCCAGCCGGTTCAGGTGACAGCCAACGGATTCTACGAGCGCGCCCAGTCGATCGTCTACGACGGTACCGACTACTGGCTCTTCTACGGCCGGTCGGCGAGTGTGACGGGGCCCTACTCGAGCCAGAATCCGGACGTCAACGACTATGTTGCGTACTACAAGAAGGCTTCCAGCGTCGCTGACCTCGACGACGCAACCGCCACAGTGGTATCGGGAGTGCACAACGCCGCTGGATACATGGGTGAAACCGGTGCCGCCTACTTCGATGACGATGTCTGGTGCTTCATGACGATTGACGTCGGAGGATCCTGTGACCTCTATGGATGGTACTACGACGGCTCATGGAACGAGGTCGGCCCGTTCGTGACCGGGATGAGTGCCGGGCAGGGCCATCATGACGAGGTCGTCTTCGACAACAAGCTCTGGATCCTCGAGGCCTCGGGCGGCTACCACACCATGCACTCATCGACGCCGACGAACCCGGCATCCTTCAGCACACCGCTGGAGGTGGCCAGCGGCTTGACGGGGGGGCTCGGTCATTTCTTCGTGGACGGCGGGAACCTCTACCTGGCGCTGGGTTCGGCAGGCACCTACTACATCTACCAGTACGATGCTGGCGATACGGAGTGGGACCTTGTCGACAGCAAGACGATTGCCGGCTACTACGACCCGACGCTCTACAAGGTTGGCTCGAACTACGTGTTCCACTGCGCGCCGTACTCCGGTGGACGGCAGTGGATCGTTGGCTGGACGGGCACGATCCTCGATGGGACCTTCTTCGACGGCGACGAGCTTGCCGTCGTCGAGGGCCAGTATGGATCGAATGTCTGGGTCGACATGTGGCCGATCGGTTTCACCGACAACGGAGGGACAAGCTACCTCTTCTACACGTCCGAACGGGACGAGCCCACGGCTGAGGGCACCGGGAACATCTGGTACCTGAAGGTCGACTGGGATCCCGCGTCTGACCACTACACGTACATCCAAGAAGCAATTGATGCGGCGCTCTCGGCGGATGTTATCAGCGTTGCGGATGGCATCTATGCCGAGTACATCCATGTCACCACGGACAATCTCACCATCGAGGGATCCGGCATCGATCAGAGCATCATCGATCTCGACGGCTTGATGCCTTATTGGCACTACTCAGGGTGCAGTAGCTCGTACGCCAGCCGGGGAGGAGTGTTGATCACAGGCTACGGAAGTGCCGACGAGGTGATTGAGGACGTCGTCTTCAGAGGATTCACAGTCAAGAACGCCGGGCTCAACCCTCCTGGTGGGGGTGGGTACGTCGAGTTCGTTGACCCTGGCTTGGACGGGCAGGATGATGTCAGGGGAATCGCGATCCAGAATGGCAAGAACGTATTGATCGACGACTGCAAAGTCCAGAATAGCGGGTATTTCGGAATTGCAGGCGGCAAGGCGAGATGTACTTCGCTGACGCAGAGCGAGGGAATCGCGATTACCAACTGCGTGTGTGTCGACAACTGCAACACTGGGATCAGCATCGGCGACTACGTGGGCGCAATCACGATCACTGGCAATACATGTACGAACAACAAGATGCCCTGGACATGGTACGATTCTGCCCGTGAGTATGCAGGGAAGGGGATTGAGATCATTGGCAAGACGGCCTCTGATCCACCAACAGGTATCATCTCCGGCAACACATGTATCGGGAATGGGTATCAGGGCATCGTACTCAAGAACTACAGCAACGGCATGATGGTCAGGGACAACATTGTGTCCGGCCATAACCTGGATGAGGACGGTGCAGGGATCTTCTTCTATGCAAGGTCTTCCAACCCAGCCTACTGTGTGAACGACACCATCTGGAACAACGCACTGAGCGGAAACATCCGGGGGATTGTCGGCTACTATGCTCAGTCGGCTGTTATCGAGGGCAATACGATCTCCACCGATTCTGGAACGTTCGATCCGGGACAGGAGGGGATCAAGCTCGACGGTTGCAACGGCTGCTTGGTGACTGGGAACACTCTGACCGATTGCGATGGCACTGGAATCAAAGCACAGAACACGTGGGATTCCGTCGAGTGTCACTCCAACACGGTGACCGGCAACACGATCACCAACGCCAACGGTCCCGGAATCCGGGTCAGTTCTGGTGCCCATGACAATGCCTTCACCGGAAACACCGTCGACGGTGCCAAGTTCGCCGGCGTTTTCGTCTACTTGGGCGCCTACGACAACACGTTCACCGGGAATCTTCTGACAGGCGTGGCGACTGAGACGTTCTACTCTGGTGAGGACTATGAGGTCACCCAAGGAGACGGGATCTTCCTGTGGGGTTACAATGGGGACTTTGACGCGACGGCTGGCACAGGCAACGTCTTCCATGGGAACGGAGTGTATGGAAACGCCGGAGAGGGTATCGAGAATCAGGTCGCTACGATGACGGTCGACGCCTCGAGCAATTGGTGGGGCACGAACACGCCCACCGGGGTCGACGCGGAGATCAGCGACTACGTCGACTATACGCCGTGGTTGAATAGCGGCGCGGATGGCAGCACAGATCCGGGGTTCCAGGGCGACTTTTCCGTGCTCAACGTGGATGATGATAGCCCACAGACGGGGGCTGCCAATCGGATCCAGGAAGGTGTCGACCTGGTCAGTGCGAGCACCGTAAACGTTGCCAACGGAACATACAGCGCCACCACCGCGAACTCCACAGAGTGGCCCGGGCATCCAGGGGAGTGGTGGTTTGTTACCATCGACGAATCACTCGAGCTCATCGGCGAAAGCCGGGATGGCGTCATCATTGATGGGACAGCCTTGCAGACTGAGAACCGTTGTACGGGCATTTGGGTGTCGGCAAGCAATGTGACGGTCAAGAACCTCACCATTCAGAACTTCACACAAACGCCAGTAACAGCTGCCTGCTACGGCTTGTATGTAATGGCAGAGTTCCGGAACTACACGTGGGGTGACGTGGCCCTGCTGTCTCACGTTACTGCCGAGAACGTTAGATGGACTGGCAACATGTATTCCCCCTATTTCATGAAGACGCAGTATGCCACAGTGAAGGATTGCATTAGTGAAAACGGTCTCGGTGACGGCATTTGGATCGCCTGGGGGTCAGACCACGCAACGGTCCAGGGGAACACTATTACCAACGCGGGTGATCACGGCATTTGGGTGGGAGCCACATGGATGGGCCCACCTGGCAGCAACAACGCCACGATCACCGACAACACGGTCAACGGCGCGCGGGAAGGTGGTATCTCCTTTGTGGCTTCGGAGGGCGCGACGATCTCAGGGAATGCGATCACCAATGTAGCCGGCTCTGGCTGGTCGGTAGGTGCCCTCAGCCTCAAGGATGGTCCCACGAATGTGACCGCGCGCTACAACCGGATTCACGACAATGACGGGGCCTATGGTGGCTATGGCGGAACGGGCCACGGAGTTGGGATCGACGGGGCGGCTTCCGGGATCGTGCTCGAGTGGAATGCGATCTACGACAATGCCGGCGATGGCTGTCATAACTACTCGACGGTCACCGTGGATGCGAAGCACTGTTGGTGGGGCGATGCTACTGGGCCGGGCGGTGTCGGTCCCGGTTCCGGCGACGAGATCAGCACCTACGTCGACTACGATCCATGGATCGGGAAGACGGGTGGCGAGAACATCGTGTGCCTGCCGGATCCGCTGTTGCTGACGGCGGCGAGTCCGGGCGGGGATGTGACGGTACGGTACTTAGGCGGCGGCAGCGGCCTGCTCTACGGCTACTCGGTCAAGTTCAGCTGGGCCGGGGCGGTGGTGAGCACGAATGCGGGTGCCGTGAGCCAGGGTGCGTTGCTCTCGGGCATTGACGCGACGCAGTTCTATGTGACCAGCTCGGGGACGAACGAGCTGACGGTGGACTGCGTGCTCCTGGGCGACATCGACGGAGCGACGGGTCCCGGGGACCTGTTCACGGTGACGTTCACGGGGTTGGCCGTGGGAACGAGCCCGGTGAATGTGACGGTGCTGGCGGTACGAGATAAGAACAACCAGCCGCTGAGCGGGTTCTATGAGGATGACGGCGAGATCCAGGTGGACGTGGCTGTGCCGACGATAGCGGGCGTGGCAATCGAGAATGTGACGCTGACGCACACGAACGAGTTCATCAAAGACACCGATGCGGCGAAGGTCACGGCGACGGTGATCGACGACGACCCGACGTTCGGGATCCCGAACATCAGAGCAAACCTGGTCGGTCTCGGCGCTGGTGCGGCGGTCCCTCCGAACAGCTACGATTCGGGGACCGGATTGGCGACCTGGACGGACGCGATCGTGAGCGTGGACTGCCCGACGCCGGACGGGACCGTGACGGTGACGGTCTCGGCGACGGACCCGATGGGGAACCCGGCGACACCGGACAGTGACGTGATCACGTCGGACAACACGGTCCCGACGCCGCTGACGGGTCTGACGGCCGCGCCGGGCCACCAGAAGGCGGAGCTGAGCTGGGACAACCCGACGGGGCATGATACGAACTTCTACGGGGTCACGGTCCGATGGAACGCATGGGGAGACTACCCGGAATACACTGGAGGCGAGCCTGCCTATCCCCAGAACGAGGGAGCAGGCAGCGAGGCGTATGACGAGACGAGTGCGGGGACGAGTGCGACACACTCGATCGTGGCCCGTGACATCTACTACTACGGAGCGTTCATCTACGACATCGTACTGCACTACAGCGGACCGGAGGCGAGTGACGGCAACGAGGCGCGCTCGACGAACTACTGGCTGGGCGATGTGCGTCCGCACCTTGCCTACGACGGGTACGTGGGGACGGCTGACATCAGCGCGCTCTCGGGGACCTACCGCGCCGACCCCCTGTCAGATGCCGAGTGTGACGTCGGTCCGACCCACGACTACAGCGGGCTGGGGATCCCGCAGCCGGACGGCGCTGTGGACTTCGATGATCTCATGATCTTCGCGCTGAACTACGGTGAGGTGGGGCCGACGCTGAAGGGTCCGTTTGGGTTGCCGGATGTGCCGCGGACTGGGCCGGTGGCGCTGGAGCTGCGGGTTCCGGATGAGCTGTCGGTCGGCAGTGAGTTCGTGGTGCATGTGGTTCTGGAGGACGAGCTAGGCATCGTCCAGGGGACGCGGTTCGTGGTCGACTACGACGAGGCTGTGATCAGCTACTTGGGGTCGAACGCGGGTGCGTTGGTGGAGGATGCGGAAGAGGTATTCTTCCGGGTGATGGAAACGCAAGGGAAGCCGGATGTGAACGCGGCGGTACTGGGGCACGGGATGACCTTCGGCCACTCGGGCGAGCTGGTGCAGCTGCGGTTCCGTTGTGAGCGCGCGGGTGCGGTGGTGCTGAAGCTCGAGGAGGCGACGGCGCGTAATTCGTGGAACGAGGACTTGTTCCTCGCGCCGAGCGACGTGGTGGTCGATCCCGAGGCGGTGCTGCCGAGCGAGGTGTGTTTGCAGGGAAGCCGTCCGAACCCGATGCGGGGAGGGGCGGAGATCGCGTTTGGCTTGCCGGAGACGGGCCGGGTGCAGCTGGTGGTCTACGATGTGGGCGGCCGGATGGTGCGGACGCTGGCGACGGGTGAGTGGCCGGCGGGAATGCACGCGGTGCGCTGGGACCGCTGTGACGACCGGGGTGAACCGGTCGGTGCCGGGCTCTACTTCTGCCGGCTGGAGACACAGGCGAGGACGATCACTCGCAAGATGATCGTCGCGAACTGACCCGGGCTGCCGTGAGTCGGGGGCGGGCAGCGCCTAGAGCTGCCGCCCCGGCCCGGTCATTTGGACGCGGCTGTTCGGCCTGCGGCCACAGATGTCTGGGAGGCGCGGAGTGAGCGGGATAACAGCCCACGATGCCACGCGGCGCAGTTGTCTTTTCGATGGACTCGTTCTATCCAGGGCGCTGCCCGTGGCGGTGTCGCTTATCTTACTCCTCTGCCCTCCCGCCGCAGGGGACATCTCGGTGTCGCTCCACCCCGACACGCTGTGTGTGGGGCCCAGTGCGAACTTCACGCTCTACCTCTGGATCGACGAGGCCGGCAGTGGCTTCGACGGCTATGAAGCCGTTGTTCGCTTCGACCCGGCCGCGCTGACTTTTCTCTCCGTACAGGAGGAATCGCTGATAGTCGATCTCTGCCACAACACCTGGTGGCGGCCCGAGATCGGCGACTCCACCGTGTTCTTCTCCCACGTGGCGATCTGCGGCGGCGACACGGTCACCGGTCCGGGAGCGCTCTCATCGATTACCTTCGAGGCCTCGGCTGCAACTCAGGCCACGCCGGTCACCTTCGACTACATCGAGTTCTACCGTGCCGGGTTCCCGATTCCCGACTCTTCCCGCGACGCGGTGGTCGTGATCTCCCCGGACTGCCCCGCCCAAGGATCCTGTTGCTTCGCGGATGGAGGCTGTCTCGTGGTCCAGGCCAATGAATGCTCCGGTCTGGGCGGAACGTTCCTGCATTTCCTCGAAGACTGCTCCCCGAATCCCTGTCCCCAGCCGGCGGTCTGCTGCATCGGGGATGACTGCTCGTTGCTACTCGAGGATGACTGTATCGCCGCGGGTGGGATGTGGGCCGACGAGTTGAGTAGCTGCGACCCGAACCCTTGTCCAGCCATGGGCCTCGCTGAGCCCTCCGGGCGAGATCCGCGCGTGCGGCTGCTGGTTGCCCCGAACCCGGCCTCGGGGGAGGTCGCGCTTGAGTATCGACTCGCATCCCCGGGGCCACTGCGCATCGCGATCCTGGATGCAAGCGGAAGACTGGTGCGCACGCTTCTCGATCGCCATGCACCGGATCGAGAAGGCAGGCTGGTATGGATGGGATGCAATGAGCGCGGAGAGCCCGTCAGCCGCGGCCTCTACTTCGCCCGCCTCTCGGTCGCCGGCCAGACCCTTGCCCGCCGACTCGTCTACGTCGACTGACCGGTCTCCGTGTGCGGGGGCTCGCCTAAGGGCCAACCGTTCAATCACCGAGCAGCCTGTCGAACCCGGGTGCCGATCATCGCCGATGCCGACTATTCCGCCACGCCGGAATACTCCACCCGCACGGCATCGAGGAACACCAGGAGACATGATCCCACGTCATCTCGGGGAGATTGGGAATTGCCTTCAACGGGGTCGCCCATTATGCTGCGTTGCGTTACTTGGCCGACATGCGCGGCTGACACGGGTCCGCTGCCAGCGGGATCGCCCACCGACCCTGCCGCACGATCCGGCGGTTGCGCCGCCGTCCCAACCGGAGGTCATCGTGAACAGGCAAGCCAAGGCCTTTCTGGAAGAATTCGTCAACACACCCAGTCCGTCCGGCTTCGAAGCCCCAGCGCAGAAGATCTGGAAGCGCTACGTCGAGCCCTTCGTCGACGAAGTGAAGAGCGATATCTACGGCAACACCGTGGCCGTGCTGAATGCGGGGGGCTCGCCGCGCGTCATGCTGGCCGGCCACTGCGACGAAGTCGGTTTCATGGTCAGCTACATCAACAAGGAGGGCTTCATCTACTTCCGTCCCATCGGCGGCATCGACCCGATGATCCTGCCCGCCATGCGCGTCAACATCCATACCGACAAGGGCGTCGTCAAGGGCGCTGTCGGTCGGCGCGCCATTCACATGCAACAGAAAGATGACAAGGACAAGCTGAGGATCAAGGACCACTGGATCGACATCGGCGCGAAGAACCGCAAGGATGCGGGGAAGTATGTCTCGGTCGGCGACACGATCACCTTCGATAGTCATTACCAGGAGTTGCAGAACGGCTTCGTCATGGCGCGCGGCCTTGATGACAAGATGGGCGGAGTGGTCGTGGCCGAGGCCTTGCGCCTCCTGAGCCGGCGGAAGCTGAAGGCGGCCGTCTACGGCGTTTCCACCGTGCAGGAGGAGTGCGGTATCTGGGGCGCGCGGCTGCAGGCCTTCAACCTGGAGCCGGACGTGGCGGTGGCGACGGACGTGACCAACGGCACCGACACGCCCGGCATCTCCAAGGAGCGCTTCGGTGACGTGCAGCTCGGCAAGGGGCCCGAGATCGCTATCGGCTCGGCGATCAATCCGCTGGTCGAGCGGCGCCTGCGCCAGGTCGCCCGCAAGTGGAAGATCCCGTTCCAGCGATGTGCGGCGGCGAGCCATACGGGAACCGACGCCGACGTGATCGCGCCCTCGCGGACCGGTGTGGCAACCGGGCTGATCAGCGTGCCGAACCGCTACATGCACACGCCGGCCGAAATCATCCACCTGGATGATCTCGACAACGCGGCCAAGCTGATGGCGGAGTTTGTGCTCAGCCTCGACGCGAAGACATCGTTCCATCCCGACATCTGATCACGGGCGGCGACCAGGCGCTGATGAATCGCGCTCGACTGTGTCGCCGCATTGCCCTCCAGCGAGTCCACAGCGCGCTGCTCGCACAGCCCCGCAGAACCATTCGCATCTGCCGTCGTAGACGCCCGCATAGCACCATCGCGGTGATCGGCCACACGACAATGTATTTCAATGATTACGATGAGTAGACGCCGCACGAGCGTGAGGCGATCAGTCGCGTCCGTGGTCGGATTCTCGATGTTGGCTGTGGTGCTGGGAGATCCATGCTCTACCTGCAGCAGAAAGGGCGTGCGGTCACCGGGATCGACATCTCTCCCCTCGCGATAGAGGTGTGCCGGCGGCGGCACCTCTCCAGGAAGCACGCGGCGATGCGGTCGTCAGGACTGACAGCTCCATACGCCAGGATTCACTTGAATCCCCAGACACACCAGAGCCAACTCCCGGCGGACTGGGCGCGTTCCTGCATGCTCCGCAGTTCCGTCTGCTGAGCCGGGCAGGAATGGGGAGGAGCCAGCCAGTGCACCCTCTCGTTCTGCCGCGCATCCACATCTTTCAGGCCGCGTTTCTCCATCCACGCGGGGGCCTAGCAGCCGACGGAGAAGCTGCCCCGACCAAGTCTCTGGCGTCCTCGCTGCCATCGCAGGAGTGCCTCGTACCGGAAGAGCTCCTGCCCGATACTGAGCTTGGATGTGTTGTTTCAGGCCTTGGACAGTCCGGTTGGCCGGGCGGTGTCGATGACCACGACACAGCCGCCCGGACGGATGGAGGCTTGAGGTGCGAGCCGACGCTGCCTTGGACCGCGATCCCCTCATATCGATGGTGCAGGTTGCCAATCCGATCCGCGCGCGCTGACCGATAACCCTAAGGAGAAGCAAGGCAATTGGTTGGAATGGCCGGCAAGCAAGCGCGACAGCGGAGAGCGGTTTGCGAGCCATCCATCTCGGGGAGCCGAGAGGGGGCACTGTCACGGCTAGTGGTGAGCGCAGTTGGCGGAGGGCAGGGCCCGAGCGGTTGACAGGCTTCCCTGCATTGGGGGCCGAGCTAGACGGTTTGTGAACTCGGAGCGGGAAGAACAACGGGCAGGGAGTCACGCTGGCTGGCCGGCAACTGATCCC
>JAGMBO010000071.1 GCA_023129715.1 Candidatus Eiseniibacteriota bacterium | reverse complement strand
GAGCCGTTCGGCGTTTCAACTAGCTTTGGGATTGACCCGTCAGGTCCCGATTGCCGTCGCCGGTGAAGGTCCCGTCGGCGAGGAGGATCTCGTCCCCATCCAAGGCAGCATCAATGGCAGCCTGGATTGTGGGGAAGTCGCCGGTGCCATCGGGGAGGACGAGGTACGTTTCGGCTCCGGCAGCGCAGGCAGAAGCGGCCAGCAGCAGGAACAGGAGTGCATGTCGGCTCATGGCGCGGTCCTCACGACGAGCGATCGCCCAACCTCCATCAGTATAGCACCGTACCATGCTGCCGACAGGCGGTGAGGGGTGAGCGGGGACGGCGGCAGTCCGGCACAGGGCCTGCCCGGGCCTCTTGCCTCAATCTACTCGCCAGATTTGCCCTAGATGCCCCGTCCACAATGCGATACACTTGCGCCGCCGCAAGGCCCTAGATCGTGACGCCGACGACCTGAGCTAAGGGGGGATGCATGTGGCGCTTTTTCGTATGCGTATTGCTTTTGTCTGTCCTTCCCTCAGCCGCCCGCCCGACCGCTCACCTTGTTCGACCCGATGGCACCGGGGACTTCCCGACGATTCAAGATGCCGTTGGTACAGCGGCGACAGGGGACACGGTGCTTCTCGCCGACGGGACATTCGTCGGAGACGGCATCCGCGACGTTGATTTCCTCGGCACGGTCATCGTGGTGCGCTGCCAGTCAGGCAACGCGACTTCGTGCGTGATTGCGTGCGAGGGAGGCTCCTCAAGACCGAATCTGGGTGTCATGTCTTGGTAGGCGGGGGGGGGGCGGATTCCGTACTAAGGGCGTCACGATATCCGGCGGATGGGCGACAGATGGAGCGTGGACGTACGCGGGCGGAGAAAGGTGCCAGGGGTGTGCTTCGTGAGGATGAAGGCTGGGGAAGAAGACATCGCAGGCACGGTGGCGGTAGTTCGTTAGGGGCTTTGCAGCGCAGGCTGGATCGCTGGGAGACACGCCGGTGTCTGATTGGCCGGCGCAGGCGGTTTGATATAGAACGTGGTACGAAAAGTGGGGTCTAGTCACGGTCGCTGGTTCGGCGGGGCCCGAGTTCTCCGAGAGACAAATGGAGGATGCAATCATGAAAGTGGTCAACATTGTCCTTCTGCTCGCTGTGATCGTCCTACTTCTCTCCACAGCACAAAGTGAATCCAGGCAGATAGTCCCCTGCAAATCCCCGGACTCAGTCGAGTCCGTAGTGGGTAGCGAGAGAATGGACGAGTCAGTGCAGGCGGAGCTCGCCGTGGGGCAGGTCCTGCCGAATGCAGAAGCCGACGAGCGCTGGTGGCAAACAGTCTGTGACCAGATCCAGGAAGAGGAATACAACGCCTCTGTAGCTGCAGGGGGACTTCAGGCTCCGAATCGAGCGAACAACCTGAGGACCTACTTCCGAGAAGGTGGGATCGAGGTAGTTCCCAGGATAAGAGGCGAACAATCATCCTGGCGGTTTTCTTGGCGAACGAGTCACTGGGGCCGCCCCGGGAACTTGGCGGCGGCCGTGATGCCGGAGTCAGGACCCGTGTCTGATGGCTCTCGCGTGACGTACGCACGTCGGGGGCTGACAGAGTGGTATGAGAACGGGGAGGAGGGGCTTGAGCAGGGATTCACGGTAACGGAGCGCCCGGAGGGCAGTGGTGAGCTCTGGATCCGCGGCGAGTGGGGCGGGAATCTCAGGGCAGAGATGCAAGCGGAAGGGCGTGCAATTGATTTCCTGGACGAACAGGGAGTGCGGTTGCTGCGATATGGTGCGGTGCATGTGGAGGATGCACGAGGAGCCGAGCTGCCCTCGCGAATCACCCTGGAAGGTGGCACATTGACGCTGGTAATCGAGGACACGGGGGCGCAGTACCCCCTGGTTGTCGATCCCCTCCTCACATCGCCATCTTGGACCGCAGAAAGCGATCAGGCATTCGCCCGCTTCGGCTGGTCGGTCGCCACGGCGGGCGATGTCAACGGGGACGGCTATTCGGATGTCATCGTCGGCGCAGATTCCTACGATGGCGGCGAGGTCGACGAGGGTCGAGCGTATGTCTACCACGGAACGTCCGGAGGGCTTGTATCAAGCGCGGCCTGGACAGCAGAGTCCAACGAATCGGGGTCACACTTCGGTTCGTCTGTTGGAACCGCCGGAGATGTAAATGGGGATGGCTACGCGGACGTCATTGTTGGCGCCAAATACTATGACACTGGAGGGATATGGCAATACTACGGGCGGGCGTATGTCTACCACGGGTCCTCCGGAGGACTCGAAGTATCGGCTGCCTGGACGGACAACGGCGATCAGGACGAGGCCCGCTTCGGGTCCTCGGTCGGGACGGCTGGGGACGTGAATGGTGATGGCTACGCGGATGTCATTGTGGGGGCCCCCGGCTACGACAATGATTACGACGATGAAGGACGCGTCTATGTGTACCACGGCTCCTCCGAGGGGCTTGACACAAATGAAGCCTGGACTGCCGAAAGCAATCAAGCTTCCGCAGGCTTCGGTCGTGCCGTTGGAACGGCCGGTGATGTAGACGGCGATGGCTATGCGGATGTCATTATTGGGGCATCCGGGTACGATCATGGTGAGTGGCAGGAAGGTCGGGCATATGTATATCTCGGATCACAATGGGGCCTGGCATCGAGCGCGGCGTGGACAGCGGAGAGCAACCAGCAGAATGCGTACTTCGGCAACTCGGTCGGGACGGCAGGGGATGTAGACGGTGACGGCTATGCAGATGTCGTCGTAGGAGCCATAGACTACTCCAATGGCCAAGATGACGAGGGTCGAGTATTTGTATACCACGGATCGGCCGGGGGCCTGGAGAGCAGCGCCGCCTGGACCGGGGAGGGGAACCAGGATGGTGCGAACTTCGGCCATTGCGTGGGGACGGCGGGTGACGTGAACGGAGACGGCTATGCGGACATTGCCATCGGGGTACCACAGTGGGGGACGTTCAACGCTGGACGGGTCGCAGTCTATCAGGGATCATCCGAAGGTCTCTCACCTGATGCCACATGGACACGAAGCAGCACGCAGGACTACGCTCACCTCGGTTGGTCTGTTGGGACGGCCGGAGACGTAAACGGGGATGGGTACTCAGATGTGATTGTTGGCGCCTCCTATTATGACAACGGCCAAGAGGACGAAGGGCAGGCGTATGTTTTCCACGGATGTGGCGGTGGTCTGGAAGCGTCTGCGGCGTGGGCCGTGGAGAGCAATCAGGAGTTCACCCTCTTCGGCAGTTCCGTCGGGACGGCCGGCGATGTGAATGGGGACGGTTACTCGGACGTCATCGTCGGCGCACCCATCTATGACGGTGGCCAGACCAGCGAGGGGCGGGCATATGTCTACCATGGATCACCTGGAGGTCTGGCGGTAAGTGCGGCCTGGGCGGTGGAGAGCAATCAGGAACGCGCCTACTTCGGTAGTTCCGTCGGGACGGCTGGGGATGTGAACGGAGACGGCTACGCGGACGTCATCGTTGGAGCCTCGCGCTATGACAACGGCCAGTTGGATGAAGGGGAGGCGTTTGTCTACCAAGGGTCGTCCGCCGGTCTCGCGACGAACGCGGCCTGGACGGCGGAAGGTGACCAGGAAGACGGCAGCTTCGGCTCCTCCGTGGGGACGGCCGGCGATGTGAACGGGGATGGCTACTCGGATGTCATCGTTGGAGCCTCGCGCTATGACAATGGCCAGTCGGATGAAGGCCGGGCGTTTGTCTATCATGGGTCGTCCGCTGGTCTCGCAACAAGCGCTATCTGGACGGCGGAAAGCGATCAGGACGATGCTGCTTTTGGCGTGTCCGTGGGGACGGCCGGGGATGTGAACGGGGACGGCTACTCGGACGTCATCGTCGGCGCATCTTCCTACGATTTGAGCCATCCCAACGAGGGGAAAGCGTATGTGTACCACGGCTCCACTGAAGGCCTAGAGGCGGACCCCGCGTGGACGAAGGTGTCGATGTTCGACAACTCATACTTTGGCCGCTCCGTGGGGACGGCCGGGGACGTGAATGGGGACGGCTACGCGGACGTCATCATCGGTGCCTACAGATACGGGATTCCCTTTGTAGACGCTGGAAGGGCATACGTGTACCACGGCTCGTCTGGGGGGGGGCTGTCAGGTTCTGCTGCCTGGACGGTAACAGGCGATCAGGAGGACGCTCGCCTAGGTATTTCCGTGGGGACGGCCGGGGACGTGAACGGGGACGGCTACTCGGATATCGTCATCGGTGCCTATCACTACGATAATGGCGAGACCTTGGAGGGGAGGGCGTATGTCTACCGTGGATCACCTGGAGGCATTGCAGGGGACGCGACTTGGACGGTGGAGAGCGATCTAGACTACTCTGAGCTTGGCGAGTCCGTCGGCATGGCCGGAGACGTCAATGGCGACGGCTACTCGGATGTGATTATCGGCGCTCATCGCTACAGCAACAGCGAGACTTACGAGGGGCAGGCCTCTGTATACTATGGCAATGGAGGCGATGGTCTCGACCGCATCCCGCGCCAAGCCCGCAAGGACAATTATGCTCCAATCGCCGTTCTCGGCCTCTCCGATAGCGGCGCCGGGTTCCGAATGAAGGCCCTCGGCCGCACGCCGGCAGGGCGGGGTAGGGTCTGCCTACAATATGAGGTCAAGCCGGCTGGGACACCGTTCGATGGGATGGGACTAATAACTGGCTCTGTGTTCGATACGGGCATGCCGTCGGGTGGTGGGAGCGCTGTGGCCCTTGAAGAAGTCGTCACCGGTCTCCTCGGTAACAGCCTGCATCACTGGCGACTTCGGACGGTGAGCGATTCCCCATTCTTCCCGCGCTCGCCCTGGTTCTCGCTTCCGGATAACGCGATTACCGAAGCCGACGTGAGGACACCAGTGCCTTCCGGGATCACGGCCGAGGTTGCACCTGCGCACTTGATACTGGGGCCTGGAGCGCCGAATCCCTTTGGTAGCTCCATAAGACTTGATTACACACTGACCGCTGCGGGACAAGTTCAATTGATTGTATTCGACGTCACAGGCCGTGAACTCGCGGTATTGGTGAACAGTGAAAGAACACAAGGTCGCCACACGGCTTATTGGGACGGGACGAGCTCTCGTGGGGCCAGAGTGCCAGCGGGCGTGTACTTCGTACGCCTCCGCGTCAACGATTGGGAAGAGACCGGTAGGATTGTGCTGGGTCGATAGGGTCCCCGGACTGTGGACTCTGGGAACCTCATTAGGCTGTTCTGGCCGGGGATTCCATCCGCCTTCTGCTAATGGCGTAATGTGGATGGAAGAGCGGCAGGGTGCCCGGCCCAAGCGCGCCTGCTCTGGCCTGCCGCGCTGCGAGAACAGAGAACAGTTGTACCCACCTCGTCTCGGGGAGGCGAGAGGAGGTGGTGGGGTGGCTGGACGCTGGGGTGGTTGACGGAAGGTCCGCTGGCGGTGGCTGGCGGGCGCGGCCATATCCCGCACGGGGGGAGAGATTTGCGAGGATGCGGCGCGAGTCGGGTTCTCTGCTCAGGGCCCTCGATTCGATGCCGGTGCCGCCTGGTGGCCGGTTCCTCGCCCAACCGCCACGAGTTCTCCGCGCTCTCCGTTCTTAAGGCTCCAGCGGTTGACGCTCCTCACCGTCTCGGGGGGCGAGAGGAGGGGAGGGCAAACCGCCGAGCGCAGCTGGAGGCCCGCGGGCCGCCGAGCCAGTCCTCGACCCGACCAGGTCCAGGCGCTGCCTAGAACTCCAGGAAAAGCCCGATTGCGCCGACCACCAAGCCGACGGCCAGGTTGACCAGCTTTACCTCCAGGAACGTCCGTCTCGAGTGCGCCAGCATGGGCAGCATGCCATGGCCGTCCTGCACGATCGAACTGGCCAACAGAATACTCAGCGGCACGGTTCCCTCAACGTAGAGGGTCAAGAAGACCAGGTGTGGTCCCGACTCCGGGATCATCCCCACCAGGCAGGCGATCAACAGCACGATCCACGCGTTCTCGCGAATGAGCCCTTCCAGATGCAGATACTCGGTCAACACGTGCATGAGCACGAGGGCCCCGAATGTCCAGGCGAGGATCCGTGGCAGATGTTGTCGCGCCACGTGGTGCCACAAGTGGTCCTTCAGGAAGTGTTCCGGCACGGAGCTGACGATCAACAGGGAAACGAGTGTCGCGGTCAGGATCGTCACGCGGACCCAGTTCCATTCGGCCGGCCCAATTAGGCCGCTGATCACCGCGACGACGAGCACCATCAGACCCACCAGCAACGCCCCTCGGATGGGAGACATCTCGCGGAGCTGCCGCAGAATCTGTCCGTGGTGGAAACACCCGCACTGCCCCTCATCGTGCAGTACGAGGCCCGGGCACTCGTCGTTCCGTCTGTCAGCGAAAACATCGGTGAGAACTCCGGCAACGATGCCGATGACCAGCAGTACCAAGCTCAGCAGCGCCGCCTTCCCGGGCACCATAGCGAACATGACAAACGCCTCGTCGCCGCTGGTGGCAATCATCGCTGTGACCACTGCCCCCACCGAGAGCATCCGGTGAGAGTACATCCCAACCACCATGAACGCCCCCAGACACCCCGGAGTGGCGCCGAGGAGCGCGGCAACCCCATACTGCCCCCATCGATTCCGTGCCAAGCGCTGTTGCCAAGCGCCTCGGGTCAGGACATTCACGTATTCGATCACCAGCAACATCACGAAGACGAAGCCGGAGATGCTCAACGTGCGACTGATGACATCCTGCATGATCACTCCACAATCAGCCGCCGCCAGTCCAGCACACCCCTTCCCTCGCCTCGATCCAGTTCAGCGAGGATTTCCGGAAAGCGTCGCACCATCACATGGAGCGCGCTGTGGATCTCGTCGTGGCTGACGAGCACACAGACAAACTGTTTCTGGATGCGCTTGATGTTCGGGCCGAAGACCTTGGCAGCTGCCACTTGGACACCCTGCACCGCAAGAATTCCTGCGATCCCCCGCGCCTTTTTCGGGGCAGCGTGTGCCTCCCGTTCATCCACGTTGTTCATGATCCGGCACACACCTGTGAAGCCAGAAGGGGACAGTTCGAATACCTCATAGAACTGGGCATCACCGAAGTGCCGGCCCATGAAACGCCGCCCATCATCCGTTGCCGCTGCAACGCGCAAAGATTCCATGCCCCCCCCCCAGAATGCTTTCAACGTGCTCTGGCGCCCATCCCTCCGGCGCTGACGATGGTCACTCCGTGTTCCGCTCGGAACCTCGGGGCGGTACCCGGCTGGCGAGCCGGTGGGGTCACGTACGACTCGTTCGTGATGGATCCGTCATCGACCTGCAGGATGGCGGACCCTTGCAGTGTCCGAAAGGGGCGCACGATTTCCGGCCGAGCCTGGGGATGGCGAGCTTCCGGGTCACTCGCTGTCTCCTTTCGTCTTCTTGCTGGCGAGTAATTCCTCGCGAATCATAGGGCGGTTGCAATCGGGACACCTGAGATTGGTGCACTTGACGCCGCGCTCGTGAGGAATCTTCTTGCCACAATGGGCACACACGCAGAATCCGCCCGCTCCGAATCCTCCCCCCTTGTTTCGACCTCGACCTCCACCGATCGAACCCAGGCCGCGGCCACCTGAACCGATTCCTCGACCACCGGGCATGACACGCCTCCTTTCCGCATCGAGGGACTGTCAAGCGGATCTACTTGCCACGCTTGATTCGCGCGATCCGGTCCGCAAGAGTCTTGGTATGCTCTGTCAAAGAATCCCTGTCCCGGGAGGCCTCTTCTGTTTCCACCTGGGAGGGCGTTACCTCCTTTGGCGACGATTGTGTCGGGAACAGCAGCTGCCGTGGCCATATCCACCGGCCAGATCGATGAGGTTCCTCGACCCGCAGCGGGGGCGTTGATCCAGCTTCGTCTCGAAGGCAGTATCGCACATATGCTCGCAGTTGTGACACCGGATCAGATCTCCCTGGAAGTGCATGTGGCCTGCGTCGATCTGCAGTTGTTTGCCTTAGAGCAGAAATCGGGCGATCTTGTGCCTGCCGTCCTCCACGAGATGTCAGAACGTCGATCGGGAGATGTCCATCCATTGGAGAGATTCCGCATGATCCTGTCCAACGTAGTCCGCGAGACGAATCGCCTCGAATTCGTCCAGCGCCAGCCCAAGCATTTGGAGTTCGCTCCGCCGGACACCGGCCGTCTTGAGAACAGAAAACAGGGATGGACGGTGGGCGGACCGCGTTTTCTTGGGTCGAGGCATGTTCCCTCGTCCAAGATTCGGGCATACGTTAGGCACATTGGTGCATAATCGCAAAGACAGATTTCCGGATGGCGGCCCTGCTGCCTTGAATCCCCAAGGGGTGCCTCTGGTGCATCCACGCGGCGGATACCGGGGTACGGACCGGCCGCAGTCTGTGCCGTCATCTGGCCACGATTCCCAGCGAGTTGCGCAGTAATGGCAACCCCCGCTGATACCTTTGGATCGTCAACACCATGGGGCTGGGACTTGGGGTGGGGTCCCTCCACGATCTCGCGCACAGGGCCTCGGAATCCCCCGGGCGGATCTGTAAGGGCGTCCCCGCGTGCGCCTTTGAATCGCGCCTCCATCACCCGCGCACACCCGAGCAGGAGGGGGAAGTCCCGCCGCCGCAGCGGGGACCGATGGCCTGCTCGGGGCCGGGCAGCCCGATGCAGATCAGGAGGCCCTCCGGGCGGAGACAGACACAAGTAGATCCTGGTACAAGGAGTTCGTGGCAGAAGTCATCCGGGCGGCCAAATCGGCTTGCGTGATTGCCGACAATGCCGCGTCACGCCACCTTGCAGCCGAGGCTATGTCCACGCGCGGGGCTGGGCTTTGCGAAAACGTGCGAGATGGTTTAGAATGAGGAGGGAGGAGAGCTACCATGAAAAGGGTCGGAATCATTATCTGCAATCGCTATCATGCCTGCGCAGGTGGGAAGTGCCTGCGATCTCTGCGGAAACGGGAGGGTGCCTTCAGTCTCTACAAGAGCGAAGAGGTAGAGCTGGTCGGCTATACGACCTGCGGGGGTTGTCCTGGCGGCAACATCGAGTACGCACCCGCTGAAATGAAAGGCAACGGTGCCGAGATCGTCCACCTGGCAACCGGCCTAGTCGTTGGCTACCCGCCCTGTCCGCATCTGCAAGCCTTTTGTGAATTCATCCCGGCCAAGTACGGACTGGAAGTGGTCATCGGGACGCATCCCATCCCGCAAAACTACTACGTAGCTCACGAGGAACTGGGCACCTGGTGGTCAGCCGAATGGCAAGAGCGGATCCAGCATGTTCTAGAAGACGAAGAAGTGCGCCTGGCATACGACTGACAGCGTTGCCGCACTGGGGTAATACCATCGTGCGCAGCGTCCTGCCCCGTATTCGGTGTGTGCGTCTCTTGACCGTTGGCAAGCCAGACCGATCTTGAGCCACCGGTGCCGTTACCTTTGCGCCCTCAGCAAGCGGACATACCCGTGGAAGAAGAAATCCTCCACGCACGATGAAAAGCCCCCATCCGCCAGGATTGCTTTCCAGTCGCGAGCGATGTAGTCGAAAGCATACGGACACTCGATCGTCGTGAACGGTATCCGCACGTACCACGGTATCGTCGCCAGCGAGAACTCAGCGAAGTCGAAGATGAACAGGTCTCCGCCCGGCCTGAGGGCGTGGCGCACGTTGTCCAGGATGCGGATGCGCACCGCGTGGGGAAAGCCGTGAATCACGAAAGAGAGCAGGGCCTTGTCGAATTGGGCCCGGTAGGGTAACTCGAGATCGATGCGGCGTTCATCGAGAATGACGTTGCTGAAGGCGCCGCAACGCCTGCGGAACTGTGCTCGCATCTCGTGGCCAATCTCGAGCGCGGTGATCGTCCCACTCGCACCCGCGTACGCGCGCATCAGGCAGGCATTGCGCCCGGTGCCGGCGCCCAGATCCAGCACGTGCTCCCCATTCTCGATGCCCATCATGGCAATGGCTCGCCTGAGAACCCGCCCGTAGCCGCCGAGCGTCAGGACGTCGAGCAAGGCATCATAGTGGCGCGCCGCTAGGCCGTGGACCTCCACTTTCGATGCGGGATAGAGTGGTTCCATCCTGTTCCTCCTTCAGTGACAACGAGGGCGAGGTCATCGCGGTGCGTGGGGCCAGCCTGCCGCGCGTGTGCGTATCCCGGTGAGATGCAAGACAAGCTTCGCCTCGCGGCGTGCGCTGGGGAGCTGAACGGGGCGTCCTCCTTCGCATGCACCGCCTCGACATGCAGCTCGAGATCCACTAACGGCGTACCATCGAATGCGTCGAGACCAGAGGTTCTGATCTCGTTGCCGCGCACACCCACGGCGGGGTCACCAAGATCCGTGATCTCTGCTGCTACTGGTGAAGGTAGTGGAAGAGATAGAGATGCTGGAAGATCTCGAACCATTGCTGTCCATGGCGGTAACGCGGATCGAGGATGAAAGCGGAAGTCACCTGTGGCATCAGGCACCGGTTGGCACGGGGCCTGGCACAGGTAAGGTGTGCGAATGAGGCCGGTGGGACGCAGCGAGAGCCTTGCGTCCGGATCGAAACGGGTTTCCGGCGGCAACGATGCTCCTCCTTGCTACAGGCCCCTCCGGGCTGCCGCCTCTATGGCGAGAAGGCTCGCGCGTTCGGCGTCCGCTA
The DNA here is from genome assembly GCA_023129715.1 of Candidatus Eiseniibacteriota bacterium. Lineage (GTDB taxonomy): Bacteria > Eisenbacteria > RBG-16-71-46 > CAIMUX01 > WJJG01 > JAGMBO01. Next base: position 8,140 of record JAGMBO010000071.1, on the reverse strand, counting down.
TGACTTACGTCTCGGTGCGACTCTCGATTCCTGCCGTGTCGAACAGGTCGCTGATTGAGGCAATGAGTTGGTCTCGAATCGGTATGACGCGGAAGAGAAGGGCAAAGAAAACGTGGACCGTGTCGCCCTCGACCGTCATGGTTCTTGCAATGCCCAAATCGACGAGGGTTTGGTTGATGGCCGGGTGCTTGACCTGCCGCGCGGCAGAAAGGGCTTGATCGATCGTGGATTGCTTGTTGGCCATGGTGGCTTTCACTTCATGGTTGTCCCTGTCACCTATGGGGGCACTCTCATTGGCCCCCTGAGGCTCCTGGTGCGCTGTGCCTGGCGTAGGCTGGCGCGAGAAGCGCACCACCGTCGCGCCGGCGAGCTGCCTGCCCGTCGAGGGGATTATTGGCACCGGCGGGGTGGGAAAAGCAAGCCTCAGTGCGCGTAGGGGCAGATAGGCGCTCGCGACGAGGAGTGAGCTGCCGGCGAAGATGGGTGTGAAGCCGAGGACGTTGATCAGCCCGCCAGCCAGCAGGGGAAACATCACCACCGAGAAGCTCGCGGCCCCGACGATTCCCTTGTAGAGCGACCGATTGCCATCATTCGTGAGTTCTAGGAACAGGCCTTCGAAACCGATCCTGTGCGCGCGTAGGCCTAAGCCCATCAGGAAGAAAACGGGCAGGAGCAAGGAGAGGTTTAGATGGAATGCCACGGGCGCCAACGGCGGCAGGAGCGCGCCGAAGGTGATGCAGCCGAATACCATTCCACAGAAGCCGTGCCGGCGCACGACCTTGATGGTGGGGAGGGTATGATCCATAAGATGCTCCGCAGAAGGACAGGTAGTGGGTATCAAGATAGCGACGGACGGCGTTTATGAGCTGTCGGATCGTGCGATGAGTGTGATTGCGCGTGACGTTGGCATGCAGATCCTGCCACTGGCGTTCGATCTTGTTGGCGTCGGGGCAGTAGGGTGGCAGGAAGTGCAAGCGGATCCGAGGGAAACGGGCCAGGGCGAGCTGAAAGACCCGGCTCTTGTGAATGACGCAGTTGTCGAGGATGACGTGGATGGTGCAGGCCCAATCGGGACCGATCTTGGGATTGAGGTGGATGTCGATCTCATCGGCATAGACGACGACTTCGCGAGGCGGTGGGTTCGTGGCGAGACGGCGCAACTGAGCCAGGCGGCGCTTGCGGCGCGCGGCTTTCCAGGGGCAGGCCACCACCTCGCGGCTTGGTCCAACCCGTGCCTGCGAGCTTGGCCTGCTGGCCTTTCGGGCCATTCCCATGTCGCTCATGGGGATCCGCCACCCTGGAGCTTCCGCGGACTACGGGGTGGTCTTGACTGGCAGACTCCTCTGGCGTAGTTGTGGGCTTGGGGAAGTTCAGTGGAGGTACACATGCGCGTGTTGTTCTGGTACTGCGAGCGGATGGCCTGGAAGCCTACCCGCAAGACCCTGCCGGAGGTCGAGGACGCCCTTCCTGGCGAGGTCACCGGGGCGGTTTCTGCCTTCGTTCACATCGAGCCCAAGGACACGGAGCGTGCCGGCAAGGTGGAGACGAAGCTGGTGAAAAACGTCAAGTGGCTGGCAGGCAAATGGGATACCCGGCGAGTCGTGCTGCATACCTTCGCCCACCTGGCCGAGGAGAAAGCCGATCCCGACTTCACACGCGAGCTGCTGGGGAATGCCCGCCGAAGGCTCGAGGATGCTGGGTACGAGGTGGTCGAGACCCCCTTCGGCTACTTCAACGACCTGGAGCTAGCGGCCCCCGGCCATCCCCTGGCCCGCGTCTACAAGGAGTTCTGAGGATAGTGTAGCGACGCGTTCAAACGGACTGATGGCACCTTGGCCTGGAACGTCCCACCGTTGAAACCGAATGCCCTTCTATCGAGATCCCTGAAGTCGATCTACATGAGGCTCGTGCCCGAACGCAAGCAGGGCGTGAAGAACCGAAAGGAACCATCATGAAGATCGCGGACGATTTCTACGAGAAGAACAAGGATCACCTGCACCGGCGGGTTGCCAGGGAGCTGCGCTCGGCGCGGCGCATTGTTGACGTCGGCTGTGGGGATTGCGATCTGGCCGGCCTGCTGGCCGAAGTCCAAAGGCGCGAGGTGATCGGAGTGGATATCGTGGACGCCGTGTTCCCCGCGCTTTCAGCGAAAGGACGGCGGCCTCGATGCATCAAAACGGATGCCCGCGCGCTCGATTTCCTTGCCGATGCCACGGTCGACGCGGTCGTTTCGGTCTGGGCGCTGCACGAGCTCGCCGCGCCGATGGCCGTGCTCCGGGAGGCGATGCGGATCCTGCGACCGGGAGGCACGATTCTGATCGTGGACTTTCCGCGGGGGTCGCTCGCCCAGCGCCTGTGGAACGAGGACTACTACACGACGGGCGAGGTGCGCGAGATGCTCAGACAGGTCGGCTTCGCACGAGTCGAAGCGAGGCGAATCGCCCGAAGGCAGCTCACGTGGGCGCGCGGCCACAACCCCCCCGTGCGAAACGGACGGTCATGAGAGAGGTCTTGCTTCCTCTGAAGGATCCGTTCCTTTCCCTTGCTCCTGTCCGTCCCGATTATTCCATCTGCGCGCTTGATGGCGAGAGGAGCGCGGGCGTCCTGCGCTCATTGGTGACCGGTGAGACCGCATGTTTGCCCGTCGATGGTGTGAGCGATGGGCGCGGTGATCTGAATCTCGGCAAACCAGGCTCGGGCGCAGTGGGGCTGTGTTGGTGACCGCGAGAGAGGCAGGCTGCGGCAGCGTCAGGCGGCGACGCGCTCGTGATGATGGTGGAGGCTGCCGAGGTGCTCAATCTCGACGACCCGACTTTGATCGATGGAATGGACTGGACGAGGATCCGGGCAGTCCATCTCGAGCGATTGATGGCAGCGCCATCTGTGGTAATAGCGAAAGTAGCTGGCCAGGATCCTCCGCAGGTGCCGTTCGTTGAGAACGATGATGTGATCCAAACACTCTCTTCGGACACTGCCGATCATCCGAAGCTCACCAACGATGCGGGGTGCAGCCCAGAGCGGATTCGCTGCCGACATGCGCCGGATGAGATCGCGGACTTCTCTCGGGACAGCGGGGCGGCCGGGTTTCCCTGCCCCACTCAGCTTCCTCCAATACTTCCGGAACTTCCGTCGGCGCCAGGCGAGGACGGTCTCGGGCCGGACGATCACCAGTGCCCCTCGTCAGCCCGACCACACCCGGGACAGCCAGGACCAGAAAATCCGGTCGCTGGGGCGGACGCGGAGCCGACGGCGGGTTCGGCGAAGCACGGCCAACTGATGCCGGAGCGCAAGGTTGTCGATCTGGAGCGATGCTCGGGATCGGAAGGTCCCGCTGAGGGCGCTGAACAGAGTGGCAAGCCAAGCCATGGCACTGGTATCCTGAGGCTGATCGACTGTTGACCGGGATCATGATCCGAGAGGATCGCGGAGCGGCTTCCCAGAAGGCAAGTGGGATCCTGAGAGGTCGATTTGGGCCGTAGCCGCCCCCAAGTAAGCCCAAGAGATGTGGGACGATGGAATTCTCGGTACGCACAGGAGGTAAACTCGATTTGGGCCAGAACCATGAATGCTGATGTAAAAAGGTGGGTGGAAAGAGACGGACCCAGGTTCCTACGACAGATTGGTGCCAAGGAAGGGCAAGAGCTCCTGGATTTCGGTTCCGGCGAGGGGCACTATGCACTCCCTGCCGCAAAGGTCGTTGGGCGGCGTGGCAAGGTCTATGCGGTCGAAAGGGATGACCGGCTGGTCGTCGAATTGCGGCAGCTGCTTGATGAATACGGCATTAGCAATGTAGTGGTAATCCATAGCGATTCCCCAGTCGATCTCCCGAGTGATTCCATCGACATCGCCCTATGTTATGATGTTATCCATTTCGCGGACCAGAGTGGCAGGAAAAGGATCTATGCAGAAATCAGGAGGGTTCTCAGGGAACAGGGTCAATTGTCGGTTTATCCGAAGCACCGCCAAAACGACGAGCCGTTGATGGAGCTCGCACACAGTGACCTGCAGGCCGTCATACGCGAAATCGAGTGCGAGGGTTTTGTCCTTGAGAGCAAATCGATAGAGGAGCTGATGCACGACGACTATTACAATAAAGGGTACGTACTCAACTTCAGGAAAGGAGACCGAGCGGAGTGCCCCGCGTGAATATCGGGTTGTGCTCAGAACACCTAACGGTGAGGCGACAGGGGCACTTCCCCTAGCATGGTTTGACTCTTGTCCCAAAGGTTGATTGAGTTGTCTAACGGCTGGGGTGAGGGCAGGAAGCAGGACTCTGGTAGAAGGAGTAGAGAGCAATGGTGAAGGATATCACTGACAAGAACTTCGGGCATGAGGTTTTGAAATCGGACTTGCCAGTTGTGGTGGACTTCTGGGCACCCTGGTGTGGTCCTTGCCACATGATCACGCCGATAGCGGAGAAGCTATCAGAGGAGTATGAGAGCAAGCTCAAGTTCTGCAAGCTGAACGTTGACGAGAACCGTCAGACGGCCATGCAATATCAGGTAATGAGCATACCCCTGCTGCTATTCTTCCGTGGAGGCCAGAAGGTCGATGAGAGCCTGGGTGCGGTGCCGGAGAACATCATTCGGGCCAAGGTCGAGGCGTTGCTCTAGCTTAACTCCAGGCTGCAGGCAAGCGGCAAAGGACGCGGACCCTCTCTGCCACCGGATGAGGGTCCGGCGCTTACCCAGACGGTCGTGGGCGGGACCCGCATCCCCAGCTTGTGACCGGTTCCGCAAGCTACAGCTCTATGACCGTCGCAACGCCTCCCTGGACGTGTTTGCGTGGATGGAGTCTCGCAATCTTTGTAGCGACACATCCATGCCCTGGTCACCGAGGGAGCCTTCTCGCCCGTGGGGGAGTTCCTGCCGGTAGGTTCGGTCCCTGAGGGGGTCATCGAGGAGCTCTTCCGCCGACTTCTCTTGCGCCGCCTGCACCGCCAGGAGCGTCTCTCCGAGGAGTTCAGGGATAACCCGTAGTGTGCCAAAACTCAGCCCACCAGAACTGATGGTACACTAGCCAGTTGTGAGTCAGGTCGCACATGCCATGGGAGACAAAAGTGGCTTGACTCGGGCACAGCCTTCAGAGATGTCGTTAACCGGCGTTTTCACTGTCGCTGATCAACCGTGGTTCGCTCGCCACCGGGTCGGCACCAGGAGCCCGTTCTCACGCATGATCCGCAAGACCCGGTTCTTCCCAACCCGCATGCCATGCGGCCGCAGTCGCACCCGAACCTTGCGGTGCCCCTCTCCATGAAACGAACTCGCCGCAAGGACCTGACGGATCCCGAAGAGGATCTCTGCGTCGCTCCACCTCGTCTGCGGCCCACGCTTCTTCAGACTGACAACATCAGCCGTACCGTCACGTTTCCGCTGGGCATAGAGGGTTGAACGGGACAGCCGGTAGATCTTGCAGATCATCGTCAACGGGTATCGTCGCTGAGTGAACGGACTCCTCACTGCCCGTACCTCTTCAGCTTCCGAAGCTCCTCCCCGTATCCCCTTTTTTCGAGCAGCCCCTCGGCTAGCTCCAACTTCATCATCGTCTCCCCGAGCTTTGCCCGGGTGCGGATCAGATCCCGTTCGTGCGGATCGGTCCCTCGTCGTCGCAGACCCGTTGTTCCGCTCTCGAGGAAGACGCGCCGCCACTGCTCGATCTCATGAGCCGGAACTTGGATCTCCCGACTGATCTCTCCCAGGTCGTCACCCCGCAGCAGGCGTAGCACGACTTCGGTCTTCTGCTGGGCGCTCCACCGCTCCGGAAGTTCCCGTCTCGCCTTCTTTCCCTCGTCCTTTGTCATGATACCTCCAGCTTCCATGGACCCTCCTAGCTTAAGCCAATCGAGTGTCCAAGGAAATCGGGGGCTCTATAGAAGCGCCATCGAGTTGGGCCCAGGATGCATATCCTGACGGCTACGACCCAGCGGACCATCCGGTCAAGGTGGTCAACTGGTTCGGCGCGGCGCGATACTGCGACTGGCTGAGCCTGCAAGCGGGTCTACCGCGAGCCTACGAGCACAGCGGCGACTGGTCGTGCAACGGTGGGGATACATACGGGGCCGAGGGTTATCGATTGCCGACGGACGCGGAGTGGGAGTACGCGGCGCAGTATGAAGGCGAGCGGATCTATCCGTGGGGGGATGAGGCCCCGAATTGCAGCCGGGTGAACTTTGACGACACCTGTGTCGGTTGGACCTCTCCGGTGAGGAGCTATCCAGACGCGCCGGAGGCGTTGGCTCTCTCGGACATGGCTGGGAACGTGTGGGACTGGTGCGATGATTGGCATGTGTGCGATCTGGGAACAAGTTGTAAGGGCGACAGCGACGAGGCGAACCTTGGCACTGCAGGCCGATGTAGTTTTCGGGAGGGAGTGTGTCCAGTGAAGGCTGGCATGTTCAGTGGGAGTCAGTCCCACCGGGGCAAAAGTCAGAAGCCCCGTAGCTTGGATCACATCGGTGGAGGAAACGAAGCCGGTGAAGCTGATCGACAAAGCCATCTTCGGGATGGTGAGCGAGTCACCGGGCCGCAACGTGAGTGAACCCACAGGTGGCCTCGTCAGAAAATAGCTTCCGGAGGCCGAGCCCTCTCCCTTCGGGCGAAGGCAGCATGGTGTGTCGCAGTCTGACTGATGCGGCGCATCACTCCGGCGGGGTGGTAGGGGCAGCACGGTGACCAGGACATGCCGAGCAACTGGAGAAGCCGTCCTCGCCCCATCGAGAAATCGGTGGAGCAAGGTAGACCATATAACCGGAGACACCGGGAAGTTGGTCGAAGGCGAGACGGTGGCGGCTGGGCTCGTAGTAGCGTTGAAGCGGGGTAACGCCCGTGGAGCGAAGGGGCTCTGCTGCAGGCACCTTCTTCGTCAAGAAGGGAGGCAGGGGTGTGATGATAAAAGCACCCATCTATCTGCAGGACCTGAGACGGAGGATATACGTCAAGGCGAAGGCTGAACTGTCTTGCTGCTTGTAGCGTCAAGGCTTCAGCTGGACGCGGTGGAGTAGGCGCGGGGAGTGACCTCTTCTTTCGCTGAAAGCGGCTCCAGCATGATAGGTCTCATAGCGCAGCCTGTAAAGGCGGCGATCCAGCCGGTGTAAGTCCGGCTGCGGTATCCACCCCAAGGGTGCCGTGTAGTCATATCCGACTCAAGGAATGGGTGACCTTCCTTGGGAAAGCTCGGAAGTAGAAGTCCTCGGCGGCCTGAGGTATCTCATGGTCGGACCGGTCCAGGAGGGCGAGCAACCATGCGGGCCGTAGCATGAAGCGAACTCTGCAGCGTCGTTACTATCTCTCCGACGGAAACCGGTGTCGGAGTTTTGGAGGAGCTGACCCTGTTATGAGAAGGGGAAAGCCTTAGGGATCGGGGAAGATCTGGGGATATGCACTCGACTCCTCCTCCCGGCGTATGGGAGATGGCACGCATGGAAGGATCGCTGACCCAAAGCAGGGAAGGTCTTGGAGGCAGCCCATATCAGGTCGTAGGGCAAAGACCCGCTGTATGACCAGAGATCCTGGGAAATCAGGGGGAGCCTCCAAGATTGGCGGATCGGGGCGTAGTAGCGATGATGGGAGGGACAACATAACCCTCGCGGAGCCAAGGCCCCGTGGACCGAGGTGGTCACCCGAACGGCCTGAGGCCAAGCCGGTTGATAATGCCAGCTGTCTGTGGCAGGAGGGTACGAGGGCGGCGAAGGCAAGGTCAAACCAGTGGGATCCTGGGGGTATGCGGACCTGGTGCTTAACGCTGGGACACTACTGGGAAGGGCGTTGCTGACCGATGAGGAGCCTCGGTTTGAAGCCGGACTGGGGAAAACTCAACGTCCGGAATTTTAGAGGGGGCACAGGAAACGTGAGCTATGGTGGAACTAGGATCCCGCTCCTCAATCGAAAGAGAGGAGGCCGGAAACTCTCCGCCTACGGTGGCGCGCGCCTGAGCTCTACTCGACACCTTTGACGTGAAGCCTGCAGGAGCGCGTAGTGCGGGAAATCCGCATGCTGCGTGCGAGGAGGCGGGGGCTGGAAACGGAGCCACGGGCAACCCTAGCCGGGCACGAAAGGGGAAACCCTGGATACAGACAAGGGAAGTCCTGCGGGTGATCGCGCCAGTTCCCGACCCTACCAACTACTATCGGCGGCCGCGTGAT
>JAGMBO010000070.1 GCA_023129715.1 Candidatus Eiseniibacteriota bacterium | reverse complement strand
GTCCAAAGAATGGGGACCACCTCTGTCGGTCTTCCGAGAGAGGGCTCTTCCGGAGCGGAGCCGGAGCTGGAGTTGGTGGGGGAGTGGGAGGAGGAGTGGGAGAGGGAGTGGGAGGGCATTGCTCGTTGCTGTGCTTCAAGCGGTGCTTCGCGGCTACTTGAAGCAGCACCCGCCCACCTTCCGCGGGCGCCCCTCTTGGCCCGAGCTATGTACATCTCTCGCTGCTCGGCCTGCTCTTGGACATGCTGAATGACCCAGCGATCCCCGTCTCTCTCCCAACCCTCCATTAGTCTCTCTTTGAGCGCTGACCACCTGTCCGCATCCAAGCCGGAAAGCCTGATGAGACTCTGTTCGTCGCATGGCAGCGTTCCCGGGGGCCTGCCGCTGCCGGCTGCCGTCTCGAGCCATAAGCGCGCCCCGGACTCGTCGACCTGCTCTCCCATGCGGATTCGCTCCGCCAAGTCTGCAACGTAGACTTGCAGGAAGACGAGACCGCGCTTGTTGGTGCTCACGCGCCTGGCCATGTCCGCTTCCTCATCGCGCCGGATGCGCGTGCTTCTGGCGGCGTTGTGCTGGCGCTCGGCGAGCCTGGACCCACGCCTCGAGGTCGCAGCGCCGCCAGCCGATGAGTCGCTCAGTCAGCTTGACTCGGCGGGGGAACTTGCCACGGATCTCAAGGCGACGGATCGTGGAGTCGGAGAGGCCGACGAATCGGCAGGTTTCTTTCCTGCGAAGTATCGCGCCTGATGGGCCCTGGTTCTGCATGCTGACCTCCTGGCCTGCTCATGATCGACATGGGCAGCATGTGGTCAGCAGCGGGGTGGGTCTAGACTGGTGTGTGCCAATTCGAGCCAGTCACTTCTTGGCAATGGGGAAGCGTTGTCTCGCCTCTGTGTACCACTCTCTTACGTTGCGGGGGGACATACTGAACTGCTTGGCGACCTCGGCGAAGGCGGCTGCTTGCTTGATCCCCTTGCCGTCCCGCCAGAGTCGCTTGACGGCTTCATACACCCTCCACTGCATGAACTTGCCGTCCGCGTCGGGCTCGGTGTGGGCCCGACCCGCATGCTCGTGCCGCCTCCGAGCCGTCTCAGGGAAGGCATCGTCCAGCGTCCTGATCCGAGCGGGCCGGGACTCGCGCCGTTCCTTCGGTTCGTACGGGATGTCCCATCCGTGGTAGAAGGAGTAGACGCGCCTCTCGTACTCCTTCAGGAACTCGTGGGCCTCGTCGCGGTCAACCGCCTCAGGGTCACATAGAAGGTCGATGATCAGATGGTAGGCGGCGTTCAATACGTCACCTTTGGCGAGGTCCAAGTAGCGCCGTCTTGCCATCGCCTCTTCCTTTCGTTGTCCCGCAGCCAAGCTCCTCAAGCCGCTCACCCCACAGATCGAGCGCCTCGCGCATCTCCTCGAGGTAGAGGTGGCGATCGTAGACTCTCGTGGCGCCGCGCTCGGAGTGATTGAGAACGCGCCCGATCACGAACCGGGTGACTCCGAGGGCGGCGAGATTGGTCGCACAGGTTCGCCTCAGATCATGGGCGGAGAACGGTTCAACCTTGAGCTTCTGGAGCTTCTCCCGGTTGCGCCGGAGCGCCTGAGTGAGGGTGAGCGGACGCATTGGGCGATCGCCGGCGGGCGTGGGGAAGATCCAGGCGCTCTCTTCGTTGAGGGCGAGTGCTTGCTCAAGTGCAGCGAGGGCGGGAGCATTCAGCGGGACCCTGTGGGAGTGGCCGTTCTTCGTACGCTCCCCGGGGATCTCCCAGGATTCGTCCTCGAGGTCTATTTCCTCCCACGAAGCGCCGGACACCTCCCCGGGGCGCTGCCCGGTGGCGAGCACCAGCTGGAGTGCCGCCTGTGTCGTCTCGGACATCTTGAGGCGGCCGGTGCGTAGCGCCTTCAGGAACGCTGCGATCTCCTTGCGCGTAAGGTATCGCTCGCGCTGCTCTTCGAGAGCCGGCCGCGGCACCTGCAAACAGGGGGAGGATTCCACGAGGTCTCGCGTGATTCCCCAGTTGTAACACTTCCTCAGGGCAGCGAGTGTCCGATTGGCCATCACCGGGGCCGGCCGCGCCACGATCTCATCGAGGAGGGCGATCACCTCGTAGCGCTTCACGTCGGCCGCCTTGCGCTCTCCCCACTCTGCAACAACCTCCTTCAGCAGGATCCGCTCGTCATCGCGCCAGCTCTTCTTCTTCGGCTTCGCATGCCGTTCGATGTAGTCCTCCACGAGCTGCGCCACGGTCGGCGCCTCTTGAATCGCGCGGAGTCTCCTTCGCTTGACGGCACCGGGATCCACGCCCTTCCTGAGCTGCATGCGGGCGTCGCTATGGGCTGCGCCTGCCTCCACGATGCCGATGTCGGGGTAGCGCCCGAGCGTCAGCCGTCGCCGACGCTGCTTGAAGCTGTAGACGAAGACCCACGTCTTGATGCCGGAGGGGAAGACACGCAGGCGGAGGCCATCTGGCCCACAGTGTTCCCTCGGTTTCTTGGCAGGCTTAAGGGCCTTGGCCCTGAAGTCGGTCCATGGTCGAGCCGCTTTGCGGCGGCGCGGGGGGCGCTTCGTCTTCGGCATCCGTGCCTCCTGAGGTACCACTGAGGTATCAATTGCGGCTCGGCTGACCTGAATCTTCCTGAACAAGCCTGGACAAGAATGCCCCGGAATCGCCTCCGGGACAAGGAGTTTTGATCGGTCCTGGCGAATCGTGGCGAGTGGTGACAAATGACTGGCAGTCATGAGGTCAGGGGTTCGATCCCCCTCAGCTCCAAGATCGAGCCGCGCGGGGGTAGCAGCCCGCGCGGCTCTCTCTTGTGGGCAGGCATCCTCTGGTGAGGTTGGGCTCAGTAGAGCGTGATCATCATCGTATCTCGAACGCCGCGGCACTGGGCGATGATGGCTGCCGTGCCGGCCTCCCGGCCGGATTGGAAGCTGGCGGTCGCCAGACCATCGCGGGTATAGACGGTGGCGGGCACTGTACCGAGCGTGGCGACGAGTTCGACACGCGTACTGTCGCTGGCCGGCGTTTTCCCGTCGAGCACAGTCACCCAAACGGTCGCCGTCTGACTCGTGTCCGCCGGTAGGATCAAGGGCACGACGTCGACCTCGATGCTCAACTGGGGATCATCGGGTTGGGTCGTCTGGGAGGCACGGCAACCGAGGACCGCCAGCAGAAGGCTCATGGTCAGCGTGGCCCATGCCGTAGTGCATTTCCATGACGCCGGGATTCTGACTCTGGGGGTCAGGTTGCGGGGGGGGCGCTTCATCGCGGACCTCCTGTGACCGCGGCGAGAGCCTCGAGGATCGCGGCCCGCGCCTCCTCGGCGAGGCGGCGCGCCCCTTGATCGCGGAGCGCGCTCCGGAGCCCGGGGGGAGGCACCCATGTGTCCTCGTTGCCGGCGGGCGGCAAGAGAACAATGCCGGTACCGCGGTGCACCCGGAACTGAATGATCCGTTGATCGAGCGGAGTGGCGTGATGCGAATCGCGCAGTTCCAGGGCAGCCGTGATCTCGAGCGTCGCCTGCGGTGTCGCCAGCAACCTGGGGATGCTCAAGCTGCGACCGGTACCCTCGGCGAGTGTGAGGATGCGCAGCGCAGCCGTATACTCGCTCTCGCGGCGCGTCTCTACGAGCCGCAGGCGCCGGGCACCCATCAGTGCGGGCCGCAGATGCCGCCGGGCGCGCAGGGCCAGGCCATACGCATCGTCGACATCGCTCTCGATCGCGGCGAAGAAGATGCGCGGGGGCGGGCCGTCGGGCTGAGCGGCGCGATGGGCGGCGTGCCAAGGGTAGCCGCCGAATCCGAGGCGGACGCCGATTTCCGAGTTGCGCGATTCGCCTTCCAGAAGCGGCTTGCGCAGGCCGAGCTCGAGGGAGAAGCCGGCGACCAGGGGCCGCGCCAGGGCACCGTAGATCTCGTGGTTCCAGGTCTGTGCCGGAAGGTCGTAGCGCAGGGCATATTCCCCACTGAGAAAGAGACCCAAGGGCAGTCCCTGGTGCGAGCGGATGCCGATGCCGCCGAGGAGCTCATTGTCGTGGCGACCGCCGGGAAGCGCGATCCCGGCGTTGAGAAACAGGTCGGCGGGGGGTAGCTCGAGACCTCCTATGGCAAGCAGCTCGAAGTCGACGGTCCGGCTCGTGAATGGCATGAGTCCGTCATCGTTGCGATCATAACCGGTCGGGATACGCATGGCTGGGCGGAGTAGCAGGCGCGTGGGAGATTGCTCGGCGCCGGCGATGCGCCACTTCATGTAGAGGCGCGAGTCCCCGAGCCCTTGCTTGCGCAACGCGGTACCACCGGCTGGCGCGAGACTCTGGCTGTAGTGGACGGCGCTGAGGCCGATGGCCAGGTTCTCGAGCAGCCCGATCTGCAAGCGCCCTCCCATGCGCTGAAGGGTTCCGTCCGGGGCGGATTCACCGGAGAGGAACTGGCCGCACATCCAGAGCGCTCCCGCGGGAGGCAGCCAGGTATCCGAGACATTCAAGATGTCACCATCGGCCGGTTGGGGTACCTGGGAATCGGTGGCGAAGATGCGAGCAGGGCCTGAGCAGCAGAGCAGGCCGAGTGCGGCTGCTAGGAGGACGGCTCGCAGGCGGACCGCTCGGCAAGACCCCGGCCGGACCGCGGCCGCTCGTGCGTTCTTGGCTTCATCGCCCATCGGTGTTCCCTCACCTGGACTAGCTTGGCTACCGGATCGAGTGGCGCTCTCCTACCAACTGAGGCAAGTTGTGTGCCGCTGCGGCCGCAGAGGTGGGGGCAGTGTCGGGAATCCCCATGGTTGCCGCCAGTCCCCAGTGACCTGCCAGGTGACACGAGCGCGTGGCTGTAAAGCGCAAGCCCACCATGTTCTACGGGCTTGCCCCAAAGGCGCGTTGCCGGGGGACCGGGGGCCGCGTCTGCGGCAGGGGTGAGGCACAGCGCGGCCGTAGGGGGGGCGGCGGGCGTGGGCGGCCGCCGACTGGGCAAGAAGTGACCGGCAGTGGGCAAGGAAGAGCCGGGGTGGGGAATCCCCACCCCGGCTCGCGATTGCCTTGCGGACCGCTAGTGAGCGATGACCAGCTTGCGCGTCTGGACCGTTTCGCCGACACGGAGCTTGTAGAAGTAGACTCCGCTGGCAGCCGTGGCGCCCCACTCGTCGCGGCCATCCCACTCGATGGCATGGACACCCGCGTCGCGGGCGCCGCGAACGAGGGTCTTGATGCGCCGGCCGGTCAGGTCGTAGACGGCCAAGTCAACGCGCTCCTGCTGGGGCAAAGCGAAGACGATGCTCGTCGAGGGACTGATCGGGTTCGGGTAGTTCTGACAGAGCACGACACGCTGTCCGGCAGTGGTCGAGCCGGCGGCAAGTAGATCGGCGGTGCCCCTGGCCAGCACGTTGTTGTTCGTGTCGCGTAGGTCATAGGCGTAGGTAACCCCGGTCTCGGGGGGCGCGAGGACGCGGAAGGAGAGCCGTGCCAGGGTGCCGGCTCCCGAGACGCCGGGCTGCTCGGGATCGAGACGGGTGGCACAGACTTCGCAGACGCCGTCGCGCTGGATGGTGTTGAAGAGCTGGGCCGCCTGGCCCTGGGTCAGGAAGTCGCCGCGTTCTACGTCGACGAGCGTCAGTTCAACGGGATTGTACGCGATGCGCACCATCGCGCCGGTCAGCGCCTGCACCGCCTCAACACCGATATCGAGGGTCAGGATGTTGTCCGGCAACGGGCTCGCCAAGTGGCTGGTGACCGCCACCCGCGCCTCTCCGTCGACCGGCGCGCCGAGTGGGCTGAAGGCGGTGATCAGCGCGCCGCCACCGGCGGCCGCCACGCTAAAGCCGTGGCTGCCGAACCAGGACCAGTTGGTCGTGAAGGCGAGCAGATCGTCGAGCGTCCAGAGCCCATCGGGCGCGGGCAGCAGATTCGGTGCCGTGCCGCTCACCGGTCCCATGTCGGCAATCGGGTCGCGCACGCCGCCACTGCCGTTCCAGCCGAGGGTAAAGGCCATCTGGTCGGCGAAGGTCATGAAGCCATCGGGGTTGGGCTGCAGGTTGGGCACGGTCGAGTCGGTGCCGGCGGTCGCGTGGGCGACGTCGCCAACATAGGCGAGCTTGACCGCCAGCGCCCGGGCGGTCCAGGCGTCCGGGTGATTGCCGGCGACATCCGTGATCTGGCTGGCCTCGGCGTCGAGGGTGAATTCCGCGAATCGCACCCGCACCGTATCGGTGAGCGCCCCGGCGACGGGCCGGACATTGATGAAGGCCATCGCGTGGGTGCCGTTCGCCGAGAGGCCGACCGGCGCGCCGGTGACCGAGGTGTTGACCACATAGGTTCCGGCCGTGTTGTCGAAGGTGGCGTTCCAGACATGCTGGATGTAGTCGGTGCCCTCGAACCCGGGTCCCGGGGTGACGCTGACGACCTCGAGGAAGTCATTCGGAAAGGCTCCCGTGAACCCGCACCCGATGACATTCTCGGGGTAGGCGAGCTCCAAGGCGATCGCGCGGGTCTGGTTCGGGGCGATCAGCAGGGTCGGATCGTCATCGAAGCGGTCGCGCACGAGGAGCGACTGGATCAGGTTGCTGTCGATGGTGAGGATCTCGAGTGCGTCGCTGCCGTCTCCGGCGAGGAAGTTCCCGCCGGCATCGAATAGCCCGGCGAAGATCCAGTAGTCACCATCGGCCGGCGTCCCGTCGGGGCTCTCGGAGAAGACCCAGGTCGCGGGGCTGTCCTCGATGCCGAGCATCTCGTCGAAGCAGGACAGGAAGGCATCGGGATCATCGAAGTCAGGTGTCGGGGTGTCGGCGAACGAAACCATCACGTAAGCGCCTTCGGGGGCGTTGCTGACGGTATAGGTCACCGGATAGCTCGCCGTTGGAGGGAAAGAGGCCGGCAGCGCCGCGTCGCCCGAGCAGACGAGCGTGATTGTCGGCTCGGGGGCGAGGACATACTTGGTGACGACATTGCGCTGGCCGTCACTGACGTAGACCTCGAGTTCAGTGCCGTTGGGGAGCAGGTCGACCGCGGAGATGGCGCTATAGAAGCCGAGCGCGTTGCCGCTGCCGCCGATCGAGGTCTCGAAGACCGGCACGGTGCTGCTGTATCCCTCGAAGTCGGCATCGTCATAGAGGATCACCCGGTCGCTGCGGTCGGCCACGGCCACAAAGGTGTTGCTGCCGTCGGAGGCGACATCGATGGCTCCGGGACCGGTCAGCGGGTCCTCGGCGCCTGAGCCGGTTGCCCAGCTGCAGACGAACTCCATGCGCGGGGGGACGCCGAGGGCGGCATCTTCCGGATAGAAGCGCAATTTCTGGATGCGGTCATTGCCGGTGTCGGCGACATAGACGATGAAGCAGCCGAGTCCAGCATTCCAAGCGGCGCAGACCCCTTCGGGGTTGAGAAACTGCCCGGCGCCGGAGCCGGTGTTGCCGTAGCGCATCACATCGGGGGTTGTCGTATAGGTTGCGCTGAAGGCGGTAGTCGCCGGCGGGAGCTCCCCATGGACCCCGTCGCCGAAGAGGATCACGCCTTCCCACCAATCGAGCTGGAAGACCTTGTCGGTGGGGCCCGCGGTGGCCAGGTCGTCGATCCGTGTCCAGGTCACCGGCGTGCCGGCGGGATCGCCGGTGATCGTGTCGAGCGAGCCCTCTTTGATCGGACGGGTAGCGGTGCCCGTCTTCCAATTCTCCGGCACCGTCCCCGGGGTCGTGAAGTAGTAATCCTGATCAGCGGTGGCGCCGATCGTGCCCGCGCCCGAGGGCTGCACGACGCACGTGTGCGGATCGCCGGGGAGGTCGTCGCCGGTGGTCGCGCTGATGTCGCCGACACTGACGACCTTGATGCGGTCGTTGCCGCGGTCGCAGACAAAGGCATAGCGGCTCGGCACCGCCCGGCCGGTCACGAAGGTGGCGTCGGTGTCATCGGCGACGATGACGGTGAAGTCGATGCCCAGACCCGGAATCACGAAGCAGTTCGCTGCGCCCGTGACGAAGTCGGCCTTAGCAGCGGCAGCCACCAAGACGCGGCCGGTGGTCAGATCGGTGATCGTGACATTCCCACCGGTCATATCGATGCTGTAGGTATGGCCGGTGACCTGGTTCTCATCGACGATCGCAATCGCAGTGAAGTGGGCGATCCCGGCGGCGGCGGTGTAGGTCGGGTCGGCGTAGGTGTCGGCGGCGTCGGCGGCGACATAGACCGCACGCGGGTCGACCAGCACGTCGTCGTAGGCCTCCAGGAAGGCCTCCACCGCGGTGCCTTGCGTCGCGGTGTAGACGATCAGCTCCTGGTTCTGGGCGGGGCTGTTATCGGCGGCGTCGATCAGCCAGAGCTCATCGGTCGTGGCGGTGGTCTGGTTCGGAAGCGTGAAGATGCAGCGCAGATCCTGGAAGGAGATCGCTGTCGGGCTGGCCTGATCGATGAGCACCGTGGCCAGCGCGGCGCCGTCGCTGTTGTCCTGGTCGATATCACCGAGGCCAAAGGCGGCGGTGCCGCCCCCCTGGTAGTTGGTCACACAGTAGGAGAGCTCCCAGATGTCGGTGTCGCTGAGGGCGCCGGTGACCACGGCCAGCTCAGGCGCATTGGCGGCATCGTCGTAGTCGACGGTGTAGACGTGGTCGTTGGCGCCGTAAAGGCTGAGATCGGCCACATACTGCCAGGTCGCCCCATTGACGCGCAGGACCTCGGAGTAGGGGATCACCCAGTTGGTCGCCGCCCCAGCCCATTCGGCGAGGTTGATACCCTCGTCGTCCCACTGGCTGGCGGCAGCGCGTGGATCCGTCCACGTGGCGGTCGTGCTCGAGAGCCGATTGACGTCGATCTGCGTCTCGTAGCCAAGGATGCGGTTGTTTCCGCTGTCGAGGACGTAGTTCATGATCCGCCCTCCCGCCTCCTTGCTGACGGCGACCCCGTACACGTTTTGAAACGCGTACTCGTGGATCGGATCGTCGACGAGCTGGTCGATCCCATCGGCATTGACCACATTGAAGTAAGGACCGTTGTACTCGACAACGACTTCGTAGCGGTCTGCAGCACTCGCCAGCCCTGCCAACGGGAGCAGTGCTCCCACCAAGAGCAGGCACAGCGTCAGGGTCATCTGCTTTGCCATCGCTTCGTCTCCCCGTACGTGGTATCCCCCGCCAGTCCGGGTGGCGCTGGCCAACCGGTTCCTTCCGGAATCCTCCGCTGAACATCGCGGTCGGACGTGCATCCCTGGTCTTACTCCTCACCTTGCGCGAACCGGCCGGTGGCCGGTTTCGGACTCCAATTCATTTTATCGGGGGGGCGCTGGACGTTCTTGACCCCGGAATAGGGGGGATCGAGGAGCGGGTAGGAAGGGCCCCAATGGGGGGCTAGTCCTCGGCCTGCGGGAGCACCCAGGCGCCCCGGGCGGCGAACTCGATCGGCAGGCGGTGGGCATCCAGCAGCCGGGTGTCGGGCTGGCCGTCGCCGTTCTGGTCGATCAACAGCAGGCTGATGGGGGTTGGGGCCAGGGGGGCGTCTGCGGCCAACCGGCAGGTGAGGCTGCAGAAGACGCCCTCCCCGTCGGCCTCGGTCCCGGCGGCATCGTCGCCTTCATAGGTGATCGTCCAGGTCGCCTCGATCAGCACGCGACCGCGCAGGTCATCGATCTTGGGCGCCATGAACATGTGGCCGCTGCGGTCTTCCCAGATCTCTCCGGGGGCGTAACCGGTCGGACCGCCTAGGAACTCGATTGCCTGGGGATCATAGGCGATGGTCACGGCAATGCCGGCCAGGTCATGGATCTCGGCGAGACAGAGCGAGAGCGTGAAGGTCTCTCCCGGAACAACCTCAAGGCTATCGGTGCAGAACTCGAGGGTGGGGGCGCGCCGGGTTGTGAAGCTGTGCTCCTGGCTCTGACCGGTCAAACCGGCGGGGTTGGTGGCCTGGACCATGAAGTAGTAGGTCGTCTCCGGCGTGAGGCCGGTCAGGACCAAGCTGTGTCCGTGGGAGTACTTGCCCGGATCAGCGGGGTACTCGACGGCGCTCTGGCCATAGCCGCGCGTCGGGCCGTAGGTGAGCAGACCGCGGCTGTGATCATCGGTCTGCCAGGCGATCCGCGTCGAACTCGAGGTGACCGCGGTGACGCTGACCTCGGAGATCTCCGGCGCGGTCGTATCGCGCAGGGCATGCGGCAATTCGGTGCTGAAGGGGGCACCGCGCTGAGAGGTCGTATCCCCTGCGGCGGTCAGCGCCTGGACCCGGTAGTGGTAGGTGGTGCCGGGGGAAAGACTAGCTAGGCTGATCGAGTGGGTGGTCGCCATCTCGGTTGTGAGACTTGTGGTGACATTGAGCGTGGCGTTGACCCCGTAGCGGAGCACGCCGATGGCCGGGCTGCTCGTCATCCAGGTGACCAGCGCCGAGGTGTCGGTGACCGTGGTCGCGGTGAGGTCGCTGATTTGGAGGTCCACGGGATCGGGCTGGGCCGGATCATCCCCCGCGCCGGTGCCGCTGATTCCGCATCCCTGGGCGATCAGTGCGGCTCCGCTGAGGAGCAGGATCGCGGCGAAGGTGGTGACTCGTGTCTGCATCGTCCTGACCCCTCTCGCCGGCGGCACGCTCTCCTAAGGCCGCCGTGGCCCACTGGCTGAGCCCAGCCAATCCGAACCCGCGCTCCCGGGGCGAGCCTCGCGTGGGATGCGGCGAGGCGCAGGTTCTCCGCTTCTCGTATCGGCCGCGGGCGGGGGGCACTTGAGGATGATCTCAGCCAATTCGTCTGGCTGGGGATCGAAGATTTCTGACGTGCGGGAAGCGGGGACGAAAGCGATCGCCGCCCGGGCGACCCGGACGGCGATGCAGGTGGAGCGGCCAGCGCCGTGGCGCGCTAGCTGATGTCGCTGCGGCGGACGATGACGCGGTCGACCAGCCCATACTCGTGGGCATCTTGGGCGGAGAGCCAGAAGTCGCGATCGACATCCTTGGAGACCTGCGCGAGATCCTTGCCGATCGCGTCGGCGACGACCTGGTTGTACCGGCTGCGCAAGCGGACGATCTCGGTCGAGGCAATCTTCAAGTCCGAGGCCTGCCCGAAGGTCTGGCTCGAGGGTTGGTGCATCATGAAGCGTGAGTGAGGCAAGCTGAACCGCTGCTTCGGTTCGCCGGCCAGGAAGACCATCACGGCGGCGCTGGCGCACAGGCCTGAGACGATGGTACGGACGGGGGGCGCGACGAAACGGAGCATGTCATGGATGCCGAAGCCCGAGTCGGCCTCGCCGCCGGGAGAGTTGATCAGGACGGTGATCGGTTTCTCGGGCGATTCGGCCTCGAGCACGAGCAGTTGCATGAAAACCTTGCGGGCGAGCTCATCGGTGATGCTCTCGCTGACAAGGATCGTGCGCGTCTTCAGCGCCTTCTCCTGGAGACGTTCCTCTTCCTCGCTGGGAGCGGAGACCTCTTCCTGGTCGTCGTCTTCGTCTCCCGGGTCTTCCTCTAGCTGGGGGCGGAGGAGCTCTTCAGCGGTGTCGTCGTGGCGGCGCCTTCTTGGATCCATGGGGTTCCCCTCTCGTCTACCGGCCAGGTGATTCCTTCACCCAAGGGGCCAAACGGCCAAACTCCCGGTCCTACGACCGGATGGATCGGCGCGGCAGGAAGGCTCCTGAAGCCGCCGTCCATCCGACGGGGGCCAACCATAGCATTCCCGCCCGGGCAGACCAAGGGGATGACTGAGGCGCGAGCGGCGGGAGCCACCGGCGCCGCCGTAGGCGCCGGGTCAGCATCGAATCAGGGTTGCCTCAGCAGTGATAGCGCGCCCACCAGAGGGGGCGCCCGGCGCGTTCCCACTTCAGCGCGTAGTTGGTCGGCAGGCGCTCGGCGTCGTCGCTTCCCCAGGGGCAAGGCATGAAACGGGACTCATCGGCGAAGAGGTCCCGGATGACCTCAGCATAGGCGGCATGGTCGGTTGCGACGCGGAACTCACCGGCGGGCGCGAGCGCGCGCAGCGCCAACGCGAGCAGCGCGGGACGGAAGATGCGGCGCTTGTGGTGGCGCTTCTTCGGCCAGGGATCGGGGAAATAGACGTGCAGGCAGCTAATCGAATGCGGCGCCACCCAGCGGGCAAGGACGCCGAGGCCGTCGGCCCGCAGGAGGCGGACGTTGGTCGCATCTGCGCGCGTGAGACGCTCCAAGGCAGTCTGGTAGTAGCGCCCGGCGCGCTCGACACCCAGGTAGTTGGTCTCGGAATTCCGGCGAGCGGCCTCTTTGAGGAACATGCCCTTGCCGCTGCCGAGTTCGACTTCGACCCGACCCGCACGTCCAAAGAGGCATGACCAGTCGAAAGGTGGGTCCCAGGCAATCGGATCAACGGCGACGCCCGGCCCCGTCATTGACCCTCCGGGCTCGCCGGGGCGGCTGCGGCGATGCGCTCGGCGACCAGCGCTGCCAGGTGCCGGTAAGCCCGGGCGGCGGCCGAGTCGGGGTGGGCGCTGACAATCGGCTCGCCGCGGTCCCCGCCGGCGGCAACCGCGGGATCGATCGGGATTGATCCGAGCATGGGGACCTCGAGGCGCTCCAGCTCGTGATGCAGGGCGCCGCGGGGGAAGATGTTGCTCTCGCGGCCACAGTGGGGGCAGGCGAAGGTGCTCATGTTCTCTACCACCCCGATGACGGGGACCTCGACCTTGCGGAACATGTGCACACCGCGAATGGCATCGATGAGGGCCACATCCTGCGGCGTGGTGACGATGATCGCTCCGGTTGGGTTGGCTTTCTGGGCGATCGAGATTTGAATGTCACCCGTGCCCGGGGGCAGATCGAGAACCAGCTCGTCGACCCCCGACCAGTCGACATCGGCGAGGAGCTGCTCGATCGCCCGGCTGGCCAGCGGCCCGCGCCAGATGATCGGGTTGAGCCCCTCGGTCAGGAAGCCGAGGGAGACAGCCTGGATGCCGTGGGCGGAAACCGGGAGGAGCTTGCCGCCGGTGGCCTCCGGCCGCCGGTCGGCGACGCCGAGCATGGTCGGTACACTGGGACCGTAGATGTCGGCATCGAGCAAGCCGACCCGATGCCCCTGAGCGGCCAGTCCGAGAGCGAGGTTGACGGCGACGGTCGACTTGCCCACGCCCCCCTTGCCGCTGGCGACGATGATCTTGTGCCGCACACCCGGCGCCAGGTCTTCGATCAGGGGGCGTTTGGCTGTCCCACTCGAGGGGGCCACGGCGCCGCGGTGGATGTCGAGGGCGGCCGCGATTCCGGCACGCTCGAGTGCCGCGCGGACGTCGCGCTCGATCGCCGCCGCGGCCTGCGCATGGGGTGTGGCAATCTCCAGACGGATCTGCGGCGGATCGGCGGATTCGTCGATCGCCTTGATGTATCCCAACTCGACAATGCTCTTCTCGAGCCCGGGGAATTGCACCTCGCCGAGGACTTTGAGGATCGTCTCCTTGCTCGCCATGATTCCTCCTCATCGCATGCCAGGCGGGAGGGGGCGGGCGCGCCACCCGAGCCTCCCGCGCGAAGAGCCGAACGACGAAACATAACGGATTTCCGCCCGTGGGTGCAGCTATGAATCCCAGTCCAGGGCGGAAGCGAGGGGCACCGCCGCCCGGGGCATCGCGCGGGGCATGGGGCGGGAGATCGCCGGGGGCATCGCGCTTGTCGCCCCGGAGGGGATCCGATAGGCTCGCGCGCAAGAGACCCGGAGCGTGGGACGGCCCTCGGCTCAAGGGGGAGCGATGCAGCGAATCATCACCATGGTGGCCGTGCTCCTGCTGATCGTCGTGATCGGTAGCATACTCTACGTGGTGGTGGAACGGGTCTCGTTCCTGGAGGCCTTCTACTTCACCCTGACCACCTTGACCACCGTCGGCTACGGCGATCTGGTGCCGCGCTCCGGACCCGGCCACTGGGTGGCGATGGGGTTGATGGTCTTCGGCATCGGCTCAGGTTTGCTGCTGACCACCTTGGTTACCAGCTTTCTGGTGGAGGGGCGGCTGCGCGCGCTCATGGGAGGGCGGAGAATGAAGCGGGCGATCGAACGGATGCGAGACCACTATGTCGTTTGCGGGTTCGGCAAGCTCGGCCGCAGCGTGGCCCGCCTGCGGGCCCTGCTGCAGGGGGTATCGTGAAGCTGTCGGTCATCATCCCCGTCTACAATGAGGTGGCGACGATCGAGGAGATCCTCAGGCGCGTGGCCGCCGTGCCGCGGGAGAAGGAGATCCTCGTGGTCGACGATGGTTCCGGAGACGGGACGCCGGCGCTACTCGAGCGTTGCCGCCTGCCCGAGATGCGCCTCTTCAATCATCCGCGCAATCGGGGCAAGGGGGCCGCGATCCGCACTGCCCTCCCGCATGTGTCCGGCGACTTCGTGATCATCCAGGACGCCGATCTCGAGTACGATCCGGCCGACTACGCGAAGCTACTGGCGCCGTTGGAGCGCGGCGAGGCGGACGTCGTGTATGGCTCGCGCTTCCTCGGCCGCGGACACCACGCCAGTTCCCGCTGGCACTACTTCGTCAACCGCACGCTGACGCAGCTCTCCAACCTCTTCACCGGTCTGCGCCTGACCGATATGGAGACCTGCTACAAGGCGTTCCGCGCCGAGTTACTCCGTGGACTCGACCTCGTCTCCGAGGGCTTCGAGATCGAACCAGAGATGACCGCCAAGGCGGCCCGACGCGGCGCTCGTTTTCGCGAGGTGGCGATTTCCTATCGCGGCCGGGCGTCGCACGAGGGCAAGAAGATCGGCTGGGGCGATGGTGTCCGCACCCTGATGACGATTCTGCGCTTCGGGGTCTTCAGGCGCGGATAGCGACGCGCGAGGGGAGAGAGGTCTGCGCACATGCCGGTGATCGACCTGCACATCGACACACTGGTGCGCGGCTTGGAGCCGGGGAGCGACCTGGCCTTGTCCACAGCGGGGGCGATGGCCGACCTGCCGCGGCTGGCGGCCGCGGACGTGCGGGTCGCCGTCTGGGCGGCGTGTGACGAGGTCCACTTGGCGGGCACCCCGAGCAGCACCGCGCGGGTGTTGCGCATGCTCGCCGTGGGGCGCGACCTGGCCGAGCGGCATCCGGAAGGAGTGCGCTTGGTGCGTCACGCGGAGGATCTGCGGGCCTGCTTGGCGGGCGGGCCGGTGGGGATGCTGCTGGCGGTCGAGGGCGCGCATGCGCTGGGCGGGAGCCTCGAGATGCTGGACGCCCTGGAAGCCCTCGGTGTGCGGATCTTGACGCTAACCTGGAACAACGCCAATCCGTTTGCGACCGGCAGCCGCGTTGCGGGGAACGATGGCGGCCTGACCCCCTTGGGTGCGGAGCTGCTGGCGCGGGCGGCCGAGCTCGGCATGCTGATCGATCTGGCCCACGCCTCGCCGCGGACATTCGCCGAGGCAGTGCCCCGGTTGGCGCATCCGCCGCTGGTCAGTCACGCGGCCTGCGCGGCGCTGCGCCGCCACCCGCGCAACCTCGACGATGATCAGCTGCGCCTGCTAGGCGCAAGCGGGGGCCTCATCGGGATCACGTTCTGCCGGGCGTTCCTCGCCGAGGTCCCCGCGGAGGTCGGTTTCGAGCAGATCGTTGCCCACCTGCGCCACGCGCTCAAGGTCGCCGGCGAGGAGAGCGTGGCGTTGGGCAGCGACTTCGACGGCATCACTACTCTGCCCGCCGGCCTGCGGGGCTGCGAGGACTGGCCGCGGCTCTGGGATGCCATGCGCCAGGCGGGGCTCGGGCCGGCGGCAATCGAGCGGGTGGCCTGGCGCAACGCCGAGCAGTTCCTGCTGCGCTACCTGCCGGGGGTCTCCGGCGAAGCTGCCGGCACCTCAGCTGCCGGGGCTGCCGCCACCGCGGCGCCGGGGACGCCCCCGCGGCACCGAGAGGAGGATCGGGGATGAGCAGGGCCGCAGAGGGGGTGGCCGCGGTGACTGATGTTCCCCGCGCGCAGCGCATCTACGTCAACCGCAACCTCCGTCTGGGAAGCGTGCGGGCGATCGGCTTCGACATGGACCACACGCTGGCGGTCTACAAGGCGCAGCCCTTCGAGCGCCTCGCCTTCCGGGAAGCCCAGAAGAAGCTGGTCGCCGCGGGATACGCGCGCACGCTGTTGCGGCTGCGCTACGATCAGACCTTCGTCGTCCGCGGACTGATCGTCGATAAGCGGCGCGGCAACATCCTGAAGATGGACTGCCACCACTATGTGGTCCAGACCTACCATGGCACGCGCAAGATCCCCGCCGAGATGCGCAAGGATCTTTACGCGAGGCGCCGGCTGCGCATCGGTGGGGCAACGTATACGCCGGTCGATACGCTCTTCTCGCTTCCGGAGATCAGCCTCTATGCGCAAATGGTCGACTTGCTGGACGCCGCCGAGCGCAAGCCGAACTACCGCGAGCTCTATGATGACGTGCGCGCCGCGGTCGATGCCGCGCACGCCGACGGCAGTATCAAGGACCGGATTGCCCGTGATCCGCTGCGCTTCCTCGAAGTCGACGCGCATCTGCCGGCGATCCTCGAGCGCATCGTAACCCACGGCGTGCGCCTCTTCCTGCTGACCAACTCCGAGGCTGCCTACACCCGGCTGATCATGGATCGCCTGCTCAGCGGCGTGCTCGATGCACACCCGTATTGGACCGACTACTTCGATCTCGTCGTTGTGCGTGCCGGGAAGCCGGGCTTTTTCGCGCGGCATGATGTGCTGCGCCCCCTGGCCCAGGACGCCCTGGGTCTGGCGCGCCTGCGGCGCCCGCGCTTCAGCTTCACCGGCGGGTCGGTCGGCGCGCTCGAGCATGCGCTGGGTCTGTCGGGGGACGAGATCCTGTACTTCGGCGACCATACCTACGGCGACATCATGAAGTCGAAGCGCAGTTGCGGCTGGCGCACGGCGATGATCATTCGCAGCCTCGAGGATGAGATCACGCATCTGCAGGCGGCGCGCGAGGAGTGGAGCGCACGGGAGGGAATCGAGCGCCGCCTCGACCGGCTGGCTGCCTCGCGGGATTTCCTCGAGCGCGCGATCGAAGGAGAGGTCTCTGCGGAAGCCGTGCGGCGGTTCATGCGGGCGGCCGGCTTGCGCGGGGGGGTGGCGCAGCTGCGCAGGCATGCCCAGGGTTTAGCCCAACAGATGCGGACCCTCGTCGCCGAGGCCGAAGGCCTCGAGATGCGCTTCGAGGAAAGCTTCAATCCCTATTGGGGGCCGATCTTCCGGGCCGGGCGGGAGGTCTCGCATTTCGGCAGCCAGATCGAGGACTTTGCCTGCATCTACACCAGCAGGGTCAGCAACTTCCTCAACTACCCGATGGACAAGTACTTCGTCACCGGGCATGTCCTCATGCCCCACGAGATGTAGGTCGCGGGGACTCCCGGCGGGCGATCGCGGCGTAGAACTCCGCGCTCTGCCGAGCCAGCGCGCGAGCATCGAAGGCCTGCTCGACCCGGCGGCGCCCGCAGCGTCCCATGGCGGGCCACTGCTCGGGGTTGCCGAGAAGCCACTCGAGGTTGCGCGTCAGGGCTCCGTCGTCGAACTCGGGACTCAAGAGACCGCTCTGTCCCTCGGCGACCACTTCGGGGATGTCCGCATGCTGGGTCGAGAGAATCGGCAGCCCCGTCGCCTGGGCCTCAATCAATGCAACCGGAGCGCCCCCTTCGCTGTCCCCATCCGGGGCGGTGCGACTCGGCGCCAGGAAGAGATGGGCTTGATCGAGCGCGGCAAGGTGGCGCTCGTAGGATACGTGGCCTTCCATGATCACCCGTTCCCGAAGCCGATGGTGGCGAATGGCCTGTTGGATCCGCGCCCGCTGGGGCCCGTCCCCGAGAATGCGCAGCTGCGCCTCGGGAAACGCGGCGGCAACCGCGGCGAAGGCCTGCACCGCGGCGAGCACGCCCTTCTTGGGGCGGAGGCTGGCGCTGACCAGGATCTCGACCTGGCCTGTGGGGGGCCTGGTGCGTTCGTGGAAGGGAATCCGGGATGGATCGATGCCCAGGTGTTGGACATGGATCTTCTCCGGAGGACACCCGAGGGAGGCGAGGCGCCGGCCTAGGGCGGGGCCTTCGACGAGGAAGGCGGCTCCCTCGGCGAAGAGTTGGCGGAAGCGGAGCCGCCACCATGGGAAGCGGGGAAGCCGCCCGGCATCCCGCCCGTAGAACGAGGTCACCAACGGAAGACCGGCACGCCGGGCAACCGGCAGCGCGCAGGCGCCTTCCCATCCGAGGTGGGCATGGAGCAAGGCGGCGCCCTCCGCGGCAAGGCGGGGAAGGTAGAGGCGCGGATCGTAGCGACCCCAGAGGTGAAGCCATCGATTGCGCATCCGGCCGAAGCCGCCCAGGCTAGCGGTGACTTCGACGAGCGGCTCGAAGGGGAAGCGCTCGGGCGCCTCCAGGCGCTGGGTGAGCACGATCGGCCGGACTCCGCGCGCATGGACGAGTTGGGCGTGAATCCACGACCCGGTCGGGAAGAGGTAGGGGCTGACAAGGTGGGCCACGGTTAGCATCGCGCCGGACACTGCCTCCCGATGGGACGGTGGTCGATGGATTCTCGCGGCGCCAAGGTACCAAGGGGCCCGAGACGAGACAAGACAAGTGGCCCGCCGCCCAGGGCGGTCGGCGGCGGGTCCGATTGACACCCCCGAAGGGGATTGATATCCTCGCCGTTCTGTATCAGCTAGTAAATCCGGGAGGTAGCCACCCGGGCGTTCCGTGGAGGGAGGCTGGAGGAGTGTCCATGAGGACCCTGCGTTGGCTTGGTGTGGCAGCGGCGCTGATGCTGAGCGGCCCGTCCGTCCTGGCGGAGGATCCGATCGGTCGGATCAGCCTGGGGGGCAGCGGAGGCTTCTCAACCTACGCGCTCGGCGATATCAATGGTCGCATCCAGAATGAAGGCAATCACTTCCTCAAGGATCTCCACCAGCCCAGACTCAGAGGGCTCGAGGCGATCGGTCTCGGGTGGACATTCTGGGGCGATCTGAAGCTTCCCGTGCCCTTCTTCGAGTCCTTCTTCTTGACCGGCGGCTTCGGCGTATCTTCTGGGAAGACCGAGAGCCCCGACATGGACAACTACATCGAGGTCGCGGTACGCCAAGAGGCCTACCACCTCCGCTTGCTCTACACGCTTCCCTTTCGCTTCCACGAGAATGTGCGCCTCTTTGTCGGGGGCGGCCCACTGATCATCACCAATCAGGAGATGACCGCGACGCAGACGAATCGCTCGGTTGCCGATGAGGAGTGGACCGAGAAGGTCGTCTACGGCGGCAGCGGAATGGGGTGGCAGGTCGGCATTGCCGCGGAGTACATGCTTCAGGACCACATGACCCTGGCGGTCGATTTCGCCTACCGGATGGCCGACATCGATCACGAAGGCTGGACGGCGCGTGAGAACGTGACCCTCAGTGTTTCTCCGTCGGCGGAGGAAGAGGAATACGAGCGACTTCACCTCGACGACACCTACATCGGCCACACCTTCCTCGATTGGGAAGAGACGCTGGCCCGCGGAGCGGATGACCCCTTGGTCGACGTCTACGGCCCGCACTACGAGCAGATGGTGCCGCTGACGCCCCAGGATCTGGGCATCGATCTGACCGGGTTACAGATCCACCTCGGCTTGCGGTTCTACTTCCTCTAGCTGCCTCGACGGGGTGCCGATCCGAAGGGTGAGCGGGGCGATCCGCTGCCCTGCGGGAAGGAGAGGCAAAACGATGCGTTGCCCGGCGATCCTGGCCGCAGCGCTGCTCGGATCGGCCGGCGCGGCAGGATCCTCGGCAGCCGGTGCAGTTCCGGTCTATCCCCTCGAAGAGATCCGTGCCGGCCTGCAGGCGACGGCGTTGACCGTGCTGGCCGGGGAGGAGCCTGACTCCTTCCGCGTCGAGGTCATCGGCGTGCTCCCCCGGGGCGAAGCGGGCTCCCATCTCATCTTGGTGCGGGCCCTGGATGAGCGCATCGCCCGTACGGGTATCGCCGCCGGGATGAGCGGCAGCCCGCTCTATGCCGATGGACGGATCCTCGGCGCGCTGGCCTTCTCCTTCGTCGCAGCGACCGAACCGCTCGGGGCGGCCACGCCGATCGGTGAGATGCTCGCCGTGCTCGAGGCGGCCGGTCTGGGCGAGGCGGCCGCGCGAGACGCTCCCCGGCTCGCCGCGCTGGCCGCGGTGGAAGAACCGCCCGCCTTCCCGGCCTGGCGACGCGATTGGCTGTCGGAGGTGACCGCCGGGGACTGGCCAGCGCTGTGTCAGCCCACGGTGGGGGGGCTTCCGGCCGGCCTGCAACCGATCGCCTTGCCCCTCTTTCTCGGTGGTGAGCTCGGCTCGGGTGCCGGGGGAGATGTCACGCTCTGGGAGGGGATTGGCCTGACCCCGATGCCGCTCGCCGGCATGACGGGGGGTGGGATCGGGGGAGCCGCGGACGAAGGCGCGCGCGGCGGGGGTGGCCACAGACGCTTGGCGCCTGGAGACGCGTTCGGCATCTCGCTGATCAGCGGCGATATGGTGGCGGCCGCAATCGGTACCGTAACGTGGATCGACGGCGAGCGCCTGCTCGGTCTCGGTCACCCATTCTTGCAGATCGCCCCGGCGGAGTTTCCCATCCGGCGCGCGCGCATCCACACGATCATTCCGACGCGCGCGGTCTCCTTCAAGGTGGGTACACTCCTCGAAGAGGTCGGTTGTCTGTCACGCGATGGGCGGCCGGGCGTGGCCGGCGAGCTGGGTGTGCGCGCGCGACGCATTCCGCTGCACCTGACGATCGTGCCGCGTCCCGGCAGCGAGCCGCGGCACTACAGTTTCGAGGTGGCGCGGCATGCGATCCTCAGCCCGGCGCTGCTGACGGTGGCTTTGCGGTCGGCGGTGACGGGCGAAACGCATGCCCTGGGGGGGGCCTCAATGCGCACGCGCATCGAGGTCGCCCTCGATGATGGCCGGCGTATCGCGCGGGACGATTTCTTCCAGACCCTAGGGCCCGGGCAGACGGCGGCGCACGTGCTCGCCCCGGTGGCCTACCTGGCGGGCACCTCGTTGGCGCCGTTCTCCGTGGCCGAGGTGTCGGTCGAGATCGAGAGTGTCCCCGAGCTGCGCGCGCTGCGCATCGAGCAGATCCGGGTGCCACGTCCGCTCGTGCGGCCGGGAGACGCGCTGGTCATAGAGATTCTGCTGCGCCACCACCTGGGGTCGCATGAGACGCGGCAGCTCCGGCTGGAGGTTCCCGAACGCTTACGAGGCGGACGCGTGCGGGTGATGGTCGGGTCGGCCGAGGCGTTCTATGACTGGGATCGTGAGCGGGCGCCGCAGAAGTATGTGCCGCGGGATCTGGACGACCTGCTGGAGCAGATCGAGCAGTATCCCTCGGATGAGACGCTGATCGTCCGGCTCTACGGACCCTCGCGCGGGGTTGTGTTGCAGGGCAAGGAGATCGCGTCGTTGCCGCTGTCGAAGTGGCGTGCCCTGCAAGGAGCGACCAGCAGCGGCAAAACCGCGCCGGTCAGCGGGTTGATCCTCGATGAGCAACGCCTGCCGATGGGGGCGGTCGTCCTTGGGGGGCAGGTGATTGAGTTGGACGTGGAGCTGTAGTGGTCGTCGCGACGTGCGAGCAGGGTGAACGCTGGGCGCGGCGCGATGACCGGGAACCGCGAGGCGGGAGCCGGCGGTAGCAGGAAAAGGAAGCTAAGCGGATGGTGGCACGTCGGAGAGGAGCGGAGCGTTCGCTGTGGGGCGTGGCGCTGGTGGCGATGCTACTGGGGCTGTGCACGCCGGGCGCCGGGGCGGCACGCACGGAGGAATTCCGCGCCGCGTCCCAGGCGGAGCTGCTGCAGGGTGAGTTCGATGGCGTGGCGCTTGCGGCCGACGGCGCCCTCGCGCCGGGCCCGCAGAGCACCCGCTGGTTCGGCGACGAGGTGGCCTACGTTTGGCGGTTGATCCCCGGCCGGGGGGGCGAAGTCCTGGCCGCCACCGGGAGCCAGGGCACGCTCTATCGCCTCAGCGGCGAGGGAAGTTGGGAGGTGCTGGCAGGCACGCTCGAATACGAGCTCTTCGCGCTGGCTCGTGGGCCGCGGGGCGAGCTCGTTGTCGCCGGGGCGCCCAACGGCACGATCACGCGCCTGGATGCGGACGGGGATGCGGAAACCCTCGTCGACCTGCCCGAGGGACTCGTCTGGGAACTGGCCTTCGGCCCCGACGGCGAGCTCTACGCCGCGACCGGCGAGAGCGGCAATGTCTACCGCATCCAGGAGCACGGCGCGGCGGAAGTCTTTGCGCAGGTCCCCGACGCTCATGTCGTGGCCCTGGCGTGGTGGGATGAACGCCTGATCTGTGGCACCGACGGCCGCGGACTGCTGCTCGCTCTCGACCCCGAGGACGGGACCACCGCCGTGCTCTTCGATGCGCCCGAGGAGGAGATCGTCGCCGTGTTGCCCCAGGAAGACCGGCTCCTGTTCGCGGCCAATGGTGCGGGGCTCTCGGGCGGGGAGTCCTCCGGCGATCCGTTCGTGCTCCCGGTGATCGAGGTGCGGCCCGATGGCGGGAACTCGGGTGGAGGCACGCTCTACGCCATCGACCGCGAGGGGTTCGTGCGCTCGGTTTGGCGAGCGCCCGAGCTGCACATTCTCAGCCTGGCAACGGCGCCGGATGGGACGCTGCTCGTCGGCACTGGGAGTGAGGGTGTGCTCTATGGGCTCGATTCGCTCTGGAATGCGACGCGTCTGCTCGATCTCGACGAGGCCGACATCCTCTCGCTACTGCGGCACGAAGATGAGGTTTTCGTCGGAACCGGCAACGGCGGATCCGTCTACCGCTTGGCGTGGGACGGTGCGCGCAGCGGGACCTACACGTCGCGCGTCTATGACGCCGGGCAGACCGCGCGTTGGGGACGCCCCTACTGGGTGCGTGCCGGTGAAGGGCGGATCGAGTTCGCGACGCGGAGCGGACAAACGGCGGAGCCGGATGAGAGCTGGGGTCCCTGGGCGCCCTTGGCCGAGGGGCGCATCGTCAGCCCGGTGGCGCGCTTCCTGCAATGGCGCATCAGTCTGGAGAGCGCGCGGGGGCAGGCCCTGCGCGTCGGACCGATCGGCGTGCCCTATCGGGGCCCGAACCGGCCGCCGCAGATCACCGAACTCGATGTGACCCCCAAGGCGCCGGTGATCACACGGGCCAATGGGCTTGGTGCGCCGGTGCGGCAGGAGCTCGCCAGCGGCGTGCAAGTCGAGTACTCGCTCAACAGCGACAGCGGAGGGGCGAGCCGGGTGGAGCCGGGCCCCGGACATTGGGCCCGCACGCTGCGTTCGGCGAGCTGGCGCGCGGAGGATCCCGACGACGACGCCTTGCGGTTCGATCTCTACCTGCGCTTCATGGACGACGACGGCTTCGTCCCCCTGAAGAGCGATCTCGAGTCGCACGCCTGGACCTGGGAAGCCGCCGCCTGGCCGGATGGTTGGTACCAGCTGAAGGTCGTCGCCCGGGACGGGGCGGGCAATGCTCCCGGGGAAGCGCTCGAGGCCGTGCGCCTGAGCGCGCCCTTCCAGATCGACAATACGCCGCCGCAGCTCCTCGACCTAGCGATCAGCGGTGGACCGGGGAACTACCTGCTCGAGGGGCGGGCGCAGGATGTGGGGAGTCGCCTGCGGTCCCTCGAATTCTCGCTCGATGGAGAGGCTTGGCAGCGGGGTTTGCCGCTCGACGGCATCCTCGACGACTGGGTCGAGGAATTCGCGATTCCTCTTCCGCAGACCAAGGATGGACGTCCGCCGAGTGTGGTCGGCGTGCGCGTCGCCGATGAGGTCGGGCACGTGGCCACGGGGCGCATTCGCCTGCCGGGCCGATAGGATCGCGCGCCCACAAGGGGCGGGCGGGTGATGCCCCTGTGGGAACCGGCCGCTAGGGGAGGCATGGGGTGGCGGCGCGTGCTCTGGCGACGCGGATCGTCTCGTTGGTTCCCAGCCTGACCGAGGCGATCTGCGACCTAGGCGGCCTGCCCCGGCTGGTCGGCGTCACCGACTTCTGCACGAGTCCGGGCGAGATCGACCGCCTGGCGCGGGTCGGTGGGCCCCGCAACGTGGCCCTCGCCGAGCTACGCGCCCTGCGCCCTGACCTTGTGATTGCCTGCCGGGAAGAGAACTCGAAGTCCGACGTGGAGCAGATCCTCAGCTTTGCGCCGGTGGAGGTGCTGAGCTGCCGCTCGCTCGGCGATGCGGGGCCGCTGCTGGAGCGGCTGGGGCGTCTGCTCGGCGCCGAAGCTCGCGCCACGGCAATCAGCAGCGGGATCGCCCGTGCCGAGGTAGAGGTGGGGGCGAGTATCCGCTGGCGGCCGCGGACCTTCTATCCGGTCTGGCGTGAGCCCTGGATGGCCGTCGGGCGCGACTGCTTCCCGGCGGCAATGCTGGCGGCGGCCGGTGCCAGCTCTCTCTTCGCCGATCGCGCGGAGCCCTATCCCCTGGTCAGCCTGGAAGAGGTGACGGCCCGCGCTCCAGAGCTGGTCCTGTTGCCCGATGAGCCCTGGGCTTTCCGCGAGTCCGACCGGTGCGAGCTACAGCGGAGGCTCGGATTGGACGAGTCC
Organism: Candidatus Eiseniibacteriota bacterium; assembly: GCA_023129715.1. GTDB lineage: Bacteria > Eisenbacteria > RBG-16-71-46 > CAIMUX01 > WJJG01 > JAGMBO01. The sequence goes on along the minus strand of JAGMBO010000070.1, from coordinate 62,874 downwards.
CGGGTAGCGCTCCTTCCGGGGCGCTGGGCTGGATGGTATGGAACTCGTATTGAATCCCAGCTGAAGCGGTTAGTGGCTCTTGTTCAAGGCTTGGACGAAGGCTCGGGCGCCGGCGAGGCGGCCCGTGGCGGCTGAATGGCCACGGGCATCCGGGGCTCCACGGCGAGCAAACACCAACCCCCTTCGCCTTTGGCGACGCGGCGCGCACTGAGAACGTGGTACCGCAGCGCGTCACGGCGCTCCCAGATGCGGCGGACGCCGATCCGGGTCCAGGAGGGGATCGGCGGAGCCTCCTCGGCGAGCAACGAATCGGGATACATCGGCAGGTGAACCGCGAGATAGGGGCGCGTTCGCTCGAGGATGTAGTCGAGCTCGCGGCCCGGCCGCACGTAGTCGCGGAAGTACTCCCTGGAACCAATGACCCCATCGAGCGGCGTCACCTCGCGCCCGCAGAACTGCGCGAACACCCCCGGCCAGAAAGCGGCCACGCGCTCATGCGGCGGAACCATGCGACGGATATCCTCGGCCAGTTGCATGCGCTTCAACCAATAGGGTTCGACGGCGAGGTCGCGCTGTTGCCATGCGGTGAACGCGATCAGCAGCGCCCCGGCCGCGGCGAGCGGTGCCAGCCACGCGCGGGGTCGCCGCCAGGAAGGGCGGAGCCGTTCTCGGTCAGTGCCGGCGGGCCGCGGATCGGCAAGCCACAGGGCATAGACGAGGACCGCCCAGAGCAGCGTGGGGGCGAAGTAGTAGGCGTTACGGGTCATGAGTTCGCGATAGAAGACGGAGAGGGTGAGCAGATGGCCGAGCATCGCAAGCGCGAGGAGCCTGAGGGGAAAGAACGCGGCGTCGGAGCGCCGGACTTTCCAGACGAGGAAAAAGGCCGCGCCCAGGAGGATCAGCGTCCAGGGAACGGGATAGGGAATCGGGAACGGAGAGGGGTCGGAGAAGGCGTGGAAGATGGCCCACCACGCGTCGGAAGTCAGGTACTGCAGGCCGGAGTCGAAGAAGCTGTGCAGGTAGAAGAGTTTGACGCGGCCGCTGATCGGCATCAGGCCCCCATGCGCGAAGAGATTGTAGCCGAGATAGGGCAGCGCCAGAAGGGCGAGGGGCACGAGATAGGCTGCGGCGCCCCGGCGATCGACACGCCGTCCGAGGAACAGCCAGAGAGCGAGAATCGCGGGGACCCAGAAGTGGTCGGTGCGCGTGAGGAAGCAGAGGGCGGCCAGGAGCCCCAAGACCAGGGCACGTGAGGAGCGCAACTGTCGAGGAGCGGTCCGGCAGAAGGCCGCCGTCCCTTTCAAGGCATAGCAGAGCAGGATGAACCAAAGTAGGCAGAGCGGGGTCTCGAGCCCCTGAACGACCCATGCCTGGAAGCGGGGATTGAGGAGTACGAGTCCGGCGACGATCAGGGCCACGAAGACGCCCTGGCGATGCGCGCGGACGAGGTAGCCAACCGTGAGCATGCAGACGAGGGCATAGATGAGCCAGGAGGAAATCGCCAGCAGGCGCACCTCATGAACACCGGGGAAGATGCCCACGAGCAGCATCTGCAGTGCCATCCAGAGCGGCTGGACGCCATTAGTCGGCATTTCTCCATCGAGGGTCAGGAAGCCGAAGCGGGTGAAGTTGCGGGCAAGCACGCTGTAGAAGAAGGCATCGTCGGCGAGCAGGCCGTGTATCGTCAGCCGGGCGGGCGTCCAGAGCAGCAGGTGGTGCAGCTGCCAGGCGGCGACCGCCGCCACGAGAGTGCCGCCGACCCAGGCGCGGACCCGTGCGGCGCGCGCTGAGACGGCTGCCGGCGCGGGCTGTGCCTCTGTTGCCGCCACGAGAATGCGTTCCCTCTCTGTCCCGAAATGATGAAGCTCTAGCCTAGCATGCGTCGTGCGCGGGACAAAGGCCCCGCGGGAGTCAGCAACGGGTGCCGCAGGGCTTTGAATGGGGCTAGAATAGGGGTTGGGAGGGTAGACACCATGCTGCGACATCATGCCTGGTTCGTTGTCTTGCTCCTGGCCGGTGGGGCGGTGGCGGGGGCCGACACGGGGGTCCACACGACCTATCTCTGGCATATGCACCAGCCGATCTACTGGCCCGCTGCCAGCAGCTGGATGCCGGGTCGTTACGAAACCGCCTACGAGACGATCACCCTGGGCCATAGCGAGAACGACGTCTTCACGATCTTCAACAAGGACGATCGCGTCGGTGACTACCAGTGGTATCCCCGCGCTGCGATCGCCTCGGTGCTTGATCTTCCCGATGCGGGGGCTCAGGTTTCCTTTGCCGGCGCGTTGATCGAGAACGTCTTCAGCTTGGGGGACAATGGGTGGAATGGAGGCCGCTATGCCTCCGACTGGTATGCCGATTACCGTGAGGCGCGCGGGTGGTCGACCGGCACGGGAGACCCGCGGCTTGAACCCGTCCTGGTCGGTTTTCATCACGGCATCAGTGCGTTGATGGATGCCGCCGCGGTGCGCATGGAGCTTGCCTGCGCCCGTGAGATCTACGCGGATGCCTGGGGCGACACCGACTACTCGGTGGGCTTCTTTCCCGCCGAGATGTGCTTCAGTGAGCGCTTGATTCCCTTGCTCGTCGAGGCGGGAATCGAGTGGTCGATCGTCGCCGACCTGCATATCGGGCGGTGTTGTGTCGGCTATCCCTACCAGGCCAACGAGGACAACTGCGACCCGCCCAACGCCGCCGATCAGGTCAATCCCGCGCAGAGCAACTGGACCAGCCACTACATCTCGCGCGGCGTGACGCTGAAAATTCCCTATCCCTTCGGCTTCACGCCCCACCGCGCCGAGTACGTCGACCCAGCGAGCGGGGAGGTCGACCAGATCATCGTCGTGCCCGCCGCTAGCGCGATGGGTTGGGAGGAAGGTTACGGGCTCTTCGGCACGGGGGGCATTGATGCGATCGCCTGGGCCAACGATCCCAGCCGGCCGATGCTCGCTCTCTTTGCCCACGATGGCGACAACGCCTGGAGCGGCGGCTACAGCTACTACTATGAGAACATCGGCCAATTCTGTCATCAGGCAGCGACGGCAGGCTACCGACCGACGACGGTTGCCACCTACCTAGCGGAGCACCCGGTCCCGACCGACGATGTCGTTCATGTCGAGGATGGGGGGTGGGTGAATGCTGATGGGGACTTCGGCAGCCCGCAGTTCATCAACTGGAACTGGCCCCTGGTCGATGCCGGCGGCGCCTTCGACATCCCCGCCGGCTGGGCCGAGGACGAGCGCAACTGGGCGGTGCTGACGGCCGCGCAGAACCGTGTCGAGACGGCGGCGGATATCGCCGGAGCGATCGATGCGGCGCGCGTCGTCGATCCGCTGAGCGGGGCCAGCGGCGCTGAGCAGGCCTGGCACTTCCTGCTCGCCGGCTACGAGAGCGGGTACATGTACTACGGGACCGCGCTCGATATGGAGGTGAAGGCGACGCTCGCCTGCAATCGTGCCGTGACGGCGGCTGATCCGTTGATCGCGGGGGGCGCGGATACGACCGCGCCGACGGTTTGGCTGCCGCAGCGACTGCCCTGGAACCCAGGCGGATACGGTGGGGGGAGTCTCTGGGGGTATCCGGGAGGGGTGGGGCTGGCGCAGCCGAGCGACTTCTACGTCTGGACCTTTGCCTATGACGTCTCAGGCCTGGCGCGGGTCGAGCTGATGATCCGTGAGGATCTCGACGGCTGGAACGATCCCGAAAGCCACGACAACGAGACCTATGTGGGGGGTGCGGAGGTCGGGGCGTGGCAGGCCTGGCCGCTCGGGCAGCGCAGCTTCCCGCTCGATGAGCCGTGGGAGATGCCCGGCGTCGACTTCTTCGTCCTGCCCGACTACATCGCCGATGAGTACTGGACGCAGGTGACCGGCTTCAGTGATGTCCTGCTCGACTACTACATCGAGGCCGAGGATGCGACGGGGCGGATCAAGCGCACGCCGCTTCAACACGTCTACGTGGGAGCGGGCGGCACCGCCGGCTTCATCATGGATGGCGAACTCGATGGGGAGGCCGCCCTGCTCGCCGATGGTGACGGGCTCTCGCTGTGGGCGCGGCGTGAGGGGGATCTGCTCTACCTGGCGACGGAGGGCACCCCGGCGACGGCGAGCAGCGATCACTTCCTGCTGGTATTCACCGATCCGAGCGGGACGCGTGGCGCGCCCTGGGCGAAGGCGGGGCAGAGCCCCGCCTGGGACTATTTCCTGGGCGCCGAGGATGACAACGGCTGGCATGGTTGGTTCGATGCGGGCGAGGCGGTCCAGAACGGCGCCGAGTTCGATCATGCACAGGGGAGCGTGCTTGAGGGAACACTCGATCTCGCCGCGCTCTACGGGGGGAGTCCTCCGGATGAGCTCTGGCTGGCGGCGGTGGCCTATGCGACGCCGGACGGGGGTGCGCTGACCGCACAGGCCCCCCAGGGCGACGGCGACGGCGATCTAGAGGCGCCGGAGCTCGCCCTGCTGGCCACCAGCGCCGCGATCACTGCCGGGCGCCCGGGAGCAAGCCTGCAACTCGCGCTCGGGCAGACGATCTTCGCCGAGCGTCTCGAGTTCACCGTGTTCTCCGCGCGGGCCGAGGAGGTGCGTCTGGAGATCCTGGATGTTTCCGGGCGCCGGGTGCGTCTGGTGCATACCGGGCCGCTGCCGCGCGGCCGTTCGGCCCTGAGCTGGGATGGGCGCGATGCCGCCGGCGCCGTCGCCCCGAGCGGCGTCTATTATGTGCGGGCGAGCGGTGCGGCCGGGGAGATCAGTCGGCGGGCAGTCCGTTTGCGGTAGGGTGTGGCCAGGCGCTGCCGATTCGTGGTCTGGTCGGGCGGCGCCGGGTGGCGCGCAAGGCACGGCGGAGTTGGCGCGCAGGGAACGTGCAGTCCCGAAAGCCAGGGAGGTGGGCCGTGATCGAGCGCGTGAAGATGGGAGGCGTTCTCCTGCTTGCCCTCCTCTGCTACCCGCCCGGGGGCACGCTGGGCACCGCTGCCGCGGAGGGCAGCGCCGCCGTGGAGGGCGACCCGCAACTGGCCCTCTATCACGCCGAGCGCATCGCCGCGGCGCGGGAGCGTGTCGCGGCGCACGGATATCACTGGACCCCCGGCCCAACGGCGCTGACACAGTACACACCCGAGCAACTCGAGCGCATGCTCGGTCTAGTGCTCCCACCGGAGGTTGCGCGCGGCGGGGAGCTCGCCGGGGCGCTGCCGTTTCCGGTACGCGCCGACCTTCCGGCGAGTTTCGACTGGCGCGACCAAGCGGCGATGACGCCGGTCAAGACGCAGGGCGCCTGCGGGAGCTGCTGGGCATTCGCCGGTGCCGGAGCCCTCGAGGCGGTGATCAAGATCTACGGTGGCGTCGAGTTGGATCTCTCCGAGCAACAGCTGCTCTCCTGCGCCACGCCGGGCTGGGGGTGCGCGGGGGGCTGGATGCCGATCGCCTGGGAACACATTCGCGACTTCGGGGCGGTCGCGGAAGCCTGCATGCCGTACGAAGAGAACGACACCGATCCCTGCCTGGAGGAAGCCTGTGAGAAAATCGCCGTGGCCGGGCCTTGGATCGACATTCCCAACGGAATCGACGAGATCAAGACCGCCATCTACAGCTACGGACCAGTGGCGACGACCTTTCACGTCTACGACGACTTCCGCTACTACAGCGAAGGGTGCTACGAAGACGAGGGCACGGCGCCGAACAACCATGCCCTCGTGATCCTCGGCTGGGATGACAGTGCCTGTGAAGGGGTCGGGGCTTGGCTGGTCAAGAACAGTTGGAGCGCCGGTTGGGGCCTCGACGGTTATGCCTGGGTGCGCTACGGCGCGTGCGGCATCGGCAAGGCAACCCAGATGGTCTACTACGACGCCGGCACGGGGATCGACTGTGCCGGGCTCGACATCTGGGATACGGAGAGCCGGGCGGCGAACGGCTGGCTCGACCCGGACGAGGAGGCGCACGTAAGCGCCAGGATCCACAACGGGTTGCTGGCGGAGGCGCGGGAGCTGGTCTGCGTGCGGCTGAGAAGCCTGTCTCCGGAGGTCACCGTCCTGCAGCGCCAGCGCTGCGTGGGTCCGCTGGAAGCGGGAGAGATGCTCCAGCTCGATCCCCCCTTTCGCGTCGCGGTCGACCCGTGTGCCGCGATCGGGGACGATGTCGAACTCGAAATCACCTTCTTCGCGCCGGGGGGCTTTGTCTCTAGCGATACGATGACGCTTCGTCTCGGGTCCGTGCCCATCCTGTTCGTCGACGACGATGGGGGAACGATCGCGGATCCCCATGTGCGCGACGCCCTCGACGCCGAGGGCTATCATTACCGCCACTGGGACACGGCCGAGCAAGGCTCTCCCGCTGGCGCGACCCTGGAGCGCTATCCGGCCGTGATCTGGGCCACCGGTGTCGTCGGCGATATCGACGACGCGGAACAGGCGGCTCTGCGCTGCTACACCGACGGCGGCGGAGCGCTGCTCGCCACCGGCCAGGACATCGGTTGGTTCCTCAACGACTACGGTGGGTCTGCCGATCAGGCCTTCTACCACGACGTCTTGCACGCGACCTATTTGACCGATGACTCCGGGTACCGGCATCTGGATGGCGTGCCGGCCGATCCGGTTGCGGACGGCATGAGCCTCGATCTGGGGGGTGGGGATGGGTCGCGCAGTCAAGACTATCCAAGCTGGATCGATGTGCGCGACGGTGCTGATTTCATCCTGACGTATGCCGCCGATGTAGGGGCCGCGCTGCGCTGGACCGGTGCCTACCGTCTCGTCTACCTCGCGTTCGGTCTCGAGGCGATCAACGAGGCGCTCGGCCGCCGGGAGTTGCTGGCCAATGCGCTCGACTGGCTCGTCAGCGACTGGCCCGACACGGAGCCACCCCAGGTGACCCTGCTGAGTCCGAGTGGCGGCGGGACCTACCTGCCCGACAGCATGATGACGATCGCGTGGGAGGCGAGTGACGATACGGACGTTGCGCAGGTCGATCTCTTCCTCTCGCGCAACGGCTGCGGCGACTTCAGCGAGACGATCGCCACCGGGTTGTCCAACGACGGGGTCTTCGTTTGGCGCGTGGGGGGAGCGGAATCGAGCGATTGCCTGCTGCAAGTCGTCGCCTACGATGCAGAAGGGCACTGCCGCACCGACCGCACGCCGGAGACCTTCACGATCATCGGGGGCGTCGGTGCCGTGCCCGAGCCGGGTTCCCACCTTACTTTCCGGGGACCCGATCCGAACCCCTTTGCGGGATCGACGCGCTTTGGTCTCGCGCTGCCGCGTGCCGCAACTGTGCGCTTGGCGCTCTACGACCTGACCGGCCGCCAGGTACGCCTCGTGCATGCCGGGCCGCTCACCGCCGGGGAGCACCGTTTCCGCTGGCGTGGAGAGGATGATCGGGGGCAACGGGTTCCCGCGGGAGTTTACTTCCTACGCCTTGTCGGCGCGGCTCTGCCGAGCGGCACGAGCAGCGTCGTTCTCGTAAGATAGTATCATCACAATCTGACCGTCTGCGACTTCGAGGCACGCCGGGCCCGCGCGCGGCGCTGCCGTCGCGCAGGCTGCAACCCGCAGGCGCTGCCGTCGCGCAGCCAGCAATCCGCAGGTGCTGCCGATGCGATAGAATGCCGGCGGTTGATGAGTCGTCGCCGCGGGCTAGTAGGCCTTGCCCCACAGGACGCGGCGCAGCGAGGGCTGCCCACAGACGATGCAGCGACCCTGCTCGGGCGGCGGCGCATCCTGGGTTTCGAGACCATCCTCGGGTTCGAAGGGGACGGTGCGGATCGTCGCCTTGGTTTCCTGGGCGACGCGCGTCTCGCAGTCGGCGCCGCCGCACCAATGGGCCCAGGTGAACCCGGGCTTCTCCGAGATGGTGGTCTGGAAGTCGTCGTAGACGTCGGCCATGTACGTGTGTTCGCGGCGGAAGGCGAGCGCTCGGTCGAAGAGGTCGCGCTGCATGTGGTCGAGCGCCTCTCGAACGGCTGTCCCCACATCTTCGAGCGAGAGCATCTGCTTCTCGCGCGTATCGCGGCGGACCAAGACGGCGCCGCGCTTGGCGACGTCCCGCGGACCGACCTCCAGGCGCAGCGGGATGCCCTTCAGCTCCCACTCGGCAAACTTCCAGCCCGGCTTGAATTGGTCGCGGTCGTCGATGTGGTAGCTGACCCGGCCGTCGAGTTGCCCGCGGACCTCCTCGAGGTAGGCGCGCACGGCCTGCTGCTGCTCGTCCGAGGACCAGATCGGCACGACCACGACCTCGATCGGCGCGAGGCGCGGCGGCAGCACGAGACCTTGATCATCGGAATGTGCCATGATCAGGGCGCCGATCAGGCGCGTCGAGACACCCCAAGAGGTTTGCCAGCAGTACTGCCATTGCTGGCTCTCGTCCTGGAAGCGGACCTCGAAGGGGCGGGAGAAATTCTGCCCGAGATTGTGCGAGGTGCCCGCCTGAAGCGCCTTGCCATCCTGCATCATCGCCTCGATCGAGTAGGTGCGCAGGGCGCCGGCGAACTTCTCCGCCGCGGTCTTCTTGCCCATCAAGACCGGTAGCGCCATGTATTCCTCGGCGAAGCGCCGATAGACATCGAGCATTCTGCGGGTCTCTTCTTCGCCCTCCTCGGGAGTGGCGTGCGCGGTGTGGCCCTCTTGCCAGAGGAACTCGGTGGTGCGCAGGAAGAGGCGCGTGCGCATTTCCCAGCGCACGACATTCGCCCACTGATTGATCAGTACGGGCAGGTCGCGGTAGCTCTGAATCCACTTCGCATACATGTGGTAGATGATCGTTTCGGAGGTCGGCCGGATCATCAGCGGCTCTTCGAGCAGGCGTCCCCCACCATGGGTGACAACCGCACATTCGGGGGCGAAGCCCTCGACGTGCTCGGCTTCCTTCTTCAGGAAGCTCTCGGGGATAAAGAGCGGGAAGTAGGCATTGCGATGGCCGGTCGCCTTGATCATCCCGTCGAGCGCGGCTTGCATCTTCTCCCAGATGGCGTAGCCATTGGGGCGGATCACCATACAGCCGCGCACCGGGGAGTGGTCTCCCAGCTCGGCTCGCTGAACGATGTCCAGGTACCACTGGGAAAAATCTTTCTCGCGTGAAGTGATTCCGTAGTCCGACATCCCATGCTCCTTCTGCGGGAGGCGTGCCCGGAGCCCGCCCGGCAGACGCCGCCGATCTGATCATCTGCTGGTGCTGCGGCGCGCAGCGTCGCGGTCCACAGCCTTGCAGTTCGCAGCCGTGCGGTGCGCAGCCTTGCAGTCCACGGCTTGACGGTCCACAGCCGCACGGACGGCAAGTCGGCCGATCTTCTCCGAAGGCCCTGGTGATGTCAATTGGCCGCCGGTGGCGCCCGTTTGCGCGGGCGAGCGGCCAGGGGGAGGGCCAGGGATGGCGCCGCCCAGGGTGGACCTGGCCCCGCGGGGCGCGGCTGGCCAGCGAGGGAGGTCCAGGGAGCGTGCTGCTTGGGGCGGGGGCGCGCCGGGGCCCTCGCGGCGCAGGGGGGGGCGAGGCCGCCGCCGTCGCCGGCTGGCAGTCGGCTAGCAGCTTGCCCGTCCTGCGCCACTTGCCTAGACTGGCCACATGGTGGAGGGGCAGCCGGCTACCGGAGGCCCGGGGCGGCTCGAGAGGTCGGAGAGTCATGGATCAGACGGGTGAGGCGGGGCAGGGCGCAGGGGATCTCCTGCTCGAAGTCATCGACTTGAGCAAAGACTACGGACCGGTCCGGGCGGTGGCGGGTCTCGACTTCTCGGTGCGGCGCGGTGAGATCGTCGGCCTGCTCGGGCCCAATGGGGCCGGCAAGTCGACCGCCATGCGGGTCATGGTCGGCTATCAAGTGCCCAGCGGAGGGACGATTCGTCTGGCGGGCGAGGATGTCTTCCGCGCCGGTGCGGCGGCCAAGCAGCATCTCGGGTATCTGCCCGAGAACCCTCCCCTCTATCTAGAGATGCGGGTCGACGAATATCTCACCATGGCCGGGAAGCTCAAGGGCCTCGGCGGCGACAAGCTCTCCGGCGAACTCGGGCGCACTGCCGAGATTCTCGGGCTGGCCGAGGTCTGGCGTCGGCCGATCGGACACCTCTCCCGCGGATTCCGCCAGCGAGTCGGCCTGGCCCAGTGCCTGCTGGGCGATCCGCCGCTGCTGATCCTGGATGAGCCCGCCACCGGCCTCGATCCGAACCAGATTGCCGATCTCCGCCGCCTGCTGCTTTCCTGGCGAGCGCGCAAGGGGATCCTGCTGTCTACGCACATCCTCGCCGAGGCGCTGATGCTCTGCGACCGCGTGCTGGTACTCAGCCGCGGGCGGCTGGTTGCCGAGGGCGATCCGCAGGCGCTCGCCGGGGATGAGGCGGGGCCGGTGGAGACGATCATCGTGGTCCGCGGCCCGGGCAGCGATCCGCTGGATGGATTCGAAGCGGGGGCGGCCCTGCAGGCCCGCCGCGATGAACGTGGCGCCTGGCAGACCCGGGACCGCCAGATGGTGTGGCGCATCGAGGGTGCGCTCGATCAGGCTGCCCGCGCGCGGTTGCTCGCGCATCTGGTCGCCGGCGAGTGGGACTTGCTCGAGTGGAGCGCCGGCTTGGGCGCCCTCGAACGGTCCTTCCGCAAGCTGACGCTCGAAGAGGGCGACGAGAGAGAAGGGGGGCGGGGATGAGGGCGGTCTGGGTGATTGCGGGACGGGAGTTCCGCGGATTCCTCCGCTCGCCCCTCGGCTATGCCCTGATGGCGGTCTATGCGCTCGCCGCGGGTCTCCTGTTCGTCGCCCTGCTCTACTTCTTCCGCGAGCAGCTCCTGCGCACCGCCGCGCAGGGAGGCCTGGGCATGGCGGGACCGGGGGTGCTCAGTGTGCATGCGGCGGTGGTCAGCCCTTACTTGATCGATGCGGCCAGCCTGCTGCTGTTCGTGCTGCCCTTCGTCACCATGCGCAGCTTCGCCGAGGAGCGCCGTTCGCGGGCCCTCGAAGTGCTGATCTCCTACCCGCTGCGGGTCTGGCAGATCGTGCTCGGCAAGTACCTGGGCGTGGTGGGTTTCACCCTGCTCCTCTTGGCGATCAGTTTCCTGCACCTGGTCATATTGGGACTGATCAGTACGGCCGACGTGCTGCCGATCTTGGGCGGACTGGCGGGATTGCTGCTCTTCAGCCTCGCGCTCTTGGCGATCGGGCTTTTCGTCTCGGCCCTGGCGGTCGGGCAGGTCGAGGCGGCGGTGCTCACCCTGGGGCTCTTTCTCGTCCTGGCGATGGGAGGCGGCTTGGCCCGTCCGGGCTCCTCCGCCATCGTGACGCTGCTGGCTCATCTCTCGCCACTCTACCATTTCCTCGCGCCCGCCCGCGGCCTGCTCGCGCCCGATGGTCTGCTCTTCTTCCTCGGCGTGACGGTGCTCTTCCTGGCGCTGACGATTCGCGGCGTCGGGTTGATCAAGTGGAGGGGCTAGGCATGGCGCGCCCAGGTCAACCCGTGCCGCTCTTGATGATCGGGCTGCTGTTGCTCTTGCTCGGTGGGGCGTGGGCCAGTGTGGAGGCGGAGAGCGCCCTGCCGCGTTTCGTCCTGCTCGCCGCGGTTCTGCTGTTGGCCCTATTCGCGGTGCGGCAGGCCGCTGAGATCCGAATGCTCTTCGTCCAGGCCCGGGCCTTCTCCGAGCCGGGGCCGACGACGACGCTCTTGCTCGCGGCACTGGTCGTGTTCCTTGGTGCCTTGCTGGCGGCGCGTTGGGTGCGGCCCGTTGATCTGACGGCCGAGCGTCTCAATTCCCTCTCGCGCGCCTCGCGTGCCGTGCTCGAGGTCGTGCCCGGAACGCTGCGCCTCGAGGGGTTCTACGCACAACCCTCAGCGCAGGCCGATCGCGCGCGCCGCTATCTGGATCTCTACGCCCGCAGCTCGGGGCGCATCGAGACGGGTTTCTATGATCCCGACCGGGAGCCGGCGCGGGCGCAGGCGGCGCGGATCAGTCGCACCGGCCTGGTCGTGATTACCCATGGGGAGGCCCGCACGGAAGTCCTCGACCTTTCCGAGGAAGCGCTCACCCAGGGGATCTTGCGGGTGATCGAGGGGCGCCCGCGGCGCGTCGGTTTCCTGCAAGGGCATGGGGAACCGCGCCCCGACTCCGGGGGAGAGGAAGGGATCACCGCCTGGATGCAGGAGCTGGCGGGGGCCAATCTGCGCGGTGTTCCCTTCTCCCTGCTCGAAACCGATTCGGTGGCGCCGGGGATCGATGCCCTGGTCTTGTTTCACCCGCAGCATCCGCTCTATCCGCGCGAAACGGCGCTGCTGCGAGACTATCTGAACGACGGCGGGCGTCTCGGCATCTGGATCGATCCGGGCGACACCACCGGCTTAGAGGAGTACCTCGAGTTTCTCCACCTGCGCCTGCTGCCCGGCACGATTCGCGACCGCGGCCGGGTCACCGCGGGGCTGGGATTCGGTCCCTGGGTTCCCGCCCTGGTTGGCGACCCGGCCCATCCGATCACCCAGGGCCTGGGAAGCTTCGCCGTCGGCTCAGGCGTGCGGCCGCTGCAGATCGTCACACCCCATCCGATGGATCTGACCGCGGCGCCGATTCTGAAGACCACCGGGCCCGTCGAGGTGTTCATCGATCCGACGCGCGCGGGGGAGGGGCCGCTGATGCGCGGCGTAGCGGTGACCGGGGTGATTCTCGCCTGGCATGTTGCGGTGGGGGAGGCATGGCAGCGGGGCCCGCAAGCCGACGGGCTGCCGCCGCGGCGTCCGGAGGCGCGGGTCGTCGTCTTTGGTGATTCCGATTTCGTCACCAATCGCTTGCTCGGCCGTGGAGCGAACCGGGCGCTGGCGGTGAGCGCGCTGCACTGGTTGACGGACCAAGAGCGGTACCTGGAGATCGGCCGCGAGCGGGTCCGGCCCGCGGGTCTGCGGCTCGATCGACGCGGGTTGCGTTGGCTGCTCTACGGAGTCGAATTCGGCCTGCCGCTGATGTTCGCGCTGCTCGGCCTCTGGGTTTGGGCGCGGCGGCGCGGCGGGGGGATCTGATGGAAGGGAGGCGCCGCTCGATCGGCCAGCGCGGTGCGCAGTGGGTCCTGCTCGGGATCGCTGTCCTCCTGCTGGTGGCACTCATCCGCGGCTGGCGACTCGGCCGGCAGGAAAGCGCCGCGCCGGCGCTGCATCCTCCTGTGCAAGCGGGCGAGGGGGCTTCGATCACGGCGCTCTTGCTGCGCCAGGAACGCGACACGCTGCGCCTCGAGCGCCGTGCGGGCATCTGGTGGATGACGGCGCCGGTGGCCGACCTGGCCAGCGACCGGCTGGTGCGCGAGCTGTTCCGGGCGCTTGAGGGCCTCGAGGTCATTCGGGTCTTGGAGACCGGAGAGCGACAGCGCTACGGGCTCGCGCCCCCGGCGTCCGAGCTGCTGCTTGTGAAAGCCTCCGGAGACAGTATCCAGATGGCGCTCGGTGCGCGCACGCCGGCGTCATCCGCGTACTATGCGACCTGGACCGGCCTGGAGGGCGTTGCGCTGGTTCCCGGGTTCATTGCCGCGCGGTTCTTCCAGAGCGCCCCCTTTCTCTGGCGGGAACACGAGATCCTGCCCGCCGCAGCGGGGAAGATCGACAGTGTCTGGATCGATGCCGGCGGGACGCGGACGCGCGTGCGGCGATTGGGCCGCGACGACTGGAAGCTGACGGCGCCGCTGGGCCACGAGGTCGACCGGCTCTCGGTGGGACGCACGGTCGCGGCCTTCTGGCGGTTTCCCTACACCGGTTTTTTCGACGAGCCGGGACAGGCGAAGACCCTGGGCCTCGACCCTCCCCGCGCCCGTTGGCATGTTTTCCGCGGGGGGCTCGTCGATACGGTTGCGATCGGAAAGCTGCTGGAGAGTGGGGAGATGGTCGTCCAGCTCTCGGGACGTCCCCCGGGGCGCGTGCCGGGTGAGCTCTACGAGCGGCTCACCGGAGGGCTGCGGGCTCTGGAAACGCGCGCCTTTGTACGCGGTTCGCCCAAGGGAGTGAGATTCCTTCTGCTGGCCACGCGGGAAGGGGGGCGCTGCCTGCGACGGGAGGGGAGAGACTGGTGGGAGGCAGAGCTTCTTCCCGCGCAGTTGGCGGTGATGGAAACGTCGGTGATGCCCGAGACGACCCAGCTCGCCTGGGAACGGGCGAGCGACCCGGCGCTCGGCCCCGACGTGGATAATCTTTTTGCCCTCCAGGGCGAGCAGTGGTTGGCGCCGCTGAGCGCCGCGCCCAACCCGGGCGCGTACGATCTGCGCATCCACCTGTGGGAGGCCGACGGGATCTACCGCTGGGTCTACTTCCGGGCGACGCAGAAGCCGGCCGAGGAGATTGGCGGCCCCCCGAGATTCGTCGGCATCGGGGTTGGATCGCGGTTTCCGGGGCGGCCGCTGACGTTCTCCTCGGCGGTCGTGTGGCGCTGGTGGTTGCGCGCAGAGGGCTAGCGTGCGGAGAGGGGTGGGCAAGACGATTGACCCGGGGGCAGGGCCCGCCTAGTCTGTCGCCAGCGCGGCGCGCGGGTTCCGTGTGGATCGGGGCAGCGCCGGTACTGAAGATCAGCTCGCCAGGGTCGACGCGGAGGAGAGAGGGAGAATCGTGGAGAGTCGGAGCGGCATCATCACGATGGTCACCGACTTCGGAACCCGGGACGCGTATGTCGGGGCAATGAAAGGCGTCATCTGTACAATTCTGCCGACGGCGCGCATCGTCGATATTACGCACGAGGTGCGGCCCCAGCATCTCCAGCAGGCGGCCTATATGCTGGAGGCGGGCTATCGGTGGTTCCCACCGGGGACGGTGCACATGGTGGTCGTCGATCCAGGAGTCGGCACGATGCGCCGTCCGATCGCGGCCTACGCGGGAGGGCACCTCTTCGTCGCGCCCGACAACGGTGTGCTCAGCGCGCCTCTGTCGGCGGACCGGCCCGTCGTGCATGTGATCTCGGATGTCGACTTCGAACTCCCGGAGCGCAGTGAAACGTTCCATGGGCGGGATGTCTTTGCCCCCGCTGCGGCGCACCTCGCCTCGGGCATCTCCGTTGAGCGGATGGGGCCCGAGCTGACCGATTTCACCCTCCTCGATTTGCCCAAGCCGAAGCTGGTCGGTGACGCGATCGAGGGTGAAATCGTGCGGGTCGATCGATTCGGCAATGCAATTTCGAACATTCCCCGAATCATGCTGCGCCGCTTGGGACGCGGTCCCTACGAGGTCTTCGCCGGGGACCGTTGCTGCGGGATCCTCCGGCGGCGCTACCAGGACGTCGCGGCCCAGGAGCCGGTCGCGTTGATCGGCGGGGAAGGACGTGTCGAGATCGCGGTCAACATCGGCAATGCATCCGCCGAACTCGGCATCGGCCCCGGGGCCCCGGTGCGCGTGACCGTTTCGGGCTAAGGCGCTCGCCGGTGGCGGCGCGGGGCGCCGGAGGCACGGGAGGCGACCGATGAATGCCCTCGATATCATCGCCTTGGCGATCATTGCGGCTTCTGGTCTGATGAGCTTTCGGGTGGGATTGATTCGCGAGGTCTTCGCGCTCGGCGCGCTCCTGGTCGGGCTGTTCGGCGCGGTGGTGCTGACGCGAGCTGTTGCGTCGCGGCTGCCTGTCTTCTTCGATAGTCCCGCCGTCACCGAGGTGCTCTGTTTCCTCGCGCTTTTCTTGGCGGTCTACCTGGTCGTCTCATTGGTCGGGTCGATGATCGCCCGGGCGATCCGTTCGATTCGCCTCGGTTGGCTCGACCATCTGCTCGGATTCGTCTTCGGCTGCGCGCGGGGCGCCATCGTCGTCCTGCTGCTGCTCATCGGGCTGACCCTCGTCCTGCCCGAGGGCCATCCGGTCTTGAGGCAGAGCCACGCGCGGGCGCTGGCTGGCCCTTCCATCGAACTCTTCGCGGGTCTGCTCCCCGAGCGCGCCGGGGCGCTGTTGCAGGAACGCCACGAGAAGCTGCGCGACTCGATCGATCGCAAGCACAAGGAGTTGCGCGACGAGGTGCGCCGGCGCCGACCGCAAGGTGAACGGATCTAGCTGGCCTCGTTCGATTCCGTAGCCTGTGACCGCGACTTGACCGGAACCTCCAAGAGCACCCAGACGCCCCGGGCAAGGCCGATCACCGGCGCCGCCAAGAGCACGCCGAGGACGCCCAAGAAGACCGAGAGCCCCAGCATCACGAGCAAGAGGATGATCGGCCTGACGCCCAGCTGGCGCCCGACGATCTTGGGCGAGAGCAGATTCTGCTCGAGCCCTTGCGCGATCAGCAACACGGCCGCGGTCTGGAGGAGCATCGAGAGCGGAGCGGGGGTGAAGAGCGCGGTGATCATGGCAACCACGAAGGTCACCCAGAAGCCGAGGATCGGGACGAGATTGAGCACGGCGGCGATGCAACCGAGTAGCAGGGCGTAGGGCAGCCCGATCAGGCTGAAGCCCCCGATGGTCATGGCGCCCATGATCATCGCGACGAGCAACTGGCCCTTCAGCCAGGCACCGACCGATTGCTGGAACAGCGCGCCGAGCAGACCCAGCTTGCTTGCCCAGGCATCGGGCACGTAGGGACGGATGCCCGCCTGCAGGCGATTGAAATCGACCAGGATGTAGTAGGTCAGGATCGGGGTCAGCAGCAGGAAGGCGCCGATTTGGAAGACGCCGGCCAGGCCGCGACCGACTTGGGCGAGTCCGGAAGTCACTCCGCGCAGGAGACGCTCGGCGCTTGGGAGGAGATCGTGGAGGTCTCGGGGCAGGAGCAGGCTTTCGTCGCGGCGTAGCAGCCGCGCGAGGAGTGGCTCGACCCAATCGACCACGGTGCGGTAGGCGCCGGGCAATTGCTCAAGCAGAGTGCGCGCCTGATCGAGCAACGCGGGGATCAAGACAAGCACGAGGAACAGCAAGAGGCCGATCAAGGGAAAGATCAGCGCCAGTGAGGCAATGCTCCGCCGCACGCCGAGTTGGTCAAGGCGGTCGACGATTGGGTTCAGGAGAAAGGCAAGCGCCAAGGCGGCAAGCGCGGGATAGACGATGGCGCGCGCCTCGGATAGTATCCAGATGAAGAGCAACAAGCCCACCACCAGGAGCAAGCGCCGGATGGCGGCTTGGTCGCGCAGAGGCCAGAGGAGCATGAAGAGGGCTGCCGTCGAGACCAGAGGGCCGAGGATAGACCGCATGGACCAGAGGGCCAGCGCCATCAGCAGGGTGGCCCCGGTGTAGACCAGCCATGGGAAACGGCGCTCCATGCGGCGCACGATAGCACGCTGCGCAAGACGGGGAAAGCAGAGAGGGGAGGGTCGCGTGTTCAATGTTTTCACCACTCGGGTCGTCGTCCAGGAGGGGAACGCCTTGGACGTGCCTGCCGAGGGGCTGCTGATCGCGGCCAACGACCATCTTTGGATGGGGGGGCAGACGGCGCAGGCAATCAAGGAAACCGCCGGTGAGGCCCTTGAAGCCGAGGCGGTCCGCCAGGGGCCGGTGCCCGTAGGCAGCGCGGTGGCGACGGGTGCCGGGGAGCTGTCGCACCGACGCATCTACCACGCGGTCGTCATGGGCCAGGATCTCAAGGCACGGCACGACCAGATCCGCCCGGCGTTGCAGGCGGGTCTGGACCTGGCGCGCCAGGATGGCATCACTTCGCTGGTAATCACGGCGCTGGAGTCCGAGGAGATGCTGAGCGCTTTCCATGATGCAGCCCGCGAGATCGCGACCGCGCTCTTCGAGATCCTCAGTGGGGAGAACTCCCTGCAAGAGCTGACCCTGATGGCGAGCAGCGCCGAGGGCAAACAGGCTTACCGCGATGCCTTCCTGCAGGTGCTCCGACAGGCCGCAGGATGAGTCAGAGACCTGCGCCGAAAGGAGAGGCGCGCAGTCCCAGCTTCATCAAGGAGTAGACTCCCCACAGGGGAAGCACCAGCAGAGCGGCCTTCCCAAGCGTGACATTGGCCACGCGCATCAGGCCGACCATCAAGAGCCCCAAGATCCAAAGATCGAAGATGTCGAGCAGTCCGAGTGCGTGGCTGCCGAATGAGTCACCGCCGGTGAAGGCGGCCGGGCTGAACGTCACCGTCAAGCGATCGGTGGCCAGGGCGAGTGGGAGGCGCAGGAGCTCTCGCAGTGCCGCCGGCAGGGAGGCGAAGCCGACGATCCCGAGCATCGTTCCGAAGCGCACGCGCACCTCCAAGACGAAGGCGGCGCCGCCGAGCAGCAGTGCGGCGGGGAGCAGGTAGCGCAGGACAATCTGGGCGAGCGTGCCGGCGAAGAGGGGCAGCACCAAGCCGCCGGCGCCGGGAGGCGTCTGCGGCTCGGGGAGTTGCCGCATCATCTCGTGGGCCTGCTCGGGCGTCAGGATGCCCCGCGCGACGTATGTCTCGAGCGCCTGCTGCTGGTGTTCGATGTAGAGGGGACGCAGGAGGGTCTGGCTCGGCAAGATCGTGACGACAGCCACGAGCACGGCCGGCAGCAGCCAACTCAGGCGCTCCCGGTCGAGCCCGCGAAAGGCCTGGGTGGGGCGCAACAGAATCAAGAGCAGCCGCTGGGCGGGGCTCGGAAAAACCGCATTGGCTCTGCGCTCCGAGGATTCCCCAGCGCTTGGCGGAATCGACTCCATCGGCCGCCCTCTCGATGTAGGCATCGGGCAGACCCTATCCCGGACCTCCCCGGCCAGGCCCCCGTACTTGCCTCGCCGCTGCTAGCGCGGGCTCTGTTCGTTGCGAGCGGCCTGCTCGTTCTCGATGCGCTGCGATTCAGTGAGTATCTCGCTAGCCTGGGGGAGCAGTGCCAGGGCGCGCTGCAGGCCCGGATCATCGCGGATCAGGACCCGATAGCGCTCCTCTTCGCCCCACAGGTAGCGACCGATCTCCGCGGTCAGGCCGCGCCGGATCTCATCGACGTGCACGGCAAAGCTGTCGGGCTCGACCTCGAAGGAATCTGCCTCCAGGAAGCCCCGGAACTGCTCGACCTGCTCATCCGAGAGAGCGAAGTGGGCCAGGTAGTCGTCGAAGGTGCCTTCCCAGGCGAGCTGATGCTCGGCCATGAGCTCCTTGGTGAAGTCGAAGAACTTCCGATTGTAGGCCAGATTGTTGTAGAGCCGGCTCGCCCGGTAGACCTCGTCGATCCGCACATCGGGGGTAATCCCGCCGCCGCCGTAGACCGGGCGATGCTGCAGGAGGGTCTCGAAGATCGGCCGGCCGGATGTGTCGGCTGCCGCCGCGAGCGAGTCGCTGCCGGCCTCGGAACCGTTCTCCTCGCCCGCGTGGCGATAGTAGTCGGCCCGTTCGCCCGCCTCGTAGTGGCGCTGGATCAGCCGCCCACTTGGTGTGTAGTAGCGCGCCACGGTCAGCAGCAGGGCGCCGTCGTTGCGCAGGCGGTACTGCCGCTGGACGAGTCCCTTCCCGAAGCTGGTCTTGCCGGCGACGATCCCCCGGTCCCAGTCCTGGATCGCCCCGGAGACGATCTCCGAGGCGCTGGCACTACCGGCATCGATCAGCACGACAATCGGGTAGTCCGCGTGGGTGGCCGAACCGGTGGCGTAGTATTCCTCGGTCGAGCCGGCGATGCGTCCCTTGGTGTAGACGATCTTCTTGCCGCCACCGATGAATTTGTCGGCGACGTCGACGGCCGCGTTCAGGTAGCCGCCCGAGTTCCCGCGCAGATCGAGGAGCAATCGGTCCATGCCGGCCGCCTCGAGCTCTTGGAGGGCTTCCTCAAGCTCCTCGGCTGTCCGGGCGGAGAAATTGCGCATCATGATGTACCCGGTTCGCTCATCGAGCATGAACGCATAGGGCACGCTCTGAATCGGGATGTTGTCACGGATGATCTCGTAGTCGATCGGCTCGGACTCCCCGGGGCGGCGGATGGTGACGGATACCTTGGTGCCTTTCGGCCCGCGGAGTTTGTCGAAAACCTCTTGCTCCTTGATGCCGTACGCCGACTCACCTTCGATGTGGGTGATCACGTCGCCCGGCCGGATGCCCAGCTCGGAGGAGGGACCACCTTCCAGCGGGGAGATGACGGTCAGGTGGCCATCCCGGATTGCGAAGGAGACCCCGATCCCGGAATAGGTGCCGCGGTTGCGCTCGTCGAGACGACTGAAGCGCTCCGCGTCCATATAGTTGCTGTGGGGGTCGAGCTGATCGAGCATGCCGATGATCGCTCCGTCGATCAGGCTGTCCGCCTCGACATCCTCGACATAGTAGGTCGAGATCAGATTGAGGACCTCGTTGAAGAGGGCCAGCTCGGAGTAGATGTTGCGGCTTGAGGCGACGACGTCGCGCAAGAAGACGCCACCGAGCAGGAGCGTCAGCAGGAAGAGGAACAGCGGCAGAGCGATGACCCAACGCTTGCGACTCATGATGCCTCCGAGTTGAAAACGGGGCGCGACCCGGGATTGATTCTGCACCCCTCGATCTTCCACATACCACTTAGGCTAGCAAAGGGTTCCCGCCGCCGCAAATGCCCAGATCGCCCTGTCCGTCCCGGGAGGGCGGCGGCCCCCGCCCTTCCAAGCGGGGGCCGCCCGCGCAGCGGGTGCCTCCCGGGCCATGCCGGGAGCAGGCGCCGCCTGCAGGAGCGGGGCGGCTGCGCACCGAGCGCCTCCAGAACCACACCTGGTGCCGGGGCCGCCTTCAGCGCCGCGGCTGCGCCACCCCGCCCGGCGCGGGGTTGGTGGATATCTCTGTTGCCCGCAGTTGATGCGCTGCTTCTCGGGGGCTATGCTGCGCTCCTTCCCTTTCCGTAACGGAGGAGGTGTCTTGGAATCGCAAGCGGAGAGATTGGAACGCAAGATCGCCAGCCGGGAGGCGCGGCCGGCGGTAGTCGGGCTGGGGTACGTCGGCTTGCCGCTGTTGGCTGAACTGGGCCGGGCGGGATTCCGGCCGATCGGGATCGACCTCAACCGCAAGAAGATCCAGGCCTTGCAGGCGGGCGAGACCTATGTCCTGGATGTGCCGGCCGAGGCGATTGCGCCGTTGATCGCCGACGGACGCATGCAGGTCACCGACGACTTCGACATCTTGCGCGAGGCGGATACGATCGACATCTGCGTGCCGACCCCGCTGCGCAAGACGCGCGATCCCGACGTTTCCTACATCGTCGCGGCGACCGAGGCGATCGCCATGCGGATGGCTCCGGGGAAGCTAGTGATCCTTGAGAGCACCACCTACCCGGGGACAACCGAGGAGCTGGTACTGCCCAGGCTGGCGGCGACCGGGCTGACGGTCGGGGAGGATTTCTTCCTGGCCTTCTCGCCGGAGCGGGTCGATCCCGGGAATGCCCAGTACACGACACGCACGATTCCCAAGGTCGTCGGTGGGGTGACGGCGGCGTGTACCGCACTGGCGGCAAGCCTCTATCGCACCACGCTCGAGCAGGTCGTACCCGTCTCGTCGACGCGCGTCGCCGAGATGGTCAAACTGCTCGAGAACACCTTCCGCAGCGTCAACATCGCCCTGGTCAACGAGCTGGCCCTGATGAGCGACCGGATGGGGATCGATGTCTGGGAAGTGATCGAGGCGGCGGCGACGAAGCCATTCGGCTTCATGGCCTTCTATCCGGGCCCCGGTCTGGGCGGTCACTGTATTCCGATCGATCCTTTCTACCTCGCGTGGAAGGCGCGCAAGAGCGGGTTCGAGGCACGCATGATCGAGCTGGCCGGCCAGATCAACAGCAGCATGCCCGAGTATGTACTCAACAAGGTACGCCGAGCGCTGGGGGCGGTGGGCAAGGCGGTGCGTGGGGCGCAGGTGCTTCTGCTGGGCGTTGCCTACAAGGCGGACATTGATGATCTGCGAGAGTCACCGGCGCTTGATATCTTAAAGCTGCTGGTCGAAGAAGGAGCAGAGGTGGCCTATCACGATCCCTTCGTGGCGGAATTCGAATTGGAGGGTGTTTCATGGCAGTCAGTACCGCTGAGCGCTGAGCGGCTCACGGCAAGTGACATCGTGGTGATTACAACGAATCATCGCGATGTCGACTACGGGCTCGTCGTGAAGTCAGCGCCGCGGATCGTCGATACACGCAACGCCCTGAAAGGGTATGCCGATCCGAAAATCACCCTGATCTGACAGGCATTCCCGCGCCCTCGGGGCGCGGGTCGGGGTGGAGGAGTCAACAGCGTGGCAGCAAAGTACCTGGTGAGCGGGGGCGCGGGTTTCATCGGGTCCCATCTCGCCGAGCATCTGCTTGGCGAGGGTGAGGCGGTGCGCGTGCTGGACGACTTCAGCACCGGATCGCGCGATACGGTGGCCTCCCTCCAGGCGAAGTACGGCGCGGCCCTCGAGGTGATCGAGGGCGATGTAGCCGATGAGGAGGCCTGCCGCCGGGCGGTGGTCGGTGTAGCCTTCGTCTTCCATCAGGCTGCCCTCGCCTCGGTTCCCCGAAGTCTAGAGGATCCCCTGGCGACGAATCGGGCCAATGTGGCCGGCACGCTCTGCCTCCTGCAGGCCGCGCGGGAAGCCCGGGTGCACCGGTTCATCTACGCGGCGAGCTCTTCGGTGTACGGCGATGCACCGACACTGCCCAAGGTCGAGACGATGCGTCCCGCCCCGCTCTCGCCCTATGCGCTCACCAAGTATGTCGGCGAGGAATACGCCCGTCTCTTCGCGGAGCACTTCGGGCTCGAGACGGTTGCCCTGCGCTACTTCAATGTTTTCGGGCCGCGCCAAGATCCGGATTCCGCGTATTCCGCGGTAATCCCGCTCTTCGTCAAGAGGCTGCTGCGCGGTGAGCCACCGGTGATCCATGGCGACGGCGAGCAGAGCCGGGACTTCACCTACATCGCCAATGTCGTGGACGCCAATCTCGCCGCCTGCCACACCCCCGGTGCCTCGGGCGCCTACAACATCGCCTGCGGCGAACAGATCTCGCTCCTGGCAATCCTTGCCCGCCTGCAGGAGATCCTCGGCACCAAGATCAGCCCGTGCCATGAAGACCCCCGGCCCGGGGACGTGAAACACTCCCGGGCGGACATCTCGCGAGCTCAGGCAGAGCTCGGCTATCGGCCCAAGGTCTCCTTGGACGATGGCTTGGCAACGACAGTGGAGTATTTCCGGCGTCGGTTTTCCGACGGTTGAGCTCCCGCGGAGTCGACGGTTGAGCCCCTGCGGACGCCACGGTTGAGCCCCTGCGGATCCCGGCGATCGGACTTGCCCGCCGCCTCGTCCCCTGCTAGATCTGGTTCGAACGTTGTGGATCGAAGATTCGTGACCGCCCGCGCATGACGTCCGTATCGGTCGGGCGTTCGGGGCGTTGGGCCTCTTCTGCGGGCCCATGTGTCACAATTGCTTCTGAGAGAGTCGGTTGGCTCCACTCCATCGGCAGTCTTCGCGCCACCACAAGAGAGAAAGGGGGCACTATGCGCGTTCGGTCACGCCTTCTCCTCGGCACCGCCGTCCTGCTGTCGGCAACGCTCTGCGGGTGTGGGGGAGAGCAGGCAGAAGTGAGGGAACTGAGTCACTACCCTGTGGCTGATCTGACAGGGGTCATCAGCCGGGATGGAGTGGTCATCGACAGCACGATCACCAGCGACGGCGACGGAGCCTTACGCCTGACCGCCTCGGATACGACCACCTTCCGCCTCTACGAAACCGGAGACCTGGACGTCGAGGGGGCCCTGCTCACCTATGAGGCGAAGCTGCGCACCGAGGGGGTTACCGGAGAAGCCTATCTCGAGATGTTCTGCCACTTCCCCGGCCAGGGGGAGGCCTTCTCGCGCGCGCTGCCGGCCGCCTTGTCGGGGACCAACGAGTGGACCAGCCAGACGACCCCCTTCCGCCTCGAAGCGGGGCAGAACCCGGACAACATCCGCCTCAACGTCGTCGTCGAGGGGGCGGGCACGGTCTGGGTCGATGAGATCCGTCTGCTGCAGGGCCCGCTTCCATAGGGGTGCCACAGACTAAAGAGGCGGGGGAATCGGCTGGCCGACGGGAACACCGATTCCCCCGGGCGGAGCGGTCGGATGAGACGCGCGGGGCGCTCTCAGCGGCCCTCCAAGACGATATCGCCGCTGAAGGTCTCGATGTCGACATCGGCCTCTCCGGAGCCGAGTTCGAAGTAGAGCTCGGTTGCCCCGCGGTACTTGCTGCGGCCACTGCGGCGCTTGGGGCCGAAGTCGCTCTCGATCTCTCCGCTGTAGGTGCTGATATCGAACTGCGCGTTGAGCTCACCGGCGAGCTCGAGGGCGATATCCCCACTGTGCGTGCTGAAAGTGTAGTCCCCACTCTCGGTCAACCGGCCTGAAAACTCGATCTCACCCGAGACGGAGTTCAGACGGCAGGCCCGGAAGGTCGCGCCCTCCACGATCAAATCGCCGCTGACCGTCTCGGCTTCCAAGTCGACGATCAGCGCCTGGGGAATGCCCGCAATGCTGATGTCGCCGCTGACCGAGCCGAGGATCGTCTCCGGTGCGCCGCCCTGCAGATCGATCTCGCCGCTGACGGTTTGCGCATCCACTTCCTTGGCCTCGACTGTCAAGTCGATATCCCCGCTGACCGACTCCAGCGTCAGCTCGCCGGTCAACTGCTCGACGGCGATATCGGCGCTCACCGTTGCCACCTCGAGCTCGCAGGTGGCGGGGAGGTGGATCTCGAGATCAGTGTCCTCGACGCCGCGCATCCGTCTTGGCACGACGACGCGGATGCGCAGGCGATGCTCGTCGCCATCGATGTCGAGCCGCTCGGTTCCGTCGCCGAGGACGCCCTCGATATGGATCTCGCGGCGGTCCCAGCCGGTAACGACCACCGACCCGGCCACGTTGGAGATCTCGATGTCGGCATCGGCAGCAACCGCGCGCGTCTCATCGATCTTCTCGCCCGCGGCGCAGCTCACCGGAAGCGTGAATACCGCCGCCAGAGCGATCACCATGGCTACGGACAGTGTTGCTCTGCTCTGCTTGCTCATGACCTTCCTCCAATCTTCCCCGGGAGGCGGCAAGGCGGGGGACAACCCGCGCCCGCACCTGCGACCTCATCCCTGTGCAAGAGTCTTGCTCGCGCGGCCCTGCAGTGTTGCCTTGGCCTGATACGCCGCCACCAAGATGCGCACCAGCTGCGGGCTCTGCGGATTCGCCTGCCATGCGTCGCGCGCATCGTCCACCGCCTGATTGACGATGCGCAGGTTGGCGGCGAAGAGATCCAGAATCGGGTTTCCCCGATCCGCTTCATGCTCGGCCAGCAAACGATCGTATTCCTGGCCGACCCCGCGGCACTCCGCCTCGAGCGCGGCGATGACGGCAGCGGTTCCATCCCCAGCAGCGCTACCATCCATGGCAGTGAGTTCCGGCATCGGGGTCGTGGCCACCGGGCCGACCCGCTGGTTGGAGGGCAAGGAAGCGGGACGGGCAACGCGGTGCGCGGTCGAGTGGACGAGGACGATCAGGAGCGCGGCGGCCAACGCCGTTGCCGCCACCGAGGGCCACAGAGCGCGCCCGCGCCACCAGGCGCGGCGCCTGCCGCGGATCGCGCCGGCGAGATCTTCGGGCCGCGCCGTCAGACGGGCTGAGATGCCGGGCCACAGATCCCGCGGGGGAGCAATGCCGTGAGCGAGCGCGGCGGTGCGCCGGTGGAGATCCTGTTGCGCGGTGAGCTCACGACGGCACTCGGGGCAGCGCGCCAGGTGAGCCTCGAACGCACGGCGCTGCTCAGCGGAAAGCTGCTCAGCGACATAGTCGTCGAGCGCCTGCTGGGCTTGATCGTGCGTCACGGCAGGATCTCCTCGGTGCGCGGTTGGAGCGCTCTGCGCAGCAAGCGGCGGGCGCGATGCAACTGCGTCTTGCTCGTCCCCTCCGCGGTGCCGGTGATCTTGGCGATTTCGCGGTGGCGGTATCCCTCGACGTCATGTAGGACGAATGCCCTCCGTGCCCCCGGCGGCAACTGGGCGATCGCCCGCTCCAGGTCGATGGCCGCCTCGATCGGCCGAGGCGCAACATGGCCGCTCCGCAGTCCGCTGGCGGTCATCGTCTCGCTGCGGCGCATCGCTTCCTCCTCATCGACGGACACCAACCGGCGGGCCTCGCGCGCATGCCGGCGCCGGTCCTCGATCACCACCCGCGCCGATAGCCGGTGCAGCCAGCCGGCGAACGAGCCGCGGGCGCGGTAGCTTCGCAGTTTCTCCCAGGCCCGCACGAAGGCGTCCTGCGTGAGCTGCTCGGCGCAGGCAGCATCGGCCACCATCCGCAGACAGAGGGCATAGATGCGGTCGACATGCATCCGGTAGAGCCGCTCGAAGGGGGCCCGGTCACCCGCCTGCGCGGCGGCCACCAGCTGTGAGACGGCATCGTGCTCATCGGGGCGTCTCCCTTCGCCTGGTGCGGTTTCGTGCGGATCGACCACCTCTGCGTTTCCCCCCCCAAGCGGCGTCTGCCGTCGGGTTCCGTATACACGACGGGCTGGAGGGCAGAAAGGTTTATCGCCGCGATCCCCATACGCACAGGGGCGGGACTGCATCCTGCAATGCCCGTGGGCGGGAGCGACGGGCGGAGATCCCGCCGGCCGCGGGTACGGAAGACGAGCGACCGGCTAAATAGCTACCACAGAAACCATTAGCCGAGGGTGCCAAGCCGAGCTCTGAGACGCGAGCAGGCGATGCAAGGGGGGCATGCTGATTGCAGACGACCAGAGCATGCACCGGCAGCAAGTGAGAGGGCATCCACGCTACCGGCCGGCGCCGGCACGCCTGCCTGCCCGGCTGGCCCTGGCTCTGGTCCTGGCGGCACTCGGTCTCGGCGGCCCGTCGGGGCCTAGCGCGGCGGCTGATGGTCTCTCCTTCGGGTACCTCCAGCTTGCCGCGGAGCCGGCGGGGCGTTCGCTGGGCGGGGCACATCTGGCCACGGTTGCCGGTCCGGCCGCCTTGGCCTGGAATCCCGCTGGCCTCGGTACCGATCCCCAGCCCGCGCTGCTTCTCTCACACGCTACCTGGACGGCCGGGACGGCCTGGCAGTGGGGAGGGGCCTGCCTTGCCATGGGGGGCGGCGGATTGGGGCTGAGCTGTGGCCTCTTTCGCAGTGGGGCACTGGATGGCTACGACAGCGAAGGTAATCCGACCGGCGGCTTCTCACCCTTGCAAGGGTTCGTCACGCTGGCCCATGGCCGCCCGCTCACCAATGGGTTGCGCGCCGGGCTGGAAGTCGAGCTTCTGCTCGAGACCGATGGCACCGACCAGGAGTATCGCTCCTGGGCGGGCGGCGCCGGAATCCAGCTCGATGCCGGCCGACTCCACTTGGCGGGCACCGCGCGTCACCTGGGCCCCGCTCTGAAGGCGGGTGGGGAGTCCTATCCGCTGCCGGCGACCCTGGCGCTCGCGGTGACGCTTGACGTCGCCCGGCGTTCTCGACTGCACGCCGGGTCGGCAGCGGTCGGCGGCGAGTCGCCGACGCTCAGAGTCGGAGCCGAGTGGGGGGCAACTGAGGCGCTGGCCGCCTATCTCGGCGCGCAGAGCACGCCGGGGGAATCGGTCGCCGACCTGCAGACGAGCATGGGCCTGGCCTTGGAGCTTGGCCGCACCCGTGTCGGCTACGGCTACCAACCGGCCCGCCACCTGGAGGCTTCTCACCAGCTCTCGCTGACTCTGCTCTTCGAACGCTGAGTATTGCTCGCCCGGCGCAGCGGGCGACTCGCTCCAGGCCGAGGCGGCACTCGAAAGGCCTCCGTGATCCCCGAGCTAGAGCCCCCGGGTATGCCCGAGCTTCTATTGTCTGCCTTCCGCTCGACTGCTAGGTTCCTTGCGCAGATGGGCGTGCCGGGTCATCCGCGCTTGGCAGCCTGTGCAGTGTGGCTAGTCGGTGGGGGAGGCGGGCATGGCCAAGATGCTGATTACGGGGGGTGGCGGGTTCATCGGGTCGCACGCCGCGGTCTACTTCGCCGCGCGCGGCTATGCCGTCACCGTGCTCGACAACCTGTCGCGCGGGCGCTTGCTCAAGCGTGAAGACCCGAATGTGCTCTACAACTGGGAATTCCTCGCGAGCCAGGGGAATATCGAGATGGTTCGCGGCGACGTGTGCGACCGTGACGCGGTGCTGCCGCTGGTCAAGGATGCCGACGTGATCCTGCACGCCGCGGCCCAAACGGCGGTGACCACCTCGGTGATCGACCCGGAGACCGACTTCCTCAACAATGCCGTTGGTACGGTCACGGTGCTGGAGGCCGCGCGCCGCTGCGGGCATCGGCCGACGGTCGTCTTCTGCTCGACGAATAAGGTCTATGGCGAGAACGTCAATGCGGTGGGAGTCGAAGAGGAGCAGGGGCGCTATCGGTTTCCGGAGGCGATGAGGACGGGCATCCCGGAGTCCTTCTCGATCGACCGTTGTGAGCACACCCCCTACGGCTGCTCAAAGCTGACCGGCGATCTCTACGTCCAGGACTACGGCCATCTCTATGGCCTGCGCACCGGGGTTTTCCGTATGTCGTGCATCTATGGGACGCGGCAATTCGGGATGGAAGACCAGGGATGGGTCGCCTGGTTCGTGATCGCCGCACTGGCCGGCAAGCCGATCACGATCTTCGGCGACGGACGCCAGGTCCGCGATGTCTTGTGGGTCGAGGATCTGCTCGCCGCCTACGAGGCCTACATCGAAGGCGATCTGGACGTCGCCGTCTTCAACATGGGGGGCGGCCCGGACCAGACCCTCTCGTTGCTCGAACTGCTCGGGATGATCCAGGAACTGACCGGCGTAGCGCCGCAAATCAGCTTCGACAACTGGCGTCCCAGCGATCAGAAAGTCTATGTGTCGGACATTCGTCGCGCCCAAGAGCTTCTTCAGTGGCGCCCGCAGGTCCAGCCACGCGAGGGTGTCGAGCGGTTGATCGCGTGGACTCAGGAGAACATGGAACGATTCAGGGAGTAGCCGTCATCCGCGGGGCCGCTGATCGTAACCAGACGCACCCGCGGGCGAGAGGATATCGGATCCGCTTCCTGGCACGCTGGAGTTGCTATGCCGCCAGAGAAGGAAGCCGCACGAGCGCTTCGCGACGGGGTGGTCGCGGGTGACCCGGCCTCGCCCGGGTGGTGCGGAGGCGCGGCGTCCTTCCTGGGATCCTGTCTGGTCGTTGCCCTGGTGGCCGCGGCCTGTGCCTACTCGTTCTCAGGTTCCTCGCTCCCCAGCCACATTCAGTCGATCGCGATCCCGGTCTTTGCGAACGAGTCGCTGGATGCCACGATTGGCGATGAGGTCACGCGGGGGATCAGCGATCGCTTCCTCGAAGACAATCGCCTCAAGCTGGCGCGGGAGGCGAATGCCGATTGCGTGCTCGAGGGAAGGGTCACGCAGTACGAGCGCAAGGTCTACAGCTATACCGCCAGTCAGGAGCCCGAGGCCTACATCGTGGTCGTGCGGCTGGCGGTGGTGCTCAAGGACCGCGTGAAGAACCGCGACCTCTGGTCGAACGAGCGGCTCGAAGCGACCGCCACGTACCCTGCGGAAACGACCGCGAGCACGGGCGGAGGATTGCCGGCCAGCGAGGAGGAGGCGCGCGAGGCGGCGATTGCCGATCTGGCGCAGGACATCCTCGCCCAAGTGCTCGAGCAGTGGTAGGGGTGCGGCGAGGGAGGAACCGTTAGCTATGCCGGCTGGAGGGGTGCGCGGGCGGGGAAAACCGAGTGGCGGCCGCCGGCTGCGCTGGGACGAGTTCTTTCGTTCGGTCGAGAGCGGCCCGCCCGTAGGGATCTATGCCTTCTGCGGGCCCGAGGGATTCCTGAAGCGCGAGGCGCTGGCGGCGATGAAGCGCGCCCTGCTGGGGGATGCGTCGGCAGCGCAGGGGCGCGAGCGCTACGCGGTCGACTCGTTTCGTCTCGGCGAGAGCCACGTTGGGGATATTCTCTCGGCGGCGTCCCAAGCGGGTCTCTTCGGCGGCGATCGCATGGTTTGGGTGGAGGGACTCGAGCGTTTCGGCCGTCTCGGCCAGAAAGAGCGCGAGGCCTGGCTGCAGCTCGCCGCGGGCAAACCGCCCAATCCGGTGATCCTCGAGAGTGCGCAAACCTCCCGGGAACTTGCCCGACGTTCCAAGACGCTGGCGGCCTTCCTTTCCGCGGTGACCGTCGTCGACTTCTGGCAGCTGTTTCCCCAGCGCGCCGCAACCTGGGTGCGCAAGCGCGGCGAACGCCTCGGCTTGCGGATCGCGTCCGACGCGGCCGACCTGATCGTGCGCCAGCTGGGCACCGACCTGCTCGTGCTCGCAGCCGAGATCGAGAAGATCGCTCTACTGCACGGCGAGGGACGGCTGGCGGCTTCGGATCTGCGCACGCTGGCGAGGCGCGGTGCCTTGGGTTCCGCCTGGGGCTGTGTCGAGGACATCGTTGCCGGCAATCTGGCGGCGAGCGTCGATGGCCTGGTAGGGGTTCGCGGCGAGGAATCGGCCTTCAGCTTCGGGTGGAAACTGAGCCACGCGCTCTCGCGCCAGCTGACCGAGGGTAGGGGAGGCACTGGTTTCGGGGCGCCGGGAGCGCCCTCGCCGCCGGGGCGGCCCCGAGGGGGGAGGCCCCTGAGTGTGGCTGAGAAGAACCTCCTCGGCCGCCTCCTCTGGGGCTGCTACCAGTGGGAGCGGCGCTTGAAAACGGGCGCGTGGAGTGGTGCTCACGATTTCACCGCTCTGGATGGCACCGTGCTGGCCCATCTCGAGCGGGCTCGTTCGCGCGGGGGCACCAGCTAGGCAGATGCGCTTGCAGAAAGCGTGGGTGGCGTCGCAGGGCGCCGGTGCTGCTCAGGATCAGACAGAAGCAAAGGCGGGGTGTGCCTCAAGGCACACCCCGCGACTTTTTTGGACCTGGGGCCGTAGCCGGAGATCCGCGACCGCCATTCAGCCGCCGCAAGATTCGAGGAGGGAGAGTCCGCGTCCACCGTGCCGTGAGGACCGCATTATGGTCACCACGCTTGTCTTTTGGGCCTCGGCCCCACGGGATGCTCACGTACAGACCAGGCCGCTCCCTCCAAGCTGAGAGCGGGGTTCGTTCTTGCCTTGGATCCCTTGTCAGAACCGCTCTCGGATCACTATCCTTGCATCGCTCGTGCCATCCTCCACCGGCTCACCGGCGTGACCCCGATCCGCCGCCGCCAAAACTCCCGTGGTCTGCCGTAAGCACTGCAGGCCTCCGGCCGCCCGCATGCCCAACAAGCGCCGACACTGCCGCTTAGGCACAAGCGCAGTCGCCCGCGACAGGTCCCGCTCGCCAGAGACCACCGTGCACAAGGCCGCGCAAGACCATGGCCTCCGGCGCGCGAGCGTTGACTTTCCTTGTTGGCACCCGCGCGCAGGATGCAGGATGCGTGAAGTGGGTGGCGCGATGTGGCAAACTGCACGACTGAAGCAGTTGACGGACAGGGGAGCGGTTTGGCTAGGTTGGTAGTGTAGTTGGGTGCAGGTTGACATAATGATTCTTATACGACGTACATTCACGAACTCGGCCAAGCTCCCCACCAGAGGCATTTTGGTCGCAGATCCCCTGAGTTCCATTGGTCCCAGATCCTCGAGTCCTGGATGCACCCGCTCGGGACCTCAGAAAATGGTTGAGCCGAGGATGGTTGAGTCGAGATAGGCAGCCGCCCCCGGAACGAGGGCTCCTCGCAGCAGAACGTAGCTAAGGAGCACGCCACAAGGCCTAGCCAAGGAGCAAGCCAATGAGACGAACGGGAGGATTTCGCCGCGGCAGACTTCTCAACCTGGGCGGCTTGATCAATCGCCACCGCCATGTGACCGGCCATGCGGCGCGCGGCAGCTGGCTCCTGGTGGCGGTGCTCACCCTTTGCGCTCAGGGATGGATGGAGGCGGCAGCGACGCCCGCCGGGATGCCGGGTGGTATGCCCGGCAAGATGCCCCCCGGCATGCCGGGTGGTATGCCCGGCAAGATGCCGCCCGGCATGCGGGGTGTGGACGGCGATGCACCGGTGGATTCCCTCGCGATGGCGCTCCAGGCTGGCCTTGTCTCCAGCTTGGTGGCCGAGGCGCGCCAATCGGGCGAGCGTCTCTGGCTCGGCAATGGCATTCCGGTCTACCTCTTTCCCGATGCCACCAGCCGCATGGTGACCTCGATTGTGGTTGTCTCGAGCGGCTCGGCCTACGAGAGTGCCCGGCTCGCCGGGGCTTCGCACTTCCTCGAGCACATGCTCTTCAATGGGACGACATCCCGATCGCAGAAGCAGCTCTATGACGAGACCGACCTCTACGGGGGCTTCAACAATGCCTTCACCCGGCGCAGCCATACCGCCTTCATGATGGCGATGCCGTCGGCCTATCTCGGAAACGCCCTCGACCTGCAGTCGGACATGCTCTTCCACTCGACGTTCGCTCCGCAAAAGTTCGAGAAGGAACGCGGCATCATCCTCGAAGAGCTCGCCAAGGATCGCGACTCGCAGCACTACGCGCTCGAGCGGCTGCTCCAGGCGGAAACCTATCCGGAGTCCAGCTATGGACGCGCGGTGCTCGGCACGGAAGGCTCGATTGCGGCCCTGGAGCGCGATGAGGTCTATGCATTCTATCAGCGGGCCTATGTCCCCGAGCGCATGCAGATCCTGCTGCTGGGCGGTTTCGAGACCTCGGCAGCGATCGACTCGCTCGAGCACTACTTCGGGCGTGTACGGCCCAGCGGCGCCTCGTGGCACCCTCCGCAGGCCCCCGCGGCACCGGTGGTCGCGGAGACCCGCCTGCATGCTCTTCCGCTCAGCCACTCGCGCCTGCGGATGGTCTGGGATGCTCCGGCACCCACCGAAGCCGGGGCGTTGGCCGCCGAGGCAGCCATCGATCTCTATCTCGGTGACCTTGGCTCGCCGGTCGCTCAGGCCCTCCAACAGCGGATTCCCGAAGGGATTCTCGGCTGGCAGGGCTATCTCGAATCAGGCCCCGGCTTCGGCCGCCTGCTGATCGACATCGAGCTCGCCCCCCACCTCTCGCTCCGGGATCTTCGCGCTGCCGTCGACGCTGCCCTCGGTGAGATCGAGCCGCTCCCGGAGGCGCGGCTGGCTGCCTGGCGGATTTCTGAACGTGCCGCCCTGCGCTATGGGCGGGAGCGCTCATACATGTTTGCCCCACTTGTGTCCGAACGCGTGTCCCTGGAAGGGGTTGCAGGACTGCAGAGCTATCCTCAGCGGATTGGACACCTGGGCAGCGCCGAGACGTTCGGGATGCTGCGGACGGTGTTGCCGGGACCGGTCCTCACCATCGGCGTACAGGCGATCCGTGAAGGCAGCCTCGCTGAGCGGGAGGTGCATCGTATTCCGAAGTCTTTGCCATCAAGTGATATAGAGGTCACAGACGATAGCGCTTATGAAGATATGAGCGTAATCCCCTACTCCATTGTCGATACCACGCTTGCCAATCACTCACGCGTCCTGCTTCTTCAGGCTCCGGCGAATGGGGTCTTGGCGATCTACGTGCTCATCGATGGCCGCAACTACCTTGAACCCGAGGGCGAAGAAGGCATCACCGAACTTCTCCACACACTGATGGGCACGGCGACCGAGCGGCTCGACGAGGCGGCCCTCACCCAGGCGCTCGATGCGATCGGGGCCCAGCTCCAGACCGCGGACCGTCCCTTCTTGCCCTTCGATGACCGTTACACCCGTGCGGATTTCTCCTTCATTCGCTTCCAGGCCCTGGAGGAGCATGCGCACGAAGCCCTGGTCCTGCTCGCCGAGATGCTGCAGACGCCGCGGCTCGACCCGGAGCTGATCGAACGAGCTCGCGCCCAGATGCTCGCCCGGCTCCAGCGGGAGGCCTCCCAGGCGGGAACGCACGCCCGCGAGCACCTCGCGGGCGTGCTGTTCGGGCAAGGCCATCCCGAGGCGCGTTCCCCCTATGGCCTGCCGGCCGGCCTGGCGCGGATCGGTGTTGATGAGCTAGAGGCCTACCATCGCCGGCTCCTCGACCCGCGGCGGATCTGGGTCGGAGTGGTCAGCAGTCTGCCGCCCGGCGACATCCTGGGGCCGCTCGCTGATCTCCTCCCTCCCCTAGCGCCCGAACCCTCGGCGACACTCGGGTTCACCCCCGAACGCTACCCCCTCTGGATGGAGCGCGCTGAAATCGGAGCACGCGCGGCGGCGCGCCTTTCCGCGGCGGCCGGCCAGGTCGATCTCTCCGGCGGAGGGGCGCGTGGCTATGTGCTGGAAGCCGTCTCCATGCCCGGGGAGGATTCCGGGACGCAAGGCGATGACGCCGGTGCGCTGCGGATCGCGACCGCGCTGCTCTCCTCCCACCTGGCCTTCGATCTGAGGGAGGAGCGCGGGATGGCTTACGGCATCGGCGCGGGGCTGAGGCGGGTCGGCAACCGATGGATCTACCTCGCCGGGGCGGGAACGCGCCGGGAGAATATCGACGCGATGGCCGAGGGGTTCGGCGCTGGGCGCCGCCAGGCCTCCTCGCTGGCCGGGGCGGAGGCGGTGCGCCGCGAAGCCAACGCCCTCTACGGCCGGATGGTCCGGCGGCAGGAAACCCGCCTCAACCAGGCGATGGCCTCGATCTGGGCGGTCCGGGACGGCAGGCCCCCGCTCGCCTGGTGGCGGGAGGCCGAGATGCTGCCCTCCGTGCCCCCGGAACGCGTGCAGCGGGCCCTCGTTCGCCTGGCGGAGTCCCCGGCGGCGCTCCTGATCACGGTCGAGTAGCGCCCGGCCGCCGGATCCGTTACGCTGGCCGACCGGCGATGTAACCTACTGAGCACGCGTCCCGTACGTATCCGAAGCGCTGAAACTCCGGATCACAGATCCGGTCGAGCCGGGCGGGGCTTACGACCAGCAACTGGAAACCGATGGAGGTATGCTGATGAAGCCACGCCATGGCCTGGTCTTGGCCCTGCTGGGTCTGCTTGCCCTTTGCCATCCCGCGACGGCCGGCGAAGTCGTCAGCGTCGATGGCGTTCCCCACATCAAGAACCCCGCGGAACCCGCCCAGGGTCGTGAGACCCTGCGTCTGGAAGAAGTCTGGCGTGCCGGCGGCGAGGACGGCGAGGTTTTCTTCGGCCTGATCACCCAGGCGGTCAGCGACGCCGCGGGCAACGTCTACCTGCTCGACACGCAGCTCTCCGAGGTGCGGGCCTTCTCCCCCACCGGGGAAGAGCTCGCTACGCTCTCGCGTGAAGGGGAGGGCCCCGGGGAGGTGCGCAGTCCTGCCGATCTCTTCTTTCTCCCCGACAGCACGCTCGGCCTCGTGCAGCTTTTTCCGGGCAAGATCGTCCGCCTAGACCGTGACGGCAACCCGGCGGGGACGATCACGATCGGGGGTGCCGATCCGACGCAGGGCGGCTTCTCGGTGCTGCTCGACGGGCGTTCGCGCAAGGATGACATCGTCATCGCCGGCATCCACATCGGCCAAGTCGAGGGGGGCCAGGATCGGACGAGCTACCTGGCGAGCTGCACTCTCGAGGGAGAAGAGCAGACACGTTTCCTCTCGAAGGAATCCCGCCTCGATTTCCAGAACTTCGAGATCAACGAGGAGGATCAGTACTTCGTCTATCCGCGCCGTTGGGCGATCGGGCCCCGCGGTGAAGTCTACGCCGCCTCGTTCCGCAACCGCTACGCCATCGAGGTCTTCGCTCCCGACGGTACGCCCGAGCGGGTGATCGAGCGCGCCTTTGAACAGCGGCCGCGGACCGAGAAGGAAATGGCGCGCATCGAGGCGGCCATCGACGCGCAAACCCGTCAATTCCCCGGCGAGGTCAAGACCGAGATCGGCAAGAACGAACCGGCCCTGACCTCGATCCGCGTGGGTCCGGGGGGAGAGATCTGGGTGCTCAGCAGCCGCGGCACCGTCGATCAACCCGAAGGCATCATGCAGACCTACGATGTCTTCGATGCACAGGGGGACTTCAGCCGGCAGGTCGCGGTGGCCTGCGAAGGCGATGGGCTCGAGGATGGGCTCTTCTTCATCGGCGACGATCGCATGCTGTTGGTCAAGGGGCTTGTCGATGCCGCAATGGCCATGCAAGGCGCGACTGTCGAATCCGAGGAGGACGAGGAGCCCGCTCCCATGGAGGTCGTCTACTACCGAATCGCCTCGTGACCTCAATTCCAGGAGGGGACATGGATCAGAGGAATCGATGTGGGGATTCACGCGGGATGCTCCGGCTGGCGGAATCGCTCCTGCTCACCGGGCTGCTCGTCTGCGGAGGACTCGCCCCCGGGGCATCGGCCGAGGGGCAAGCACCGCACATCCCCAATCCTGCGCAACCGCTCCAGGGTACCGATGAGATCACTCTCGAGGAACTCTGGCGCATCGGCGGTGAAGACGACGAGCTCTTCTTCGGCGTCGTCAGCCAGATCCTCGCCGACTCGCTGGGGAATCTTTACCTGCTCGACAGCCAGCTGAGCGAGGTGCAGGTCTACTCCCCCGGCGGGGAGCATCTACGCACGCTCTCGCGGGAGGGCGACGGCCCGGGCGAGATCCGCAACCCCGCAGACCTGTTCTTCATGCCGGGCGGCCGCAGCCTTGCCATGGTGCAGACCTTTCCGGGCCGGGTCGTGATCATCGACCTTGCGGGCGACCCCGCCGGCGGGTTCCGGATCGGCGCGGGCGATCCAAGCCAGGGCGGTTTCGGAGTCCTGATCACCGGGCGCAGCCAGGGGGATGCCCTCGTCCTGGGCGGCATACACATGCGTTTCTCCGGCCAGGGGGTCAACGATCAGGAGTTCTTCCTCGCCCGCCACTCGATCGACGGCACCGAACAGACGCGTTATCTGACGAAGAGTTCCCAGATCAACTTCGCGGAGTTCGTCATCTCCGAGGCGGGGATGGATTTCGTCTGGGGAGGACGCTGGGACGTCGCTCCCGATGGACGCGTCTTCGCCAACCCTGAGCGCAATGCCTATGCGATCGAGGTCTATGCCCCCGACGGAGAACTCGAGCGCGTGATCGAGCGCCAATACGAATCCTGGGAACGGGATCAACCAGCGCTTCGCGAGGCGCGTCTCCTGATGGATGCGGTTGGCCGCAACTATCCGGCGCCGCCCCAGGATGTCGAGATCCTCGAGACCGAACCCAACATCACCGGACTCTACTGCCGGTCCGGGGGCGAACTCTGGGTGCGCACGAGCCGGGCCGATCGCGAGCGCCCGGCGGGGGTCCTGACGACCTTCGATCTCTTCGACGCGGAAGGGCTCTTCCAGCGGCAGCTTCTCGTGCGCGGACCGGGCAATCCCCGGGAGGACTCGATCTTCTTGATCGGCGAGGATCGCCTCGTGCTCGTCACCCAGGCGCTGGCCGCCTACCGCTCGATGCAGGGGGTGGGTTCCGATGAGGCTGAGCCGGAGGAAGAGATCCCCATGGAGGTGATCTGCTTCCACATGAAGCGCTAGCTGTCCGTTGCGCTGCTGCGTTTCTTACGGCGCGCGCGGGAATTCCCGGGCGCAGCGAGCCGTCGGCGGCCGCGGCCACCGACGTTGCGCGTGAAAGAGGGGAACTTCAGCATGATCCGAATCGCGAAGCGAACCAGACGCCGCTTGCCCCCGGCCGGGGACCTCCCCCGCCGGGGCATCACCCGGTGGGCGCTGCTGCTCCTGCCCGCTGCAATCCTGATCGCCTCCGGATGCGGCGGCGACGACAGCGAGAGCGGCGCTGCCGATAGTACCGGCGCTGCGGCCGACACGACGGAAGCGACGGCCGCCACGAAGGAGAAGGCGATCAGCGTCAACGCCGGTCTCGTGCGCCGCGGCCCCCTGGTGGGCTCGGTCTTCGCCGACGGCGTCCTTCGTACCGCGCGCGCGGTGGTCGTGCGTACGAAAGCCTCCGGCGAGCTTGCCGAGGTGCTCGTCGATGACGGCGATCGCGTCCGCAAAGGCCAGCTGCTCGCCCGCATCGATCAGCGCGAGTGTGCGCTCTCGCTCGAGGAGAGCCGCTACCGGCACTTCCAGGCGCTCTCGCAGGTGGCTGCCGAGGGAGATACCTTTACGGTCAACCACGCGGCCCTGCGCCGCTTCGCCGAGCAACGCGACGAACTGGAAGCGCAGCACGCCGCCGGCGACCTGAGCCTCGAGGAGCACCAGGCGCGCCTGCTGGAACTCGAGCTCGGCGCCCTCGACGAGGGCGCGTTCCGCCAGCAGGTCTTTGAGAAGCGCACCGGGCTCGCCGAGGCTCGCCTCGCCGAGGAGCGCGCCCAACTCGATCTGGAGAACACTGAGATCCGCGCCCCCTTCGCCGGAGTCGTCCAAGGTGTCACCGTCGTTCCGGGCGAGATCGTGGCGCTGAGCACGGCGATCTGTCAGGTCTACGATAATCGCGAGCTCGAGGCGGTGGTGCATGTGCTCGAGTCCGATCTCGGCAACCTCGAGGTCGGCCGCCCCGTGCTCCTGGCGATTCCCGCCACCCATGACACCCTGCGGGCGACCGTCGATGTGATCAGTCCCTTCCTCGACGAGGCCAGCCGAACCTGCGAGGTCTTGATGCAGCTCGGCAACGCGCAAGGCCGTCTGCGTCCCGGGATGTTCCTGCGCGCCGAGATCGCCGGATGGGTCTACCCCGACCGTCTGATGGTGCCGAAGGTGGCGCTCCTCGAACGCGACGACCGCCCCCTGGTTTTCAAGGTCGCCGACAGTCGCGCCCAGTGGCTCTATGTCGACATCGGCCTGGCCAACGATCACTGGGTCGAGATCGTGCGCGTACACAGCGGCGGATCGCTGGCGCCGGGCGAGCAGGTGGTCGTCAGCGATCACCTTACCCTCGCCCACGAGGCCAAGCTCAAGGTGCGGCGCGTCGTTGCGCCGCTCGATCGCTGGAATCTCGGCGGCTATGACCTGGGGCAGGAACCATGATCATTCGTTCCGCCGTGGGCCGCCCGGTGGCGGTCTTGATGCTCTTTGCCGCGCTGGTCCTGACCGGTGTCCTCTCGCTCCAGCGCCTGCCGGTCGATTTGCTCCCGGCAATCAACTACCCCAACCTGACGGTGATCACCAACTTCGCCGACACTCCCGCCGACGACCTGACCCGCCTGGTGACTCAACCGCTCGAAGAAGTGATCACCGGATTGGCGGGCGTGCGACGCGTGGTCTCACGCACCCGCGAGGGAGTCTCGACGATCACGGTGCAGTACGAGTGGGGCACCGACATGGACTTCGCCAACCTGCACTTGCGCGAAGCCATCGACCGGGTCGCCTACCGCGAGGATTTCCCCACCGCTGCCGACCGCCCCCTGATCCTACGCTGGGATCCCGGGGCGCGGCCGATTGCGATCCTCGTGCTCGGCGGTGAGGATCCCCTGTCCCAGATGACCGAGTTCGCCCGCGACGTGGTCAAGCCCGCGGTGGAACAGATCGAGGGCATCAGCCAGGCGGAGGTGATCGGCGGCGCGGAACGGGAAATCCTCGTGCGTCCCGACTTCGCCAAGCTGCGCCTCTACGGCCTGACGATCGCCGACCTGCGCCGCGCGTTGCAGATCGCCAACATCAGCTTCCCCGGCGGCCGCATCCGCCAGGGTCCCCTGCACCTCCCCCTGCGCATCCTGGGCGAGTTCGAGAGCCTGGCGGAGATCGCGGCGACCGAGATCCCCGCGGGCCAAGCGGGTATCACCATCGGCGATCTCGCCGAGGTCATCGATACGGTCAAGGAACCCGAGGGGGCCACCCTGCTCGGCGCGCGCGAGGTCGTCTCGCTGCATGTCTACAAAGAGGTTGG
This sequence comes from Candidatus Eiseniibacteriota bacterium, assembly GCA_023129715.1. Taxonomy (GTDB): domain Bacteria; phylum Eisenbacteria; class RBG-16-71-46; order CAIMUX01; family WJJG01; genus JAGMBO01. The sequence continues at coordinate 23,387 of JAGMBO010000070.1, read as the reverse complement.
AGCCAACACGATCGCCGCCACGGATGAGGCCGATCACATTCTCGGGGTCCTCGCCGAGGAGTACCCCGACTTCGAGCACACCTTCGTCTACCGCGACGCCGACTTCGTCCAGGAGTCGTTTCGCGGTCTGCGTGATTCGCTGCTCTATGGCGCCCTGCTCGCCTTTCTGGTGCTGATCTTCTTCCTGCGCGATTGGCGCAGTCCGCTCGTTGTCGGACTCGCCATTCCGGTCTCGATCTTCACGACCTTCACGTTTCTCAAGCTCGCCGACGTCAATCTCAACCTGATGTCGCTCGGCGGGCTGTCCCTGGCAGCCGGTATGCTGGTCGACAACTCGATCGTCGTGCTCGAGAACATCACCCGCCACCTCCGCGGCGGGGAGACGCGCGCCCCAGTCGCGGAGATCTCGGCGCGCGCCACCGAGGAAGTCGCCTCGCCGGTCGTCGCGGCCACGCTGACAACGGTGGCGGTCTTCTTCCCGGTCATCTACGTGCCTGGTATTGCCGGCGAGTTCTTCCGGGATCAAGCGTTGACGGTGACGATCTCGCTGCTCGTCTCGATCTTGACCGCGCTGCTCCTCCAGCCGACCCTCTCGGCGCGGATCCTGACCGCCGGCCCGCGCCGACCGGGCGGCCTCTTCCGCGTGGCGGCCCGAATCGTCGACGGCCTGGCGGAGCGCTACCACCGCCTGCTCGAACTGCTCATCGAGCGCAAGGCGCTCTTCCTCGGCGGAGTGGCGATTGCCCTGCTGCTGGCCGCCTGGAGCGGCCTGGCGATGCACAAGACCTTCCTCCCGGCGGGCAACCGAGGGGATTTCACCATCGCCCTCGAGCTGGCGGCTGGCACGCCGCTCGATCAGACCGAGAAGATCACCGCGGCGATCTGCGAGCAACTCGTCGTGATGCCCGGCGTGGAGACCGTTTACGCCCAGGTCGGCCGCACCGAGCGCACCTTGGCCGCCCTCAAGGAGTACACGGCGGCCAACACCGCGCGCGTGCGCCTCCTGCTGGAGCCGAGCCGCAACAGCCGGCGCGTGGAGGAGGTCAAGCAGGCGATCAGCGCCCGACTCGACCAGCTGGTCGGGGCCACCTATGTCTTCGAAGACGAGGGCATCGGCTTACGCGAGATCCTCGCCAGCGGGGAGGCCTCCTTCAGTCTCGGGATCGTGGCCGAGAAGCCCGCGGATGCCCTGGCGACGGCCGCAGAGCTACTCCCCCGCCTGCGACGCATTCCCGGCTTGCGGAATGTGAGCATGGACCGCGTTCTCGGAAACCCGGCGATCGAGTTGACCATCGATCGCGAAGAAGCGCTGCGGCACGGACTGGAGCCCGAGACGCTTGCCGAAGAGCTGCGGGCCCGTATTCAGGGGGTCGTCGCGACCACCTACAACGAGATCGAGCAGCGCATCGATATCGCCGTGCGCCTGCCCGAGCAGCAACGCCGCGACCTGCCCGAGGTCCTCGCCTCCCCCGTGCGGGTCGCCGGCGGCCGAACGGTACCGCTGGGTTCCTTTGTCTCGCAGTCGGAAGGGCGCCCGGTGCGCGAGATCGTGCGCCGCAACCAGCGGCGCCAGATCTCGCTCTCGGCCGATGTCGAGGGCCGCAGCCTGAGCCGCGTTTGGGAAGAGGTCTCGGCGGTGCTGGACCGCACCGAGACGGCCCCCGGAGTTGGATTCATCCTGGGCGGTGAACAGGAAGAGATCAACGAGTCCTTCCGCAACCTCGCCTGGGCGCTGCTGCTCTCGGCGTTGCTCGTCTACATGATCCTGGCCGCACAGTTCGAGTCCTTCCTGGACCCGCTCGTGATTTCCATGGTCCTTCCGGTCGGCGCCGGCGGAGCATTCGCCACGCTCTTTGTGACCGGCCAGTCGGTCAACGTCATCTCGTTGATCGGTTTGATCGCCCTGCTCGGCATCTCGGTCAACGATGCAATCGTCAAGGTGGCCACGATCCGCCGCCTACGGAGCGCAGGCATGCCTGCGCGCGCGGCGCTGCTCGAAGCGAGCCGGCTGCGCTTCCGGCCGATCATCATGACTACCTTGACCACCGTGCTCGCGATGGTGCCGATGGCGATCGGCATCGGCACCGGCGAACAGATCCAGCGCCCGCTCGCGATCACGATTATCGGGGGCTTGAGCATCGCCACCCTGGTGACCCTCTTCCTCACCCCGATGATCTATGAGCTCGCCCACCGTTACCTGGCTCGTGATTACGACCGCGGAGTCGTCTCGCCCCCACCCCCGGCGGGAGGTGCCGCATGATCCGCTTCAGCGTCGACCATCCTGTGGCGACCTGGATGCTCTTCAGCGCGCTGGTGATCTGCGGCCTCTATGCCCTGCCACGTCTGGACATCGAGGCGATGCCCGAAACCGAGCTTCCCTCGTTGACGATCCACACGAACTGGAACGGCGCCTCGCCGAGCGCGATCCAGCGATCGATCACTGTGCCGATCGAGGAGGCGGCGCGCCAGGTGCACGGTGTGGAGCGGATCACGGCCCGGTCTTCGCCCGGGCGCAGCCGGGTGGAGATCGCCTTTCGGCGCGACACCGAGATCGATTTCGCCCGCCTGGAGCTCTCGGAGCAACTCGGCGCCGTGCGCGCCAATCTGCCCGGTAGCGCCAGCCAGCCGGTGATCGTCCCCTACGTGCCGGAGGAATTCCGCACGGACGATTTCTTCACCGTTAGTCTGATCTCATCACTGCCGACCAACGAGTTGCGCGAACGCGCGGGAGTCTGGCTGATCCCACGGCTGTTGGCGATCCCCGGCGTCGCCGATGCGGAACTGCAGGGGGGTGCCCGCTCGCTGATCCGCGTCTATCTCGATCTCGAGCGCATGGAGCGCTTCGGGCTCACCGCCGATCGAGTCTACAGCCGCCTGGCGGCGCTCGACGACATCCTGCCGGCGGGTGCAATCCGGCGCTCGGGGCGCGAGCTCACCGTGAGCGTGCAGGACTCGGTCACTCTGGCGCGCCTGAGCGACGTGGTTCTGCGGACGCTCGGCCGCCAGCCGATCACGCTCGCCCATGTCGGGCGTCTAGAGCAAGGCTTCGAGGATCCGGCCTACTTCGTCCGGATCAACGGTCAAAACGTGATCCAGGCCACGGTTGCCAAGCGCAGCGGGCAGAATGCCGTCTCCGTCAGCCGGGCCCTGCGTGCGGCCCTGCCGGAAATCGCGGCAACGCTGCCCTTTCCGGTCACCTTCGAGATCGACGAGGACCAAGGCAAGGACCTGGAAGACAAGCTCCGTGAACTCGTCTATCGCTCGCTGGTGATCCTCGCGCTGCTCTTTGTCCTCCTGGCGATCGCCTTGCGCCAGATCCAGCTTACCGCGACTGTAATCGGATCCATCCTGCTGGCGATCGTGATCTGCCTCTCGCTCTTCTACTTCCTCGGCGTCTCGGTCAACTTCATCACGATCAGCGGCCTGACCGTCTGCTTCGGGATGCTGCTCGACAACAGCATTCTCGTGCTCGATGCCATCCACCGGCGGCTGACCGGTAATCACCGCCACACGCCGCGCACCGCCCTCATCCGAGGCACGCACGAGGTCGCCTTTCCGATCACCTCGACGACCCTCACGACCGTCGTCGCCTTCCTCTCCTTCAGCTTCCTCTCCGGTCGTCTCTCGCTCTACTACCAGCCGCTCGCGGCGAGCGTGGGGATCGCCATGCTCGCCTCGATCTTCGTCGCCTTCTCCTGGATCCCGGTGGCGCTCAGGCGCCCGGCCGTGCGGCTGATGGCTGCCAGTCGCGCCACGCCTCCCGCGCCACCCCCTTCCGGGGCGCGACGTCTGCGCCGCTGGAGCCTACTCTCAATGGTTCTTGCGGTGATCGGCGTGGCCGGCTTCGTGGCGTACAAGGGATTCGCCGAGGTCATCGATCATTGGCCCTGGATCGCCGGACTCCTCGGGATGCTCTTGCTGGTCGGGGTTTTCGTCAGCTTCATCGAGAAGATCACCGCGTTCCACCTGCGCTTCTGGTGGTATCCGGTCGTTCTGACGTTCGCCCTGTTTGCCGGTGCGGGCTACATCTTCAAGAACGAGATCCACCAGGGAGGCTTCTGGCGGCAGCAGCCCCAGGAGGAGCTGCAGGCCTTCATCTCCCGGCCGGTGGGCACCGATGTGCTCCTCTCCACCGAGACAATGCGGCTCTTCGAGGCGGAGCTCATGCCCCTGCCGGCAGGCGCCCACATGAAGACCTGGAGCTTCGAGAATCGCGCCTATATGCAGGTGAGCTTCTCGCCCGAGTTGCTGCATTCGGAGTACCCCGAGCTCTTCCGCAACCGATTGATCCTGCTCGCCGAGGAGATGGGTGGGATGTTCATCTGGATCGCCGGCTTCGGGGATCCCTACCTGAAGGGGGGCTTTGGGGGAGGCCTGAGCAACTCGCTGATCAAGCTCACCGGCTACAACAGCAAGGTTCTCAACGAGGTCTCCGAGGGCATCATGGCCCGTCTCGACCGTAGCCGGCGCGTGCGCAACGTGCGCCTGACCAGCGGCGAGCGTTTCGAACGCGCGGCTGCCGATGAGACCGTCGTGCTCATCCACCGTGACCGCCTCAATATCCACCACTTGAGCGTCGCCGAGGTGGTCGGGCATCTGCGCCGGCTGCTGGGCATCGAGACCCCCTGGCACATGATCATCGATGGGGAAGATCAGCGCCTCCAGCTCGCCTTCGAAGATGCCGCCGAGATCCAGTACGACCAGGTCATGCACAAGACGATTCGCACCGCCGCCGGAGAGCCGGTGTGCCTGGCCGAGCTCATCGAGCTCGAGACGCGGCCGGTCGTCGGTTCGATCAATCGCGAAAACCAGCGCTACGCGATGCAGATCAACTGGGAGTACATCGGCACCGACCGCATGCGGCAGAACTACATCCACGAGATCCTCGCCGGCGTCCAGCTCCCCTACGGGTACGCGGCCGAGGATGTCTCGGGCGAGCGGATGACCGGGGAGGAAGAAGATGAGATGCGCACGGTGCTCTGGCTGACGCTGCTCTTCATCTTCATGGCCCTCGCCGCGCTTTTCGAGAGCCCGACGCTGCCCCTGCTGGTGCTGATCGCCGTACCGATGGCGCTGATCGGTGTCGTGACCCTGTTCTGGCTCACCGACACAAGCTTCGATTCCTCCGCCAAGATCGGCCTCGTCCTGCTCTTCGGCATCGTCGTCAACAATGCGATCCTGGTCGTCAACCGTTTCCGACTCCAAGTGCGGGAGGCTGTCGCCGAGCACCCGGAGTGGGGCGACCAGGTGCCCCGGAAGGTCCGCCTCGGGGCGGTCGACCTCTGGCGCCTTGCGGGCAGTGAGCGCCGCGCGCTCCTGCGCGATGCGATCTGTACGGGGATGCGCATCCAGCTCCGCTCGATCCTGCTCACCAGCGGGACAACGATCGCCGGGCTCCTGCCGTTGCTGATCCGCATCTCGGATACGACCGAGGGCAAGGATATCTGGGAGAACCTGGCCCTCTCCGCGATTGGTGGGTTGGCGAGCAGCACGATCTTGATTATCGTCGCCATCCCGGCCCTCTACTGGAGTGCGACCCGGCTCGGTTGGGTCCTGGCTCGCATCTCCGAGCGCCTCCGCCGGCGGCTGTGGCCGAGTGCCGCCGTTGCCGCGCCGGAACTCGAGGGCGCCGGGGCCAACGACTGAAAGCCGTAAGCGGGCGACGAGGGTCGGATGCATCGCCGGAAGACGCGCTCGCCGGGGGAGCTCCCCCCCGGCGCCTCACCGATGGGCTGGGTGCTGCAATCCCCAGGCCGGGCGATCCTGGCCGTGTGCCTCTTCCTCGCCGCAACCCTCTCGCTCTATGTCGATCGCATGACCTTTCTCCATGAAGAGCCGCGGCGGGCGATCGTGGCTCAGGAGATGCTGCTCAGCGAAGACTATGTCGCCCCGACGGTCTTCCAGCGCCCCTATTTCAAGAAGCCGCCCTTGCACAACTGGCTGATTGCCCTGGCGGCCCTGCCCGACCGGGCAGTCTCGCACCGCGAGGCGCGTACCGTCTCCCTGGTTGCCTTCTTCCTGCTGGGGAGCGCGGTCTACCTGCTGCTGCGGCGCGCCTCGCACCGGACGGCGACGGTTGCCTTCCTGATCACGATGACGACCTATCTGATGGCCTGCGAATATGGCAACCGCGCCGAGCCTGACATGCTGCTCGCCCTCTTCGCCTTCTTGGCCTACTTCTTCTACATTCGGCGCCCCTTCCACTGGCCCCACCTGCTGCTCTCGTCCCTGTTCATGGGGATGGGCATCCTGACCAAGGGGGTCTCGCCGCTCTTCTTCTATCCCGGTCTGCTCGTCTGGATTCTTCTCGGCGGCCAGCCGCGCGCCCGGGGCCTCGCTTATCTGGGCGCCCACTTGCTCCTCTCGCTTGCCCTGCCCGCGCTCTGGGCGGGCCTGCTCTGGTCACGGGGCGATCTGGGGCGGCTCTTCGAAACCGGCGTCTACGAGGTGGGCACCAAGACGGGCGGCGCCCTGGGCGAGTTCTTCGCCCACCTGGTCGTCTTTCCCTTGCGGCTCGTTTGCGTCTTGCTGCCCTGGTCGGTCCTTCCCCTGATCGCCTTCCGGCGCGGGCATCGCGAGGGCCGCGTTTACCGCAGCAGCTTCTGGATCGCCGCGACCTCGATCCTGCTCTTCACGCTCGCCAGCGGCTCGCGCGACCGCTACATCCTGCCGGCGATTCCCTTTCTGGCGATCGTGGGAGCCGAGCACATCGATCCCCGTCGACTGATCCGGCGGGTGCCGGGGCGGGTGCTCCTGATCCTGTTGGCCTTGACCTGTCTGGCCGGTGGCGTGGGGGCCTGGGTGCTCGGCTATCCCCTACCGACAATCGCCCTCTTCGGCGCCAGCCTCGCGACCGGATGGTTTGCCGTGCGGGGCCGCTATCCGGTGATCGACTATGCCTTGATCGTTTCACTCATCGTAGTCACCGCTTATGAGCATGCCTTCTACTATCACCGCGCGGAGCGCAAGGGCACCTACGCACCGCTCGTCGCCCAAATCGCCGAGCGCACGAGGGCCGATACGCCCCTGGTCATCGATCAGCGCGTCCCCTTGATCCATCTGGCCTTCTACCTGCAGGCGGGGCTGCAGCGCCCGGTCTACGCGCAGGCGGTCGCCGATTTTGAGCACTACTACTACATCACCAGCCCCGAGCGCGCCTTGGCGGAGGGCCGCCAACTGGCGCGCCTGCCCTATCCGCGGCCCAAGATCGGGGAGATCGTGCTGCAGGAAGTGGGACCGGTCAGCGCTCCCCGCGATCCCGTGGAAACGGAGTGATCCGTTCGGGAGTCCCGAGTGGGGGGGCATTGTGCTTGGCGCGGCGGATCAGGTAGAGATTGCGCAGATAGATGAAGGTGCCCGTCGACTGGCCGAGAATGAAGACCGGATCGCGGCGGTGGATGGCGTAGGCAAGCAGCATCAATGCCCCTCCGAGACTCAGGTACCAGAAGGCGACGGGCATAACGCTCGCCTTGGCGCGTTCGGACGCGATCCACTGGACGACGAAGCGGGAGGCGAAGACCAGCTGCGCAAAGAAGCCGAGCGCCAGCCACAGCCCGCTGGGTGAGAGCCATCCCTGAGGAATCAGGTCAGCGATCATCAGCTCCTCCTCGACTTCGATTCGGAATCGGAGCGGTGAAGGCTCGGCGCCCCCGTCCGGTCGCGCCGGCGCGGCCCAGCATCGGCGGTGGTCTCACGCTGCGCGCCGCCCGAGGACAGCGTGTTCTCCCGGATCTGCGGCAAGACATGCCGCTGCTGCAACCAACGCACCCCCAGCGTGTCGATCAGCCCTACCCAGAGTCGATTGCGGATGCCGTATTTGGTCTCTCCGAATCGGCGCGGCCGATGATCGACAGGCAGCTCGGCGACGCGATAACCGCGCATGCGGGCATAGGTGGGAATGAAACGGTGCATCCCGCGGATGCGCGGGATGTCCTCGACGCAATCGCGGTAGAAAACCCGCAGCGAGCACCCCACATCGCGCACCGCTTCGTGCGTCAGCCAGTTACGGAACCCGTTGGCGATCCGTGATGAGATCCGCCGCAACCATCCATCGTGGCGCCTCCGCCGGATCCCGTTAACCATGCCGAGCGTTGCATCCCCTTCCAGGCGGGCCAGCAGCCGTGGGATATCACGCGGGTCGTTCTGCAGATCGGCATCCAGGGTGATCAGAATGCGGCCCGCCGCGGCCCGGAATGCGATCCCCAACGCCGCCGATTGGCCGTAGTTGCGCTCGAAGCTGATCAATTGATGCTCACGGCGTCGGTGGTGGAGATCGATCAAGAGGGCCCGTGATCCATCGCGGCTGCCATCGTCGATCCACAGGCATTCCCAGCGCCGCCCGAGGGCGTCGAGCTCGCGCTCGATCTCCGCCGCCAGCACGGGAATCGCGGCTTCCTCGTCCTTGGCCGGAACGAGGACGCTCAATTCCACGGCGCCAGCCTCCGGAAACGACGCAGCCGACGGCGGAAACGTTCGGCGCCCAGGCGCGGTCATGTCCTGTCCGTGGGAAGATCTACGCTCATCATCCATGCCGAGGTGCGCTACGGCAGCGCCGCGTCCGCCTCCGCAAGATACAGCGCCACATCGGGTCGGCGCGTGTCAGGCACTGTCGTACGGGCCTGCTCCAGCATCTCCTTCGCCCGCGCCGGGTCCCCGGCGCGCAGCGCGCTCCGTCCGGCGTTGAGCCAGTCGTCGCCCTCCATGAAAGGAGCCATCCGAGCCGCCTGTTCGTAGGCTTCCGAGGCCTCGGCAAAGCGGCCGAGTTCCTCGAGCGCCGCCCCCCGTCCCCGATGCCCGGCCACGCGCAGTAGGTCGGAGACACCGCCGGCCTGCGCCACGCGCGCAGAGACGCTCAGGGCCTCCTCCGCGCGTCCCTGCGCGAGCAAGACGTCGCCCAACTGGATCCGCGCCGCCGGCGCCGCGGCCGTGCGCCCAAAGTTGTCGATCACTTGGCGGAACTGGTTCTCGGCGGCAGCGATGTTGCCCTGCATGAAACTGCCCTGGGCTTCGCTGAGCGCCAGGGCCGCGTCGTGCTCCGCCCGGTCCTGGGCACTGCGCAGCGCCAGCAGACCAACGATCACCGCGGCGAGCACGACCACGCCGGCGATCAGCCAGCGGCTATTGCGCTCGCTGAAGCGCAGCACTGCCTGCATGCGTTCGAGGACGGGATCCTCGCGCAATTCACCCTTTGTCATCCGCGCGGCCACAGCATCCTCCCCTAGCTAGCGTCGGCCAACAGTGCGCCGACATCAACAGCGTCCAGGTCCCAGAGGGCCAAGAACTCATCCAGCGGCATGGCATATCCCCGTTGAGCACCGCGCCGCAGACGCTCGGCCAAGTCGGGATTGCGGAACCACTCGTCGCCCCACTCGTCGCGCAGACGATCACGAATCTGCGCGGCGATGATCGCGCCGACGAGCCGCCCGCCACAGCGATAGTGGTCATTGGCGTGCAGGTAGGCGTCGGCATCGTTCGTCGTGCGCCGCCAGAGCAACGCCCGTTCCATGATCTCATTGAACCGCCCGGCATCGATGTGGAAGTTCTCGTGCAGCTCGATCTGGAAAAGGCAACGGCCGGCCGCGCGGCGCATCCCCACCAGGCGCCGGAAGCGCAGTGCCTCGGCGAACTCCGCGACGGTCACATCCCTCAACTTGACGTGCTCCTGAATCCAGGCCGGCTCCTCGGCGATCGACTCGAAGAGCGCACGGTAGACACTCGGCAGGATATTGTTGCCGAAGTAGGCGGTCTCGAAGGGTAGGTCATTGGGAATGCTGTGGAAGAACTCCGCCTCACCAAGCGCCCCGAGCACCTCGGGGAGGACCGCCGGGAAGTCGTGAGGGGTCAGGGTCACGCGCGTCTTGCCGGTCGAGAGCTGATAGGCAAGCGCCCCCGGCTCGCGGCCGTCGCGCTCCTTGACATCGATGCGCAAGGAGCGCTGCTTGCCGAGTTCGAAGCCGAGGCTCTCTAAGGTCTTCTCGGCCACATCCATCGGCTTCTGCCACTCGACCTGCTCGCTGAATGAGGGCAGCAATTCCATGCGCAGGGCGTTGTACGTGCGCACCTTGCGCACGACCTGGCCCAATTCGCGCTCCGCCGCCTTCTCGAGACCGGCGCTGTAGGTATCTTCGGTCTGCACGAGGAGCGACTCGGCGCTGGTGCGCAGCAGCTCGAGATCCCAGCTCTCGACCTGACGCAGGAAGGGATAGTAGCCCTCGAAGCCGAGCTCCTTGGCGTGGGCGTCGAGATCGACCATCAGGTTGAGCAGATAGACGTTGATTCCGGTGTAGAGCTGCCTGGCGGCCAGCGCCCACTTGCGGCGGTTGTCTTCGCTCTCCTCAAGCGCGATGCGCCGGTCCAGCCCCCGGATCACGATCCCGTCCCCCTCGACAAGGATCGTATTGTCACGGAGGGCATCGTTGGCGTTGTCGATCAGCGGGGCTGCCGCGGCGTGCATCGCATGGTAGCGCAAGAGTCCGGTCGTCCGCTCGCGTCGGGCCTGTTCCTCAGGTGTCGAGGCGGCCGTGATCAGGCCCTTGAGATCCTCGAGCTTCTTCGGCGTGAGCAGATAGCCGTAGTCCCCATACGTTCGCTGGAATTTCGAGTCCTTGCCCGCGCCGAAGGTGTCATAGATGCTGCCGTTGACCGCGACCACCAGCTCGGCGGCCTTCTCGCGAATCCGCTCGAACTCATCTGACCCCTGACCGGACGGGCTCGACACCAGTGCCAGCATCGCGAATGCCACCAGCGTGCCGGCAACCGACAAGCGGATCCCTCGCCGACTTCTCGGCGCGCGCGTGCCCCGCCCTGCTGCTTTATCGCCATGTGCTTTCATGTCTTGACCTCCCTAGCCCGGGTTTTCACTCCTCCCCGGCAGGCTCCCCAGCGCCCGCCAGGTGGGATGCGCAAACTAGGTCCCGACCGTAGATGGTTCCCTGCCCTCGTAGTATAGAACCGCACAGCGCACAGTGCAGTTCCGCCGGCGTGCCGTCGCATTCAGCTATAGCGTAAGGACTCAAGATCTTACGACGCCGCTTCCCCCCAGCGCAAGGGCATAGATGGTAAGCCCAGCAGGGCTCCATCACCGCTCCGACCGCCGAGAGGCCCACATCGCCCCGTGCCTCCCAGAAAGAGGAAACCTCCTGCACCCGGCGCTTCCAGTCAAGTTGGAGCTGACGCACGCGCGCGGTCTCTTCCTCGGTCGACTGCCGCGCCCGCCCCACCGGATGACGGGCCTCCTCGATCAACTGGCGATAGTAGGCCTCGATATTCGCCGTTTCCCGGGCGATTTCGATGGCCGAGGCCTCCTTGACCTTACGGGCCCGGCGCTGCAGGCGCTGGTCGAGGGCCGCGAGAGAGCGGAAGAGTTCCCCGGGCGTGGGAATCGCCGGCAGCGGCGCCCACTCATCGTCGGCCTCGCCCACTCCATCCCGGAAGGCCTCGAGCAGTGGGCTTGCGGAACCGAGCGCGCGCCCATACGCGGGATCGTAGGGCACGAGCACCAGATCGTCGGGCACATCGATCGTATGGTACTCGGCCATGTAGACGAAGAGGAACACCGGGCGCCGGGCCCGCACAGCCGGCAACCACTCGCAGTCGACGACCGGGGGAAGCGCGGTCGGCCCAGGCGGCGGGGAAACCTCCGCCGGCACGGGGCGATGGACCACCGCATGCCGGCCGTTCGTGACGGTCTGCTGGATCAGGCGGTCGAGAAAGGCCGACCCCACCGCGACCAATTCCGCGTCGGGATGGTCTCGATGCGCCCGCGCACCGAAGGCCAGCAGCCGCTCGGGCGCCGGGCCCCCCTCCTTCTCGGTCTCCGCGGGCGGCATCTGCACCCGCAAGAGATTCCCATCCTTCTGGGCGGCATGGCCCCCGTTCAAGGCCAAGAAACCCTCGACGAACGCACGCAATTCCGTTTGCTTCATCGTGCGCTCCTGCCTTCCGCCCTCTCGAAGACCTGCCGGTCGTAGGCCTTGACGTGCTCATAGCGCTCACGGGCGCGCTCCAGTTCCTCCCCCAATTCGCCGAAGGCCTCCTGCAAGTTCCCGCCGCGACGATGCCGGGACCAGATCCGGAAGACGTGCATCTCGAAGGGCTCGTCGCAGTCGAGGTTGCCGAGGATCTGATCCATCTCTCCGATCACAAGTTGAAACATCGCGATCTTCTCCTGCAAGACCTGCAGGACATACGCCTCGAGGGTTCCGCGCGCGGCCAGGTTGATGATCCGCACATCGCGGGTCTGGCCGATCCGATGCACGCGCCCAATGCGTTGCTCCACGCGCATCGGGTTCCAGGGGAGGTCATAGTTGACCACCGTGCGGCAGAACTGCAGGTTGCGTCCCTCACCGCCCGCCTCGGTGCTCACCAGGACATCGAGTTCGCCACGGAATGCCTCGACCGCGGCATCCTTCGCGGCGGCGCTCAGGCTGCCGTGGAAGCTGCCCACCCGCAGTCCATGCGCCTGCAAGGCGCCCGTGATCACCTCGACCGTGCGCCGGAACTGCGAGAAGACGAGCACCTTCTCCTTCCCATTGCGCCGCTCGGTCAGCAACTCGACCAGCGTCTCCAGCTTGACCTGACGGCGCACGCGGCGGCCCAGCTCGAGCAGCTCGCGCACCTGGGGTCGTATCCGCGCCAGGCGTCCGTTGGCTGCCCGCTCCAGGGTTCCGATCGCCGCCGCCGTCGAGGAGCCGATCTCCTTCTGCAGGACGAGCAGCAACAAGGGCCAGGGAATGCCGGCCGGGCGGCGCTTCTCGTCGCGCGCGGCGCTCTCGACGAAATCCGAGACGGCGTCATAGAACTGCTGCTCCTCGGCGGAGAGGTCGAGATAGCGCGTCTGGACATCGCGCCGCGGGAAGCGAATCGAAGTGCTGCTGCGCGTCGTGCGGATCATCACGTCGGCCAGCAGACGCGAGAGCTCGGGCGTGTTCTTCGGCAGCCGCCGATCGCCGCGGACGACGAAGCGCTGGCGGAATACGCGGAAGGTGCCGAGGGCCCCGGGACGCAACAGGGTCACCAGGTTGTAGAGCTCGCGCAAGTCGTTCTGCACCGGCGTGGCCGTCAGCAGCAGCAAATACTTCAAGCTGAGCGAATCGATGAACTTCCAGGCCTGCGTCAGGTGGTTGCGCAGGCGGTGGGCTTCGTCGACGATCAGCAGATCGAATCCGGCGGCGGCGATCTCGCGCCGGTTGCGCGCCGACTTCGCGGTGTCCAACGAGGCGATTAGGAAGTCGGGTGCTCCCCACTTGCTACCCCGCCCATAGATCTGTGCCGGAATGCCGAACTTGTGCGAGAGTTCCTCGCGCCATTGGGTCAGCAGGGAAGCAGGCACCAGAATCAGCGCTCGGCGCACCAGGCCGCGCAGTGCGTATTCCTTCAGAATCAGACCCGCCTCGATCGTCTTGCCGAGTCCGACCTCGTCGGCCAGCAGCGCCCGCCCCTTCATCTCCCGGAGCACGCGGAGACAGGCGCGGATCTGATGCTCCAGACGCTGGACGTCGCGCGTGTGGTTCAGCGCCAGCATCCGCGCGAAGCCGCGCTGGCGCCGGATGCGCAGTGCCTCCAGGTGAAGCAGAAAGGCTTCGGGCGGAGCAGGCGCCGGCGCGCGTCGTTTGAGGAAGGGGGCGATCGAGTCGGGCTCGAGATGCAGGATCGCCGAACGGCCGAAGGGGAAGCGTAGCGGGTCGAGCAGCCCAAGCTTGCTCCCGCGGCGTCTTGACGCCGCGGGGGCGGCAGGGCGATCGTCCCCCCCATCTGCCGCAACGGCGCTGGCCGCCCGCGGGCCTCCGCTTAGGGCAGGTAGTGGCTGCCCAACCGATGCCTCATCGGTCTCATGGCTTAGCTGCGGATGGATCGAGGTGACCTTGCGCACGGCATCAGAGAAGGCGATCTCGAGAATGTCGAAGAAATCGCGGGCACGCACGTCGACGACCAGGCCTTCACCGAAGGCCTCGTGCTGCACGCGATCGCCCACGCAGTAGATTGGTACTGGCACCGACACGCCCCCTGGGATCCCTACAAGAGCCGCCACCCATGGAGGATAGCCTGCCCCTCCGGATAGGCCCGAGGCCACCCTCGAAAAGGGGGCGAACAGTGTAGCACACTTCGCGCCCTATCTGCCGGTGTATAGGTGGATCCCGAGAGCCGCCATCCCCGAGACGGTCAGACCATCCCGGGAGGGAGCGTGAATGTAGTAGCCCGAGAGCGTTGCATCGAACGAGAATGTACGTGAGACGAAGTACTCTAAGCCTATGCCAGTGCGTCCGATAAAGCCCTCGCCCGGATGCTCGACCTGCTCGCCGGTTCCGCCGAAGCGATCGGTGATCTCATCGACGATCTCCGGCCGGTAGAATCCGGCGCTCAGCACGACATAGGGTGTCCGTCTCTGCGGGCGGCGAAAATAGAGGTAATAGTCGACCAGCAGGATCTGCATCTGCAGGTAGTCGGGGTTGAAGCTCTCGTCACCGGCGGGAAAGCCGGGTGCACTGTCGAACTTCTGCAGCTCGAAAGTGATGCCGACCGCCCGGTTGCGGGCGACGTACTGCCGCAGCTTGATCGTCCCTCCGTGGCCGAGGTCGAACCGCTCGCCCCACTCGGAGTCGTACTCGAGAACACCGAGATGCAGTTGCCCGCCAACGCTGGGAGTACCCCGGCGGTGCTCATACGCGCCCGCCGCGCAGGCGATCGCGGCCAGCAGGACGACGGCAAGCCCTACCGCCATGCCCAGGCGCCCAAGACGCCTCGGCCCGCTGCGAAGATGGTACATTCCCAGTTCCCTCCGATTGGGTCCTTGCCGGGCCACCTGAGCCATCGCCCCCTCCCCTCCAGTTCGTGTCGCTGCATTCCCGCAACTCGTGTCGCGCCCCCTTCGCCCAGCTCGCGTCGCTGCGTGCGCCCAGTTCGTGTCGCCGCGCGCCGATGCCTCCTGCCGCGCGCTGTCCCGCGTCCCGCCCCGGCAGCCTCAGCCCCGCGGATGGAACTGCTGGTGCACCGACTGCAGGTACGCGGCGTCGACACTCGTGTAGATCTGCGTCGTGGCCAACCGCGAGTGCCCCAGCAATTCCTGGACTACGCGAAGCGACGCACCATGGTGCAGAAGGTGAGTCGCATATGAGTGCCGCAACAGGTGCGGGTGGATCCCCTCGGGAAGCCCCGCCTCGGCGGCCCGTTTTCGCAGGATCTTCCAGAACCCCATGCGGCCCAGCGGGCCGCCGCGGGCGTTGAGGAAGATCACCTCGGCTCCTGCCCCACCCCTTCGTTGCTGCCGCACCAGCAGCGGTCGAGCCTGCTCAGTATAGGTGACAAGTGCATCGTGCGCCGGTCCGCCGAGGGGAACCAGACGCACCCGCTGTCCCTTGCCGAGGAACCGCAGGAGACGTTCCTCCCAGCGGCAGTCCTCGAGTCGCAGGGCGAGCAGCTCGGAGGCGCGCGCGCCGGTCCCATAGGCGACCTCGAGCAGCGCCCGGTCGCGCAGCCCGAGCGGCGTGGTGCCCGGAATGCTTTCGAGGAGCTGCTGGACTTGTTGCTCGGTCAGCGCCCGCGGGACCCTGCGCCAACCGGCCGGAGCGGGAAGGTCGGTCGCGGGATCGTCGCGGATCACGCCTTCATCGATGAGAAAGGCGAAGTAGGTGCGGATCGCGGAGCGCACCCGGGCAACCGAAGCGGGCCTGCGCCCCCCCTCGTGCAAGGCAATCAGGTAGGCGCGCAGATCGGCCGGCCCGACCTGGACCGGACCGTCGATGCCGCGGGTGGCAAGTGCGAGGTGCAAGGCGGTCAGATCGGAACGGTAGGCCTCGACGGTCCGCGGTGAGACGCCGCGCACGAACGCGATGTGGAAGACGAACTCCTCGAGGGAGCGCGTTGCTCCCACCGGCAGTGCCGGCGGCGCGGGGCTGCGCCCTCCGCGGGATCCTTCCTTGATCACAGGGTCGCCCACGCGCGCCTCCATGGAAGTCCTGGGTCCTGGGTCCTCGGCCCTCACCCCTCCTGCGCCGCGCCTCCCGACGGGTCGCGCAGCACCTGCGCGATGCCGGCCGCCAACCTAGGGCCGATTCCTGGCACGCGCATGATCTCATCCGCGGAGGCGCGGCTCAAGGCGGCGACGCTGCCGAAGTGCCGCAACAGGAGCGCGGCGCGCTTGGCGCCCAAGCCGGGCACCTCCTGCAGCGCAGAGGACGTGAGCCTCTTGCTTCTCAGCGTGCGGTGGTAACCGACGGCGAAGCGGTGTGCCTCGTCGCGCACCCGCTGCAGCAGCTGCAGCGCCGGCGACGACCGCGGCAGCCGCAGCGGTTCGGGCTGGTCGGGCAAGAAGATCAGTTCCTCGCGCTTGGCCAGACCGATCACCGGCAGATCGGCGAAGCCCGCGGCGCACAGAACCTCGGAGACCCGGTTGACCTGTCCGCGCCCTCCGTCGATCAGCATGAGGTCTGGTTCCTCCTCCTCGCCCTCCTCTTCGGCGAGGCGGCGTGCGCGCCGCTGAACCATCTCGCCGAGCATGGCGAAGTCGTCACTGCCCTCCACGCTGCGGATTCGGTAGCGCCGGTAGCCGGCCTTGCGCGGGACGCCGTTGACGAAGAGCACGCGTGCGCCGACCGCATCGGTTCCCTGCAGCATGCTGATGTCGTAGCCCTCGATGCGATAGGGCGCACCGGCAAGCCCGAGCGCCTCCTGCAGCGCGTACAGGGAAGCATCCAGTCGCTCACGCCGGCCTTGGGCCAACAGCTCCCGCTCCTCGAGCAAGAAGTGGGCATTCTGCAGCGCCCCCCGCACGAGCTCGGCGCGCTTCCCCCGTTGCGGGCGCACGAGACGCACGCGCCGGCCGGCACGAGCGCTCAACCATCGGCCTACGACCTCCGCGTCGCGCGGCAGCTCGCTGCAGAGCAGCAGCGGCGGGATGCGGCGACGGTGCTCATAATGCTGCGTAAGAACCGCCTCCATGATCTCCGCCGCATCGGCCCAGCGTGCCTGCTCGATCGCCAGGCGGTGTGTCCGCACAACCGCCCCCTCACGATGGGAAAACACCGCCGCGGCCGCCCGCGCGCCGCGCACCACGAGGCCGATCGCGTCGAGGTCGGGACGCTGCATGTCGACCATGCGCTGAGATTCCATCAGCTGTTCGAGGCGTTCGATGTTGTCGCGCACGTGCGCCGACTCCTCGAAACGTAGGTCGGAAGCATGCGCCTTCATCCGCGCTCGCCAGCGCCTGAGTAGTTCCTCACCGCGCCCTTCGAGGAAGGCGATCAGCGTATCGACGGTGGCGCGATAGATCTCCCCCGTCACCAGCCCGGTGCATGGGGCCGGACAGAGGTCGATGAAATAGTCGAGGCATGCGCGGCCCCCCTGGTTCAGCCGACGGTCGCTGCAGGAACGCAGCGGGAAGACCTGGCGCAGCGTGCGCAACAGCTTGCGTACATCCTTGACATGCGTGAAGGGGCCGTAGTAGCGGGTGCCGTCGGCGACGATCTTGCGCGTCAGGAGCAACCGCGGGAACGGATGCTGCGTGTTGATCGCCAAGAAGGGATAGCGCTTGTCATCCTTGAGCTCGACGTTGAAGCGCGGGGCGTGGGCGCGCACGAGGCTTGCCTCGAGCACCAGGGCTTCGGTTTCGCTGGCGGTGACGACGTAATCGAAGTCACGGATGCGGCGCCGCAGCTCGGCGATGCGCTCATCGGGCGCCCGGGTGCCGCGGAAGTAGCTGCGCACGCGGGCCGGCAGACGCTTCGCCTTTCCAACGTAGAGGATCTTCCCCCCGCCATCTCTGAGCAGGTAGACGCCCGGGGCGTTGGGCAGCAGGCGCAGCTTCTCTTCCAGAGAGGCCTTCCAGCGCGTGGATTGCGCGGCAGTCTCGCCGGTAGCATGCCCCCGGCGGCCGCGCCGGTGCTCCTCCCTATTGGAGCGACGCTGAGGGCGGTGCCGACCACCCTCGCAAGCGGGCTTCTCTTGCCCCATGGGCACCCTGCCTCTGGACATGCTGCTCTCGGCCACGCTACCTCGCGACGACCTGCCTTTGGACGCGCTGCCTCGGATCCCCCTACCTCGGGTCACGCTTCCCTTTCTTGACTCTCCAGAATCGTAACCCCTTCTATGTGCCGTCGTTGCCCTGGCCGCTGAAAGTACCATGTCAACCGTAAGCGCCGCCCTGTTCTCACTACCCCCCGCTGGGGGCGCTCCAGACATCCCTCCTTACCCGCCGTGGCGCCGCGCACTCCGCAACAAGCCGATCACGAAGCCAAGCTCAGGGCTGCCGAGCAGACGGGCCGCCGCGAGATAGCCGGCCATGGCGAGGAGAAGCCCGGCCCCCAGGGGCAGGAGCCCTCCCGGCAACCCGGTGGCCGCTTCGAGAGAGCGCCCGGCGAGCAGTCCCGCGGCGGCGAGCGCGCAGGCCAAGGCGGCCGCCGCCAGATTGCGGACCGCCGAGCGCAGTAGGTCGCGCTGGGCCCGCAGTCCGTACTGCCTGCGCAGTGCCCGCAGCAACAGGGTGACATTGATAGCGCTGGCAAGCGCCGTGGCCAGGGCCAAGCCTCCGAGCCCGAGCCACTGCATGAGAATCACATTCAAGACGATGTTCGCCACCATCGCGGTGGCCGCGGCGCGCACCGGCGTGCGGGTGTTCTGGCGCGAATAGAAGACCGGTACGATCACCTTGGCCGCGCCGTAACAGCAGAGACCGACCGAATAGAAAATGAACGCGCGCGCGGTCAGCGCGAGCGAATCGCCGCCGGCGAATGCGCCGCGTTCGAAGAGCAGTTGCAGCAACGGCGCGTGGAGAACGAGAAAGACGCCGGTGACCGGAACGAGTATGAAGAGCACCAGGCGCAGGGCCTGGTTGAAGGCTTGCTCGAGCGACTCCTGCTCGCCCCGGGCGGCGAAGCGCGCGAGCGTCGGCAAGACGGCGGTGCCCAACGCGACGGCGACGACGCCTAAGGGAAGCTGCATCACCCGGTGGCCATACTCGAGTGCGGCCACACTGCCCGCCGGTAGCAGCGAGGCAAGAAACGTATCGACAAAGGCGTTGATCTCAGCGACGCCCATCCCGATGACACCGGGCAGCATCAGTATGCCGATGCGCTTCAGCCGCGGGTCCTGCAGCCGCAGGCGAAAGCGCACCGCGATGCGATGGCGCAAGAGCGGCGGAAGCTGGATGGCGAGTTGCAGCACGCCCCCCGCAAGCACGCCATAGGCAAGCCCCTGGATCTGGGTGACCTGCCCCTCCCCCAGCCGGGGACAGACCCAGAGCATGCTGGCGATCATTGCGACATTCATCACGGCGGCCGAAAGCGCCGGGGCGGTGAAGTGGCGCAGGGAGTTGAGCGTCGCCATCGCCAGCGTGGCCATGCCGATCAGCAGCAGATAGGGGAACAGCCATTGCGTGAGCTGGATGGTCAGCTCGAGCTTGCCCGGCACACGCGCGAAACCGGGTGCGATAATCGGGATCAGGTAGGGCGCGACCAGAATGGCGAGCAGGCAGACCAGCACCAGGGTGAGGGCCAAGAGTGACGCGCAGTTGAGCACGAAGCGCTTCCACTCGTCCCGCTCCCCCTTCTCCATGACCTCGGCGAGAATCGGCACGAAGGCCGCGCTCAGCGTCCCCTCGGCGAAGAGGGCGCGCAGCATATTGGGCAGGCGGAAAGCGACGGTGAAGGCGTCCGCGGCGATGCCGGTGCCGAAGAGGTAGGCGCGCAGGATGTCGCGCACGACCCCGAGCACGCGGCTCAGCAGCGTGCCGAGGCCGAGCTTGCCGGCGGAGAGCACCCATCCGCCGCGGCGGACTTCTGGGAATGCATCCTGATTCTCGGGGCCGGCAGTCAATCGACGCTCCCTCTCCCTGGCGAGCCTGCCGTTACGCTAGGTTGTAATGTGAAGCGGCGCAAGGCGTTTCCTATTCGCGTGTTCCTATTCGCGCCCCTTGCTCAGAGAGCCTTGCTCGATCCGAGGGGTCGATCCGTGGGCGCCAACCCGCGGCCTACAGTCGCCGCCTAGCATCCAGGAAAACCAAACCACGAGTCTCGCCCAAGTCAGTGACCCTATCCGAGGGGAAACGCGGCGCGCCGCATGGCGGGACTCGCGGAGCAGTGGAGCCCGCTCGTTCCGGCGCCCTCTCGTTGTTGTCGCCTGCACGGATTTGTGCGATAATAATAAGGTAAGTGGGGATTTGGCCCTTGCATATCAGTTCCCTGCTGGCCTGCTTGGCAGTCCCCAGACAATGCCCTGAAATCCTGTTTGATCCTACCGCTGAACGTTCAAGGGTAAGGGGGCCATCATGGGACGGATATGCATCTCCCTGTTGCTCGTGGCGCTGATCCTAGCTCTATGTGTTCCGACGCCCACCAGGGCACAAGTGGCGATCGAGTCGGCACGCAGCGGTTGGTGGCACAACCCGAATACCTGGAGCCCCGCGCTCGTTCCGACACTCATGGATGATGTCCTGATTCATCCCGACCACAGCATCCATGTCCAGTGGCCGGCGGTGGCCAGGTCGATCGTCAACAACGGCATCATCGATCATCCCGACGGAACGATCACTTCCGATCGGCGCGTGCGCATTCTGCTGATGATCGGAGTGCTGGATCATCTTGAGAACAATGGCCAGATCCTCGGCTTCAACGCGCCCGGAACCGAGAGATCCGAGGGACCTTGCCCGACAGCCGTCATGTTGACGCTTCTCGGCGATAGCGGCCAATTGCTCAACAACGGTCTTATCAGGGGTGGGGACGGCTACACTGCCGGCTGGGGCTCCTCACGAATCATCGAACTAGGCGGGGGCGTGATCATCCGCGGGCAGCCCCTCTCCTGGAATCCTGCCTGGCCCGCACCAGGCTTCGGGCCCTGCGCAGACCTCCATGTCTTCAACAATGGCATCATCGAAGGGGGATCTGCCGCGCTCGGCGGCTTCATTGTCATCGGATGGTCGCCGGTCGGGGGGCCGGATTGGCCTTTCCTGCCGTTTGCGAGCATTGTCAATCGCGGCCTGATCCAAAGCGGTGTGGGGTCGGGATTGCCCGCCGCGGCGGATGATCCATGGGCCAGCGGGTCGATTTGCCTTTTCAGCTCCGATTTCTTCGACGCCACCATCCTGCCTCCGCCCGATAGCGATATCTATGTGCGAGGAGGAAACATCGATGGCGACGGGGGCCAGATGCTCATCGGTGCGGACCCGATGCCCGGCTTCGGCTTCTATGCCGTATCGGACGAGATCACTCTCTCCGGGCCCGGGACTGAAGTCTCCAATGCCTGCGGGGATTTCCTTGTTGGCTGGTGGAATGACCCGGGCAACTGGTGGGGATATCCCGCCGACTGGGTCTCCTTGCGGGACCTGGATGCCGATGCCCTCTTCGCACCGCGTCCCAATCCCTTCATGGACGTGGCCGGCGGCATGATCTACTCATGGGCCTTCAGCGTGGACATGCAGGACAATCCCTCTGATCAAGTGGTTCTGCGCGCGGAGGAGGGAACGATGTTCCCCGCCTCGATCACCATCCGCAGTCCCGTGCTCATGCTCGACCCTGGTGTCGCGATAGAGGATATCACCGAGCCGGATGCCGTCTGGACTCCGGCTCGACGTCTGAGCGCAGGGGCTCCACAATCACTCGCTGCTTCGCTAGAGCGCGACGGCGAATATGAGCCCATGATCACGCTGCTGCCCATCTCGGTCCCGGAGGATACGAGTCCGGCCCGCTTCCCGGGCCCGGGCCTGGCATCGCCGGGTGATACCGCGAGTGTGCAGTTCCTGATCATGGCCAATCAGGAGCTTCCTGGTCAGATCCACATCAGCGCCACCGACAGCCTTGGGTACTACATCCCGAACAACTTCCAGACCATCCCGGCCGGCTTCTTCCCTCTCTTTGCCACGGTCGAGTTCGATATTGTCATCCCGCAATACGCAGCCTTTGGTACGAAGGACCGGCTGGATGTGTCCGCCGTTTGCTCCGCGGACCCCAGCGTCACGAGTGATCTATCCATCTATCTCAACGTTGTGCCCACGGTTGATGTGACCCCGCCCTTTTCCTGGGACACAGGCGATACCCTCTTCACGCCCGGCACGACCATTCCGTATTCCTTCAGCGTCCGTAACGAGGGGCGGAACCCGCTCCATCTTCATCTTACTGTCTATGATTCGCAGGGCTGGGAGTTCCATACGGAGTATGGGGACCTATGGATGAGCCCCGGATCAGATACGACCTACCCGGTGCATCTGACAATCCCAATCGGTGCCTCGGTCGGTGAGATCGATACCCTCTATGTCTGCGCTGAGGAGGTGTATCGTTCGCACAACTATGATCTGACCCACGTGATCGTGGAAGTCGGCGAGGAGGTGAGTGCGGTGGAGGCTGCGCGGGAACCCTCTTGGCGCGCGCTGTCCCAGAATCGGCCCAACCCCTTCAACCCGCGGACAGAGATTCGTCTGGCTCTGACGGTGGCCGATCGTGTCACCTTAGGGATCTATGACCTGAGGGGCCGGCTGGTGCGGTCGCTGCTCAGAGACCATCTCTTGGCCGCGGGAGAGCACCGCGTGCTCTGGGATGGCACGGATCAGCGGGGCAACGAGCTTCCCTCGGGAACCTATTTCTACCGCCTGCGGGCCGGCGGCCTCGCCACGACCAGGAAGGTGGTTCTCGTCGAGTAGGATCTTCAGAATGTGCCCCCGGCAGGACTCGAACCTGCGGCCTACGGTTTAGGAAACCGTCGCTCTATCCACCTGAGCTACGAGGGCGCAATGGATTACAGCCTCAATCGAGCCTACTGATTCACACTTTGATTCACAACAGATCCTTTCAGCTTCCCGCAGAACAACCTGTGGGTTCCAAGAACTCCATCGCCCTTCAAATGCTGGAGTTGCTCCGGTCAGAGAATCGGCCGGGTCGACGGGCTTGAGACGCTTCGCACCTGGCATGTGTCCCTCCCGGAGTTCGCCCCCCCGAGACGGACGAGGACGGTGGCCGTGCTCTGCGGGAGGGCAGAGAGCAAGAGGCACCATGGCTGCTGAAGCTCTATAAGTCAGATCACTTACCTCCCGACGGGCTTGCCGACACGGCCCTGGCTACTGACACTCGGGCGCTTCGGTCACCGGCCCCGACTTCGCCAGGCCGGCCTAGCCCAGCATGCAGCCCCACGGACCTCTGGACGGGCGGGGAAGATCACGCGATGCAGTTTCCGCGGACTACGTGTCTGGTGAACGGTGCGTCCGCCACAGAAGAAATGGAGATTGCCCGACCCGGATCCCCCGGGCTATACTTACCGGGGAACTTCCCGTGCTCGTGAAGTCTGCGCCTTCGCGAAAGAGTGCTTTCCCAATAATGACCCCTCGCGAGGCAGATCTCCGTTCCCCTTCGATGGCTTGGTCTGTCAGCACCTGCCTGCTCTGTCGATTCGTTGCCAGACCGGGCCCGGAG
>JAGMBO010000007.1 GCA_023129715.1 Candidatus Eiseniibacteriota bacterium | reverse complement strand
AGTTATTCCTGGGACACGACACTAGTTGTGCCTGCCGTTTCCGGCTGCGCGTGACCTGTCCATTGCGATTGAGCGGCAGAGGCAATGATGATGGGCAGGTGGGCTCTCCGATGGAAAGGAACCAGGACTTATCCCCGTGGACCGTGGCATACGACCTCCTCTGGTTACGAAAGAAAGGCTTCATGGCCCGGGCGGCAAGTAAAGAGGTCTTTCTCAGCAATCAATCCGACGCAAGACCTCTTGCGCAAGAACGGATCGGCGCAACGACGGGATCGCAACAGCTCTAAGGCCACATGCAAGTTGTGGGCCTCATGGATCGCATTCCAGGATCCCGCGCGTCCCAAGAGATCTTCTTCGTGTATCACCAGCAGCCACAGCAGCCACACGGTGGGCCGATCCGGCGGAGGAAAGCGCTCAGTCCGCTGCAGCGAGTGGAATGCGCAGGGTCGCGCCCGAGCGGCCTCGCCCCGTCACCATGCCGCGGAGTGTTAGCAGATGGACCACGACCTCTCGGTCCACGGTCGGCCAATTTCCGGTGACCCGTTCTCGGGTGAGGACCAGCGTTTCGCCCTCCTGCCGCGCGCGGTAGCGCGCGAGGCGAAACGCGCCTTCCCGGTAGTCGAATCCCTCGCCGGCATCTTCATAGAGCAGGCCCTCGGCCAGGCCATGCTCATCAAGACAGATGTACAAGGTCAAGGGATCGAGGAGAACCTGGCCGGCGTATTCACTCACCGGGCCGGCGGGGAGGATTGCGCCTCCGCGCAGGAAGATCCGCGGCAGCTCGAGGTTTGCCCCATCTCCGAGACCGAGATCGAAGCGGCGCCAGATTCCTGCGGGACGCACGGTCGAGAAGTCGCTGTTGGGTAGTGGACGCGCGATCACCAGGACATCCCCGCCGAGCAGGAACGCATCGTCTTCCGCGCGCAGCTTCGGATCGGAAGGGTCGGCAAAGAAGAGTGGGCGCATGACCGGCACGCCCGTCTCGGCCGCCTCGCGGAAGAGCGTGTAGAGGTAGGGCATCAGGCGATAACGTCGCTGAATGGCCTGGCGGCAGGTGCGCTCGATCTCCTGGCCGAAGGACCAGGGTTCCTTGTCGATGTTGCCCTTCTCGGTGTGTCCCCGGGCGAAGGGCATCAGGGCTCCGATGCCCATCCAGCGGGCGAAGAGCGCCCCGGTGCCGGCGCGCGAGAAGCCGCCGATGTCGGCACCGGCGAAGGGCTGACCCGAGAGACCCAGATTGAGGATCATCGGAATCGAGCCCTCGAGATGCTCCCAGACGGCGACATTGTCTCCTGTCCAGGCGGCGGCATAGCGATGCCCGCCGATGAAGTTGGCGCGAGTCAGGACGAAGGGCCGCCGGTCGGGACGCGCCTGGAGCAGCCCCGCCTGCGTGGCGCGCACCATCTGCATGCCGTAGACATTGTGATAGCGGGCATGCGGCCCAATGCCGCCCAGTTCCCTGTCTGCCCGATGCACATTGTCGAGCGGCATCGTGCGTCCCTCGGCGTTGAAGATCGCCGGCTCGTTCATGTCGTTCCACACCCCATCGATGCCGTTGGCCAGGAACTTCGGGTGCAGCCCGGCCCACCAGGCGCGCGCATCCGCGTTGGTGAAGTCGGGGAAGACGCACTCGCCCGGCCAGACGGTTCCGATGTAGTCACGGTCGCCGGCGGCCTTGACCCAGGCATCCGCCCGGCTCCCCGAGTCATAGGCGAAGTACTCGGGATCGCGCTTGATCCCGGGATCGATCATCGCCACGACCTTGAATCCCCACGCATGCAGCTGATCGGTGAGCCGCCGCGGGTCGGGAAAGTGCTCAGGGTGAAAGGTGAACGAGCGGAAGCCATCCATGTAGTCGATGTCGAGCCAGATGACGTCGCAGGGGATGGCGCGGTCGCGGAAGCCGCGAGCGATCTCGAGCACCCGGGCCTCGGGACAGTAGGAATAGCGGCACTGGTGATAGCCGAGGGCCCATTGGGGTGGGAGGGGGATGCGGCCGATCAGATCGGCCAAGGTGGTAATCACTTCCTGGGGAGAGTCGCGCTCGATGATGAGCACCGAGAATGGGGGACCCTCGGCGGCGAAGAGAACGTACTCGGCCAGATCGATCCGGCAGCGGTAGCTCGTCTCGGCCAGGATGCCGTAGGCGCTGCCGTCGGCGCGGACCGCCAGCACCCAGGGATGGGATTGATAGAGGTGCGGCATGCCGGGGCCATAGCCGTAGGCATCGTAGTTCCAGGCGATCACCTGCGTGCCGTTGCGCAGCAGCGGCCCGGTCGTCTCGCCGGTGCCGTAGAGGCTCGTGCCCGCCTCGATGTCGATGCGCACCGCCGGCCGACCGGCGATCTCGAAAAACGTCGGCTGCACGGGAGAACCGGCGGGCACCGGGCCGAGGTCGGGAAGGGGGGCTGCCAAGGCAATCGATGGTAGTCCGCGGGCGCGGGCATCTTCGGAGGCATGGAAGCGCGCGATTCGATCGCCGCAGCGCTCACCGACCCGGGCCACGGCGTCGCCTGCGGCTGTCGGCGGGGGTATCGCCGTGGCCAGAACGGCTGCCAGCAGGAGTGCGAGCGACCGGCAGGTGGTGAACCATGTCACGGCGGATTCACGCACGGAGCGCATCGTTCTCATGTGTGCTCCCTTGAACGCCACGGGGGCTGCTTCCTGCGCGGCGCCTGCTCACAGTACGCGCCGCGGCCGCCCCTATTGCGCACCGTGCTCCGAGCAGACCAACGACGCCAGCAGATCGGTGACCAGGACGCCCGCCATTGCCCGACGATAGTCGGCGTTGCTGCGCACATCGCTGATCGGATGCACTTCCTCGGCCACCCATTGCCGCGTTCGTTCCCACAGCGCGGCAGTCGGACGCTCGCTCCGGAGGCGTTCCTCCGTGCGGGGTAGGCGCACGGTGGTGGGGGCGACGCTGCCCAACGCGATCGCGACGGCATCGATGCGCCCGGCGTCGAGCCGAACGCGCACGGCGGCGCAGACCTTGGCGATCGATTGCGCTCGGCGAGTGCCGAGCTTGCGGAACCCCTCGCGTTCGCCGGCAACAAGGGCGGGAACGAGAACCACAGTCACGATCTCATCGGGCCCGAGATTGGTTTCCTTGTAGCCTCGATAGAAGTCTTCCAGGGGGATTTTCCGGGTCCCGCCGGCCTTGGCGATGAGCAGTCCCGCGCCCGCCACGAGGAGCGGCGGCGCCAGATCGGCGGCCGGGCTGGCATTGACCAGGTTGCCTGCCAGGGTAGCCAGATGCCGGATGGGTCGCGCGCCGAGCGCATGGGCCGCTGCGACCAGCGCGGGTGCGCCGCGGGCCAGGCTGGGATTGGTGCAGAGCTCGTAAGCCGATGTGCAGGCCCCGATGCGCAGCACGCCGTCCTCTTCCGCGACCCCTCGCAGCGCATCGATGTCGCTCAGGGAGATCACCACTGGGCGCTGGCAGGGCGCTTCTGCTGCTGCGGTCTCCGCGGGCCTGTCCGCTGCGGGGCGCGCGGTTCGACTCGGTGCTCCCCTTAGCAACGGCTCGCGCGCAGCGGCTTGCCAGGCGACGAGGAGATCCGATCCGCCGGCCAGCAGGGCAGCGCCCGGCCGGCGGGCGCGCAGGGCGAGGGCCTCGTCCAGGGTTCGCGGCGCATAGAAGGCGGCCGGCTCCCGGGGATCGATCGCAGGCGCGCTCGCCGCCCGGGGAGCAGCCGGCGATGGTGGCGTCTCCAGCGTCTCAAGCGCGTCCAGCGTTTCCAGCGTTGGGTCCTCGCCGGCCGGCGGGCCCGGTTGCGCGCCCACTCGTCCGCGGGATCCTGCGGGCTCGCGTTCGCGCGCCACATCGAGGATCGCCGCGACGATCTTCGAGTAGCCGGTGCAGCGGCAGAGGTTGCCGCTCAGTGCCTCGCGCGTGCTCCGATCGTCCGGCGCGGGTTCGTCACGCAGGAACGCGTAGGTAGTCGCCAGCATCCCGGGAAAACAGATCCCGCACTGGACGGCGCCGTGGCGCATGAAGGCATCGACGATGCGTTCTCCGAGCGGCAGCCGGGCCAATCCCTCGGCGGTCCAGATCGTGCTGCCATCGCGCACCTGGCCGGCGGCGGCCAGGCAGGAGGTCACCGGCTGGCCGTTGAGCAGCACCGTGCAGGCGCCACATTCGCCCTCGCCGCAGCCCTCCTTGGGGCCGGTGGCGGCAAGTTCCTCGCGCAAGACGTGCAGCAGTGGCTTCAGCGCCGGGAAGGTCGCCTCCCGCATCTCCCCGTTGACCTGCCACTGCCGGGTGATCATGCCTCCTCCTTCTCGTCGCCCACCCCGGAGGGTGAAGCCGGATCTCGAGAGGGCGATGGGAGGTCTCGGGAGGGTGATGGCAGGTCTCGGATGGGTGAGGCGGGGTCTCCGGCGCCCGCCGCCACGATGCGTTCGGGAGTAACCGGCAGGTCGGTGATCCGTCGCCCGCTCGCCTGCGCCACGGCATTGGCGAGCGCGGGGGCAGGACCATGGACGGGCAGCTCGCCGAGGCCCTTGGCGCCTCCAGGCCCCCTGGAATAGGGGTCCTCAACGATGATCGGCAGGATCTCCGGGGCATCGAGGGCGGTGGGGATGATGTAGGTCTGGAACCGGTTCTGATCGAAGCGGCCCTCATGGGTGGTGCTCTGCTCGAGGAGACCCATGCCGAGGCCCTGGAGTACGCCTCCCTCGATCTGTCCCTCCACCACCTGGGGGTGGATTGCCCGCCCGATGTCGCAGGCGGCGATGGCCCGCTCGACCTTGACCTCTCCGGTCAACGTGTCGGTACTCAGCTCGACCACGGTGCAGGCGTAGGAGTAGACCGCGTAGGCATCGCCCCGATAGGTCCGCTCATCCCAGTGGATCCCTGGTGGCGGCTCATAGCGCGCCTCGAAGCGCAATGGGTCGCCCGCGGTACGCAAGGCATCCAGGGCGCCGTCGAAATCGTTCCATTGCGCGCGCGGACCCGCCGCCTGCTCCAGGGCGTCGGCGAGTTGATCGGCGCAGCGCTCGATCAGCCGCCCGACCACCATCACGGTGCGCGAGGCGACCGTAGGGCCGCTGTTGGGGACCTGCGAGGTGTCGGGCTGGGCGCAGGCGATGCGTTCGAGCGGTACGCCAAGTCGCTCGGCGACGATCTGCGGCAAGGCCGTGTGGGCCCCCTGGCCCATCTCGACATTGGAGGTGCGAATCAGCAGGCGGCCGTCGTCCTCGATGCTCAGCGCGGCGACACTCGCCAGATTGACCTCGCCGTTTCCGGTGAACCCCCCGCCGTGCCAGGTCAGGGCCAGCCCGATGCCCCGGCGGTGGCGCTGCCTCGCCGCGGCGCCATGCGCCTGCCACTTGCGCACGAAGTCACTCGCGGTGAGCGCCTCGTCGAGCACGCGCTCGGCGGAGACGCTCTCGCGCAGGATCTGCCCCGTCGCGGTCACCGACCCGATCCGCATGATATTGCGCCGGCGGATCTCATCGGGGCGCAGGTGGCAGCGGTGCGCGATCCGATCAATGTGGGATTCGATCGCGAAGGCGACCTGGGGGGCGCCGAAGCCGCGGAAAGCGCCCGGCGGAGGAATGTTGGTTCCGAGACAGACGCCATGGATCGCCACGTGAGGGCACTCGTAGGGGCCGGTGGCATGCAGTACCGCCCGCGAGAGGACCACCGGACTCAAGGTCGTGTAGGCCCCGCCATCCAGAACGACCGTGATCTCCATGGCGAGCAGGCGGCCATCCTCGGAGACGCCGGTGCGGTGATGGACGATCGAGGGGTGGCGCTTCGGGGTGAAGAGGAGATCCTCGTGGCGATCGTAGACGATCCGCACCGGGTGGCCGCACGCACGCGCGAGCAAGGCGGCATGCCCGCCGATGACGCTGGGAATGTCCTCCTTGCCTCCGAAGGCCCCTCCGGTCGGGCTCTGGCGTACGATGACATCCTCGGGCGCGCAGCCGAGCAGCCGGACGAGGGCGTTGTGCACGTAGTAGGGACATTGCAGCGAGCCCTCGATGACGGTGCCCCCGCGCTGCCCCGGCCAGGCGATGACGCCCTGTGGCTCGATGTAGGCCTGCTCCTGCGCCTGGGTTGTATAGGTTCCGGCGATGACGATCGCTGCATTACGCAGTGCTGCGGCCGCATCGCCGCGGGTGATGCGGCACTCGGCGTGCACCCGAACCGAGGCGGGATCGGCGCGCCGGCGCTCCTCGGCCTCTTGCAGCGAGAAGAGGGGCGTACAGGGGTCGATCTCGATGCGCACCGCGTGAGCCGCTGCGCGGGCGGCATGCAGAGTGGGGGCGGCGACCAGCGCGATCGGCTCCCCCGCATAGCGCACGGCATCGGTCGCCAGGAAGGGCATCTCGTCGGTGACCATCGCGACGCGGTTGGTCGCGCCGAGCTCCTGGCCCGTGACCAGCACGGCCTCGCCATGCGGGAAGTGAGCATCGGCCGTCACGGTGCGGATCCGTCCGGCGGCGACGGCGGAACGCAGCGTGATCCCTTGCCACACGCCGGGGACCACATAGTCGGCGATGTAGCGCGTGCTGCCGACGATCTTCTCGCGGGCATCCGTGCGCGCAGGGGAGCGGCCGATCATTGCCGCCTCGATTAGTAGACCCGGATCTTCTGTCCCGGGTAGATTCTGCCTACACGGCCGATCCCGTTCCAGTCGGCCAGATCGCGTGTGCGCACGCCGTAGCGTTGCGCAATCAGCCAGAGCGATTCACCGCGGCGTACCACGTGGACGTGCGTCGGCTCCCCGCTGGCCAGATCGCCTCCCGGTTCGGCAATCAGCAGTTCTTGGCCCGGACGGATCAGGCTGCTCGAACCGAGACCGTTCCAGCGGCGCAGATCGGAGAGTCGGACACCGTGGCGCGTGGCGATCTGCGAGAGCGTGTCGCCGCGGCGGACTTGATGATGGCGGGGTTGCGGTCGGGCCTCCGCTTCGGCCTCGGCAAGTGCTTCTGTCTGAAGGAGTTCCTGGCGGGCCTGTTCGACGATGTGCGCCGTTGAGGTGACCCGTCCCAGGCTGTCGGAGGTGTTCTGCTCGATCATCCGGCTGGCCGTGGCCACCGCTTGTTGGTCGGCTGCTCCCGCGCGCGCGGCAGGTGCCGGCTCGGAGGGCGGCGGCGGGGCTGCCTCCGCGGTCTGCTCCGCCTGCCGAGAGGCGGGCACCGGAATCACCAGAGACTGCCCCAGACGGATGCGATGCGGGTTGGTGATGCCATTGGCTGCCTGGACGTCACGCACGCGCACACCGTAGTGGCGCGCGATCTCCGAGAGCGTCTCTCCACGTGCGATGATGTGGCGTACCGAGTCCTTGCCGTTCCAGGCGTAGAGCCCCGGTGCATCAGAGTGACTGCTCGGGATCAGCAGCTTCTGCCTGATGCGGATCAGCGTGCGGCGGCCCATCCGGTTGGCATCCTGGATCGCGCGCACGGTGGTTCCGTAGCGGCGCGCGAGGAGCCCGAGCGTCTCTCCCCGGTGAACGACGTGTCGGTGATAGACGAGGCGCTCATCGGGAGGGATCTCGGCGATGCGGCGCGCGAACGTCTCTCCGAGACCCACCGGCACACGCACATCGTAGTGGTTTGCTGCCGGCGGCGTCTGCAGAAGCAGCAGCGCCGGATTGAGCCGCTGCAACTCGTTCAGCGTTGCCCCAGAGCAGCGCGCTACGACACGCAAGTCGGTCGGCGAATCGACGGCGACCGTCTCGTAGGCGAGCGGGAGATCGGTCTCTTCGGTGAATCCGTAGGCACCCGGGGACTTTGCCAGGATCGTCACCGCGAAGATCGCGGGGACGAAGTTGCGCGTCTCGTTGCGCAGATGACGCGTGCGCGCGATGCGCCAGAAGTCACGGGTGCCGCTGCGGCGGATCGCCCGATTGACCTTGCCGGAGCCGGCGTTGTAGGCCGCCAGAGCCAGACACCAGTCGCCGTATTCCTCGTAGAGGTCGTGCAGGTGGCGCGCGGCGGCGCGAGTCGATATCTCCGGATCGAGACGCTCATCGACATAGGCATCGCAGCGCACACCATAGATGCGCGCCGTGCCGCGCATGAACTGCCAGAGCCCGAGCGCGCGCGCCGGGGAGCGGGCGTTGTGCCGGAAGCCGCTCTCGACATGGGCGAGGAAGACGAGATCCTGCGGCACGCCCTCTTCACGGAAGATGCGGCGAGCCATCGCCTGATAGCGGCCCGAGCGGCGCAGGCTGCGGTCGAAGGTCTTGCGCGCCTTGCCCTGATAGACGTCGATCCAGGTCAACACCCGGCGGTTGAGTTCGACGGGGTAGTCGAAAAGCTGGTCGATCGAGGGCAGGTGGGCCTCGGTCGCCGCAGCTAGGCTATCGGAGATATCGGGCACATCCGCCCCGAGGCCTTCAAGGATCGTCGGCGGGCGGATGGGCACCGAGAGGCTGTCGAGCAGCCAATCAGAGTCTTCGGCGAGCAGTGAGTCGCCGGCGGTGGGCGCGTGTTCCTCGGTCATTGCGGAGGAACCCCAGTCCTCCTCACCAACGGAGGATCCGGCCAGTCCGGCCGGGAACTCGCGCAGGCTGACCGATCGACTGCATCCGGCGCCCAGAAGGGCAGAGGCAACTGCAACTAGGCATAGAAGTTGATGCTTCATGGCGGGCACGATACGCGCTCCCCTGGATCGGCGCAAGAACCGATCCGATCTGGCCTAATTCCTTTGACTGATGGGGATTAGGCGAATTACTGGCGTGGTTTGATCCCTTTGCGCTGGCATTCGGGACAGATGCCGACGTATTGGGTGATGTGATCGGTGAGCTGGAACCCACGTTGCTCCTGGATCTCCCGGGAAAGCCGCTCCCAGACTTCCCGAACCGGACATCCATCCGTTTCGGCAACCCTCCCGCAGCGCTCACACACAACATGGTGATGATGCGCGGCATCGGGGCGCGTACAAAGCCCTACGTGCAGTGCCCGGCCCGGAAGAAGGGTCGGCACCAGCAGTCCATCCTGGATCATGCGGTCGATATTGCGATAGACGGTGACGCGGTCCGCCCGCACGCCCGCCTTGCGCAGCGCCACAGTGATCTCATCGGCCGTCATATGGCGCTCTTGAGCCGCGAGTAGATCCAAGAGCGCAATCCGGATCCGGGTCACCTTGATGTTGGCCCGCCGCAGACGGGTTACGTGCTCAGGTTGGGTTGGTTGCACTGCGCACCCTTTCAGCAAGAGAACCCCATGTCAGGCCAGATGATCCATTGTTGCCAAATATTGGCGCGACTCTACCCGGGCGGCGTAACGGCGTCAAGAAATCCGCGTTCCTGCCCCGCCCCGGGGCCATTGCCTAGCCGCCCGCTCGCCGGAAGTGGTACAATTATATGGAGTATAGGTGGAGAAGTGCCCCGACCGGCGGATCGGCGGGGGCCGCATGGGCGACCTAAGGAATGGATTTGCAGGGCCTGGGAGGCAGCGAGATGCATTTCATCACGTCAGGCAATCGAAGGCACATCCTCTGGCTGGGCACGCTTCTTCTCGCTCTGATGCCCGCTCTGGCGGCGGCGGAGAACCTGCCGGCCGAGATCGACCGGTGCCCCTTTACCGGCCGCTATCCGGTCGAGATCGAGGCGGCGACCCCCTTCGCCAAGCAGGCGCTCTTTGCCGGCGACTGGGAGCTGGATATCGACGACGTGCGCGGTCGCCTGATCACCGCCTATATCGACGATGCGCAGCATGCCCAGCTCTCCGCGGCAGGGTATGCGGTGCGGGCGATCCCGAACCAGGCGCGGCGGGCCTGGGCGGCGGCCAAGGCGGATCCGACGCGCGAGGACTATCACGACTACGCGGCGGTGAGGAGCGAGCTCACCCAGATCGCCAACGACTACCCGGAGATCACCGAGCTCTTCTCGATCGGCGCCTCGGTCGAGGGACGCCAGCTCTGGATGCTCAAGATTTCCGACAATGTCGAGACCGACGAAGCGGAGCCGGAGTTCAAGTATACCGCCACGATGCACGGCGATGAGCCGCCGGGAACCGAGATGTGCATCTATCTCATCCGCCTCCTGACCGAGAACTACGGCATCGATCCCGATCTGACCGCCTTGGTCGATGATCTCGAGATCTACATCTGCCCGCTGCACAATCCCGACGGCAATGAGCACGGCACGCGGTACAACGCCGACGGCCACGATCTCAATCGGGAGTTCCCTAGAGTGGTTGATCCAGACGACCCATCCGGCCGACCCATCGAAGTCCAGCACATGATGAACTTCGTCTATGATCACAACTTCATCCTTGGCGCCAACTACCACACCGGGGCGCTCGTGGCTAACTACCCCTGGGACAGCATGTATGGTCAGTACACGCCGGATGACGATCTGTTCGAGGAGATCTCGCTCGGCTACTCCTACCGCAATCCGCCGATGTGGAACAGCTCCTCCTTCCCCAATGGGGTCGTCATCGGCTGGGAGTGGTATGTGATCTACGGCGGCATGCAGGACTGGTCCTATCACTGGCGCAACGAGATGCATGTCACCCTCGAGATCAGCAATACCAAGTGGCCCTCCTCCTCAGTCCTCGCCGGCCTGTGGGACGACAATCGGGATGCGATGCTCTGGTACATGGCCCAGGCGCGGATCGGTGTGGAGGGCTTCGTTACCGATGCGGTCAACGACAACCCGGTCAAGGCGACGATCAGTGTCACCGAGATCGGCAAGGACATCTGGGGCGAGCGCGAGTTCGGCTTCTATCACCGGATGCTGCTGCCCGGAACCTACACGTTGCAGTTCAGCGCCGATGGCTACCAGACTTACACCGAGAATGGTGTGGTTGTTGTCGACGGGACGACGACGATGCTCGACGTTCAACTCCAGCGCGATGCTTCCTGGAACACGGTCTCGGGAACGGTGACCGAGGATGGCAGCGGCGATCCGCTGGAAGCACTCGTCAGCGTCTATGACCATGACACCGGCGAGCTCTTCGATACGACGGCGAGTGACCCGATGAGCGGCTTCTATGCCATCGACGTGCCGGGCGGTGAGTTCGACTTCACCGCTTCAGCCGACGGCCATGCGCCGGTGACCGAGACGCGCACGATCAGCGGCCCGGAGACGATCGACTTCGCGCTGCCGACGATCCAGGCGACGGTCCTGCTGGTGAAGGACAACAACGCGACGACGAACTTGAGCGCGGATCTCACCGCGCTCGAATACCTGGTTACCGAGAAGACAAATTGGGATACCGATCCGGTCAACTGGCCCGACTACGATGTCCTCGTCTGGAGTGCGGGATCGTACAAGAACCCGCTGGAGAATCCCTCGACCAACCTGGCGGCGCTGGAGAGCTATGTCGCGGCGGGGGGCAAGCTGCTCATCGAGAGCGGTGAGATCGGCTATGACGCGCTGATCAACCCGGGGTATTCCAGCTTCGCGACGAACGTTCTCCACGTCGGCACCTACCACAGCGACTTCCCGGGTGACATGGGGATGAATCCGGCCCAGAGCGGGCATCCGATGATCAACTCCCCGAAGGCGCTGCCGGCAACGGTCGCGGTCACAAACGACTACTTCGGTGATCAAGACGCGGTAACCCCGCTCGGCGATGCGACGTTGATCTACGCGACCAACAGCTACCCCAACGACGGGGGCGTGATCCTCTATGAGCCGGCCGGTCGCGGCATCGGACAGATCGCCTACTACGCCTTCGACTACAACGCATTGACCTCGGCCACGGTGGCCAAGGACCTGCTCGAGAACACGCTGCACTATCTAATCGTCGGCGGCACGCAGAGCGCGCCCGAGGAACCGGCGATCCGGGTGCTTAGCCTGAGCCGCCCATTGCCGACACCGACACAAGGGGCGGTGCATTTCGACCTGCTGCTGCCCGAGACGAGCCCGGTCCGGTTGGCGCTCTACGATGCGGCCGGCCGGCAGGTGCGTTCGTTGCAGGACGGACCGTTGACCGCCGGCGCCCACCGTCTCGCCTGGGACGGTCGCGACGGCGCCGGACGCGCGGTCTCGCCGGGTGTCTATTTCCTGAAGGCGGTCTCGGCGCACAACGATGCGGTACGGCAGATCGTTGTTGTGCGTTGACATTCCTGTAAACTGGCCGTCATTCACCTCGCGACGGGCGAGAGGTATTGGACTTCTTGATGCCTTTCGCCCGTTGCCATGCCGCCCGCTTTCACGCGGCGGTCGATCCTCAGCACATGCGTTCCGGCCGGGCGGAGTGTCCGCCGCGAGTGGCCGCCCTTGCTTGGGGGTTAGGCCGCTCGAGCTTCTCACTCATCTTCCGTGTGCTCTCCTGCGTCCGGTCCCACCATCCGCCAGGCCATTCGCGCATAGATGCGGGCGACCTCGAGAATGCGCGTGATGCTGACATGCTCATCGGGCTGATGGCTGTGCTCCAGCTCCCCGGGCCCATAGGCGACCGCGGGAATGCCGTGATGCAGGAAATAGCGCGTCTCGAGGATGCCGGGGCAGAGGCTGAAGGGGGTTTCACGGCCGGTGACCGAGTCGATCACCGTGGCCAGCTCGCGCCCGAATGGGCTCTGGGCCGGTGTCAGTGAGGCGTCTCCGCGCTGGAGCCACTCGACATCGAGCTTCCAGCCGCGGCGGCGGAAGCGGCGGAAGATCCCCTCCAGCTCTCGGACAACGGTCGCGGAGGACTCATCGGGGTGGAAGCGGCGGTCGATCGAGAACTGGGCCTCGCTGGGCACCAGGTTGAAGTTGACGCCGCCGCGACAGACTCCTCCGAGTAGAAGAATCGAAGGCGGTCCCTCCAGTCCGGGCGTGGGCGTGCTGAACGTGCGCGCCTCGATCTCCTGCTTCAGCTCCTCCAACATGCCGCCCAGTTCCAGCAGGCCCTCGAACGCATTGCGCCCCTGATGCTGGACGGCAACGTGGGCGCTCTTGCCTCTCACCGTCAGCAGCAGGGAGAAGGCGCCGCGATTCCCATTCCAGACGCTCGTTCCGGTCGGCTCGGGCATCAGCATGCCGAGTCCGCCATCAGCGAGAACGCCGGTGCGAAAGAGGTGCGCGGTGCCGGCATCACCGCCGGTCTCTTCGTCGGGAACCAGGGAAAGCAGCACGCGTCCGCGCAGCCGGTTGCGCAGCGGGCGCAGCGCAGAGCAGGCCAAGAGCATGGCGACCAACCCGCCCTTCATGTCGGCGGTTCCCCGACCATAGGCAAGGTCGTCTTGGACGGAGAGCTCGAAGAGGCTCGGCGCATGGGCGGGAACGACATCGTAGTGGCCATGGAAGTGCAGGGTCGGGAGCGGCTCCTCGCCCGGCTTGTCGGGCTCCAGCGCCGCGATCACCGAGGGGCGCGGCCGGTCGCCGGGTAGGCCGAGGCGCTCGAGTTCGTGGGCCGGCACCTCGATCGTGTGCGGCTCGAAATCCAGCTCGCGCAGCCGCTCCGCCAGCAGCAGGGCACACTCCAGGTAGTGATCGCCGGGAGGGTTGACGCTCGGAATCCGGACGAGCTCCTCGAGCAGCTCGAGGGCGGTCTCACGGGCCGTCTCGATCCGCTCGTCGGCCCGCGCGAAGGCAGGATCGTCGAAAGCGTTTGCCGTCGCCACCCGCTCTGCCCCTCACTCCTCGTGCCGGGCTCCGTGACCCGCCGAGCGACAGCGCCTCACCCCTCGGGCCGAACGCGGTCGCCTCGGGCAGACGTCAGAAGCCGTCCTTCCCGACAAGCGATCAGTTGATCGTCAGCCCCCCGTCGATCGTGATGCATTGGCCGGTGATGTAGTCGGCATCAGCGGACGCCAGGAAACAGACGAGCTGGGCGACATCTTCGGGCTTGCCGGCGCGCTTCAGTGGGATGTTCTCCAAGAACGCCGCGCGAGCCTTCTCGGAGACCTCGCGCGTCATCTCGGTTTCGATGAAGCCGGGTGCAATCGCATTGACCTGGATGTTGCGCGCGGCTAGTTCCTTGGCCACCGTGCGAGTCAGCGCGATGACGCCGGCCTTCGACGCCGAGTAGTTGGCCTGTCCGACGTTGCCGATCAGCCCGGTGATCGAGGCGAGATTGATGATCTTGCCCGCCCGCGCCTTCATCATCCGCTTGGCCGCGGCCTGGCAACCGAAGAACGTGCCCTTGAGATTGATGTCGAGCACCAGGTCCCACTGCTCCTCGGTCATGCGCACGAGCAGAGTGTCGCGGGTGATCCCGGCATTGTTGATCAGAATATCGAGGCTGCCGAGCTGGGTGACCGTTTCGTTGACCAGCGCCTCGACCTCATCGCGGCGGGAGACATCGCAGCGCACCGCCAGGGAGCGACGGCCCAACTCGCTGATCGCCGCGGCGGTCTGCTTGGCGCCGTCTTCATCGATGTCGCTGATCACCAGATCGGCGCCCCGGCGGGCGAGGGCGAGGGCGATCGCCCGTCCGATGCCCCGGGCCGCGCCGGTCACCAGGGCCACCTTGCCTGCCAGATTCTGCTGTGCAGATGCCTCGGTCATACTCCCTCCCGCCTGCCGGCAGCTCGCCCTCCGCCCGCGCCGTCCCGGGCGCGGGCCGCCTCACCGGTGGCGCGCACCGGGAGGGCGTTCCCCGGTGGCGCCTGGGCGAAACCGGCAAGACCTTACGAGACCGGCCGCCCAGCGTCAACGCCCCACAGTGGCGGCCGAAATGTGGTAGAATGTAGTAGATAGCGCTCTTCCGCACAGAGATCCAGGTCTGCGGGCAATGAGAGGTGCCTGCAGAGGGAAGCGCGGCATTTGAAGGACCGGTGGCGCGCCCCGGGCGGCACCCATAGGGATCCGGGTCTTCAGCCAGGGAAAGACACGCACCGAGGGAAGCG
Source organism: Candidatus Eiseniibacteriota bacterium (assembly GCA_023129715.1). Classification (GTDB taxonomy): domain Bacteria; phylum Eisenbacteria; class RBG-16-71-46; order CAIMUX01; family WJJG01; genus JAGMBO01. The sequence continues at coordinate 18,320 of JAGMBO010000007.1, read as the reverse complement.
CGCCAGCTAGAGAATCGGCACCCTTTGCGGCACCCATCAAGGAGAGGCATCCATGAGCTTCCTGCGTCACGAGGCTTGCCTGGTCGGTTCATTCTGCGCCCTGTTGATCGTCTTGCTCGGCACCCCCGGGGCCCTGGCCTACACGGGGGAGGGGCCGAAGATGCAGGTGCGTCTCGACTGGCCCCTGCAGTTCCAACTCGAGGAGCTGCGCAGCATCGGGGATCTCGATCCGATGCGCGTGACGCCCGGCAAGGAGATCATCCTGGTCAGTACGCCGGAGCAGGTGGAGCGCCTCGAGGCCCTCGGGTTCGTGGTCGAAGTCCAGATTGCCGACATGGAGGCCCACTATGCCGCCCAGCGCGAGGGGTACCGCAACCTCGGCGACCTCTATTCCTACAGCGAGGCGGTCGACCTGCTCGATCAGCTCCATGCCCAGTATCCCGCGATCACGACGGCGAAGTTCTCCATCGGGACGACCCATGAAGGCAGTACGATCTGGGCGATGAAGGTCTCGGACAATCCCGACATCGACGAAGACGAGCCCGAGGTGTTCTTCGATGCGCTGCACCATGCCCGCGAGCCGATCACGGTCAATGTCTTGATCGAAACGATCCGCCATCTCTGCGAGAACTATGGAACCGATCCCGAGGCGACCTTCCTTGTCGATCAGCGCGAGACCTACTTCGTCCCGGTCGTCAATGTCGACGGCTATCTCTACAACGAGCAGAACTATCCCGGCGGCGGCGGGATGTGGCGCAAGAACCGCCGTGACAATGAGGGGACGAGTTGCATGGGGGTCGACCCGAACCGCAACTATCCCTACGAGTGGGGTGGCACGGGTTCGAGCAGCGACCCCTGCAGCGACGTCTATCACGGCCCTACGCCGGGCTCCGAGCCCTGCGTGCAGGCGATCATGAACCTGTGTAACGAGCGGGAGTTCGTCACCCATGACAGCTATCACAGCTACGGAGGGATGGTGCTCTTCCCTTGGGGCTACACGACCGCGCACACGCCTGACGATGCGACCTTCCGCACGACGGCCACGGCGATGCAGGCTTTCTGTGGCTACAGCATCGGGCAGCCCGGCGAGATCCTCTACACCGTCTCGGGCGGCACATTCGACTGGACCTACGCCGAGCATGGCATGTTCAGCTTCACGACGGAGGTTGACGGCAGTGGCTTCTGGCCCGCCGATGCGGAAGTCCCGGGTCTGGTCGCCGAGAACATCCCCAAGAACCTCTACCTGATGAACGTGGCCGGCGCCTACTTGACGCTCACCGACGCCGTGCTTTCGGGCGGCGATGGCGATGGCGAGCCCGATCCGGGCGAGACCCTTGATCTCGTCGTCACCCTGCACAACGACGGTGTCATCGGCGCGGCCGAGAATGCCCAGGTCGTGTTGTCGAGCGACGATCCCTACCTGCAGCTCCATCAGGCGACCGCCACGCTGGGAACCCTCGCGGCCGGAGCGGATGGCGACAATGCGGGTGATCCCTTCTCGTTCACCGTTGCCGCCGACTGCCCGCAGGGACACCGTCTGCAGGCGAGTTGCCTGGTGACGGCGGCCGGCATCGAAGTTGCCTATCCGCTGGAGTGGATCGTTGGAGAACCCCCGGTGCTCTTTGCCGACGACATGGAGTCAGGCGCGGGGGACTGGACCCACGAGGTCGTCACGGCGGGCTTCTACGACCAGTGGCACCAGAGCACGTCACGCAATCATACCTCCGGTGGCGGTACGAGCTGGAAGTTCGGTAACACCGGCAGCGGCGACTATGCCCATTACAGCGACGGAGCCTTGGTGACCCCGGCGGTCACCGCGGGCGCCGCGGCCACGCTGACCTTCTGGCATTGGATCGATGCCGAGGAGAGCGGTTCTTGGCCCGGGCAGGCCTACGATGGCGGGTTGGTCGAGATCTCGGTCGAGGGCGGCGCCTGGACGCAGATATTCCCGGGGCCGGGTTACACGCACATCGCCCGCGGGGCGGGGCCCTTCCCGGAGGGCACCGATCTCTACTCGGGATACCTCGCGTGGCGCGAAGAGCAGGTGATTCTCGATGCGGTCAATGGCTCACTTCAGTTCCGTTTCCGCTTCGGCTCCGACAGCGGTGTGGCCGCCGAGGGGTGGTATGTCGACGATCTCGAGATCCGCGGCAGCGCGGGCGGCAATCAGGCCCCGGGTGCGCCGGCGCTGGCCGGGCCTCCCGACGGCGGCACGGTGATGACCGCCTTGCCGACGCTCTCGGTACAGAATGCCGGCGATCCCGACCCCGGCGATGCGCTCGTCTATGGCTTCCGCGTCTATGACGATGCCTTGCTGACGAGTCTGGTGCTGGAGGCGAGCTCGATTCCCGAGGGCGAAGGAACGACTGAATGGACGGTGACCGTGGCACTTGATGACGGCACCTACCACTGGCGCGCGCATGCCAGCGACGGGAGCGAATGCGGCCCCTGCATGCCGCCGGCGGCCTTCACCGTCGAGGAGGGGGCCCAGGGGATCGCCGAGGGGGCCTGGGCACGCGGCCTGCGCCTGCTCGGCGCAACGCCCAATCCGGCGCCCGGGGCCACGGGACTGCGCCTGCAGCTCGGCACGGGGGGGCGCGTGCGCGGAGAGATCTTCGATCTCCAAGGCCGCTGCGTCCGCGCGCTGAGCGCCCAGCTTCCCGCGGGCGTGCATACGCTCACCTGGGATGGGCGCGATCAGGGAGGCCGCCCGGTGGCGGGTGGGGTGTATCTCTACCGCATCGGCCAGGGCGCCGAGCAGCAGCAGGGCAGGGTTTTGATCGTCCGATAAGGAGGTGCCCCGCGAGGGGTGCAGGCAGAAGTCCCTTCCGTGACGGTGGCCGGCTTCCCGCGTGGGGCCGGCCGCTGCGCGCAAGGGACTAGAAGCCCTCGGCGGGGTCCGATAGACTGCCCGGCATGCACGCGTCGGAAAGCTCCTCCCCGGTGCGGCCGCCGGTGCGGGCGCTGGGGCTGCAGTCGATTCTCTGGCTCTTGAGCCCGCTGCTGCTTCCCCTGCTGCACTGGGCTGCACCGATGCTGCCCGTTGCGGTTCGCGCGGGGGCGGGATTCCTGTGTCTGATTCTCCTGCCCGGCTGGCTGCTTCAGCGTCTGATCGTCCCCTTCTCCAATGTTGGCCTCGTGGCGCGTGTCACGCGCGCCTTCCTGCTCGGGATCGCCCTTACCTCCCTGCTCGGCATCGTGGCCTGGTTTTTCGGTGGCGATGTCGCGCTCGGTCCTGTCGCGCCCCCCGAGGCACCGCCTCCTTTCCCTGGGCGGTTGAGCGCGGTCGTCTGGGGGATCGGGGCAATGCTCTTTGTGGGGGCCGTGTTGCTCTGGCTCCAGGGGCGACGCTACCGTCGGCGCGCTGCGGAGGGGTCCGCCGAGGTGCCGGAGGGGGGGAGTGGAGATGAGGAACTCCCTGCCGCGCCGGCGCCGGAGGAGATTCCTCTGCCGGTTCCGGTCACGCCGGAGGATCCTCGCAGCCCGCGCGGTCGGATCGAACGCGAGATCCTGCGGCAGGCCTACCGGTTGGGCGAGGAGCAGAAGATCGATCGCCCGCTGGCGCCACAGTGGGCGACGCTGCTCGCCTTGGGCAGCCTCCTGCTCTTCGCCGGCGTGCTGGCCTTCTATGCCGGGAGCAGCTTCGGCTACGACACCGACGTGCCCTCGCACGTGGCCTGCCTGCGCGAGATGGTCGATACCGATCGGATCCTGCCGCGCACGATGTTCCATGTCGGTGGGGACGGGGCGTCGGTCGACCCGCGCAAGGGTTTCTTCCACGTCGCCCTGGCGGCGATCGCCCAACTCGCGCAGGTCGATCCGATCGCCCTCCTGCGCGTGCTGCCCGGCATTCTGACGATCTTCGCGCTGATCGTTTTTCACACCATGGCCCGCAGGATCCTCCGCAGCGAGGGCACCGCCCTGCTGGCGACCTTCCTGGCAATGGTCTGTTTCGGACAAGCGCGCTCGGGGTTGCTGCCCCAGCTCGCCTACGGCAGCCACATGGGGGTCGTGCTGGTCTGGGGTGTGCTTGCCCTCGGGCTGCGCTTCGTTTCGGGCGATGGGCGTCGGCCGATGCTCTGGCTGGTGGCGGCCAGCGCGTTCGCCGCCACGGCGACCCATCTCTTCGCGGCGGTCAATATCCTCTTCACCCTTGGCGTCTTTTGGGTTGCCCTGCTGCTCCTTCGCCGCTGGCGTGATCCCCGCCCCCGGCGCGGCGGGCTGGTCCTGCTGGCGGCGCTCGGCGGATGCCTGCCGATGATTGCCTGGCGCTACTTCTTCGCCGCGCAAGCACTCAATCCGTTGCACACGCATTCACAAGGTCTGCTCTACCTGAGCGAGCGCCTCTACATCATCAATCCCATCGAGTGGGCTCCCTTCCTCGGCGCCGTCGGTTTCGGTGGTGTGCTGCTCTCGCTGCTGCTCTGGCGGCGGTTGGATGAGAGCGATGGGGTCGTCTACCTGGCCGCGCTCAGCCTGGCGCCGCTGCTGATCCTGCTCAATCCACTCGTCGTCCCGCTGCTCGAGCCGCTTCTGGGCTATCTCATCGCCCGCTTCGCGATCCTGATCCCCTTCCTCGTCGTGCTTGCCTATGTCGCGCGCTGGATGGGGGAGAATCTCCTCGAACTGAACTCCGCGCGGCGCGTACTAACCGCCGTGTTCTTCTACGGCCTGATGGTGTTGTTGCTCTTTCCGCGGCTGGAAGGATTCGCCGCCTCCTACTCCCGTGCGCATCTCGATCGGGCCGAGGCCCGTTCGATGTTTGTCTGGGAGGATCTCCTGGAGCGGCTGGATGCGGAAGCTCCCGAGTCGGCGGTCGTCCTGACCGATCCCATTACCGGCTACACGATTCCCGCGATGACTCGCCACTACAGCGTGGCGGTGCTGCACCAACACGCGAGCCCCGCCGACTCGCTCGCCATCGAGCGGCTGGCTGGTGTGCGCGACGTCCTGAGTCCCTACCTCGGCACCGGCGAGAAGGCGCGCATCTGCCGCCGCTTCGGTGTCGACTATGTCCTCGTCAATGCCACCTTCGGGCGAGCGGTCGATCAGTTCTTCTGCCACGTCGGTCCCGCCCGCGCCCGGCGGCAGATCGCCGCCCTGGCCGCCGACCCGGCGCTGTTCGAGCCGGTCTGGGAAGTGGCGGGCCGCGGGGCACTGTTCGCGGTGCGCAAGGAGAACCTCGATCCGCTCTCGGGCATCGTGCGCTCGGGCGAGCAGCTGCCGCCCCATCGCAACACCTCGCAGCTGACCCGAGACCTGTTCATGCGGCGTCTTCCCGACGATGCGCGCCCGGTGCTGCCGGATACGGTCGCGGGGATCACGCTGGTAGCAGCGGCCTTCGACACGAACTGGGTCGCTCGGGGCGAGAGCCTCGGCGTCACCCTCTACTGGCGGCGGGTGGGCGACCCGGCGCAGTTCCCGGTCATCAGCCATCTGCGACTCGATACCCCGGCGCCTCGTGGACTGCTCTGGACGCCGCAGTTCAGCAAGCTGCATCGTCTCTGGCAGCAGGTGCGCAAAGACGTGTTCTACCGTCTCCGGCGGTCGATCGAACCGCTGGGCGGCAGTCTTGGTGTCGAGCATTGGCCGCGCGATCGCCATGTCGTTGATCACGTGAAGGTGCCGATCCATCCCAATTGCGCGCCCGGGGAGTATGTGCTCCGTGTGCGCTGGGGGGAGGCGAGCTTTCTGCCCAATCTGCCGCTGAGCCACTACCTGAGTGATCAGGATGCCTTCCAGGGGATGGCGGTCGGCGCCGTGGAGGTCTACTGAGATGGGCTCCGGGGATCGACCCGGCGGCGCTGCGCCGGGATTGCCCATCTCAAACGCCTCGCAGGAGGTCGCCGGCGCTCTGGCCTGGAGTCTGATCGCCAAGATCCTGGTTTCCCTGCTGGCGATCGCCTCGAACGTCCTGATCATCCGCGGCTTGGGCGAGCACGCCTACGGCGTCTACAGCATCTATCTGAACATCGCTCACTTCCTCGCGCTGGGGATCGGCCTGGGATTTGCGCAGGCGGTGCTGCAGTTCTTGCCCGAGATGCGCGTGAAGCGCGATGCGCGCGGCGCCCGGCAGATCCTGCTCCGCGGCTTGGTGCTGCAGCTCGGCGGCTGGATCGTCGTGCTGGGAATCGTCATCCTGCTGCGCGGCTGGTTGAGCACCCTGCTCAACGCCGACCTGCGCACGATCCTTCCCCTGGGCACTGCGCTGCTGCTCTTCGAAACGTTCTGGACTTACTTGAGCAGCGTCTACACCGCGATGCGCCACATGCGCCGGCTGGCGATCGCCTCGGTGGCGGCGAAGGCGGCCCTGGTCGGATTGCTCGTGCTGCTGATCCGGAGCGGCGCAACGGTGCCCGGGGTGCTCTATGTGGTCGCGGGCGGCTTCATGTTCGGCATTCTGCTGCTCGCTCCGGGGCTCCGCCGCCTGCTCCCTTGGATCGGTGTGCCGCGGGGCAGAGGCCTGCCCGCCCGGCGGCATCTGCGCTTCGCCCTGCCGATCGCGCTTGGGACGCTGATCAACCAAGTCCTGTGGCGCTCGTCCGAGACGCTCTTCATCGGACACTTCGATGGGCCGGTCGCCGCCGGCTTCTACAACGCCGCCTACAATCTCGCCCAGATGGTCCTCGAGTTCGTGCCGCTGGCGATTTGGCCGGTGATTCTGGCGACCCTCTCCGAGGCGCATACCGTGCGCCGCGAGGACTTGCTGCGCGGGACCCGGCTCTACTTCCGGCTCCTCTACATTCTGGTTGTCCCTGCCGCATTGACCGGGGGTATTCTGGGGGGACAGGTCTACCTGGTCATGTATGGCGAGGGGATGGCGCCCGGCGCGACCCTCTGCCAGTTCTTCTTCGTCCTTTTCCTGGTCGGGTTCTTCGCCACCCCCCTGCGCATGGCGCTCTACGTCAAGGAGCGCGCGATGACCAACGCCTGGATCACTGGGGTGGGGGCGGCCGTCAATGTGGCCCTCGATTTCCTGCTGATCCCGCGGTACGGCATTTGGGGTGGGGCGTGGGCGGTGATGGTCGCGCTGGTGGTGAGCGCGGTCCTGCAGTTCGTCGTCAGCCGTCGTCTGCTCCCGGGACTGCGGATTCCCTGGCGTGACCTGGGGCGCATCCTGCTCGCCTCGGCGATCGTGCTGCCCCTCTGGCTGGTGCGCACGCACCTCAATCATCTCGTGCCGTTGCTGGCCGTCCTGATCGGCGCGACGCTCGTTCAGTTCCTGCTCCTGCGGGTGATGCGTGTCTTCGGTCCGGAGGAACGCGGCCTGTTGCTGAAGTCCAACCTGCCATGGAAGGCGTGGATCGTGAGAATCCTCGGCGCTGAGGATGAGGGGCGCGGTTCCCGGAGCAATTAGGCGGTCGGGTTGTGTCCCGCTTGTCCAGGTGCTTTCTCGGGCGAGGTGTGGTCTACATGTCGATGTAGCTGAGCGGAGATGCGGTCTACATGTCGATGTAGCCAAGCGAGCGCAGCGTCTCCCGGGTTCGCGGATCCAGATCATGCTGCGTCTGGCCTGCCGGGGAGACGCTCGTCTTCTTGAGGAACTCGAGCAAGGCACCCTCGAGTGAGTCGCAGGCGGCTTCTTGGCCGTACTGATTGTTGTTCTCGCCCGGGTCGGCGATCAGATCGAAGCAATAGCTTGCGTCGTTGACCAGGTCGGCCATCAGCTTGTGCGTCGCCGTGCGGACACTGATGAAGGTGTACGACTGGCTGTAGGCGGAGACCGGAGCATGCTCCCCGGGAAGTCCGAGCAACGGAAGAATGTTCTGACCACACGCCGCCTCCAGGGTGGGAAGCTGGAAGAGCGCGAGCAGGGTGGGGAGGATATCGATGTGGCGCACGATGGTGCCCTCGCGGCGGCCCCCGGCAATGCCCGGATAGCGGATCATCAGGGGAACGTGCGTCAGCTCGTCATAGAGGAAGGGGCTCTTGTGGAAGATGTCGCCATGGTCGAGGAACTCATCGCCATGGTCGCTCGTGATGATCACCAGCGTGTTTTCCTCGAGGCCGAGCCGATCGACTTCGGTGAGCAGGCGCCCGATCTCATGGTCGACGTAGCGGATCGCACCATCGTAGAGATCGACGACCCGGCGTAGATCGGCCTGCGGGAGGATCTGCTCTTCGGAGGGCAGCATCTTGAAGATCGGCCAGCTGCGCTTCCACAGATGATTGGGGGCCGCCTGCGACGCACCCGGGGAGTTGAACATCGTCTGGTAGGGCTGCGGCGGGATGTAGGGATGATGGACATCCATCAAGTGGACGAGGAGGAAGAAGGGCTCCGTTTGGAGCTCACCGAGCTGGTCGATGGCTTGGTCGATGACGACGCCCGCGCGGGGGACGTCGGTCAAGGGGATCCGATCGGGGCGCCGGTAGTTGGGCAGCTTCTTGAACGCGCGGATCGGCAAGAGATCGAGGTATCCGTAGTGGAACTCGTCGATCCGATCGAATCCCTGGGCGAGACCCCATTCCCGCTTGATGAAGGGATTGCTCATCATGCCGACTGTCTGCAGGCCGGCGTCGCGCAAGTTCTCGGCGAGCGTCTCGATCTCGGGCACGAGCGGGCTGGCCCGGTTTCGGTGCCGGCGTACGGAGTGCGTCGAGGGATAGAGCGAGGTGAAGAGCGATCCGAAGCTGAGCTCGGTTGAATTGCCTTGGGCGAAGCAGCGGTCGAAGACGATCGCCCCGCGGCCGAAGGCATCGAGCGTCGGCGATGTGGCTCGTGAATAGCCGTGGAGCCCGAGGTGATCGGCGCGCAGCGCATCGATCGTGATCAAGAGGATGTTCTGGACCGGATGGTCGCTCGGACGCGTCGCCAGGCCCGTCCGGGGGGGGCGTCCGTTCTGATGGAAGCGGCTGGCCTGTTCCTTGAGGATCGTAATCGGGATCAAGGAACCGATAACGATCAAGACGAGCGCCAACCGCAGCGGAACGATCTGCCCGCTGCGCATGCCGATCAGCGAGCGCACCACCGGGCAGATGAGCCGCGGGGTGACCTTGATCGTGATCAGCGCGCCGATCAGGAGGAGGAAGGCGAGAATCAGCCCTGACGGCGCCGGCAGGAGGAAGCTGGCCAGCTCGCGCCGGATCAGGGGCGTCAGGGCGAGCGCTCCCGCCAAGCAGGCGGTTGCGGTCGCATAGCGGGCCGCGATCGAGATCGGCAGCCAGTGGCCCGCGCGTCCCGCATAGCCGAGCGAGACCAGGATCCCGGCGACGATCGCGATGGCCAGTCCGCCGCCCAGGTAGAGCAGCAGCAGGTGGGGCCAGGAGAGGCCGAGGATGTGGAAGTAATCCCAGAACCGCGTTAGGGGCTCGAGCAGTCCGAGCGCTCCCAGGGCGAGTCCCGAGAAGAGGACGGCCAGGAGGCGCCGCCTGATGCTGCGAGCTGTCATGCCATCTCTCCACACCGGCAAACCGGTTGCACCCGGACTCCCGCGCGTGCTCCAGCCTCTACCCTGAACCCACAATCGGCAAGACAGCTCCCGAGATCTCGGTATTCCTCAATCCGGTCCGGAGCGCGGGAAAGAGTGCTTGCGACAAAACACTCGCGGGATGATAGGTAGCGCATCTTGGGGTGTCAAGAATGACCCCGAGTCCGGGGATCGCCATCGAGATGATTGTCCTGGGCTAACTCTCGTCCGGCAAAAGAGATAGCATGCCATGCTCGGCGCACGCGCTATCCGCCTTCCCCGGTCAGCGGTGGGGCCGGGTAGTTTCGCCCGGCCCGGGCACGCCGTCCTGGTCGTTCGATGCGGTTGGCGCACATCGCACCAGGTTGCGCCTGTGAGATGGTATGCATCGCACGATGTTGCGCCCACCGTGCCCGGCGGGGGCACCGCGCGGGGAGGCGGTTGTTCCCCCTCATCGTGGGGTGCTAGGATCGCCCGATTCTTGGTGGGGTGCCAGGATCGCCCGACTCTGGCGCGGCGCGCCTGATTCCTGGCCGCTGCCCCCGTTCCGTCACCCGAGCTGCGAGGGCCGCCATGCTGGTCGTTGAGTCCCTCTCGCGTTCCTTCGGATCGCTCAAGGCGGTCGATGAGATCGGTTTCCAAGTCAAGCCCGGCGAGATCTACGGACTGCTCGGTCCCAATGGGGCGGGCAAGACGACGACGATCTCCTGCGTTTGCGGACTGCTGCGTCCCGATCGCGGCACGATCGAGCTCGACGGCGTGGCGCTGGAGAGCGACCCGATCGCCTTCAAGCGGCGTCTGGGGGTCGTGCCCCAGGAGACAGCCCTCTACGGCGACTTGAGCGCCCGTGAGAACCTCCACTTCTGGGGCGGTCTCGCGGGGCTGACGGGAGGCGCCTTGCGGGATCGCACCACGGCGGTTCTGGAGGCAGTCGGGCTGACCGAACGCGCCGGTGATGCGGTGCGCAAGTACTCGGGCGGGATGAAGCGGCGTCTCAACCTCGCGATCGGCATGATCCATGAGCCGAAGCTCCTGCTTCTCGATGAACCGACCGTCGGCATCGACATCCAGGCGCGGCTCAACATCCTCGATGTCGTCCGCGAGGTTGTCCGGGCGGGCACGATCGTGCTCTACACGACCCACTACCTCGAGGAGGCGCAGGAGCTCTGCGACCGGATCGGCATCATGGATCACGGACGCATCCTCGCGGAAGGCTCCCTGACCGAGTTGAAGCGCATGGTCGGCGAGGGGGAGATCCTGACGTTGAAGGGGAGATTCGAGCCTGGCGAACTGCAATCGATCGTCGCAGAGGATGAGCACGTGCGCGTCGTCAGTTTGGAAGAGGGCCAGGCGGTCCTCGATGTCGGCAAGGGCCAGGGGGAGGTCACGGGTGTCTTGGGCCGGATCCTAAGGAAGGGACTCGCCGTCGATGACATCTCCATCCAGCAGCCGAACCTGCAGGGTGTCTTCCTTAAACTGACCGGCCGGGAGCTGCGGGACTGATGCGGATCGTCTGCGAGTTGAGGAACTGATGCGGGCCATCTGCGAGTTGAGGGATTGATGCGGGCTATCCGCGAGTTGAGGGACTGATGCGGATCATTTGGTTGATCATGCGCAAGGATCTCCTGCGACGCTGGCGCTCCCCCCTCGCCTCCCTCGTCTTCCTCGCCTTTCCCTTCGTTTTCTCCGCCCTGATCGCGCTGGCCTTCGGAACCGGCGGGGAGGGGCGGATGCCCCGCTTCAAGGTTGCGCTGGTCGATGAGGACCGGGGCTTTGTGGCCGGGCTCGTCCGCGGGGCCTTCGGCCAGGAACGGGCGGCCCAGTTCCTCGAGGTGACCGAGACCACTCACGAAGAGGCGATGCAGCTGATCGAGCACAATCGCGTCGCCGGTGCGATCGTCATCCCGGCCGGATTCACCGATGCGGTGCTAGATCGCCGCCCGACCGAGCTGCGGGTGATCCGCAATCCGGCCGAGGCGATCGGGCCGATCGCCGTCGAGGAGACGGCCGAGTTCTTGGCTCTCTTCCTCGAAGGCGCGGCGAGTGTGCTTTCCGGGCCGATCGAACGGATTCGTGGGCTGACCGAGGAGGGGTCCGCAGATGGTGGTGCGGGGGCTGTCCCGGGCGCCGGGACTCTTGGCGGTGCTGCCGGTCAGATCTCCGAGAGGCCCGTTGTGCCGGCTCCGGCCGACTGGGCTGCGGATGAGCGTGTCGCCGAGATTGCCGTGGCGGTGAACCATGCGCTGCGCGGGGCGCGCGACTACCTGCTGCCTCCCGCGATCCGTTTGGAGAGGGCGGACGCGCCCGGCGTGCCGGTGCTCTCCGACACCACAAGCCCAGCGGAACCCGCCGCAGCGTCTGCCGACGACGATGCCCGGTTTCTGAGCATCTTCAAGTACGTCCTCCCGGGGATGGCGACCTTCGCCCTCTTCGTACTCGCGGTGGGACTCACCGCCGACGTCTTCCGCGAGCGCCGGCGCGGCACGCTCGCGCGGCAGCTGGCCGCCCCGTTGCAGCCACAGAAGGTCGTCGTTGGCAAGATGCTGGCCACGATGGGTGTCGGCTTGATCGTCGCCCTCCTGATGGCGCTCATCGGCGCGCTGTTTCTCGGTGCGCGCGCCAATCCGATCGCCTTCCTGCTGCTCTGCGTGCTCTTCCTGCTGGCGCTGACTGGCTTTGTCAACCTGCTCTACAGTTTCGCCCGCAGCGAACAGCGCGGCGCAACGCTGGCATCGATCGTGATGATGCTGATGGCCTTCCTCGGGGGATCGTTCATTCCACTCGAGGCGATGCCCGAGTTCGTCCAGCGCCTGGCGGTGATCAGCCTGAACTACTGGGCGATCGAGGGATTCCAGGCGTTGCTCTTCTCGGGGGCGGGCGTTGCGGAGATCGCCCGGCCGCTGGTCGTCTTTCTCGCGGTCGGTCTCGTCAGTGTACTGCTCGGGGGCGCCTTGCTGCGCGGTCAACTGGCCCGCGGGGACTAGGGGAAGAAGGAAATCACGATGCTGCGTGGAGCCCTCCTACTGGCGCTCAACGACCTACGCCAGACGATCAAGGACCGGCCGACCCTCTTCTGGATGATCATCATGCCGGTCGGGTTCATCTTTCTCTTCGGGCAGATGGGCGGCGGCTCCGGCGGCGGCAAGGTCAGCTTGACGGTGATCGATGAGGATCAGACTTATCTTTCGGAGGCCTTTGCCGAAGCGCTCGGTCACGAGGGCTTCTCGATCCAGCGTGTGGGGCCGGCTGAACGCGATTCGCTTGGGCGCATTCGCCGCAGTGTGACTGTTCCGCCCGGATTCCAGGACAGCCTGATGCATGCGCAGTCGACGCCGGTCTTCTTCTACGTCGATCCCGATGCCAGCTCTGAAGCCTCCGTGACCGCCGAGATGCACATCCAGCGGGCGAGCTTCAGCACGCTGTTCTCCCTGACCGAAGCGAACCCTGCTGGAAAGACCTGGGCCAGCCCGACCGACCCGGGCTTCCAACAGCGTTTCGCGGAGATCGCCGCCCGACCCCGCTTGATCCAGGTGGCCTCCGAGACGGCCGGTCGCGGGCGGCCGGTCCCCTCGGGGATGCGCCAAAGTCTCCCGGCGACGATCGCGCTCTTCATGCTGATCAACACGACGATCTATGGCGCGGTTTTCCTGGCGACCGAGAAGCAGGAGGGGATCCTCGCTCGGATCGCCAGCCAGCCCCTGCACCGGGTCACGATCCTGGGGGGGAAGATTCTCGGCGCACTTGCCATCGGTCTCGCGCAGGCCGGCATTCTGCTGCTCGCGGGGCGCTTCCTGCTGGGCGCCTACCTGGGCAATAGCCTGCCCGGGCTGCTACTCGTCATCGTCTGCTTCGGTCTGGCGGCGTCGTCGATGGCGCTCTTCTGGGGCGCGATCCTGCGGCGGCCGGAACAGGTGACCGCAACGACGTTGGTCGTGGCGCTCTTCCTGGGGGCCATCGGGGGGTGCTGGTGGCCGCTGGAGGTCGTGCCGCAATGGATGCGCACGATGGGACACATCTCTCCCGCGGCCTGGGCGATGGACGGATTTCATGCGATCATCTCCTTCGGTGCGGGGATCGGGGCTGTGGTCGTGCCCTGCCTGATCCTGCTGGGGTATGCGGCGGTTTTCTTCGGGATCGGGGCGCGGCTGCTGCGGTTCAGTGACTAGCGGGCGAGGCGAAGTCCTTGGTACCATTCCTCGAAGGCACTTTGTGCACTGAGGGCCCTTTTGCGGAGCACTTCGGAATCGACCATGGAGCTCACATTCCCAACGAAGCAGGGTGATTGAGTATTCAAGGATCATCGGAGGCGGCATGATCCGCCAGGCTGCCCTACGCGACCGGTTCATGCGTGACGGCATTGGGCTGCGCCTTGGCGGATTGGCGGCCAACTTGGCCCGTGTCGCGTCGTTCTGTTCCAACCCGGACCACAAGCACGTCGCTGCCTCGTGGTCACAGGAGGTTATTCGTTTGGCGGGGCTGATAGCCGAGGCCTAGCTCGACGCTGAAGCTGACAAGGGCTGTTGTCACGCGGCTTGCTTGCGCAATCCGGGCGCAAACCGGCCCTACTGGACCGGATGCGCTTGCAGCTCAGCCCCTACGTTGGGTGTGGACCATGCCAAAGAAACTGACGCATCAGCGAATACGGGCGATGGCTTTGGAATACGAAGCTGGAAGCACCCTGCGTGACATCGCGAAGCGACACGGAGTATCCCCTATGACGGTTTCACGGGCCTTCCAGGAGAATGGAATCGCTCGTCGCTCCTCCGGGCGCAGGGTTCTTCACGTCACAGAAAGGAGGTGTACTCTCTGTAGAGAGGTCAAGCCAATTGGGGAATTCGCGAAAGACTCTCGTCGGGCGATTGGCTATGACTACGTCTGCAAGGCTTGTACTCGCAGGAAGGCAAGACAGAGAAACATAGAGACCAAGTTCGGGATGACGATGAAAGAGTTCGGGAGACTGGAAGCAGAACAGGGTGGTGGCTGTGCTATTTGTGGCCGAAAGGAAGCCCGGAGGCGTCACGGGCAGCCTATTCGTCTTGCCGTTGACCACGACCATAAGACCGGCCGCGTTCGCGGCCTTTTCTGCACTGCCTGCAATGTTGCAGTTGGTCTCTTAGATGACAACCCTCGGCGACTGCGCAACGCAGCCGAGTATCTTGAGAAACACCAGAGGAACACTCAACAAGAGGGTGGAGACGACGCGACATGATCGCGCGCCCCACCCTCACCGTTCGGCAATCGGAGGGCTGGGTGCAAATCCGCTGATTCCCCGAACGCCGCGTGGGCGATGCTCTCTGCGGCACCACGGCACTAGGAGACACCGGCGCCCGGTTGACGAGATTGGGAGGCACAATGAGCGATCTCTTTGGCGTCCTCTTACTGATCCTGCTGCTCGTGGTGGCGATCATCGTCGGGGTAGTGGTGATCACCCGGCAGTTCCGCAGGCGGCCGGCCTCACAGGTTTCGATTCACTCGAACATCCAGCAGATGCGCGCGATCGGGCAGCTCTCGGTCTTCAAGGTGATTACCAAGGAGATCGTCACCGAGACGGATCATTCTTGGGGCGATTTCGGCCGCCGGTACCTGAGCTGGGTGCTTTCACAGCGCAAGATGGCGATGATCTTCGAATTCGGGATCGACTTCCGCTACGACCTCCGGCGCCCTGAGTTCGAGATCATCGAAGAGGGACGCGACCGCTTCTCCATCCAAATGCCCCCCTGCCATCACGAGGCGCATATCCGGGACATCCGCTTCTATGACGAGCAGCAGTCACGCTTCCTGCCATGGCTGCTGCCCGATCTGCTGCGCGGGTTCCTTGCGGGGGGATTCTCGGAGGAGAATCGCAACCGGCTGGTGGCCGCCGCTAAATCGCACGCCGAGGAGCAGGCGCGCCAACTGATCGGCAATCTCGAATCCGAGGTCGAGAACTCGGCCAAGGCAACGCTGGAGTCGATCAGCCGCGCCTTCGGCGCCGAGGAGGTTCGCTTCGTTTTCCAGAAGGGGGGGGGGCTGGATCTCGATATCGGGTACCTGAAGCGCGAGGCGAGTTGAGGTTGGAGCGTGTACGTCGTCAACGACCCGAAGACGCAGATTGTCCAGGGCAAGACCGTCTGTCTGGTGAACTGTCAGCACAGCCCGGAGCCGGTCTTCCTGAAGTGGAAGGGCCTTGAGGAGGAACCGGAGGGCGACTTCTACGTTCGCAGCGGACCGGGAAGCGTCCGGTTGAAGCCGGGGAGTGCGAGGGAACTTATCCGGACACGATCCCCCACGGCGGCGACTGATGCGGGTGCTGTAGGTACTGCAGACACATCCGGTGTCTAGGTCTTTCAGCCCGGCTGGTTGGACTGGGTAGCCGTTCCTATGAGCAATCCCCGCTCGCCGATCACCCTGCCTCGGGTGAGATCTTGATCGCGAAGCGGCAGCGTACGTCACCTCGCAGGGCCGATTCGAGCACCTCGGCCTCGAGGGTCGTTTCCAGCACCGTCTCCAGCATGTGCTTTGCGAACCCGGCGCTGCAGTTGCACCACTCGTGGGGAACATCGACGTCGTCGGTCAGGATCGCCTCGCGCGCAAGGGGGCAGTGGCAGGCGTAGTAGCGCTTCAGCACCGGGTCCTTCTCCGCGAGGTATTCCTTCCCGGCATAAGGGATCTTGGTGATGTAGAGCCGGTCGCCCTTGCGCACGGCTGAGAGGATCTCCCGATTGCCCCGTACGAGTTCAATGATCTCGGGCGTGATTTCCTGCTCGTACCAGATCTTGTCCTCACGGGCATACTCCTCCAGCTCGGCGACCGCTTCCTCGTGGACCTTCTTCAGAAACGCCTCGAGGCTCTGCAGCTCGGCGAACCACGCCTTGTGCTTCTCGAAGCTCTCGACGGGGATGCCATGGTGGTTGAAGGCCAGAACCCGGCGGCACTGCTCGGGCGAGAGATGCTTCTGCATCCGTTCCATCAGCAGTGCCGTGAGTGGGGGATAGGCCTCGGGCGGAGAGCCGAGGGGTGGTTGCTCGATGCCTTGGAACACCGCCTCCTTGACCTCCGCTCCGGCCAGCTCTTCCAGGCGCTGGGCGATCGAGGGGAAGATTGATAGCCCGCCGAAGAGCTTGGTGAAATGGATGTAGAAATCGCTGCGCTTGGCGACCCAGCAGTAGCGGGCGAGGTCAAGCAACCGCTCGCGGGTATTGCGGCCGTCGCGGACCAGCTCGGCCAGGTAGGCCTTCAGCTCATCGACCGGCGCGGTGGCGAAGTCGGTGCCGCGCGCAACCAGCCAGTCCTCGAACTCGACAACCGCCGCGATGGCGGCCTTGGTCTGCTCGGGCGTGTACTTGCGTTCGGCGAGGAACTGCCGGAAGGCCTGCTCATCCATCCTGATCCTCCTGGTAACGCGGCCATGGCTGGGAGGGATGCCCCAAGCATAGGTGAAGAAGGGAGGATCCGCCTAGCACGATCCGCTTCCTCGGTGATTCAGCGTGGCTTACGCTGCGAGCTTCACTGCCGGACCCGCGACCGGAGTGAGGGTTGGACGCGCCTGGACTCAGGCGCGTCGTCGAGAAGCGCGTGTGCTCCAGGTACAAGAGGGATGCCGGGGAGGAGACCCTGTTCATTCCATTCGGGGATGCAACGTCTGGTCATGGAATCTATAATGCCAGACGGTACGTGGATCTCGAATCTGCGAGCAATCGGACATCCGGTGGCAGATAAGACCTTGACCTCGATAGGGCTGCAATGCCTGGTGCGTTTCATAGTGAGAAGTACATATGTCCCCTCATCCCCAAGGGGATTTGGTTTGCGGTGCCGGTACGCGCTGGTGAGAAGACGTGCCGGAAAACGTAGGGCGTTCTAGATCGTCTGGGAATGAGATGCATATTGAGATCTTGGGAGCGGAATCACTGGGGGTACGCGGTCTCTCCTGTGTGGTGCACGTGGACGGCCGCAAGATCGTAATCGATCCCGGACTGGCATTGGGCTACCACCGGCACGGGCTCCTTCCCCACCCGGCGCAGGTGGCAGTCGGGGAGGGGGTACGCCGACGGATCCTGGCAGAGCTGGAGGATGCTACGGATGTTGTGATGAGTCACTTTCATGGGGATCATGTCCCTTTGCCGGACGCGAACCCCTATCAGCTCAGTGCGCAACGGGTGGCCCCCTTATGTCGGAGGATTCGATTCTGGGCCAAGGGACCTGAAGGACTCTCCCAGAACATGGTGCGTCGGAGGGAGGCTCTGGGGGAGGTATTGGAGAGGGAACTTCCCAACGCGGATGGGCAGGAGGACGGGCCGCTGGTCTTTTCCCCGCCGATGCCGCACGGAGAGCGCCACGGCAAGCTTGGGATGGTGATGATGACCCGGATCGAGGACGAGGACACCGTTTTCGTGCACGGCTCGGACATTCAACTCATCGATGGCGAGGCCGTTCAGTTGATACTGGACTGGCGGCCGGACATCCTGTTGGTTGCTGGTCCACCCCTCTATCATCCATTGCTTTCGTCAAGGCGGCGGGAGATGGCCTGGGGGAACGCGCGGCACCTAGCCCGGCACGTGGATACCCTGATCCTCGACCATCATCTGCTGCGCTGCGAAGAGGGGCTCTCCTGGCTGAGCCAGCTGTCGTCCCAGACGAGCCACAGGGTTATCTGTGCCGCGGATTTCATGAAGCGTCCCCGTTGCCTCCTCGAGGCTCGACGCGAGGAGTTGTATGAGAAGATGACCGTGCCGGAGGGCTGGCACGAAGCCTACGCTTGCGGCGCCGCCGATACGCGTCGCTATCGGGATTACGAATTGGGCCGCCCTATGGGCGGGTAGACTGGTGAACGGAAGGGGAGCAAGGGATAGACAACGGATCCTTGAACGAAGCGCGACCTTCCTCACGGCCGTCCGCTTCGCACGGGGGGCTTGTGGCCGCGCGCCCACGTGAGCT
>JAGMBO010000069.1 GCA_023129715.1 Candidatus Eiseniibacteriota bacterium | reverse complement strand
CTTCAAGAATCATGAATTATCCGGGCTAGAGGAGTCACTGGCCCGCCTTCCAGAGCACAGCAAGATCCCGATCCGATTCGAGGTTCGGAGCTTGTTCGACATCGAAGGCGATGATCCCGACTCCGCGGTACTCGTGGAACACACGGTCGAGACCCCCTGGATCAAGGACTACGACGCAATCAAGGGGGCGGGGCCGACCCGCTGGCCCAAGCGATGGGATATCACTAACTGGGGCCTGCTGGCCGCGTACGTGGACGGGCAGCGGGTTGCCGGTTGTGTCCTTGCGCACAATACTGATGGCGTCGACAAGCTCGAACGGCGTGATGATGTGGTCGTTCTGTGGGATCTTCGTGTTCATCCAGATTATCGAGGACGAGGAATTGGACGTGGCCTGTTTGAGGCCGCGGTGCAATGGGCGAGCGACAGGCAATGCCGGGAATTGAAGCTTGAGACGCAGAACATCAACGTGCCGGCATGCCGGTTCTATGAGCGACAGGGTTGTCGACTCAGTTCCATCAATCGCTCTGCTTACGAAGCTTGTCCAGAGGAGGTGGAGCTGATCTGGAGCCTGGCGTTGTGAATGCAGATAACAAGCGGCTCCCCCCAGACGCGCGGTCAAGTCGCGCGCTGGTGAAGCGCAACGTTGGAGCGCATCTTTGGCGATCGAACGAAACAGACCAGTCCCATGTCTCCCTACTACATGCTATAATGGACTCGGTTTCCACTGATCAGGTTTCCTATCTGCCTGGTGAGCATCTAACCCTCACGAGCGAAGGGAGGCGCCACCTTCGGTGGGATGTGGGAAGAAAGGAACTCGTCATCTCGGGACGTCGTGTTTCGAAAGCGGTCCACGAGTGATTCCTGAATGGTTGCGTAGCGCCTGCGTGAACCTGGCCGATCGGCCCTGCCACGCCGCTGGCGGTTCACGCGCCCGCCTTGCCGCGCCCTCGCTTCGCCAGAACCGCCCGCTGCTGATGCGGCCGTTAGGCAGACTCGAATGTCTGGGTTGCGTTCCTCGGAATCGCCAACCGAAAGGAGGATCTTGAATGAGGTTTGTGAGTGGATGTCTGATGGTCCTTTCGGTGGCCATTCTACCCGCGACGGAGCTTTCCGCACAGCCCCCCCCACGCCAGGATCAAGTCTGGTTCACTCCGAACCTCGCCAGCGTGGACATGTTGGACCTGTTCAACAATCCGGACGAATGGGATTCCGCCCGATCGCAGATTGATGTGTTCAAGTTCTACACGGTGCAGGTAGGTTCCGGAGGCTGGGGCTGCGTCGGACATCCGGCCTACAACTGTGGCGACAACCACCTCGAGAACCTGGTGGATGTCGACGCATTCTCGAAGTTGGCGCTGTGGGGCATTGACATCGCCGTCGAATCGTTCTTTGCCGGCCCTATCATGTCCTATGATCCCGTGGAATGCTCTACGGCTGAATATGTGTACGAGCTGACCCTCAGTGGATCGATCAATGTCATTCAAAACATAGAAGCGAATGGCGGAGTAGTCCGCTACCTGGCGATGGATGAGCCCATACGGCAGTGGTACCCCCTATACCACTACATCTACACGGGGCAGACAGACCCGAGGCCCTGTCTCGTTGATTCGCTTGGCGGCTTGGCTGATCACGTGGCCGCATACATTCACCAGATGGAAACGTGGTTTCCGTCGGTTTCTATTGGGCAGATCGGACTCTATCCGGAAGTGGGAGTTGATCAGTTCAAAGAGTGGATCAATGCTCTGGAGGCAAGAGGTGTCTCACTTCCGTTCTTACATATAGATGTCCACGGTCCCCGAGTTGACCAGTACATCGGATTCGGAATGGACATCGACGTGGCCGCTGATCTGGCGGAATTGGGGTCATTCCTTGAAGCTCACGGTGTCGAGTTCGGTATTATCCTTTTCGACACTTACTGGGATAGCCAGGTCTGGGAGGTCGACGCCTACAACGATAGCACCTACTACGAGGGGACGATGAATTGGGTCAACTTCGTCAATGATGCAGACCTGGAGTATGACCATGGCATTTTCCAGAGCTGGGTGTTCCCCGTATACACGACTGGATACGGACCCAACGAGGTTCCGACCAATCTCCCTGAGGATGACCCAAGCGTCTATAGTCATACGCGGCTGATCAACGACGCGTTGAGCATTCCTGCGGGTGTGGTGGCAGAGACTTCGAGCGATTCGCCAGTGAATGGTGTGCTCCATCAGAACCATCCGAATCCATTCAATCCCACAGCCATCATCACCTATGAGGTGCCGAGCCTGTCTGAGGTGTCCCTGAAGGTCTACGATACCCTCGGAAGGGAAGTTCGAACCATGGTGGGCGACCTCCAAGAGGCGGGGACCTATTCTGTGGTTTTCGAGGCGAGGGATCTTCCCGGTGGTGTCTATTTCTACGAGTTGCAGGTTGGGGCGGGCCTTGTAGCTACAAGGAAGATGCTGATCGTGAAGTGATGTGAGAGCGGAGTGACACGGTCGGAGAAGCATTCTGAGTCTCTTCTCTCCGCGGCTCGTCGAGAGCGATCCGGCGTGACCATGGAAGACCGTGGGTGCGGGGAGCGCGGAGCCAAGCGGCGCCACATGCCTGGCATGTGGGCCCGCCCTGCAAACATGAGTTCTTCGTCCATCGGCGAAGCATCGCTCCAGGGCATCTGGGCACCTCCTTTGGTGCCCACAGTGCGGCGATTCTGTCACCCACGTGCCTGAACAAATGTGTTACCTATCTACTTGGACCGTACCGATTGCAGCGCGATAATCGCAGCATGAACCTGTCGGCCGTCCGTCACAGCGCTGGCGATTGACGCTCAGGCGGTCCGGATCCGGCGCGAGCGCCGCGCCAGCCACGCCCCCGGGTGATGCCGACCGTCCGGCATCACGAGAAGGAGAAGACATGATCGCGAATGCACTGTCCGCATGCATTGCCACTGAGAAGGTCGAGGAATCGCGGGATTTCTACGTGAAACACTTCGACGCGAAGGTCACATTCGACTGCGGTTGGTACGTGAACCTCCAAATCGGGAAAGAGACCTCCCAATTGCAGTTCATGGCACCGCGCGACCCAGGGCCTCCCGCCTGCAAACCGGCGGGGTTGATCTACAACTTCTCGGTGGCGGATGTCGATGCAGAGCACGAACGACTCACACAAGAGGGCTTGACTCCCGTCATGCCACTTGAGGATCACCCGTGGGGCGATCGCGGGTTTGCCGTTCTCGACCCGAATGGCGTCACGCTCTACATCTACTCCGAGAGGGAACCGGCAGAGGAATTCAAGCACTACTTCAAGGATTAGCCGAACAACACCCTGGACACGGACGCAGCAGCGCCGCTCATGCCGAGCGTTGGCGCCCGCCCTTCATGAAGCAAGAGCCAGGAAGGGGGATTACATGACTCACCGAGATCCGCGGGAGAAATCACAAAGGCAGCGGGCTAACCTGACCGGCGAACATGCGGTTGGCGATGCCGGGCAGATAGTGCTGGCCTGCCTATTTGCGGCCGTATGGATCGCCGACACATTCCTTTTCAAGTACACGACGTTTCTCAATGAGTACGTCCCACTTGCTGCCAGAATACCTCCTGGAGTCGTTCTGTTAGTTCTTTCCGGCTACCTAGCAAGAACGAGTCTGTCCATCGTGTTCGGCGAGGAGAGAGAAAGGCCCGGCGTGATCAGGAAGAGCGTCTTCGGCGTCATTCGCCATCCAGTATATCTGAGCGAGATTCTGCTCTATCTTGGTCTTCTGATGCTAAGCATCTCGCTGGCCGCTGCAGTGGTGTGGGCTATTGCGATCGGATTCCTGCATTGTATCTCGCGATACGAAGAACGACTGCTTCTTGCGCGCTTCGGCGAGGATTATGAGAAGTATATGCGGGACGTGCCCATGTGGTTTCCTCGGCTTCGGAAGAGGTGAATGGAATTGCTGGTGCTGACTGACCGTAGCCGGGGGCCGCTAGCGCCCTGCAGGGCGCTGACCGGTGCTCCGCTATGCATCACACTGGCGCTGAGCAGGGCGTTAGCCCGCTGCCGCCACGGCACCGGTCCTTTGGAGTAATGAGCAGGAGAGCGCAATGGACACTCCGACCCGTTCGTGGGTGAAATCCATCACCTGGAGAATTCTCGGCATCGTATTGCTTGGGGCCATCTCCTATCTCATAACGAAGGACTGGAGGGAGATGGCCGTCATCACTGCGATCTTCCATGGGATCCGTGTCATCCTCTACTACTTCCATGAACGGGTGTGGGAGCGCATAGCCTGGGGGAGACCGATGCACCCTCTGGCTGCGTTGCCCGTGGACCGAGAGTTGACTCCCGAGGATCTCGAGAAGGTACGTGAGAAGCTCAGATCCCTGGGCTATCTTGAATAGCTACCGTCGCCGTGTGGCTCAGAAGGCGTGCTAGCCATGGCATGCACCAAATGCCTGGCTCTGGGCAGCAATCCAACGGTTTGCGGAGATGCATGAGGAAGAAGCCGGGCGGCACGCCACTTCATCGGTTGCCCCCGACGCTTGACCGCGGGCCTGAGTCGCGTCGTTCGACGTCGTGAGATATGGAGTCTTCCATCCAATGGACGGAGACACGATGCCATCGACCGATCAGTACGACAGGATCGCAAGCGACATTCGGCGCCCAGGAGTTGAGCCGGAAGACGGAGTTCTGAATGTCAGAGAGCTGATTCGCCATGCCACGCTCGCGGCCTCCAGTCATAACACGCAGCCTTGGAAGTTCCACATTCTGCAAGACTCGGTTTCCATCCTACCTGACTTCTCTCGACGTTGCCCCGTGGTCGACCCAGAGGACAGTCACCTTTTCAAGAGCCTGGGTTGCGCGACCGAGAACATCGTCCACGCTGCTGCAGCACAGGGCTTCTCGGCTGACGTCCGATTCACCCCCGGCGAAGACCGTGTTGCCGTTGCGCTATACCGTGACACCGCAGCCCGTGTCACCGATCTATATCGCGCAATCACCAGGCGCCAATGTGCGAAAACGATGTATGACGGCACCTCGCTGGGGGCACTGGAACTGAAGAAGCTGGAGGAGGCGGGTGCGGGCCGCGATGTTCGCACAATCATGTTGTTGGCGGAAGCGCAGAAGGAGGCGGTTGTCGACTACGTCACTCGCGGGAATATCGCCCAACTCACTGATCGAGCCTTTCGAGACGAACTCGTTGCTTGGATTCGATTCAATCCTGCAGAGGCGCTGCGCACTGGCGACGGGCTCTCGGGGCGCACCACTGGCCAGCCGGCATTACCGACCTGGTTGGCGAAGCGGATGATTGGGCTGGCGCTTACGCCCAAGCGACAGGCGCAGACTGATGCAGCGAACATCAGGAGCTCTGCCGGCGTTGCCGTGTTCGTGTCAACCCGCGACGATAAGGCTGCATGGGTCGAAACCGGACGCTCATACGAACGCTTCGCGCTGCAGGCGACCGCGCTTGATGTTCGTACTGCGTTTATCAATCAGCCGCTCGAAACGCCCTCACTCCGCCCGGCGTTCGAGTCGTGGCTGAATCTCACAGGAGACCACGCGCTACTCATGGTGCGTTTCGGCCATGGTCCCACGGCACCCTTCAGCCTACGTCGCTCAATTGACGACGTGATCCTTCCGGAGTAGCCTGCGCGGGACCGGCTGGTGACGATGATGCATAGAGACACAGATTTCAGTCCAGGTGTAAGCGGTCAATGATCCGTGTCCTTGTTGGGCGCACGCAGAACGGGGCAACTGGCAATGGCTAAGTGGCTTCTGATTGCGAGCGGCGCCGGTGTCGTCGCTGCGGTCATCGCGGTTCTCATCGGGCAGGCACGTGAGAGCGCTAGGGCGAATGGGCTGGTAGAGGCACTCATCCAGAGCGCGTCTCGCTCAGTTGTCGACACCGTCAATCTTGATTCCTTATCAGGACTCCCGCCGCCCGTTGCGCGCTACTTCCGGCACGTTCTGACGGATGGGCAAGAATTGATCAGAAGCGCGACGCTCCACCAGTGTGGTGTGCTGCGAACCAGCGCGACGACCGAAAGATGGTCCTCGTTCACTGCACGTCAACTGGTTGTGCCGCCGGCGACCGGCTTCGTTTGGAACGCCAGGGTGGAGACGCCTTTGGCCACCCATGTGCGCGTTCTGGACAGCTACACCGATGGTGTCGGTTCAGGCCGAGTGAGCCTCTTGTCGGCCTTTCCTGTCGCCTCAGAGACCGGCGCGCCGGAACTGAATTCGGGAGCATTGCACAGGTACCTCGCCGAAGCGGTCTGGTCTCCTACCGCCCTTCTGCCTCAGTCGGGTATAGTGTGGACACCGATTGATGATCTGACAGCACTGGCAACACTGACTGACAGCGGCACGACTGTATCGCTGGAGTTTCGGTTCAACAACGCCGGGGAGGTGATCAGCATTTACAACTCCGGCCGTTTCGGTATCTTCGATGGCGAATACAAGCAGTTGCCATGGGAGGGACACTTCCGCGACTATCAGGTCCGAGCAGGTATGCGCGTCCCACTGTATGGCGAAGTCGGCTGGTACGTTGACGGAGCGTTGCAAGCAGTTTGGAAAGGAGACCTCGTCGATGTGCGGTATGCGTTTGGGCCGTGAGTCAGTGGCCTGCCGGCCAAGCACCCCCAACAGGGCGGCCCTGCTGACGGCCACTGCGCTGCGCTCCCTTGCCGCCGCTCAGCGTGCTCCTCATTGCTGAAGGGACATGAGGTGATCGATTTCATTCAACAATATAGTCCCGTCACACAAGCCCTTGTGGCCACCATGTTTACGTGGGGCGTCACCGCGGCGGGGGCGGCGCTGGTCATCTTCACAAAGACGGTGAAGCCGAAACTCATGGATTCCATGCTCGGTTTCGCTGCCGGCGTCATGATTGCCGCAAGCTTCTGGTCACTGCTGGCGCCGGGCATAGAAATGGCCGAACAGATGGGACACATCCCCTGGCTGACAGCCGCGATTGGATTCATGGGCGGCGGGCTCTTCATGAGACTCGCTGATCGCTTATTGCCGCATCTTCATTTGGGCTTGCCTATCGGGCAGAGTGAGGGGATAAAGACATCCTGGCAGCGAAGCACGCTGCTGGTACTTGCGATCACCCTGCACAATATCCCAGAAGGTCTTGCCGTCGGCGTTGCCTTCGGGGCCGTAGCGGCCCAGTCTTCTTCTGCCACGCTTGGCGGGGCGATTGCGTTGGCAATCGGAATCGGTCTCCAGAATTTCCCGGAAGGAGCTGCGGTATCGTTGCCATTGAGAAGAGAGGGAATGGGGCGGACGAAGAGCTTCCTTATGGGCCAGGCGTCCGGTCTGGTTGAACCCATTGCCGGAGTGCTCGGAGCGGTATTTGTTCTACACATGCAGAACATCTTGCCATATGCGCTTTGCTTTGCCGCCGGAGCAATGATCTTTGTAGTGGTGGAAGAGCTAGTCCCGGAATCACAGCGGAACGAGGCAAACATTGATATCGTAACCATGGCAACCATGGCGGGTTTTACGGTGATGATGATCCTCGATGTGGCGCTGGGCTGATGGCTCTCAGCTGTGGAATCGCCGCGGTTGCCGTTTGACCGGCGCATGCACCAGCCAGCTCGCGCTAAGTGCGTCCGGTTTCCCGGGAACAGCAAAGCAATATGAAACTTCTCATTGTACGCCTTCTATACTGGATCAAGGGGTTCTCTGAATGCCCCGTTGAACTGTTCCACGCGCTCGGTGTGCGGAGGAGCGACAGGATCTTGGAGATCGGGTGCGCGATTGGCTATCATACTCTCCCACTTGCCAGGATCGCCTCAGACGGTCGTGTCTATGCAGTTGATATCTGGGAAGAGGGTCTCACCTTCTTGAGGCGCAGGGCAAAATCGATTGAGAACATTGAGATCATCTGTCAGAGTGGCGCGGCCGTGGACCTGCCGCCCTCCTCTTTGGATAAGGTGGTCTGCCTGGATACGCTACATGACGTGCCTGAGCCGGGATCTGCCATAAGGAGGTGGGTGGGATTGCTAAGAGAAGAGGGAATGCTGCTGTATCGCGATCCAGCCATTCCCGCCGAGCGAATTCCATCGCTCTCTGGCGGCAAGTTGCGGGAGACGGATAGAATCAAAGGGGTTTCTGTTTTCGTCCGCGAATGATACGAGGGGTAGCCATGCGCGCCGGCTTGAAGGTGGCCGAGTCACAGGGAACCGCGTTCTCGCTTGAGTGGAGCCAATGACCTTCGACCAAGCCGAATTCCAGCTTCGCTGTGAGTGGGGCGAGCGAGGCCTCTACTCGCTACTCCCCACAAGCGACGTCATCGTGGTTATTGATGTCCTCTCCTTCACAACATGTGTGGATATCGCCATCTCTCGAGGCGCCAAGGTCTGGCCCTACCGATGGAACGACCATTCGGCCAACTCCTTCGCCGGAGAACGCAACGCCATCCTGGCCGGCAGTAGGAGCAGCAGTGGCGTGTCCCTGTCCCCTGCCTCCATGCTACAACTCGAATCCGGAGACGCCATCGTCCTTCCCTCACTCAATGGAGCCACGCTCAGCGTCCTGGCCGGCGGTTCTCCCCTTCTGGCGGCCTGTCTCCGCAACGCCGAGTCGGTTGCCAGGGCTGCCTGCAAGATCGGACCCCGTGTGTCCGTGATTCCATCGGGCGAGCGGTGGCCCGACGGTACTCTGCGTCCCTGCCTAGCAGGCTGCTGAAAAACCCTTG
>JAGMBO010000068.1 GCA_023129715.1 Candidatus Eiseniibacteriota bacterium | reverse complement strand
ATCATGGACTCGGTCGCCATCTCCCCGGCTGCCGCCGATTCGATCTCGGTGCCCACCGGGATCATGGACTCGGTCGCCATCTTCCTGGGCGCCGCCGACTCCGTCGCTGTATCGGATCGCATCACAACTGTGTCCCCCGTATCCGACCGCGTTCCTCCCAAGGAAGTTCCGGGCAAGATTGCCGGGGGGGCCGCACGCGATGGGCCGCAGCCTCCATCCCCAGATAGCCTGCCGGGCGTCCCGGGCGCGTCGGGCGCGTCGGGCGCAGCGGGTACACCGGGCAATGGTGCCATTGCCTTGAGGGCAGGGCAAGACTCGGCCGCCGCCGCAGTCGGGGGCTCGCCGGCGGCGGAGCCGGGGGAGCACCCGGTCGGCGCAAGTCCCGATACCCTCGACTATGGTCCGGCACTGCCGCCCGAAGTCGCCGAAACGGCCCCCGGGGACGATCGTGAGACGCCGGGGAGTTCGGCCGCGGAGGCTTCGGCGTCGCCCCTGTCCCTGCTCATGTCCGCTGGGGACCACGACGCGTTCGGCTTGCTCGCCGCGTGGCAAGCTTCATCCGCCGACAGCGCCCATGTGCGGTCCCTGCGCTGGTGGAAGGGCACCGCGCCCTCCCACGATCACCTGCTCTACCGGCTCTACCAGCGCGCCCGATCGCGCTATCGTGTCCGCGAAGAGCTCGGATTGGGTCTCGAGTTCTTCATCTCCTCCGATTCGCTCGCCTTCGATACCGATGCCCGTAGCGACTCGTTGGTCGAACTCGGCGTCGCCCCCGGCGTCTTCTTCTGGTCGACGCGTAGCGCGGGGATGCGCTACCTGCCGCCCACGTATCGATCTCTGACCCGCACCAAGCTACTGACCCAGCAGCTCAATGTGGACCTCGACGGCCGCACCGTACGGCGCAGCCGCCTGCAGCAGGGGCTCGAGGTGACCGGCGGTCCGCGGGAGTCCTACGCCGGCTACCTGACGCGCTTGACCTGGACTTCCGCTCGCCAAGTCTGGAAGGCGGAGATCAAGGAGTCGCTGAAGGCGGCGACGGTCAAGGGGGGGCGCGCCGGACTGGTGCGGCTCTCGCTGCCCTTCGAGCTGCCCAAGGCGGTGCGTTCGATCTTCGGCGAGGGCAAGCCGAATCTCTCGGTCAGCGGCAGCGAACGGATTTCTTTCGGCGGTCGCAGCCAGTGGTTTCCCTACCGGCCGACCTACGAGTTCCAGCGCAAGCCCTCGAAGTTCCCGCAGCTCGAGATGAAGCAGGATCTGACGATCCGCCTGAAGGGCAGCATTGGGGACAAGCTGGATGTCGACGTCGATCAGTCGAGCCAGGCCCAGACCTCGCTTGCCAACCGCATCGGGATCCGCTACCACGGCTACGATGACGAGATCATCAAGAAGGTCGATCTGGGCAACACCAGCCTGCACCTGCCGGGCACCGAGTACGTCAGCTATGGCGGCTCCCACACCGGCCTCTTCGGGATCAGCGCCGAGGCTCAGCTCGGCGACTTGCTCTTCAATGTCATCATCAGCAAGGAGGAGGGAGAGACGGGAGAGAAGTCGAGCAGCACCCGCAGCCAGCAGCAGAGCAAGATCATCGAGGACTACGAGTATGTGAAAGACCGCTTTTTCTTCCTCGACGATCCGATGCATGACGCCTACCCGGGGACAGGGGCTCCGAATGACATCATCGAGGTTCGCCAGGGGACAGTGATTCTCTACCTCGACGATGGCGATGGCGACACGCAAGAGGACTTCGCCACGCTGCCCGGCTACGCGGCCCTCAATCTCGACAGCACCCTGCCGGCCCCGAGCGATACGCTCGCGGGCGTCTACTACTTCCAGCAGCTCGAGTATGGTTCCGACTACACCGTGCTGATCGATGATCGCAACCAGACCCACCCGATCATCATTCTCAACCGCTACCTCGATCAGAATTCGACACTGGCGGTGACCTACTACGACGAAGGCCGCCAGAGCAATATCGGCAGCGTTTCCAGCGACACGCTCTACGTCAAGATGATCCGTCCGCGCTACGACCTAGTCGAGTCGAACCTGAGTCGGGGGCCATGGGGCGCGACGAACCGCCTGATGCTCAGGAACGTCTATCCGCTCCACCAGTCCCTCGAGAACTGGACGGGAGCGGGGTTGCCGGAGAACGCTATTCTCGAAGACGGCTTCGACCTGCGGATCCACTACAAGGGCACCGTCGACGGCGTCGAGGATCCCGACGAGATCCAGGGGGTGCGGTTGATCCGGTACCTGGGCCTCGACTACTACGAGGAGACCAACGAGGGGCTCAAGCTCGGCGAGGACAGCAATGTCGACCAGGTGTGGGTCGATTTCCAGAACGGCTACCTCTTCTTTCCCGACCTGCGGCCCTTTGCCCCCGGCGACAGCCTGGGCATCACGGATCTGCGGGGCCGTCCCGGGTCTCCGGGGGACTGGGACGTCTTGCCCGAGGAACACTGGAATTCCGGGATTTACGACCGGCGTTCCTGCGCGCGCGATCGCGACTTGCCCGGCGCCGACACCACCTGGACCTCACGCTACTATCTCGAGGTCAGCTATCGTACGCCCGTCTCCGAGCTGCGCATCGATGCCTGGGACATCATCGAGGGCTCGGAGGTGGTCAGCGTCGGCACCCGGCGTCTCACGCGCGATCGGGACTATCGGATCGACTATCAGACCGGGATCATCCGCCTCTACGATCAAGCCAGCGTCGGGGAGAACGATGAGATCAACGTGACCTACAAGCATGCCGGTGGGTTCGGCTCGGTGAGCAAGACGCTGCTCGGACTGGCAATGAGCTATCGCCCCGAGGATTCCGACTTCTCCTTCTCGACCTCGTGGCTCTACGAGCGCCGCGGCAGTCCCGACCGCCGCCCGCGGCTCGGTTCTGAGCCGACCCAGATTGCCGTGGGGGAGATCGCCGGCCGCTATGCTCGCGAGTCGATGGGGCTGACGCGCCTGATCGATTGCCTGCCCTTCCTCGATGCTCGCCAGCCCTCGCGGCTCTCGATCGAGGGAGGATTGGGGATGAGTTTCCCCAATCCGAATACACGCAACGACCTCTACATCGATGACTTCGAGGGAGCGGCCGACGACGTCTACGTGCGTCTCAACCGCCTGGCTTGGAAGCCTTGCAGCGTGCCGGAGGAGGTCGCCGGTTTCGATGAAGCCGAGCGCGCGGCGCGGCGCGGTGAGATCTGGTGGTACTCACCCTACCGTTCGGTCCAGCAAGGGGATCTCAACCCGACGCTCGACTACCAGGAGGCCAACGACTACCGCTCGGTGCTCGAGTTCCAGCTCTGGCCCTACAGTGGGGTCCTCGATTCGGCGGGCACCGAGACCTGTCCGCCGGAGGAATCCTGGATGGGGGTCATCCAGGGCCTGGCCAGCGCGAACATGGATCTGACCCGCGCGCGCTTCCTCGATATCTGGGTCAACGACTTCGTCGCCTGGGAGCAGTTCAGCCAGGATACGACCCTGCGGGCAGGCACGATGATGATCGAGATCGGCCAGATGAATGAGGATGCCCTCTGGGTGCGCCGGCCGGTTTCGTGCGCCACCGGACAGATCGAGGGCGGACCGATCTTGCCGGCCAACCGCAGCCTCGATACCGAGGACACCAACCGCGACGGCCAGCTCGACCTGGGGACCGAGGGGGATGAAGATACGGGTCTCGATGGTCTCGATGGCCCCGATGCTGTCGATGGGTCCCACGACGACTACTCCTGGTCCGCCGACCCGGAGACGGAATACCAAGACTACGAAGAGCTCTGTGAGATCTACGCGCATGTCAACGGAACCGAGGCCAACGGACGGCTCGACACCGAGGATCTCGACGGAGACAACAGCCTGGATCAGGAGGATTCCTACTTCCGTTTCCGCATCGATCTCGCCGATACGACCAACTTCCTCGAAACCGACGTGCGCCGGGACTACGCCGGGCGCGAGACGAACTGGACGCTGGCGAGCAACAACGGCTGGCGCCGCTTCCGGATTCCGCTGAGCGACATCTACCTTGACGGGCGCGTCGGCAGTCCGGCGTGGGACGAAGTCAAGCACGTGCGCATCTGGTTCAGCGGGCTGGGGGGATGGAAACGCGTGCAGCTTGGCGCGGTCGAGATCCGCGCGAATCGGTGGGTCAGCGAGGCGATTCGGGATACGAGTGGAGCGCTGGTCTCGGAAGACGAGCAGGTGCTCCATGAAGAGGACTTCTTTCCCGGCGTCTACAACACCAAGGAGAACGCGGACGTCTACGTCCCGCCCTTCGTGCCGAATCGTGATGAGAACCGCGAGCAGGACAACATCCGCGAGCGTGAGCAGTCGCTGACCCTCGAGCTGCGCAATTTCCAGCCCGGACACACCGGTCGCGTCTACATGCCCTACCTGCGCGACCAGAACTACACCGGATACGAGTACTTCGAGCTCTGGCTCAATGGCACGCTGCCCATGGGCAGCGAGGCGGAGTTCTTCTTGCGTCTTTGCAAGGACGCCAATGCCGATACGACCGACTTCTATGAATATCGCGTGCCGGTGCCGGCGATCACCGATCCCGCGCACAAGACGGGCAGTTGGCTGGCGATCAAGATCCGCCTGACCGATCTGAGTGATCTGAAGGAAATCGCCTCGGGGGACAGCGCCGATGTCGTGCGCGAGCTTGGAGGCGGCGCGTCGATCCGGATGAAGGGGCATCCCTACTTGACCAAGATCCGGCGGATCACCCTCGGGGTGACCCATCTCGGCCCGGACCCGATCGGCAACGCCAATGTTTGGGTCGACGAGTTGCGCCTCACGGAGGTGTACAGGGAGGTCGACTACGCCATGCGCATGCAGGTGCGCACGGAGCTTTCCGACTTCGGGCACGTCGATTTCAGCTACCGGCGGGTGGGGGCCGACTTCACCAGCATCGGCGGGGGAGGGTTCAGTACGCGCAAGGAGCAGGCCAGCAGCTACGCGCTCTCGACCAGTAGTCTGCCGGTTCACCGACTGCTGCCCCGCGAGCTGGGGCTCCGCCTGCCCTTCAGCTTCCAGCAGAATTGGAGCAAGCGCGTACCGAAGTATCGCACCAACGACGACCTGCTCGTCGGGGATGATCCTTCCGACCGGGACATCACCGAATCGATCAACCGGAACTACAGCCTATCGATCTCACGCGACACCAAGGGCAGCGGACTGCTCCGCTACACCCTCGATGCGCTCAGCCTGAGCGGGTCGGTCCGGCAGGCCTTCAACGTCAGCCCCTACAGCCAGGATTCAACGACGACCCGCACGTTCAACGCCTCCTACAGCTTCCCCTTCGGACGTTGGGGCGAGTGGAATCCCTACAAGAACTGGAAGGTCCGCCTGCTGCCGACGAGCCTGGCGATCTCAATGTCGCGCAGCGAGAAGGAGCAGTCGCGCTTCCGGCGCGAGCACGGCGATCTGAGCCGGTCGTTCGTGCTCGAGGATCAGCGCAGGGTGCGATCGGGAGGCTTGAATTTCTCGACGGCGCTGAAGCCGATCAGCGCGGTCAACTACACTTTCAAGCAGAGCCGCGAC
This sequence comes from Candidatus Eiseniibacteriota bacterium, assembly GCA_023129715.1. GTDB lineage: Bacteria > Eisenbacteria > RBG-16-71-46 > CAIMUX01 > WJJG01 > JAGMBO01. The sequence continues at coordinate 24,786 of JAGMBO010000068.1, read as the reverse complement.
CTGATGTTGCGCCAGGAGGCCAGCTGGCTCGGCGGACTCAACATCGGGCGCGAGACCTCGCGCCAGGAGGATCTGAACGCCAACTATCGACTCCGGCTGGTGGGCGAGTGGTTCGAACCGCGGCTGACCTGGCGGGGCACCTTCCGCGGCACCTTCAACCGCCAGGGGACGACCGGCGCTGGGGGCCTGGAGCGCTACAGCGACCTGACCAACAGCCAGACGCGCACGGTGGCCTTCGACGTTCCGCTCAAGAAGCTCTTCGCGGCCCTGCGCGACTTGGCGCCGCGCAGCGAACCGGGGCAAGAGGGCGAGGCACCGGACGAGCAGGAGTCGGACGGGGAGGTGTCGGGTGAGGCCGACGAGAGCCCGGATGGGCAGGGCGAGCCTCCGGGGCGCCGCTCGCCACCTACCCCGCGCAAGCCGCGCGCCTCCGGCGGGGGCAGCGATCCGCTGGCTAGCCTGATCGCGTTGGGACGAACCAACGCGAGCGTTTCCTTCAACGACCGCAGCACCCTCAATCGCGTGGATGGAGAGCCGAGTCTGGCCTACCAGCTCGGTTTCAGCTCCGATGCCGGGGTGCGGCGCCTCGATAACTGGCGCCAGACCGAGGTGACGGGCCGTGAGGTCAAGTTCGACGCGGACTTCAAGGTGCTCAAGAGCATCGCCGTCACCGCGCGGGTCAGCGACAGCGAGTCCGAGTCGCGTTCGACGGGCAACCTCACCGGCAGCACCGGCCGCCTGCTGCCGGAGGTCAGTATTCGTTGGGGAGACTTGCCGAAGCAGTTCGGCCTGAAAGGCTACTTCCGCAGCTTTAAGGCCAACACGCGCTACACGCGCCGTGAGAAGACCGCGAGCCGCTCGGGGGAGCTGACGCGCGAGGAGATCGATGCCCAATGGTCGCCTGCCTTCGATCTCGAACTCGGGTTCAAGTCGGGACTGACCGCCGCGTTGCGCGTCGACTTGAGTTCCCGCCATACCGAGGATCTCACGGCGCTGAAGAGGATCTCCGACCGCAATAGCATGCGTCTGAACCTCACGGCGAAGAAGAGCCTCAGCATCACGCGCGAAATCACCGTGCCGCTGAAGAGTACCAAGCAGAAGGTGACCACCAAGCTCGATCTCTCGCTGAGCTTCAACTTCGACCGTAATCGGGATGTGACCAGTCAGGCGGGATACAAGCCGCGGGTGACATCGGATACGCGCAAGTTCGAAGTCGCGCTGGGAGGGCGCTACCAATTCTCACGCAGCGTCAACGGGAACCTCTCCATCAATGTTGGTGAAAATGCCGACAACAAGAACCGCACGCGCACAACACGTTTCGTCGGCATGAGTATCTCGGCTGGGTTTACCTTCTAGCATGGGGTTTGTGGTGCAGCAGCAATCGGAATCCCGTCGCGCGATCGGGGTCGCGCGCCTCACCCTGGGTCTGCTCAGCGTCGCGATCTTGATCGCCGGCGATGGCCGGCTTCTCTCGGGCGCGGCTGCCGCGGGGCGCTTGGCGGAAGCCTTTCCCGCCGCACGCGCCTTCGCCCACCTCGAGGCCCAGTGCGCGCTGGGACCACGCAATCCTGGATCGGCCGGGCACGCCCGCTGCCGCGAGTACATCCGCAAGATCCTGAGCAACAGTGGGGGCCGCGTGACCCTGCAGGCCTTCCGCCACCAGGCACCCGGACTGCCCGAGCCGGTCGAGCTGACCAACATCATTGCTCGTTTCGGCCCGTTGCGCTCGGGCGGCCTGCTGCTCGCCGCGCACTGGGACACCCGGCCGTGGGCCGATCTCGATCCCGATCCCCGGCGCCGCGACGATCCGATCCTCGGCGCCAACGACGGCGCCTCAGGCACCGCGCTGCTGCTCACCCTGGCCGAGGAATTCCGCGAGAGTCCGCCGCCGATGCCGGTCATGCTGATCTTCTTCGATGGCGAGGACCTGGGCCGGGTCGGCCACCCGGAGGAATATGCCGCCGGCGCGCGCTATTTCGCCGATCACTTCCCGGGGCCTTTTCCCGAGGCCGGACTGGTTGTCGACATGGTGGCCAGCGGGTCGATGCGCCTCAGTCTGGAGGCGGGCTCGCGTCGGCTCTGCCCCAGCCTGGCCGCGCTGCTCGACGGTCTGGCCGCCCAGCTTGGCTTCGAAGCCTACGACCCGCTCTGGGGCCCATCGGTGATCGATGATCATATCCCATTGCTACAATGGGGCTTGCCAACGCTCTGCCTGATCGATTTCCGCGATCCTGTCTGGCATACCCACGGTGATCGTCCGCAGGCCTGCTCTCCTGTCAATCTGGGGATGACAGGGAGGCTCGTCGGGGCATTGATCGAGGGGGGCTACTTCCGCTAGTATCTTTCTTTCCGTGGATTTGGCCTTGCCTCGGTGAGGGTCTCTGCGCTAGCCTGGCAAGGTTGAGCGGGCGAGTCGTCCGCTCGGTCTGTGTTGGGCGGGTCTTTCGGGGGATCCGGTGTGCTCGGTCTGGGGTCGGGTGCAGCGGGTGGAGTATGCGCTTGGCGCCAGGTCGAAGAATGATTGCCAAGGAGGACCTGGAAGAGGTCGTCGCGCCCATGCTGGAGGAGGCAGGGGCCGAGCTGGTCGAGATACAGGTCGTTCCGGGAGCGCAACAGGTCCAACTGCGGCTCTTCGTCGACCGGCCCGCGGGTATCACCGTCGGCGAGTGCGGCCGACTGAGTCGCCGCATCGCGCGCGAGCTGGATCTCTTGCCGGGGCTCGCCGGTGGGTACCGGTTGGAGGTCTCCTCGCCCGGGATGAATCGGCCGATTTGGACGTTGGACCATTTCCGGCGGTTCGTCGGGGAGTCGGTGTGTGTCGTGCTGCGCGAGCCGCACGAGGGCCGGACCTGGCACAAGGGGACGATCGCGTCGGTGGCGGGTGAGCGCATCCGCCTGCGAGTGCAGGGGGATGAGATCGTGGAACTGGGGCTAGGTGACATCGCGAAGGCCCACTTGGAATTGGATGCTTGGAAGGGCCGATCGCGGGTGAACCCGGCAGGCCGGAAGCGCGGAGAGCAGGAAGTATGACCTCGGAAATCATCGAGGCCTTGACGATCATCGCCAAGGAAAAGGGGGTCGATCCCGAGTACCTGCTGGAGACCTTGGAGGCCGGCCTGCTGACCGCTGCGCAGAAGAAGTATCGCCGCGCGGCGCATGTCGAGGTCGAAGTCGACCAAGCGAGCGGTGAGATCGCGATCACCGTGCACATGCGGGTCACCCGGTTGGCGTGGGATTCCACCTGCGAGATCGATCTCGAGGAGGCGCGCAAGATCGAGTCCGATGTGCGCGAGGGCGACGTCGTGCCGGTCGAGGTCCCTGTTGCCGAGTTCGGCCGCAATGCCATTTCAGCGGTCAAGCAGTCCCTCGTGCAGCACGTCCGCGAAGCGGAACGCAAGAACGTTTACGAGGAGTATGTCCGCAGGGTGGGCCAGATTCTGACCGGCACCGTCCAGCAGGTGGATCGCGGTAGCATCATCCTGCGTCTCGGGGGCGCCGAGGGCATCATTCCGCCTGAAGAGAACATCCGGCGTGACCGCCCGAAGATCGGGGATCACCTGCGTGCGTTGCTCATCAATGTCGATTCCAATGCCCGCGGTCCGCAGGTGATTTTCTCGCGCACGCGCCCCGAGTTTGTGCTCAAGCTCTTCGAGCAGGAAGTGCCTGAGGTCTACGAGGGCATCGTCGAGATCAAGGGCATCGCCCGCGACGCAGGTGCGCGCACGAAAGTCGCGGTCGTCTCCCACGACGACCGGGTCGACCCGGTCGGCGCCTGTGTGGGAGTGAAGGGGTCGCGCGTCCAGAATATCGTCAAGGCTTTGGGGGGTGAGCGAATCGACATCGTCGCACTCAGTTCCGACCCGCTGATCTTGGTCAGCCGGTCGCTGAGTCCCGCCCGGGTCTTGAGCGTCAGTTTCATGGGAGATCCCAAGACGGTGCGGGCGGTTGTCCCCGATGACCAGCTCTCGCTGGCGATCGGCAAGAACGCCCAGAACGTCCGCTTGGCCGGGCAGCTGTGCGATCTGGAGATCCAGTTGGTCAGCCAGTCGCAGCAGGCGTCGCTCGAAGGTGGTCCGGAGGGCGAGCAGCTCGAGTTGGAGTCCCTGACCAAGGAACTGGGCCCCAAGCTGGTCGAGCGCCTGATCCGGGCGGGGAAGGAGACCCTGCAGGATGTGCTCGAGTCGCCGGTCGAGGAGCTGATGGCGATTCCAGGGATTGGCGAGAAGACGGCCAGCAAGCTGGTGACCGTCGGTGCCATGCTCCTGGACAAGTGGAATGCCGACCGCCAGCAGCCCGAGGAGCCTGAAGAGTCCGACCAGGCCGAGGAGTCTGAGAAGTCTGAAGAGTCTGAAGAGTCTGAACAACCCCAAGAGTCCGAGGAGCCCGACCAGCCCGAGGCCTCGGGGGAGCCGTCGGTGGCCGAGGGGCTTGAATCACCCCCGCCCGCAGGGGATGTCGCCGAGGATGTCGATGAGCCGGCCGTGGCGCTGAGCGATGCGGCCGGAGAACCCGCCGTGGACGAGTTGGCCGGGGAATCGACGCCGGAGGAAACCGTGGAAGATGCTCCGGTGCCTGTGCCTGATGCGGAGATTGCGGCGGGTGATGCCGATGTGTCGGAGGAATCCGAAACAGCGGAGAAGATCGAGGCACCGGAGCGGGAGTAGCAGGAGCGACGCCGCCGGCGTCGCCTGAACCGCTTGGGGTGTCGGAAGGGGGATTGGCTTGAGGAAGGTCCGCGTCTATCAGCTCGCCCGGGAGCTCCGGATCTCCAACGAGGCCGTGCTGGGTCTGCTGCAGCAGATCGACGACTCCATCAGCAGCCACATGGCTGCCGTGGATGGCGAGATCGCCGAGCAGGTTCGCCAACAAGCTGGCGGAGGCGCGCGGAGCCAGGGGGCCCGCGAGGCGACGCGCCAGACCGCGGTCATCGAGGAAGAGAAGAAGGCGCAGGTGCCCGCTCGTGCGCCGCGCCGTCGGGCAGCCGCCCGGCCGGCCGCGGCAGTGCCGCCCCCCGTTTGGCAGATGCCTCCGTTGCCCCCCGCTCCCGAGTTGAGCAAGACCCTGATCAAGGCGTCGGGTACCTCGGCGTCCAAGCCGCCCCCGGCGTTGAGGGTCGGGCCGGTGCTGCCGCCCCGCGGTGGCCATGTGACCCAGCAGACGCCCGAGCTGACCAGGCGGGATGTCCCCACCCGTGGGCGGACCTACTACCCGCCGGCCGGTCGGCCGGGCGGCGGGCGCCCCGATCGCGGTGCCGGGGTCGGTCCCGCCGCCGGCGGAGCGCTCCCCGATGGTCGTCCCGGACGGCGGGGCCGCAAGAAGAAAAGGAAGCGCCGTCAGGAAGTCGACGAGCGCGAGGTGATCGACAGCATCCGCCGGACGATGGCCACCCTGGACGGTGGTCCGCGGCGCCGTAAGCGCCGCCGTCAGGATGGCAGCGAGGAAGACGTTCTCGATGAGACGGCGACGATCAAGGCGAGCGAGTTTGTCACCGTCGCCGAACTGGCCGCCCTGCTCGGCGCCCGGCCGGCAGAGGTCGTGGTGGCTTGTCTGCGCCTGGGTATCGTGGCCAACGTCAACCGCCGGCTCGACCGGGATGCGATCGAGGCGGTGGCCGATGAGTTCGGCTACTTGGTCGAGTTCGTGAAGGAGTTCGGCGCGGAGCTACTCGAAGAGGAAGATGTCGCCGACGAGGACGCTCCCCGGGTCTCCCGGCCGGTGGTCGTTACGGTGATGGGCCATGTCGACCATGGTAAGACGAAACTCCTCGACTACATCCGGAAGACTGATGTCGTCTCCGGCGAAGCGGGCGGCATCACCCAGCACATTGGGGCTTACCAGGTTCGCTTGAAGGGCGGCCTAGTCACCTTCCTCGACACGCCGGGTCACGAGGCCTTCACGGCGATGCGTGCCCGCGGGGCCGACGTGACCGACCTGGTCATCATCGTCGTGGCCGCTGATGATGGAGTCAACAAGCAGACCATCGAGGCGATCAATCACGCCCGCGCCGCCCGCAAGCCGCTGGTGATCGCGATCAACAAGTGCGATTTGCCCAACGCCAATCCCGAACGGATCAAGCAGCAGCTCTCCGAGCATGGCGTGCAGGTCGAGGAATGGGGCGGCGATACTGTTGCCGTCGAGATCTCGGCCAAGGAGGGCACCAACGTCGAGAAGCTGCTCGAGATGCTCCTCCTGGTCGCCGAGATGCAGGAGCTGAGCGCCCAGACCGATCGCCCGGCCAAGGGAACGGTGATCGAGGTGCGCAAAGATCCGGGGCGGGGGATTGTCGCTACGGTTCTCGTGATGAACGGAACGCTGCGCATCGGGGATGCCTTTGTGTGTGGTGTGCGTCATGGCCGCGTGCGGGCGATGACCGACGACCGGCGCGAACGCGTCGAGAGCGCCGGTCCCTCGACGCCGGTCGAGATCCTCGGCTGGTCGGACGTTCCCCAGGTCGGCGATACGCTCGTGGTCGCCAAGTCGGACGCCAAGGCGCGGATTATTGCCGGTGAGCGGGCCCAGGTCGCCCGCGAGCACCGGATGAAGCTGGCCACCGACCGCTTCCGTCTCGACGGCCTCCATGCGCGTATTCAGGAAAGCCAGCGGGCCGATCTGCGCCTGATCATCAAGGCCGACGTTCAGGGTTCGGCGGAGGTCTTGCGGGACTCGCTCGAGAAACTCTCCGACGATCAGGTCAATGTGGTCGTCATTCACGCCGGCGTGGGCAAGATCAACGAGTCGGATGTCCTGCTGGCGACGGCTTCGAATGCGGTGATCATCGGCTTCCACGTGCGTCCCGACCCCAAGGCAACCCAGCTTGCCCAAACCGAAGAGATCGAGATCCGCCTCTACCAGGTGATCTACGAGGCGATCGATCAGATCAAGGATGCGATGCTGGGCCTGCTCGAGCCGGAGAAGAAGGAGCGGGTGGTCGGTACCGTCGAGGTGCGCGAGGTTTTCCGCATCGGCAAGGTCGGTACGGTGGCCGGTTGCCATGTGATTACCGGCACGGTGAGGCGCCAGACGGTGGCCCGGGTGATCCGAGGAGAGGATGTGATCGGCTCGGGCAAGATCATCTCGCTAAAGCGCTTCAAGGACGATGCCAAGGAAGTCAGCGCGGGATTCGATTGCGGACTCTCGCTGGAGGGGTTCGACGACATCCAGGTCGGCGATCAGATCGAAACCTTTGTCATCGAGGAAGTCGCCCGCACGGCGAGCAAGGAGTAGGTCCCGGCCGCAGGTGTGTGGGGTGCCGGCTTTCCAGGTTGTGACGGGTCTCCATGTTCTTCGCTCTCTCTCGCTTTGAGATCTTCATTCCCGAAGGTCGTTCGCTGAAGGCGAAACGCTCGGTCGTCAACCGGATCAAGGAACGGGTGCGGGGGCGTTTCCGGGCGGCGATCTGCGAGGTGGGAACTCAAGATCTGCACCAGCGCGGGACGCTCGGGGTGGCGCTGGTCGGCCTGCGGCCCAGCGCCCTGGCCGAGGGGCTGGCGGCCATCCGGCGGCTGATCGAAGAAGACGCCCGCTGCCAGATCGTCTCCTGGGAACCCTGCATTCACGCTTTCTCCGACGTGGCCGGCGACCACCCGGGCGACTGGGATGGGGAAACCGAGGGTGATCGATTCTACGGCCCCTTGTGGGAGCGACGAGCCGACCGCGGGGAATCCCAGGGGCCGATCGAGGGGGATTGAGCGTGGCCTCACCAGTGCGGCGGGAACGCGTTGCCGGTCAGATCCGCAACGAACTGAGCGACATCGTTCAGCATGGGATCCGTGATCCGCGGCTGGGCTGGGTCACGGTGACGCGGGTCGAGATGAGCCCCGACCTCTGCTATGCGAAGATCTTCGTCTCCATCTACGGAGATGAGGATGCGCAGCGAGCGAGTCTGCAGGTGCTCGAACACGCCCACGGATACATGCGCAGCGAGCTGGGGCGCCGGCTGCGCACCCGCCAGACGCCCGAGTTGCATTTCCGGATGGACGAATCGCTGGACCACAGTCAGCGCATCCAGGAGATCCTCGACGCAACCGAGATCCCTCCCGCGGTGGACGAAGAGGAGGAGGAGTCTTGAGTCACGTCCCGGTTCCCGGCGCCTCCGGCTTCGTCCTCAATATCAACAAGCCGGAGCGCTGGACGAGCCACGACACCGTCCAGCGCGTCCGGCGCATTCTGAAGCTGCGCAAGGTGGGGCACACCGGCACGCTGGATCCCTTCGCCACCGGTGTCCTGCTCTGCTGCGTCGGCCGGGCAACGAAGCTCTCGAACTACTTGATGGATCTCACCAAGGAGTACGCGGGCGCGATGCTTTTCGGTGTGCGCACCACGACCGGGGACATTGCCGGAGAGGTCGTCGAGCAACTCCGTCTGCCGTTGCCGCCACTAGACGCCCTGGCGGCCGCCGCGCGGCAATTCGAGGGGGAGAGCCTGCAGGTTCCCCCAATGGTCTCGGCACTGAAGCACCATGGTGAGCGGCTCTATGCACTCGCGCGCCGGGGAATCACCGTCGAGCGTGAGCCGCGCACGATCACGATCGAGTCCTTCGAGATCCTCGGCGCCGACGAGGGACGCATCCACTTCCGCGTCCGCTGCTCCCGGGGCACCTACGTGCGCACGCTGGTCGAGGATTTCGGCGCCCGCCTGGGCGCGACCGCGTGCGTCGAGCAGCTCTGCCGGACCCGCGTGGGCGCCTTCAGCGTCGAAGAGGCAGCCGATCTGACCGGCGCGCTGGATGCCGCCGGCTTGCGCGCTCGGGGCGTCTCGATGGCCGAGGCGCTTTCCAATCTCTCGGCCTGGCGGATTCCGTCGTTCTGGGTGCGCAAGCTGCGCGATGGCCACGCCCCGCCCTGGGCGGTTGTCGAGCTGGAGGTGGAGCCCCGTGAGGGGGAGGTCGGCCGTCTGCTGGGCGCGACGGGAGAACTCGTTGCCCTCGGTCGGGCGGTGCCGTATCCGGGGCCGGCCGACCGGCCTTGGCACGAGGCGCTCTCGTTGGAGCTGGTGCGGGTGATCTGAAGGCATGAGCAAGGAAACCGACAGACCGCAGGCAGTGGCGACGATCGGGGTCTTCGACGGCGTTCATCGAGGGCACCTCGCACTGCTGCGTGCGGTGCGGGAGCAGGCGGGCGCGGTAGGGGCCCTGGCGGTCGCAGTCACCTTCGATCCGCCTCCCCAGGCGATCCTCGCCCCATCCGCGGAGGCCTTCGAGATCACGCCCTGGGCCCCCAAACGAGCCCTGCTGGACGCCGCCGGCATCGACCGGCTGCTCCTGGTGCGCTTCTCGGCAGAAACGGCGAGTCTGGGGCCCCGCGCCTTCCTGACCGAGGTGATCCTGGCGGCATTCGATCTGCGCCGCCTGGTGGTCGGCTACGACTTCCGCTTCGGCGCCGGGGGGGTGGGCGACGTCGCCGGGCTACGGGTGTTGGGAGGCGAGCATGGCTTCGGCGTCACCGAGGTCGAGGCGGTCCGGGTGGGGGACCAAGTCGTTTCGAGTACCCTCATCCGTGAGCTGCTCCGCCGGGGAGCGGTTGAGGAAGCGGCCGGCATGCTGGGGCGCCCCTTCGCCATCACCGCGCCGGTCGGCAGCGGCCGGGGGCTGGGCAGCAAGGTGCTCGTGCCGACGGCCAATCTGATTCCGGAGGCGACCCAGCTGCTGCCTGCCGAGGGGGTCTATCTGACGGAGGTCGAGTGGGAGGGGAGCCCTCATCCTGCGATCGCTATGGTAGGCGCATCGCCGACCCTGACCACCGGGAGCGGGCGGCTGATCGAGGTCCATCTGCTTGGGTTTTCCGGAGACCTCCGTCACCGTGAGCTGACTGTCCGCTTCCTCGAGCGGATGCGGGGCGGCCGGCGTTTCTCCGGCCTTGCCGAGCTAGGCGAGGCGATTGGCCGCGACATCGACTGGGCCCGCCGGAGGTTCGCGGAGCGCGCGGCGGGCACGCTGGGTGGCGGTGGGGCGAGCGTGCCGGGTGGGGGCGCGGCCGGCGCGCCGGACGGAGGCGCGCAGGCTGGGGACGCCGGGGGCCGGACAGGGCACGCGGGGCTTTCGGCCGGTGGGGAGAATCGACTTGCCGGGCGCCCTGATCGTTGCTAAGCTGCCTTGGTTCGAATTTTGACTGGGGAAAATGCGCTGGAAGGTCCAGCGGCGGAAAGCTCAATCGGAGGGATGCATGGCCCTGTCGAAGGACAAGAAGCAGGCAGTGATTTCCAAGTACAAGCTCCATGGCATGGACTCGGGTTCCCCCGAGGTGCAGATTGCCCTCCTGACGGAGAAAATCAGTTACCTCACCGAGCACTTCAAGACGCACAAGGGAGATCATCACTCACGCCGGGGCCTGCTCCGCATGGTTGGTCGGCGCCGGCGGCTCCTCGACTATCTGAAGAGCGGCAAGATTGAGCGCTATCGCAAGATCGTCAAGGAACTCGGCCTACGCCGCTAGCGATCCGGCATTTCCGGGTTGGGGCGGCCGGTGGTCCTTGCCGTGCGGTTTCCTGGTTGCGTTCCCCGCAACAATCCCCTCGACGGAAGAGAGAAAGGACTTTTCATGAACCACCAAGTCGAGATCGAACTCGGCGGGCGCATGCTGCGCCTTGAGACCGGCAAGCTGGCCAAGCAGGCATCAGGGAGTTGCCTTGTTCAGTATGCCGATACCGTCATCCACTCGGCGCTGGTCTTCGCCAAGGATGACTCGCCCGACCGCGGCTTCCTGCCGCTGTTCGTCGACTACCGCGAGAAGACCTATGCTGCGGGCCGCATCCCGGGCGGTTTCTTCAAGCGCGAGGGGCGGCCCAATGAGAAGGAGACCTGCAGCGCACGCCTTGTCGACCGCACGCTGCGTCCCTTCATCGACAAGAGCATCCGCAGCGAGATCACGGTCAGCAACGAGGTGCTCTCCTCTGACAAGGAGAACGACTCCGACGTGATGGCGATCGTCGCCGCCTCGGTTGCCGTCTGCATCTCCGATCTGCCCTTTCCGGGGCCGGTCGGGGCCGTGCGGGTCGGCAAGATCGACGGCCAGTTGGTCCTCAATCCGACCTTCAGCCAGCTCGAAGAGAGCTCCATGAATCTCGTATTCGCCGGCACGCGCGAGACGCTGATCATGACCGAGGGCGAGGCGGCCGAGATCAGCGAGGCCGAGTTCCTCGAAGCGGTCGACTTCGCCCTGCCGGCGATCGCCAAGATTGTTGCATTGCAGGAGGAACTGATCGCCAAGGTGCCGGTGCAAAAGAGGGAGATCGCGCAGATTACCCTGCCCGACGGCCTGGCGGAGGCCGTCGAGCAGCGCTTTGGCGACCGGATCCGTGAGGCAATGGAGATCCGGGACAAGATCGAGTGCGGGGCGGCGCTCCGGGCACTGGGTAAGGAGGTCGTGGAGAGCCTCGCCGAGGATTTTCCGGAGTCCGCTGGGGCTGTGCGCACCGCAATCGAGACGATCGAGCGCGACCATCTGAGACGCGTGGTGCTCGAGGAGAAGCGCCGCATCGACGGCCGCGCCTTCGACCAGGTTCGCCCGATCGAGTGTGAGATCGGGGTGTTGCCGCGCACGCACGGCTCGGCGCTGTTCACGCGCGGTGAGACCCAGGCCATGGCGGTCACCACCCTGGGGACCTCGATGGACGAGCAGCGCATGGAGGCACTCGAGGGACAAAGCTGGAAGACGTTCATGCTTCACTACAACTTCCCAGCCTACAGCGTCGGCGAGGCACGACCCTACCGGGGGCCCTCGCGGCGCGATATCGGCCATGGGTCGTTGGCGGAACGGGCCCTGACCGCAGTGATGCCCTCCAATGAGAGCTTCCCCTACACGATCCGGATCGTTTCCGACATCATGGAGTCGAACGGCTCTTCTTCAATGGCCACGGTCTGCGGCGGGAGCCTCTCGCTGATGGATGCCGGCGTGCCGATCAAGGCGCCGGTGGCCGGCGTGGCGATGGGGTTGATCAGTGAAGGGGACAACTACGGCGTCCTGACCGATATCCAGGGCGTCGAGGACCACCTTGGCGAGATGGATCTGAAGGTCGCCGGCACCCGCGAGGGGATCACCGCTGTTCAGATGGACCTGAAGATCCAGGGGCTTCCCAGCCGGCTGCTGGCCGACGGTCTCGAGGCGGCCCGCCGGGGACGTCTCCACATTCTCGACGAGATGGACAAGGTCCTGGCAGAGCCACGACCCGAGATCTCCCGCTATGCCCCGCGGATCACGGTGCTGCAGATCCCGACCGAGAAGATCCGCGACGTGATTGGTCCCGGGGGCAAGACGATCAAGAAGATCACCGACGAGACCGGCGCGGTGATCGATATCCAGGATACCGGGGAGATCAAGGTTGCCTGTGCCGATGCGACAATGGCGGCACGGGCGGTCGAGATCATCCGTACGATTACCGAAGATCCTGAAGTGGGGGCGATCTACAACGGGCGTGTCGTCCGGATCACCAACTTCGGGGCCTTTGTCGAGATCCTCCCGGGCAAGGATGGCCTAGTCCACATCTCCGAGCTCGACCACCACCGGGTCAACCGGGTCGAAGACGTTGTGCGTGAGGGGGACATGGTTCGCGTCAAGGTCATCGGAGTCGATGAAGAGGGCAAGGTGCGGCTTAGCCGCAAGCAGGCCTTGGAACCTTCGCGCTGACGGTGGCGCCCGCGTGGCGCTCCGTAGGATGGGAGTGCAGCGCATGCGCAGAACCATCTCGCTGTGGCTCGGGTTCGTCGTCGTCGCCGCCTGGGTGGGGTGGGCGAATGCCCAGGAAACCGCCGCCGGCCGGCCGGCAGACCGCGGGCCGGATCCCGCCGAGCGCGCTGCCCGGGTCTTCGACCGTGAGCACCCCTTCATCGAGCAGGCGGTTCGGGTCGGGGAGCGACTGACCTACTCGGTGCGCTACGGCCCGATTGGGGCTGGAACGGCGACGATCGCGGTCGAGGGCATCGAGGTCGTCGCCGGGGACTCCTGCTATCACGTGGTGACCACCGCGGAGAGCAACGGCTTCGTCTCGACCTTCTTCTACGTCCGTGACCGCGTCGAATCCTACATGCGAGTCGCCGACTTGCGTCCCCGGCGCTTCGAGAAGTACTTGCTCGAAGGCAACTATCAGAACGAGACGGTCGTCGAGTTCGATCCCCGTGCCCATCTGGCGAGCTACAGTGACGGGAGGATTTCTGAGGTGCTGCCGGGCACCCACGATGTCTTGAGCGCTTTCTTCGACGTGCGCAGCCGTGACCTCCAAGTCGGCGATGAGGTCCTTCTCGATTGCCATGTCGACCGTGAGAACTACCCGCTGAAGACGACCGTCTTGCGACGCGAACGGATCGAAGTGCCGGTCGGCGAGTTCGACTGCCTTGCCGTCGAGCCGATCCTGCGTACCCCGGGACTCTTCAAGCACGAGGGGAGTCTGACGATCTGGTTCACCGCGGATGAACGCAAGCTGCCGGTCAAGATGAGCAGCAAGCTCCCGATCGGTTCGATCTCGGTCGTGCTCGTCGGGGTCGAGGGCCGGCCCGAATGGGAGGGAGAGCAATGAGCCGTTATCCCGAGGCCGATCTCTCCCGGTTGCAGCGCACCAGCATTGCCGCGCGTAGTGCCAAGGTCGAGGCGGCCATGTTGGGGCGCCCGGCGCAGGATCCTGGCTCGTTCGCCGAGTTCTGGGACGGGTTGCCCCAGATCCTAGCGGCCCAGGAGCTCCGTCACCTCGTGGCGGCGATTCTGGCCGCGCGGGAGCGAGGACGCCCGGTCGTCTGGATGTTCGGCGCCCACGTGGTCAAGGTCGGGCTTGGGCCGTTGCTGATCCGGCTCTGCCGAGAGGGCTGGGCGACGTTGATGGCGGTCCATGGGGCCTTCGCGATCCACGATGCCGAGCTCGCCCTGTGGGGGGCGACTTCGGAGGATGTCGCCACGGAACTGCCGGCGGGCCGCTTCGGCACCGCCCGCGAGACCGCCGAACTGCTGGCCGCGGCGGCCCGCGAGGCCTCCCGCCAACAAGAGGGTCTCGGTGAGGCGTTGGGACGCTTGCTGGTCGCCCGTCACGAGGAGTGGCGGGTCGAGAGCGTGATCGGCATGGCCTACAGCCTCGGCGTGCCGGCCACCATCCATGTCGCCATCGGGACCGACATCGTGCACCAGCATCCCGAGTTCTCCGGTGCCGAGACGGGCGAGGCCTCGGCCCGCGATTTCCGCATCCTGGCCGCCCACCTGGCGGATCTTGAGGGGGCCGTGGTGATCAACGTCGGCAGCGCCGTGGTCCTGCCGGAGGTCTTCCTGAAGGCCTGCGCGGTGGCGCTCAATCTGGGGGCTTCGAACTCGGGGCTCCATACTGCAACCTTTGATTTTGCAAGGCAGTACAGGCCAACGCAGAATATCGTCCAGCGGCCGCCCGGTGCCGGCGGCCGGGGCTTCTACTTCCTCGGGCACCACGAGATCCTCCTGCCCTTGCTGTTTCAGGGCCTGCTTCTGGAGCGAGGGCGCGCCGCAGAAGGATGAGAGGCAACGAGATAGCTGGGAACCTGGGCCCGCGACGAGGTTGACCAGAGGGGGGGGCTGGAGCGCGATGCCAGGCCCCAGGCGGCGCCGGCATCAAGAAGCGCAACTTACCAGCCGACTCTGTCTTATGGAGGATTGCGGGTCCACCGGGGGTGACCGTGACCCGCGGGAGTCCAGTTGCCGCGCGGATTCTTCCGGTGGTAGGCTGCATACGTCGGGGGACGACGATGACCGGGAAAGGAATATCCAGTGGTCATGCAACCCGGTGACGCGCCGCATCGATCAGGACGATCAGCGGCGTGCATGGCGATAGCCGCGCGCTGTGCTCTGGTCGCACTGTGCGTTACCGTCGTCGGCGTGCTTGCCGGATGCAGCCGCAGCCCGCACCCGCTGCTGGTATCGGGGGGGGGGGCCGTGGCCGCCCCGCGCGCTCTCGCCCCATCCGCCGATGTCGAGTACAGCCTGCATGTCGGGGATGAACTGCGGATCCTGGTGGTCGGCCAGCCCGAGTTTACCGGGGTCGTCAAGGTGCGGCCCGACGGGCGGATCAGTGCGCCCGGGGCGGGCGATCTGCAAGCCAGCGGGCAGACGGTCCACGAGCTGACCGAGGAGCTGCGGGCTCAACTCCGGCGCCTGATTCGCTATCCTGATGTCAGCGTCATGCTCACCTCCTATGCCGAGGAGGTCGTCTATGTGCTTGGCGAGGTCAACGCGCCGGGAGATCACGCCTATATGCCCGATATGACCGCCTTGCATGCGCTCGGCGCCGCCGCCGGGCACACTTCGAGCGCCGCGCTGGGCAGCGTGCTCGTGCTGCGGCGCACGGGCCCCAATGCGCTCGACGTCTATCGCCTCGATCTCGATGCGGCGGTCGATGGGGATCCGCTGGGCCGGGACGTCTTCCTGCGCCCCTACGACGTCGTCTTCGTGCCGCGCAACTTCATTGCTGAGGTCAACCTCTTCGTCGATCGCTTCGTGCGCCAGAACATCTCACCCTTCACGGCCTATATTGAAGGGTGGCAGGCGTTTCATCTGGAAGACATCTACTGGCGCGCGAGCCAGTAGCGAGCGGAGTCGCCGTGGTGGAGATCCATGACAGCCGGAAAACAGGAGGCAACGTCAGGGACTTCCTGAGCGTGCTCTTCCGGCAGAAGTGGATCATCATTGCCGCGATGGCGGCGACGATCGCGGTGATCATGCTGACGGTGGTGCGGGAGGCACCGATCTTCGAATCCTACTCGAAGCTGCTGGTCAGCCGCGGCCAGACGACGACCGCCTACAGCTCGAATCTCACGCTGCTCTCCTGGGAAGAGGAGATCAGCTCAGAACTCGAGGCGATTCGCAGCGCGAGAATCTTCAAGCGCGCCCAGGAGATCCTCGATCAAGCGGGGGTGACCGACAGCACCGCCGCCCCGGTGCGCATCGACCCGCCCAAGGTGAGCGCCAATACGCCGGGTAAGTCCCGTGTCATCCACATCGTTTACCGGTCGACGAAGCGCGAGATCGTGCGCCCGGTGGTGCGGGCGCTGACGCAGGCCTACCAGGAGTTTCGCAGCAACACACGCGGCCAGGACCCGACCGAGTTCCTCGACGATGAGATCGGACGTCTGCGCAGCGAGATTGCGGATTGGGAGCGCAGACGCGCCGACTTCCTGATGCGCGAGGGGGCCGTCGAGCTGCCGCAGGAGCGGCAGAATCTACTGGCGACCAGGCGCAGCCTGGAGGTCCAACTCGCCGAGGCGGCGGCCGATGTCGCCGAGCGCGAGGCCCGCGTGCAGTGGATGGAAGGCGGCTCGCTGGCCGATCCCACCTTCGAGACGGCGGAGATCTATCCCTTCTCTGATCCCTACGGGCGGGGAGAACCGGCAATCATGGTTTTGCGCAAGCTGGTTTTCAATACCCGCGCCGAGTACATCGAGGCCAAGGCGCAGTATACCGACAACCACCCCCAGGTGCTCGCGCTGCGCGAGCGCGTCGAGGAGCTCGAGCAGGCGATGACCGTGGAGTCGCAGGCCTATGTCGGCTACATGACCGCGCAACTCCAGGTCGGCCGTGCCAAGGCGGCGTCGCTGGAGGCGAGTCTCGCCTACCTGAATCAGCAGCTGCGTGAGTTCCCCGACCGTGAGGCCCAGCTCTCTCAGCTCGACCGGACCATCGAGAGCCTGGGCACCACGCACGACGCGCTGGTCCGCAGGCGCGCGGATGCCTTGACGCTGCGCCTGGGCTCCCTCATCTGGGACGTGGTCGTCCTGCAGGAAGCGGTTGCGCCGTTTCGCGTGGGACGTCTCGACTACGTCCGATTGACCGTGATCTCGATCTTTGCACTGCTCGTCGCGATCGGTCTGGCGTTTCTCTTCGACAGCCTCGACCAGACCTTCCGCGAAGTGGAGGAAGTGGAGACCTACCTGCGGGTCCCGAGCCTGGCGACGATTCATCGGTTCCGCAAGTAGGCCGGCGCACGAAAGGACACAGCGAATGTACGAGGCCTTCTACGGATTCAAAGAGCCGCCGTTCAACCTGACGCCGGATCCGAAATTCCTCTTCATGACGCGGGATCAGCGCGAGGCGCTTGCCTACCTGACCTATGGGATCCAGGAACGCAAGGGTTTCCTGGTCCTGAGCGGGGAGGTCGGCGTGGGCAAGACGCTGCTGGTGCGGGCGTTGCTCGACTCTCTCGATGAATCGATCGAGAGCGCGCTGGTGATGAACGCGATGTTGACCTTCAACCAACTCCTGCGCATGGCGCTGGTCGACTTCGGCCTGCGCTCGACCGGTCGCGACAAGGTCGACATGCTCCTGACATTGCAGCGGTTCCTCCTCGAGCTTCAGGAGGATGGGCGCAATGCCCTGATCGTCGTCGATGAGGCCCAGAACATCTCGCCGGCCAGCCTCGAGGAGTTTCGCCTGCTCTCGAATCTGGAGACGAGCACGCGTAAACTGCTGCAGATCGTGCTGGTCGGGCAGCCCGAGCTGACCGATACGCTCAATTCCCATCGTCTGCGCCAGCTCCGCCAGCGGATTCCCGGTATGTGCGAGCTCCATGCCCTGGCGCCGGAAGGGGTGGGAGAGTACATACAGCACCGGGTCCGGGTGGCCAGCGAGGGGATGGTCGGCCAGGTGTTCCACGAGGAGGCGATCCGCGAGGTGGCCCAGTGCTCCAAGGGTGTGCCGCGGGTGATCAACCTCCTCTGTGACCGGGCACTGTTGATCAGTTACGTCCTCGATCGGCGGCAGGTCGATGCCGGGAGTGTCCGCAAGGCGATTGCGGAGATCGAGCGTGGATTCGAGCCGGCGCGCCGGGGCAAAGAAGCGTTGGCCATGGAAAGCCGGGTGTGAGCCACATCTACGACGCATTGCGCCGGGCTCGCGGGGAGAAGTCCCGGCCCGGCGATCCGCGGTCCCCCGAGGGAACTGTTCCGGTCGAGGAATCGGGCTTCGTGGAGGTTGTGGAGGGTGAGCAGGGATTCGCGCGCGCGTCGGGCGGCTTGCCTGAGCCGCGCGCCTTGGTCAAGGGCAGTCTGATCGGCGAGCCCGACTTCGCGTTCCTGCGCGAGCTCGACGCGCTTCGTGCCAATGTCGAGGTGATTCTGGGCCGGGCGGCGCGACGCGTGATCGCCTTCACCGGCTCGATGCTCGGCGAGGGCGCCACGACCCTGGCGCTGCACTTCGCCTATCTCGTAGCTCAGGTGGTCGAGAAACGGGTTCTTGTTGTCGACGGGAATCTGAGCCGCGAGAACATCGGTCTGACCTCTGCGATCGGCGACCGCCCCGGGCTGACCGAGCTGCTCCGTGGGGAGGTTGCGCCGGAAGAGGCGCTGCTGCGAACCGAGAATGAGCGGCTCCATTTCCTGCCCGCCGGTCGCGACACGGTCCGTTACATCGAGGCAGTCACCTCTCCCCGCCTGCGGCCGCTGTTCGACGATCTCGGCACCGGGTACGACTGGGTCGTTTGCGACCTCTCGCCGGTGCTCGATCATCCCGAGACCCCCCTGGTCGCCTCCGCCTGTGACGGGGTCGTGCTGGTGGTGCGCGCCCACAAGACCCGGCGCGCGCTTACCCAGCGGGGCCTCGATGCCCTCAATGTCGCCCGCTGCCGGGTGCTCGGCACGGTGCTCAACGCGCAACGCGAGAGCCTGCCGAGCTTCCTGCGCGACCGGGTGTGAGCAATGGGTGGGGAGACTTCGCTGCGGCGAGCGCTGGCCCAAGATCCGGCGCTGGATGGCGCCTTGCGTGCGCTGCTCGGCGAGGCGATCCCCTGGGTTGTCGAGCGCAACGCCCGGTTGCAACCACGCCTGTTGCTGCTGATGGGCAGCGCGGCGGTGGGGGAGGCGAGCGGCGTGCGCTGCGCGGGGCGCATCCTGGCGCTCTCGGATCTCGACTTGGCGCTCTTTACCGAGCGCCCGGGCTCCGCCGACTGGAAGCCGGCGACGCGGATCGCCCTCACGGAGGTGTTCGGCGCGCGGGTTCGAGCGCTCGGCCTGACCGACGACCCGCTCGATATCGGTCTTTTCCCGCTACCCTTTTTCGCCCGCATGCCGTTGACCCTCGAGCTGGCCGAGGCGATCGGCCATGGCGCTCGGCTATGGGGCGAGACCGGTTGCCTCGATATTCGCCGGGGAGAACTGCCCCGGACCTTCGAGGCGCTGCGTTTACTCGGGAACCGAGTGCGCGAGACCTTGCTGCCGCCGCTCGGCCGCGGCTGGCTGACCTTCGATCCCCCCAGCGCGCCGGCGTGGGGCGCTGCGCCCGACGCGGCCGCCTGGCATGAGGCGCACCGCTGGGGCAAGCTTGTCCTAGATGGGGCCAAGGCTTTCCTGGCGGCCGAGGGAGATCTGGAGCCGTCGCTGCGGGCGCGCTGCCGGTGGCTGGGCGCGGCCGAGGAGCCGGGTCGTGGCGGCGAGGCGGCGGGTGCGCAGGCACCGGCGGCGTTGCAGGCGAGACTCGACCCTGAGGCGCTCCGTCAGATCGAGCGCTGGACCGCCTGGCGCCTAGCACCGGCGTGGCCCCCGCCGCCGATCGAGCTTGGCGCAATCGCCCGTGTCGGCCGGGCGGTGCTCGCACGCACAGCAGCGGCAGGTGGCATCCCGGACATATCGCTTCCATCGCGAGCGACTTGGCTGCGGCTCCTGTCCCAGGAGGGCGGATCGGCGCGCGAGCGCCTGCGAAGCTGGTCGCGGCTTTGTCGGACACGCGGGCCGGGGGATCCGCGCGAAGCGGGCCTGCGACTCGCCATCGGCTGGGGGAGGAGGGCGTGGCCGGTCTCGTTGGCGACCTTGGCGCTGGCAGCGGCCTGGCTCGCGGCGATCGATGGTGCCGACGAGGATGGCGCTGGCGCTGGCGATGGTGACGGTGATGGTCATGGTTATGCTCTGCGCCGGTGGCTGCGTGCGGAGATCCCGCATTGCCGGGGGGCGTCGCGCGCGAGCTGGGACGATTCTTGGAGCGAGGCCTTCCGTCGCTGGTTCGCGTGGCTTGCGGCGGCGGGGGTTTGAGAGGGATCGATGGGACGGCGATTACTGCTCGTCTTCATGATTGATGCGCTTGGGTTTCGAGTCGCGCGCGAGAGCGGGAGCTTCGAGTTCCTGGAAGCGCCCGATGGCCCGGTGGCGAGTGTTTGCGGCTACTCGAGTGCCTGCATTCCGTCGCTGCTGACCGGCCGGCCACCGGTGGACCATGGCCACTGGGGCATGTACCTGCGCGATCCCGAGCGCTCCCCCTTCCGGCGCTACCGGCCCTTGATCCGGATCCTGGCGGGCGCGCTGGGGTGCGACTACCTGACCCGCCGGATCCTGGTCCGCGCTCTCTGGCACGCGGGCATCCGCGGCTACTGCAGCCTCTATCAGATCCCACTTCGTCTTCTGCCGCAGTTCGATCTCTGTGAGAAACACGATCTCTACGCGCCGGGTGGGGTCGTTCCCTTCGAGACGCCCTTCGATGCGGCCGAACGTCTCGGGCTGCCCTGGAAGGCATGGGCGTGGCGCACGCCGGAAGCCGAGCGCAGGGCGCAACTCGCCGCGGCCATCGATGCCGGCCGGGCGGCGATGCTCTTCCTATACTCTCCCGAATTCGATGGGGTGGGGCACGCCGCGGGCACGCGCAGCGAAGCGGCCCGTGCCTGCCTCAGGGAGACGGCCGGCTTCGTCGCGGCGATGCTCGCCCGGGCCGAACGCACCTACGATGAAGTCCGGCTGCTGGTGTTCGGGGATCATGGGATGGCCGATGTTGTCGGGGTCCACGATCTCCAGCGCCCGCTGGAGGCGCTCGGCTTGCGGTCGCCGGAGGAGGTGCTCTACTTCATCGACTCGACGATGGTGCGGGTATGGAGCTTCCGCGCGGGGGTGCGCGAACGGGTTGAGGCATTGCTTGCCGAGGCGCGCTGCGGCAGGATCCTGACGGATGAGGAATGTGCCGATCTGGGCGTGCTCTTTCCCGACCGGCGCTACGGCGAGACGATCTTCCTGGCCGATCCGGGCCAGATTTTCGTGCCGAGTTTCATGGGCGATTCAGCGCCGCGGGGCATGCACGGCTATCACCCCGCCGACATCGATTCGAACACGATCCTGCTCGGCAATTTCGCGCACGGGCCGGTGAGGAGTATCATGGATATCGGGCCGCTCTTGACGCGGGAGCTGGAAGCCGTTGCCGCGCACGGTTGACCGTGCCGTGGCGCGGATTGATGAGGTGGGGGAAGGAGCCGGCGAATGAAATGGCGCTCGATCCTGATCGGGGTGCTGATCAGCGCCTTCTTCCTCTACCTGGCGTTTCGTCAGACCGACCTCCACGAGGTTTGGGCGCACTTGACCGCCGCGCGTTACGGCTACCTCGTGCCCGCCTCGCTGCTCACCCTCCTCGCGTTCTGGGTCCGAGCCGTGCGCTGGGGATGGCTGCTCCGCTCACTGAAGCCGATTCCCGATCTAACGCTGTATAGCGCGACCATGATCGGGTTCATGTGCAACAACATCCTCCCGATGCGTCTTGGGGAATTCGTGCGCGCCTATGTCATCGGGCGTTCGGCGGGTATCCGGCCGTCGGCGGCGTTCGCCACGATCGTCGTTGAGCGGCTCTTCGATCTCTTCTCGATGATCGGGATCTTCGGGCTCATTCTCGCCTTCTTTCCCCTTCACAGCCGCATGTTCAAGATCGGTGTGCTGGCGGCCTTCCTGATCGGCTTGGGCGTTCTGGTGCTGCTCCTGGTGTTCCACCTGCGGGGGGCGATCTTCCGAGCCTGGGCGGGCCGGCTGTTGCCCGTGCTGATCCGGGATCGCACGCTGCGGATTCTGGAGAGCTTCGAAACAGGGCTGGGGATTTTCCGGGATGGGCGGCGAATCCTGGTCGTCGGACTCCTGACACTGCTCATGTGGCTCTGTTTCGTCTTCGTGATCCAGCTCTGCTTCGCGGCGGCGCGTCTCGAGACCGCGGGCGGGGATCTGCCGCCGCTGGCAAGCCTGGTGGTGATGGTCGTCATGGCGATCGGGATCATGGTGCCCTCCGGCCCCGGCTTCGTGGGTACGCTGCAAGCGGCTGCGGTTTTGGGACTTGCCATCGTCGGCTATCGTGATCAGGGGAGGGCGCTCAGTTTCTCGATCCTCTATCACATCACCCAGTGGTTTCCGGTGGTGATCGTCGGCTTCTTCTTCCTGATGAAGGAGCAGCTCTCGCTTAGCCAGGTAGGACGCATCTCAGGGAAGGGGTATCTGGATGCAAATGCGGCGGAGCCTCCGGAGTAGCTTGCGTCCGAAGGCGGAGTTGCGCGCAACCGCCGAAACGGAGTCTGTTGCTTCTCGAAGTCAATTGTGCAATGAGTCCTGCCGGGGAGGGATTGCAATGAAACTCCTTCCATGCGTGCTCTTGCTCATCGCGAGTCTTGCCGCTTCAGCCCGTGGCTCCGCTCCTTTTCCCCAAGAGCATGTGAACGAAGTGATCCTTGCACACCGGCAGGACAAGAGAGAGGGCGAGATTCCAGCGAATACCCCTGAACACGGGCTGCCTCTCGAAACGAGCGATTCGGGCCTGGAGAGGCATTGGCTCTCGATGCAGGGATGGGACGCCAACGTTGCTGATGGCCCCGGGCGAGGACGCTGCCGAACCGCGGAGGGGAAAGTTGTAGTTTAGGGAACCGGCATGGGTGGAAGAACAGCGATTGAATACGGAAAAGGCCCGGCTTTCGAGGCGATGGTCCATTTTCGGAATCAATTGAAGGAAGAGATCTGGCAAGGGAGGCAAGAGAATGAAGATCGCAGTTACATCCACAGGATCCACGCTTGACGATCAGGTGGAGATGCGTTTCGGACGTTGTGCTTACTTCTTGATTATCGATCCGGACACGTTGGAGTTCGAAGCCATTCCCAACCCAAATATCGCAGTAGGAGGCGGCGCAGGTATTCAATCCGCGCAGCTCATGGCAAACAAAGATGTGTCGGTCGTGCTGACCGGCAATTGCGGTCCAAACGCTTTCGAAACATTCGGCGCGGCCGGAATCCAAGTAATCACAGGAGTTAGCGGACAGGTGCGACAGGCTGTTCAACAGTACAAATCCGGCACTTTGGGCAGTGCTTCTTCCCCCAGTGTGCAGAGTCATTTCGGTGATGGAATGCGTGGAGAAATGGGTGGCGGTAGAGGCATGGGGCGCGGCATGGGAATGGGTGGCGGAATGGGTGGTGGTAAAGGCATGGGGCGCGGTATGGATATGGGACGAGGCATTGGAAATGCTCTGCCAGCAGACACGGCATCAAGCTCTTCGCAGAAAGGGACCGGCAAAGAGGAACAGGTAGCCGCTCTCAAGGAACAAGCCGAGAACTTGCAGAGACAGATGGCGCAGATCATGGCCCAGATCAAGGAACTTGAAGGAAAAGATGAGTGAAGGCCTGATCGGGCCCCGTCGCGCTGGCGGGCGAGGGCAGGGCCAGAGGTGGATGGAGGCACCGGGGGATCGTGGGGGGCGCCGCCGCCCGGATGGGGGCGCCGGGGGGTTGGGCGAGAAACCCCCGGATCATGATGGTGGGCTGACGGCAGGCAGCGTCGATATGGGCTGCAAGCGGCCTCGGAGTAGCCTCTGGAGCAGCCTTGAGGCAGCCGGAGGGCTGTCCTGCAAGCAGCCCTTAAAGGAGCAGGAGCCCAAGCAGCTCCGAAAAGAGCAGCCCAGCAGCCCTGGAGGCAGCCCTTGAAGCAGCAGCCCCTGAATGAAGCAGCCCTGGAGGCAGCCTTGCAAGCAGCCTGGAAGTGGTCTGCAAGTAGCCTTCAGACTAGGCTTCAGAGGGGGTGCTTGACCGTAACTTCCTTTGCGTGCTAGGCTTATTGTTGCAAAGAAGCTCTTGTTGGAGGTCGAATCCTGGAGTGAGAGGAGGTGATGCGTAGCGAGTCCTTGAGACTGAATGGATGCAATGAATCGATATGAGCCGTGCGGAGCTTCCCCGGAAGGATGCGCGGGAGGTCTTCCCGGGCGGCAGGAGCCTGCGGGCGCAGGTGGAGTCGTGTCCGGCCCGAAATCTGCGAGCGAGTGTTTGCAGAGGGTCGTGAGGCTCCGCTTTTTTCGTTGTGGGGGCGGGGTCGCTGCAGGGAGGGCTCGGAGCCGTCGGGTCGGGGGGAGCCGAGAGTGGAAGGCGTGATCCAGGGGAGTCCCGGAGAAGAGCAGGGCCGCGGAGGCGCGGCAGCGAGTGAGGGTGTCATGCTCGATCCCGCCTGCAGCTATCGGCCGGTGACCTTCTATCAGCGCCGCGGCAAGCGGATCATCGATGCGGCCGTCGCCGCCGCGGGTCTGTTGATCACCAGCCCGCTGTTCGCGCTGTTGGCGATCGCCATTTGCCTCGAGACCAAGGGGCCGCCCTTCTACTGCTCGATGCGGACCGGGCGCCACGCCCGCCCCTTCCGGTTCATCAAGTTCCGCTCGATGGTGCGGGATGCCGAGCGCATGAGGGCCGAGCTCGAGGCGATGAACGAGATGGATGGACCGGTCTTCAAGATTCGCAAGGACCCGCGCATGACGTGCGTGGGGCGATTCCTGAGGCGAACGTCACTTGACGAACTGCCCCAACTGGTCAATGTCCTGCTGGGGGAGATGAGTCTGGTCGGCCCGCGACCGCCGATTCCCGAGGAGGTGGCGCAGTACGAGCCTTGGCAGCGGCGCCGCCTGGCGGTCACTCCGGGGATTACCTGCCTCTGGCAGGTCAGCGGGCGCAATCGGGTCAGCTTCGCCGAGTGGATGAAGATGGACATGCAATACGTCGAAAGCATCAGTCTCAAGACGGATTTGAAGGTCCTGCTGCTGACGGTTCCGGCCGTCCTGAGGGGCATTGGCGCAAGCTAGTGTCGTGTGCGGGAAGTTCAT
>JAGMBO010000067.1 GCA_023129715.1 Candidatus Eiseniibacteriota bacterium | reverse complement strand
CCTCCACGAAACCGGGGCAAGTCCACCGGCCTCGATGCCCCACCTCGCGCGACGGAGGCTGCCATCAAGCGCACCTCCTTGGCCTGAAGCCACGCCCTCGAGGGCTTCCTCCCCGGCCAGCTCACCCTCCGGCGGCCCGCGCCCCTCGAACGGGTCGTGCCCACCCGTTCCGACAATGTGCTTGAGGATCCTACCGATCACCGCCGGCTCGGTGATCACGCTGATGACCTTCATCTCCGTCCGGCATTGGGAACATAGGAACGGATCGATCTCGAAGACCTGTGCAACAGCCGCGCCCAGCTCGGCTGCGGGCGGTGCGATGCCCGCTCCTCATCGCCCGGGACGGCGAACAGCCCCATCAAGACCAGTCGCCGGAAGATCTTCGCCGCAATAGACGGACTCGAGGTGCGCCTGGCGGTAGAGCAGGCCGACAGTGCCGAGGTCTATCTCGACCCGGGATGCCGTCTGTTCAGTTCGGGAGCCACGGACGACTTCCACGCCGACATGCACAAGATGGACACGCTCGAAACGGGATCGGCAGTCTTCAAGCTCCTGATCTACCCCGCGTCCAACAGGGGAGCGGCACGGAAATCAGCGCTGGCAGCGACATTCTCTTCTATGTCACAGCGTTCGGCCAGGTACCGGTAACGGGCCTCTGTGTCGATCCCGATAGTGCCTTCTTCTCCCTGCAGCAGGGCGGGGTCAGCATCGCCGTCGAGGTCTCCAATCTTGCGGAGTGTGTCTTCCCCAGACCTTGCGAACTGACGTTGACTCATCCGAATGGCGGTGAGAGCTTCACCCGCGCTGAGCAGGGAATGGGGTTCCGATGCGCGTTGCAGGCTCCGCTCTTCTCGTCGCTCTGGTAGGCCTCCTGATCGCTGATGCTCAGGCGGGCTCATTGCTGATGCGTCCGTACGAGCACCTGCTCGGCATCGCCGCATATCAACCCGCGGGGAGTTCCCTCATCCTACAGGGAAGCGCCGGATTCCACCTGGTCTACTGGGTCTGGTAGCAGACGCATTCCCGCACCTACTCGGCCAACTACGACTCTGACAGCGGCACCGAGGTGAGCCCGGGCATCACGCTGAGCCTCGGTCTCAATCCTGCGGATGGTGAGAAGGCGACGGTCGCGCTCATCTCTCGGACTGGAAACATCTTCCGACTCGATTGGCTAACCTATGCAGCCGTCACGATCGGCATAACGATCAAGTAGCTTACTGAGCCACAGCCGGCTGGTTGAACCGGGGTACTCGGCAGTGGCGCCAGGTCTTGACGACAAGCCTTGACAACCTTTCGGACTGCAGGCTTTAATGGAATTCGGATTGCGCGAGCAGGTGAGATCCACGATTGCGGTTCGGGCGGCAGTAGACCGACCGGGAATGGAATCAGCATCATCTCCAGCTTCTGATGAGCCTCGCTCCTCAGAACAGCCACCGCATCTTGGCCGCTTCTGCGAAATAACTTCGATCTGCACTGTCTCGGGCCGCACGGACAGATCACTGGCCTCGTTCGTTTTCGGGCAAGTCCCTACCAAAGGAGAGTGGCCATGAGATCACCAGTGCTCGGCTTGCTGTGCATGTGCGCTAGCGCAGTCTCCCCTGCCCTTGCCGGATGGATCATCGAGTCACAGGTCACTGACCCAGAGGGTGGAAGCCTCTCTATGACGGTCTTCATCCAGCAGGGGAAGCTCAAGGTCGCGGGAACGGAACCCATGTTCTTTGACACGAGCACGGGTCGGATCACCATGTGCTTCCCGGAGATGGGCACCTGTGCCGGAGGTACGATTCAGGAGTTTCAGCAACTCTTCGCTGACAGTGACCTGGGGCAGGCCGCGACGCCTTCCGGCCGGATTGAGGTCGTGGCTGCTTCAGAGACCGCCACGATCGCCGGCCATTCGGCGCAGAAGTACGTCGTCAAGATCGGCGGCCAGATCGTCGAGGAGATGTGGATCTCGAAGTCAGCAGAGCTGGCAAACAGCATCGATCTGGCCGGTCTTATGCGACTCGAGGAGGCGATGGGTAGTGTAGGACCGGGCGCACACAAGCGATCGCCGAGCTACCAGGCTGTCCGCCAACAGGGGCTACCCCTGCGGATGATCGAGTATCACGGCTATGGGCAGAAAGCCGTCAGTGAGGTGACCAAGATCA
This sequence comes from Candidatus Eiseniibacteriota bacterium, assembly GCA_023129715.1. GTDB lineage: Bacteria > Eisenbacteria > RBG-16-71-46 > CAIMUX01 > WJJG01 > JAGMBO01. The sequence continues at coordinate 286 of JAGMBO010000067.1, read as the reverse complement.
CCAAGACAAGGATCCCCGACTCCGAATTCCAGCCCCCCTCCAATCTGCGCCAGACTGGCCTATCCGAGTTCTTGGGTGGCATGGGGATGGGAGATGAGACGATGCCACCCGGCTACGGAGCCCAGGGCCAGGGCATGCAGCAGCAGAGCCAGATCCCGCCCGGCTACGGAGCCTACGGCCAGGGCATGGAGCAGCAAGACCAGATCCCGCCCGGCTACGGAGCCTACGGCCAGGGCATGCAGCAGCAGGGCCAGATCCCGGCCGGCTACGGAGCCTACGGCCAGGG
>JAGMBO010000066.1 GCA_023129715.1 Candidatus Eiseniibacteriota bacterium | reverse complement strand
CCTACGGCCAGGGCATGGAGCAGCAGGACCAGATCCCGCCCGGCTACGGAGCCCAGGGTCAGGACATGTCGATCGGTTCCGGCTCCGGGAATCTGACGCAGCAGTTCCAGCATCCCGACGGTGTCCTGACGATGCGGCATCCGGCAAACTGGCAGCCGCAGTGTGCGCCGGCGGAAACGGCGCACGAGTGCGTGCTGAGATGCATGCCCAATGGGGATCCGATGATCGTCGTCGGAGCCGATGCGGTCGGCTCCTTGGATCAGATGGGATTCCAGGCGTACTTCCAGAACACCGAACTTCAGGCGATGCCGATGAGTGCATCGGTGCCGCTCATGAATCCCGCGTGGAGCCAGGGCATGATCGGGAGACAGCAGGATTTCCAGGTCATGGGCAACGCCGGGCAACCGGGTGTCATGCGGCTGATCCTCATCGGGCGTCCGCCGGTTGCGGCGGTGCTGTGCGTCTTCTGCTTTGCGGGCAATCTCCAAGCATACACATCGGTCATCAACGAGATGGCAAGCAGCATTCAGCTGCAGTCCGCGAACGTGCAGGTCATGCAGGCACTCGTCGGATACTGGCAGGGCGCTTCCACCCAACAGTCGATGGCGTTCTGGGATGGATCGGGCAACCAGGTCGCCGGCACGGGCGGCCCGGTGAGCACCTCGCACACGCTCGCCTTCTTCGCGGATGGAAGTTTCGAATCTGATGACTTCGCGGGTGTGAGCGCGACAACCGGTATGGGGTCCGCATATGGAGGTGCCGGCACCCAGGGTAGAGGGAGGTTCGCGGTCGTCGGCAATCAACTCTTCCTAGCAGGACCAGGATCGTTCGGAACGGCTCTGATCGGCCAGGGATTCCTGCAGCTTGGCAGCATTCGATACGTGAGGACTCGGTGAGCGCGTGAGGGTGCAACGGATCGGACTGGCGATCATCCTCGGCCTGCTCGGTGGGTTGCTGCTCATCGGCTGCGGGCAGAGTCGTTTCGAGTTCATCGTCGAGGACGCGGACGGTGAGTCGGTGGCCAGTGTGATGATCTACTACCGGCTGACCGGGGGACTAGCCGACTCGGCGATCACGGTCGGGCGCACGGACGAGAACGGTCGCCTGGTGATCTCAGGTGATCATCTCGCCACTCCTCGTCACTACATCTTCGACGCCGCCGGAGCCACCCGGGCATACGTCTTCCATTCGGACCACTGCGCGATTCTCTCGCAGACTCATAGTGGAACCTATACCTACCGCTATCGCGACGGTGTAGTGCGGCGCGTAGACCTGGAGCAGAACTTGGCGGGTCGCAAGTGGCCCGGTCGCAGGATCCGCATGACGCGCGAGCCGGCGGAACAGGACGCAGAGACATTGCCCGGTCCCAGCCAGTCACTGATGCGCAGACTCGATCTGCTCTCGACTCCCGAAGCATCCGTCAAGATCAACGGACGACGAACGGGGCGGACGGATGAACACGGGAGACTGGTCTGCGACTTCTGCCCGGGTGACTCCGGCGCCTGCTTCGCGCCGACAGCGGTGCTCACCATCCAGAAGAGCGGCTGGGCACCGCTCGAGTTGGAGCTGTCCATGCCTCCCCCGCTTGGAACGCTGCAGGTGGAGGCCGAGCTGCAGGCCGTCGATCTCGCCGAGCGAGTGGAAGCTCGCACGGAGGGCTGGCGGGAGCAGAAGGACCGCCGGGAGGTGCCGCCACACCTCGAGCGGGCTGATTCGGAAACATCGGCCGGACGCGCGGACACGCATCGCGCGAGAAAGGCTGATGGCGATCACATGGCGGGTCGGCAGGCACGCCTGCGGGACCAAGCCACGCAGGAGCCCACGACCTCACAGGAGCGAAGGCAGGAGTTCACGGATGTCTCCGGGACATTCCGGACATACCGGGATCCCAGCGGTGTGCTCTCGATTCCTTATCCTGACTCCTGGTCGACGAACACAGAGACGATGCAGCAGACGCGCGCCTTTGTCAGCTGGTACACCTTCAACGCGTACGACGCACAGACGCTCGCATCGCTGGAGGTCTTTCTCTTCGATGTGGATGACATCTGGGTCTGCGTCAGCATGATGAACGACCTTGCCGAGGCCTTCGGCTCGTTCTTCGCATACGACCAGCCGCGAAACGCCGTCGTCGATGAATGGGTCGGATTCGTGCTGCCGTTTGGATTCCAGAGTCCCGCGTACCGAGCGCGCGGGGAGCTGTATCTCATTCCCGTGCAAGGGCGGATGTACGGCATCTCCTTGGCAGCGCCGGTGCAGGAGTACGCTCTGGTGGAGCCAGTGTTCAAGCGTGTGCTGAAGGGCGTTCGGATCACCGCAGAGTAGCCCAGAATCCGCCTCTCGCCCGGCTCCAGAATCCCGAGCTTGCGCTGTCCGGCACGAGCGGCCTCGTGATCATCGACGAGATCCAACGCAAGCCCGACCTATTCGAAGTTCTCCGCGTGCTCGTAGACCGCGAGTCGAGCGTGGGCCGCTTCCTCATCCTCGGCAGCGCCTCCCCTCCGCTCATTGAAGGGATTTCCGAATCGCTGGCAGACGAGTGGAGTTCGTCGATCTTGCCGGATTCGGATGAGGACAACCATGCCTGGCGCGAGGGTTTCATCCCCACGTTCATCAAGAGGGGTGTTCCTCAACAGGGCATTTCGATTCCGGCGCCCGCCATGCGCCGCGTGGCCAGCGGTCGCGCTAAGCGGACTCAGTGACGAGCTGGAGTAACTCGCATCTCTCTGCGGGCGCTGACGATCGGATTCGGCCGTCTCACCTCCGCCAGCAATTCGCAGTCTACCTGCGGACCTCGAAGCACGCCCGGCTTCACCGTTGCGGCGCTGCGCGAGATCGGCGGCCGCGGCGGCCTAGGCCACCCCCATCTCAATCCCCTTCGCCCCCACCTCGATCGGCACCCAGTCGAGGGGATGGGAGGCGCCTTCCATCTTGAGAATGCGGATCTCGCGGCGACCGCTGTGGATGCGGAACTGGATCACGTTGTGGGCGGCTTTCAGGCTCAGCGACCATCCCTTGTGCGCCTCGATGTCCACCTGAGTCGCCGTGATGACTTCCATCAGGGTGATGCCGCTACGATTGGTCCATTCGACCATCCAGTTGCCGAGCGGCAGCAGCTCCTTAGCTGGAACCAGCGCGTAGAGAGCCTGGGAGTAGTCACCGACAACGACCCGGGAGACCTCCTGGGCGCTGAGCTGGGTGGTGACTTCTTGCAGAGTCGCGAGATCGCTGCCCTGGATGAACTCGACACCCTCCTCGGACGCCTCCTCGGTGAACCGCGGGAAGCTCTGCAGGGCCACCAGCATCCCATCGTCCTGGTAGGGTCCGATCTCCCAGCCAAAGCTCTCGAAGTACCGGCGGGCATGCGCGAAGGGTCGGTCGCAGACGTTGTAGGCGACCCGTTCCCCGGCGGAGAGCCCGGCCCAGAGGAATTGCATGGCGAAGACGGTCTTCCCGGTCCCGGGCGGGCCATAGAGGATCGTGCGGGTGCCTTTGGGAATGCCGCCCCCGGTGGCCGCATCGAAGCCGGCGATTCCGGACTTGAGGAGCTCCATCGGTCCCTCCTTGCATGGGCCTTGATTGGCCCTTGATATGCTCTTGATCTGCTCCTGATACGCTCCTGATTAGCCCTCGTTCATACCACTGCCGCGCCCGCCGAGGGAAGCCCTTCTCGCGCGCGCGCACCCCGGGGGAGCCCCCGTGCACCCCCAACTCCGGGATCCTCGAGATTGGTCTCCGGATCCTCAGAGCATTCTACGGCAGAAATGCGCGCACGTTCTTCAACTTGTTCGGCAGGTACTCTTCCATGACGTAGTTGAGCCCCCATTTGGCCAACGCCTGTTGCTCGGCACGCACCCCCATCTTCAGCAACATCTGCAGCGCCTTCTGCCAGGGCCGATGCTGACGGAAGAAGGGGTCGTTTTTCAATGCGTCGCGGGCCCGCTTGATGTCGACCTCCTTCAGGGGGTGGGTGGGGAGCTTGTAGTCAACGATGTCCTGGGGCGTTACGCCGAGGAACTGCGCCTGTGGCACACAGAAGAACTGATTGATGTGGGCGGCGTTTCCACTGCCTACCTTCAGGGTGCGGTAGATGTTCGAGATTCCGTAGGGATCGCAGTCGACGAACGCATACACTGGGATGCGGGCCGACTCGGAGAGTCGGCGGATGAAGCGGCGCGTCGCGCGCGTCGGTACGCCACTCATGCTGACCAGGATGCAGCTGGCCTTCTTCCAGAACTTGTGACTCTGCAGGCGCTGGAACATACCGCCGGTCTCGATCGCCAGGATGAACTTCGCCTTGGTCTCGAAGGAGAGCTGCTCGACCGATGTGGGAATCGAGTAGGCCCCCGAGCCAAACCGCGTGCAGTCGATCTTCTCGATCGCGCCCGTCTCGAGGTCGGTGTCGAAGACGACCAGCTCTCCGGCCACTGCCCCACCATGCTCATCGGGAACGAAACGCAGCTGCTCGCGATTGATCGCGTTGACCGAGAAGAGGGCCTCGATATCGTCCATCACCGTATCGGACTCGGTCTGGTCCTGGAACATCGCCGCGCCCCAGTTCTTCGACTGGTAGTAGGCATCTCGCTTGGTGGCGAAGTCATTGGTCTCGACGAGCTCCTTACTCAGGCTCATCATCCGCAGCGTCTGCGCGAAAGTCTTGACCGTATTGACCGTCAGCGTGCGCACCTTCTTCTGCTTGCCGATCTCGAAGTAGCCCCGTTTCGTCGAGTAGGTCACATTGGAGAGCGCGCGAACGGGGAACTTCAGGTCGGGCTTGCTCCGCTTCTGGATATGCTCATGCACATCCTTGGCGGTGGCCTGGATCAACTCGACCGTGCGGCGGTCGCGCTCCCGGTTCTTCCGGTGAGTGTTGGCGAGCTGTGTCTTGGTCATGCGCTTGGGCATCCGAGCCTCCGGCGACGGCCGGCCCGCGGCGGTCGCAACAGTTGTCTCCGCGGTGCGCGAGCGCCGCGCTGCAGCGGCTACATCTTGCGGCTCCGCTCGAGCACGTCGGTCAGGGTATCGACGGTGCGTTCGCGCTGCCGGTCGGAGAGCCCCAGGATCTCCTGCAGTGCGATTCCGATATGGGGAATGTACTTCTGGATGTAGGAATGCTTTTTCTCCTCGTCCGCTTCGCGCCGGCGGCGGGAAATGTGGACCGCCAGGCGGCGGCCGCACTCCTGCAGGGCAAGCCGGATCTCATGCAAGATCTCCGGATAGTGCGCCACCGCTTCCTTGCTCTCCGAGGTGAACGGCACCCAGACCGAGGCGATGTTGATCGCGAGCACCATCGGCGCGGCCGGCAGGGCGCCCCGGCTCTGGGAGATCTTGTAGTTGCGCCAGGGCAACTCGACGGTCGCTTTGGTCATCGCACAGGCGCCCCGCTGGTACTGCAGGGGTACCCGGTTGGCGTAGCGATAGAGCTCGATCAACGTGTCGCCGGGCATTCCCCCCCCATAAGCCAGCCCGACCTCGATCTGGAAGGGATTGCCGCGATAGACCGCCGGGGGGCGGGTGGCCGCGGTGTAGAAGTCGGCGGTGACTCGCTTCTCCAGCGCCTTGACCAGGAGATCCTCCCCGATCGGCGAGAGGCAGTCGGTCGACGGGGCCATGATCTTGATGCGCCCGAGCGCACTATGCAGCACCTCGGCATCCTCGGCCGAGATCCGTCGTGGCGGCGTGCGCGGGGTCAGCCGCAGCCCGGCGGATTCGGTTTCCTGAAGGAGATTCTGGACCACCTTGTTGCCGACGCGGGAGAACTCCTCCTGCAGGAAGCTGCGCACCGTGCGTGCCGATGTCCCCTGGAGCATCTTGAGGAAGACCCCTAGTTCAACACCATGGGGATGGGGCCGGATCTCGCGCGGCTCGCGCGGCGCTTGATCGGTGGTGCGTTCGTAGACGATGCGCTCCCCCGCCTTGTCGCCGTTCGGGGGCTCGTAGATGATCGTGGCGTGCGGATTGGCCACCACTACCTGTTTCAGATACCCATCGATCGAGTGGCGTCCCTTCTTGTACGTCCCCTGCAGGGTGATGGCGACCTGGGTGCCATGGGGCTTCTCCCACTCGACCTCCGCATCGACCAACGTCTGGGGTAGGTTCTTCTTGGTGTTGATCACCACGTGGAAGTGGTTCGCCGCCCGGCGGGGGCCCGCCCGGGAGATGATCTCGACCGGCTTGCCCGTGGTGAGCAACCCATACATGCCTGCCGCCGAGATGCCGATCCCCTGCTGGCCGCGCGACTGCTTCAACGTGTGGAACTTCGACCCGTAGAGGAGCTTACCGAAGATCTTGGGGACCTGGGCATGGACGATGCCGGGTCCGTTGTCCTCGACGATCATCCGGAAGCGATCTTCGGCGAGCTGCTCGACCCGCACGAGGACCTCCGGGAGAATGCCTGCTTCCTCGCAGGCATCGAGGGCATTGTCGACCGCCTCCTTCACCGTCGTCAGCAGCGCCTTGGCTGGATTGTCGAATCCGAGCAGATGCCGGTTCTTGGCAAAAAACTCCGAGACCGAGATCTCGCGCTGCTTGCTGGCCATCGATTCGGCGACATCGGCGTGCTGGCCGCGCTTGGCGGGTCCCTTGCGCCGGCGTCGCTTGCGGGCCGCGGGGCGGTCGTTGCCCGGCTCGCTCCGGCGGCCGGTTTTCGCCCCGCCGCGCTTCGCCTTGCGCGTCCCGGCCTCCACCCGGCCGCTGAACGGCACCTCGAGCTGGGCCTCGGCCCCACTCGCGGGCTCTCGGGTCATGCGATCCTCCTCCGGTTACGGACCGGCCCATTCTAGGACCTCGCCTCGGCTCTTCCAGGGAAAAAGTCGGCCGGCCGGCCGCGCCCGACTGGGCCGCCTCCCGTCCTCCGCCACGCCGGGGTGCTTCACGGGAGCTCCAACCGGATTCCCAGGCGAACCTCGTCGGGATTGCCCGTCGGCGCCGGAAGGTGATCAAGGCGATCGCCTGCCCACCGCAGTGATGCCGCGGCTGTGCAATCGCCCGGCTGCCGCCGGCAGGAACCTTTCACCCAGCTTGTTGTTGACAGGATTCGCAACCGGGCCTAGTGTGCGCACCGGTGAAAATGGATGAGTTGCACACGTCCATTTAACATCCTGCATGAGGCGGGATCGAATGGAAGAGAGGCTCCCGGCAGAGAACCCCATGGAGTGCATCGGGAGCCTGGTTGATCGCGACCCAAACACAAGGAGTGTACCATGGCAGTGACAAGGAAGAAGACGACCCGGAAGGTCATGACCAAAGCCCAGCGGCTCGTCCGCGAGAAGGCCATCATCCGCGACTTGCGTTCCAACAAGCTGAGCTATCGCAAGATCGCCGCCAAGCATCGCGTCTCGCTGCCCACCGTCAACGCCAAGGCCCGCAAGGCCGGCATCAGCCGCCGCGGCGCGACCAAGGTTGCGGCCAGCGCCCGTCGCCCGCGTGCCACGACGACGGCGCGTGTGCGGGCCACCGCTCGCCGGACCACGCGTACGCCCGCGCGGCGGACGACGACTCGCCGGACGACGACCAAGCGTGCGACGCCGCGTACGACGATCCGCACGAGCCGTTCGCGTGAGTACTTCAATGAGCAGTTCCGCAGCCTGATCATGAACTACTACCCGAACATGCCCCTGCGCAAGTTCGAGCGCCTGAACACGCTGGTCAAGAAGGCGATCTCATAGGATTCGCCGACTCCCGTGGAGCAACCCACGGGGACGATCCACCGCGGCGGGTAGCCGCCGCAATGACGCCGGGGAGGGCATGCCCTTCCCGGCGTCTCTTTGGTGCCCCGGAGCCTCAGAGCACCCGCGGCCCCGGCGCCCCGGCACACCGGAGCCGCGCGGCGGGCCAAGCTTGCGGTTGACCCCCCGGGGGGCGGAACCTACGATCGCGGCTTCGATCAACGTACGGTATGCGATCGCTGCGGCGGAAGGACGCGCAGTCCGGGCGGGCCGCCCGGCGCCTCCGCGCAGCAGGAGGTCATCTATGAGCGAGCTGCCCGACTCCCGCCCCGAGGCCGCCGAGATCCAACGCACCGGCATCCTCTTCAGCGGCATCCAGCCAAGCGGGAATATCCATATCGGCAACTACTGCGGGGCGATCCGCAACTGGGTGCGCCTGCTCGACGACTACCACTGCATCTTCTCGATCGTCGACTATCATGCGATCACCGCTCCCTACGATCCATCGATCATGCAGGCACGCATCCGCCAGGCAACTCTGGCCAACATCGCGGCGGGCCTCGATCCCGAGCGCTGCCTGATCTTCGTCCAGTCACAGGTCCCCGAACACACCGAGTTGACCTGGATCTTCAACACCCTGACGCCGATGGGATTGCTCGGGCGGATGACCCAGTTCAAGGAGAAGTCCCGGCGCAGCGAAGAGAATATCAATGTCGGGCTCTATGACTATCCCGTGCTGCAGGCGGCCGACGTGCTGCTCTATCGCGCCGAGGCGGTCCCGGTCGGCGAGGACCAGGTCCAGCACATCGAGTTCACTCGTGATCTCGCGCGCAAGTTCAACTTGCGCTTCGAGCCCTACTTCCCCGAGCCCCAAGCGCTGGTGCCCTCGTCGGGGGCCCGCATTCTGGGGCTCGACGGCAAGTCGAAGATGAGCAAGTCGCTCGACAACTACATCGGTCTGCTCGAAGAACCCGAGGCCATCTGGGAGAAGTTGCGCCCCGCGGTCACCGATGAGAAGCGCATCCGGCGCAGCGATCCCGGCGAACCCGGCGACTGCAACATCTACACGATTCATCAGTGCTTCTCCCCCCCCGAGGTCCAGGAGTGGGTCGTCGATGGTTGCCGTTCCGCGGGAATCGGCTGCATCGACTGCAAGCGCAAGCTCCACGAGCACATGATGAATGTGCTCGATCCGATCCGCGAGCGCGCCAAGGAGCTCGAGCGCAAACCCGAGGTGGTCGATGAGGCCCTCGCCAGGGGCGCCCGCGAGTGCCGGGTCCGCGCCGCGGCGACCATGGAGGATGTGCGCCGGATCACCGGGCTGCGGTAGGTCCCCGGCCGCCTCCCCGCTCGGGCCGGGGGGCGGCAGGTCAGACCTTGCACTCCGGCCCACTCGCCGTCCCGGAGCCTCGGCCTGATGCACTTCATCAGGAGGGGTTGCTTGACTTACCGCCCCGCCACCAGACAGATTGATGGGTCAGAACGCCAGCGACGGCAGAGCCGGGGTGGCGTGACGCCATCCCGCGGCGCGAGCGGCTGGGAGTCACGGGACCGGTGTGCCGCCCGACCACGGAGCGAGCGGCTGGGAGCCATGGGACCGCTGCCGGCGCAGGAGGATCCCGCCAGGGGGTTGAGGAGGAGGCATGAACACGAAGAGTCTTCAGGCATCGCTACTCGAATTGGTCCGGCGCACGTCGTGCGATCTGCCGCCCGATGTGGAGAGTACGCTGCGCCGCGCGCTGGCTCGCGAGCAGAAGGGAACCACCGCCAAGTACGCCCTCGAGGTCGTGCATAAGAACATCGCACTCGCCCGCGAGAAGAGCCTGCCGATCTGTCAGGACACCGGTAGCATCCTCTTCTATGTGACCGGGCCGAAGGACCTCGACAGCCGTGCCTTTCGCAAGGCCGGCGACGCGGCGGTCAAGGCGGCAACCGAGCTCGGCTATCTGCGCCAGAATTCGGTCGACTCGCTGACCGGCAAGAACAGCGGGACCAACCTGGGCCCGGGAAGTCCGGTCTACCATTTCGAGCAAGGCTCGAAGCGCACCATCGCGGTGCGGCTGATCCTCAAGGGGGGCGGCTGTGAGAACGTCGGCATTCAGTACGCGCTGCCCAATGGCGCCCTCGGCGCGGGGCGCGATCTGGCCGGCGTCGAAAAGTGTCTCCTCGATGCGGTCTACAAGGCGCAGGGCAAGGGATGCGCCCCGGGCATCCTGGGCGTCTGCATCGGCGGCGATCGGGCCATCGGCTTCGCCCATTCCAAGGAGCAGTTCCTCCGCACCCTCGAGGACAAGAATCCCAACCCGACCCTGGCCAAGCTGGAAACGCGAGTGATGAAAAAGGCCAATGCGTTGGGCATCGGGCCGATGGGCTTCGGCGGGAAGACGACCCTGCTCGGCTGCAAGATCGGCGCGCTCAACCGGCTGCCGGCCTCGTTCTTCGTCAGTATCTCCTACATGTGCTGGGCCTACCGGCGCCGCGGCTGCGTGATCGGCGGCAGCGGCAAGGTCTCGCGCTGGCTCTATACGTAGCGGCAGGTAGGGAGGCCCCGAAGGGGGACTCCCCCGGCGGGATGTAGGAACCATGAACTAGGAGCAGATCATGATCATGACAACACCCATCAGTGAAGAGGTGATTCGTTCCCTGCACGTGGGCCAGGTGGTCGAGGTCTCCGGCTCGGTCTTCACCGGCCGCGACTCGGTGCACCGCCACCTCTACGACGGCGGGAAGTGTCCAGTCGATATGCGCGGCTCGGCCATCTACCACTGTGGCCCGGTCGTGGTGAAGGAAAACGGGGTCTGGGTGGTCAAGGCCGCCGGCCCGACGACTTCGATCCGCGAGGAGCCCTATCAGGCAGACGTGATCCGCATGCTCGGGCTACGCGGGGTGATCGGCAAGGGGGGCATGGGCAAGCAGACCCTCGAAGCTTGCCGGGAGCATGGCTGCGTCTACATGCACGCGATCGGCGGCGCCGCCCAGGTGCTCGCCGATGTGGTCACCGAAGTCAAGGATGTCTACTTCCTGGAGAAATTCGGCAGCCCCGAGGCGATCTGGCACTTCGCCGTCGAACGCTTCCCGGTGGTGATCACCATGGATACGCACGGCAACAGCCTCCACAGCGACGTGGAGGGGGATTCGCAGAAGAAACTGCAGGAGCTGATCGCGGGCATCTAATCCGCTTCGCGCCATTCTCGAGCCTGCAAAGGGCGCCGGGGTCGAACGGTGTCGGAGGGATGTGAGCGCCGCGCGCCGTTCCCGCAAACACCGTTCGAGCCCGGCGCGCAGTAGCTCGAACCCAAGGGGCTGTCGCCGGCAGCCCCTTGCGCTATAGTCGGCTGAATGGTGAGCGGGACCACGTTCTCCATGGGAGTGCCCTATGCGAGTGTGGATCGGCCCTGCGGGTTCCGGGAAGACCCACCGTTGCCTCGCCGCCCTGCAGGCCTGCGAGCGGGCCGGAGAGCGCGCGCTGCTGATCGTCCCCGATCAGTTCACCTACACCGCCGACCGTCTGCTGCTCGAGGATTCCGAACTCCCGGGCACCCGCTTCGTGCGGATCTTGAGTTTCCGCCGGCTGGCGCACCTGGCCGCCTCGCGCTGGCCACCGCCCGGCGAACGCCTCACCGAGCAGGGCCGCCGACTCCTGCTGCGCCGCATCGTGCAGACCTGCCCGGAGGAAGAACTGGGTCCCCTGGCGCGGGTTCGACAGCTCCCCGGCTTCGTCCCGGCGCTGGCCGGGCTCTTCAAGGAGATCAAGGCCATCGGCGGGACCGAGGCGGCAACCCGGCTGAGAGCCGCCGCGGGCGAGGATGCCAAGCTCGCCGCCCTCGCCGCCCTGCTTCGCCGCTATGACCAGGTCCTGAGCACCACGGGACACATCGATCCCGCCGACTGGACTCTGCAGATCGCCGAGCGCCTGCGCCGGGATCCCGGGCCCTGGGGCGGACGGCGGATCTGGATCGATGGCTTCATGAGCTTGACGCCCGAGGAAAGTGCCCTGCTGACCGCCTTGCGGGCGATCAGCGCCGAGCTCACGCTTACGCTCTGCGCCGACCCCCAAGACGCCCGCCTCGCACTCGAGGAAGCGGACGAAACGGCCAGACACGGTATTCCGCCCACCACGCCTGAGTTCTTCCGCCGACTGCGACCCCGTCTGAAGCGTCCCTGCTTCCTCCCGACGCTGCGTACGCTGGTCGCCCTCAGCACCGGCCCCGGCGGGCATCCAACGCTGGAGAGCATGACCGAGCCGCCGCGACGCTTCCGGGCCTCCCCACCCCTGGCCCGCCTGGAGGCGGGGCTGTTCAGCACCGCGCAGAGGGGCACGCCGCCGCCATCCGGATCGTCCAAGCCGGACGAGGCGACGGTCTTCTCGGAGTCCTTCCCGACGCCCTACCATGAGGTGCTCGGCTGGGCGCGGTGGATCGATGCACAGACCCGGCTGGGGGACGGCACGACGCGCTATCGCGACATCGTGATCCTCGTGCGCGATCTCGGGCCCTACCGCCCATTGATCCGTGAAATCTTCGATCGCTACCAGATCCCGCTCTTCATCGACGAACGCCGCGATGCTACCGCCCATCCCCTGCTGCGCCTTACGCTCGCCGCCCTGCAGGTCGCCGCCCTGGGCTGGACCCGCGCGGGCATCATCCATCTGCTACGCAGCCCGCTGCTCGGCCTCGCCCCCGAGGCGGTCGACCGGCTCGAGAATCTCTCGCTCGAGTATGGCATCGAGTACGAACGCTGGCTGGAGACCGACTGGGCGGTGCATCTGATGCCGCCGCGCGAACCGGCCGGTGGGCAAGCCGATGACGAGGAGCAGGCGCGGGGGGAAGAGGAAGCCGAGACCCGGATCGAGGAAGAAGAGGAGCAGGAAGAAGAGACCGCGGGGCGCCGCGCGCGCCTCCTCGCCTACCACCGTCAGAGCGCAGCCGAGGCCCGCGAGATCACCCAGCGCATCTTTCCCGCCTTGGAAAGCTTCTGTGCCACCTGGCGGCGCGAAGTCCCCTTTCGCGTGGGAGCAGAGGCACTGCGCCGGCTCTTCACCGACTGGCTCACGCCCAACGGCAAGGCTCCCCCGACGCCCCCCGTCCCTACCGCACATCCCGCGGCCGGTGCCGCGGACCGGCATCCCCATGCCGATGCCGCGGGCCCTCCCCCCGCCTCGCGGGTCGGCCCGCTCGAGCCCCTGGGCCGGCTGGTGCTTCGCTTCGGCGAGGAGACCGACGAGAGCTGGCCGCAAGAGCAGAGCGAGCAGATCGCCCGGCTCCTCGATGAAACCCTCGCGCAGGGTGCCGTGTTGCTCGAGGGACTTGCCGTAACGGCCACGCTCTTTGGACGGCTGCTGCGCGACGCCTTCCGCGATGCGTCCATCGGACTCACCCCGCAGCTTCTCGATGCGGTCACCGCCGCGGAACCCCGTCGTTCGCGCGTCGACGCCGCCCCGTGGGTCATCCTGGGAGGATTGACCGCCGCAGCCTTTCCGCATACCCCGGAGGAGGATCCGCTGCTCTCGGATGCGGAGCGCGTAGGTCTGGCGGGTCATAACCTGCCGATCTCCACACAGGCCGCGGTGCGGGCGGACGAAGATCCCTACCTCTTCTACATCGCCTGCACGCGGGCCTCGCGAGGCATGCTCCTGACCCATCCGCTGATCGAGGAGGGCGGGCGGGCGGCCGAACCGACGAGCTACCTGCGGGAGATCGAACGCCTGATCCCGACAACCACTCCGGATGCCAGGACACTTCATCCACGGACCGCCCTCGATGACTGCCGCCACCACTATGAGCTGGCGGGCGCGCTCACCGGAACGCTGCGGGTAATGCCCCCGCTCGACGCCGGCGAGCTGGCCAATCAGGCGCCGGAGAAGGTCCCCTCGGCAAGCGCGGCATTCGACCAAGCCCGCGTGCGGGCCGAACGGCTGCAGGTACCCGAGGCGACAGAACTGCCGCCCGAGATTCGTGCCGACCTCTTCCCCTGCCGGACGCTACGCACATCTCCCTCGCGACTGGAAACATTCGCCCGCTGCCCATTCCAGCACTTCGCCCGTCATCTCCTGAGGCTGGAGAAGCGCCCCGAGGCGATTCTGACGCCGCTCTCGACCGGCACTGCCGTGCATGCGGCGCTCGAGCGGTTCTTCTCTCAGGCCGTGATCCCCGGTGACCCTGGAGAAGCCGGCCGGCAGGTGAGCGCGATCTTCGATGCGCTGAGCCGCGAAGAAGCCTTCCGCGTCTTCCAGGACGACCCACCAAGCGCCTATCGCTGGCAGATCGCGCGCCGCAATCTTGGGCATTTCGTACGCACCGAGCTGGAGCGGCTGGAGGCGGGCGGCCTCTGGCCGGCGGCGGTCGAGCTTGCCTTCGGCGACGAGGTACCCGCGGAGGCGCCCGTTCCAACCTCCGCGATCACCGCGCGACTGCGCCAACAGAGTCGAGCGCGCAGCAGTCTGGGAAGCGTGCAGCTGCCCCCGCTCGAGCTCGACCTACCCGCGGCGGCGGACGCTTCGGAGACTGGCGGACAGGTCCTGCTCCGCGGCCGCATCGATCGTCTCGATTTGGGCTCCGACCCCTCCGGCGGCTGCATCGGCCTGGTCATCGACTACAAGCACCGATCGCCGGGCCGCTCGTCGAGGAGCGAGATCACCCGCGGACTCGACTTGCAGATCGCCACCTACATGCTCGTGCTCGAGGAAATCCTCGGCATCGTTCCGATCGGGGGACTCTACTACGAGATTCTCCCCACGCCCCGCCTGGCGGACGCGGAGATCGTCGAAGCCAATCCGCTCGGCTATCGCATGCACGGCGTCTACCTCGCGGACACGCGCGAGGCGTTCGATCCGCAGCGCGCCTTCACGCCTGCGCGGGCGGGCACGGAAGAGGATCTCCAACGCCTCTTCACGGTCGTCCGCCGGCAGATCCGTCTCCACGCGGCCGACATCCTGCGGGGCATGATCCACGCCGCCCCCACGCCCCGTGGCGGGCGGTTGCCCTGCGAATACTGTGATTACCGGACCATCTGCCGCTTCGACTCCGCGCGGACCACCCGTCCGGCCGCCGTTTCAGACACGGCCGGCGCCGACCCGCCGCCTTCCGACGAAGGGAGGAGGTGATGGAAACGCCGCGTGTGTGGAAGCCTACGCCTGAGCAGCAACTCGCCATCGATCTCTACGCCCCCTATCTGCTCGTCTCGGCGAGCGCCGGGACGGGGAAGACAAAGACCCTGATCGACAAGGTGCTCGCGGCGCTACGTGCCGGGCATGCGCTCGACCGTCTGCTGGTGATCACGTTCACGCAGAAGGCGGCTCAGCAACTCAAGCAGAAGCTGTTTGAGGAGCTGGCACGCCATGAGGACTTGCGCCCCCAGCGCTTCCTCCTCCCGCAATCCAACATCTCGACGATCGACGCCTTCTGCGGCCGCCTGCTGCGAGAGAACGCGGTCGCCGTGCAGATCGATCCGGCCTTCCGCATGCTGCCCGAGCCGGAAGATCGGTTGATGCTCACCGAGATCCTCGACGACCTCTTCCACCACTGGTACCTGGGGCGTGCGCCCGCCGCGCCGGCCGCGTGGTCCTCCTGGCGGGACATCCCGCCGCGGGATCATCCTGATCATCGGGAGTTCCTGCGCCTGGTCGACCTGTGCGGCTTCCGTCAGGGACGCGAGGTCCTGAAAGACGAGATCGAGAACCTGCTCCAGCGTGCACGTGTTCATCCCGATCCTGACGCGTTCGTCGCGGCGCTGGAGGCTGGGTTGCGGAGTGAGGTCCCACCCCATCTCGCTCCCTTGACCGCTGCATTGGCGGAGAGCTGGAAGCAGGGCCGGGCAATCCTCGACGCCATGCTCGACTATGCCGCCGAGCGTTTTCCCAAGAAGGACTTCACCGACCTCGCCCGCCTGCGCGAGGTACTGGCGAGTGCCCCGGCCGTGGCGCCGGAGGACGGCGTCAACCCGCCCAACCCCGCCGGAGCGATCACCGCCTTGCGCCGGCATCTCGAGACCGCCGGCTTCCACGATCCCAGGGGACCCTGGAATCTCAAGATGCCCAAGCCCCCACACGGAACAAAGAAGTACCTCGATCCCTTCCTCGATCGCGCCAAGGAGTGGCTCGGCGCCCGAGACAAGCGCTCTCCCGGAGGCATCTTCACCTGGATGCCCGATCCTCCGGATGCGGCTGCCACACAGTACCGTGAGACGTGCCGGACCCTGCAGACCTTGCTGACCCTGCTGCGCCAGACGATGGAGCGCTATGCCCATCGCAAGCGCGAGGAGGGCTTCCTCGACTTCTCCGATCTCGAGCTCGCCAGCCGGCGGCTGCTTCAGCTCCCCGACGCTCCCGTCCGCAAGCGCTTCGACCTCGTGCTCGTCGATGAGTACCAGGACATCAATCGCCTGCAAGCCGAGATCATCGCGGGGTTCGCGCCTGCGCGGGGCCGTTTCCTCGTCGGTGATACGAAGCAGTGCATCTATCAATTCCGTCTCTCCGATCCGGGGATCTTCCGCGACTACTTCGCCGCGGCCGAGCTGTACAAACCCGGGCCCGATGCACCGCGGCAGCTCGACCCGGGGACCCAGCATGCCCGTCTCTTTCTCTCGCACAACTTCCGCTCACGCTATCCGATCCTCGCCCTGGTCAATGCGGTCTTCAGCGAATTGCTGAGCGAGGCAATGATCGGAGGGCGTTACGAGGATGAGGCGCTCCATTTCAGTGCCACACAGGGACTTGCGCCGGAGATGGTCGCCGCTCTTCCGCCGGGGCCAGCCAGACTGGGGGCCCTGGATGCGCTGCCGGAGCCGGTTCCGCGAACTCCTCCGGAGTCGGTCCCGGAACCGTTGCCGGAATCATGGCCGGGATCCTTGCCGGGATCCTCTCCGGAATCCTCGCCGGAATCACCGTCGGAAGCGGACGGGTTCTCGCCCGTCGAGATCCACCTGATCGACCATCCGCCCAGGCGCGGAGAGTCGCCGCCCGACGACGCGCTGATACGTGAGGCGCGCTTCATCGCCCGGCGCATCCATGAACTGATCGCCGGCCGGTTCCAGATCTACGACGAGGACAAGAAGCACTGGCGGCGGGCAGGCTTCGGCGACATCGCTATCTTGCTGCGCAGCCCCGGTTCGAGCGGCGCGACCGTCGCGCGTGAACTGCGCCGCGCGGGTATCCCGACGCTCTTTGGTGTTCAGAGCTTCTTCGAGCGTCAGGAGATCCGCGACTGCCTCAATCTGTTGCACCTGCTCGACAATGCCGAAAACGACATCGCCCTCGCCGGCGTTCTACGCGCACCATCCGCGACCTTCACTGATGGTGACCTGGTGCACCTGCGTCTCGCCTGGCCCGAGAGCAGTTGCCTGCTGGCGGCGCTGCGGGCAACTGCCTCCGGGGAAGAGACCCCCTGGAGTGGCCCGCCCGCCGCAGGCCATCCGTCCCCCGCCGAGCTGACCCGGAAATGCCACCACTTCCTGAGCGCCCTCGAGAGCTGGCGGAGCCTCGTCCAGTGCAGTGATCTGCCGTCGGCACTGGCGACGGTCATGGAGGAGTCGGGGCTGATGGCGGGTGTGGCCGGTGACGAGGGGGGAACCGAGCGCATCGGCAACCTCGCCCAGCTACTCGCCCTCACCCGCACGTACTGCCGGGAACGGGGACACAGCCTACCGGGGTTGGTCCGCTACCTGGCCGCCCTCGAGAGCGCCGGGCGGGGGCCTGAGCCGGTCATCGCCGAGGCGGGCCCGGCCGACGCGGTGCAGATCCTCTCGCTGCACAAGGCGAAGGGACTCGAGTTCCCAATCGTTTTCCTGGCGCTGCTCGGCCGCATGATCAACACCCAGGACCTGCGCAAGCGCATCTTGACCGGCGAGACTTGGCTCGGCGTCGACATCTTCGATCCGCGCGACTACGTCCGCACGCCGACCGTGGCCCGCCACCTGCTCGCCTGGCAGCGGCGGCGGGAACTCATCGAGGAGGAGCTGCGCATCCTCTATGTCGCTTTCACCCGCGCGCGGGAGAAGCTGATCGTCACCGGCCAGCTCCCGAGCAAGTGGGAGCGCCTGATGCAAAAGCTCGTGGTCTGGCAGTCGCCGCCCGAGGTGCGCGAGGCGCTGATCTACCGGGTGCACCGCCCCCTCGACTGGCTGCTCGGCATCCTCCATCGCATGGGCGTGCTCGCAACCCTCGAGGAACCCGGAACGCTCGCGCGCCCCGACCGGGCATTGATCGTGGCCCGGCATCCCCATGAGCCGGCAGAGTCGATCACCGAGACGGGGCCCGCCGAGGCGGCGTCCGCCGTTACGTCCGAGCTTGCCCCGGTGGTGCCCGGAGACGCGTCCGAGGTGGCCGCAGCGGAACGTGCGCCCGAAACCGTGCCCCCGAGCGACGCTCTCGCCCCATGGGCAGCGACGCACGGAGACCCTGTAGCCATCGGCGCGCTGCTGAACCGGCTCGCCGACGATCTCGACCGTCCCTACGCTCACCAGGCGGCGACGCGCTCCCGGGGCAAGTACTGGGCGACCGAGATCAAACGCCTCGTCGATCGAGGCGTCGCCGCCGAGGAACGCGAGGTGGGGAGCGCCTTGCCCTGGGATCCCCCCCCACCGGAGGCTTCACCGGTAGAGGCCGGGGAGATCGACGGCATGGCGGTGGGAAGCCACCTGCACGCGATCCTCGCGACCCTCGATCTCACCGACCCCGACGCGGAGCGGAGCGTCGGGAAGGCGGCCGGAGAGCTCGCGCGCCGCGGCGTGATTCCACAAGCGTGGATCACACCGGAGAACCTCAGCCCCGTCGTGCGTTTTCTCGGCTCGGGCTGGGCCGCCGAGATGCGCGCCGCCGGCGAGACTCTGGAACGGGAGGTCAGCTTCGGTCTGCGGCTCGCGCCGCGGGACTTCTCCGCCATCTGGCCCGACGCATCCGAGTTGCACGATCGTGAGTGGTTCCTGATCCAGGGGCAGATCGATGCGCTCTGGCGACGTCCGGACGGAAGCTGGGTGATCCTCGACTTCAAGAGCGACCGAGTGGCGACTCGCGCCGAGATGGCCGCACGCGGGGAACATTATCGCCCGCAGATGCTTCTCTATCGAGAAGCCGTCACTCGCCTCTGGCGGGCGGAGGCGGTAGGATGCATTCTCTATTTTCTGCGGCCCGGAGAAGCGCTGCCGATCGCCTGATTCGATCACCGGCGCTGGAACGAGGAGTGATCACCATGATCTTCGGCGTCATGCCAGTCGGTCCCTTCCAGGCGAACTGCTACCTGCTCGGCTGTCCCGACACGCATGAGGCGCTGGTGATCGATCCGGGCGACAACTCCGAGCAGATCGAGGCGTGGCTGTCGGAGCAGCAGCTGACGCCGGTCGCTTATCTCCACACGCACGGACATATCGATCATGTCGGAGCGACCGCGCCCCTGAAGGCGCGCTTCGACGGCAAGATTCTCCTGCACCGCGCCGATCTCTTCCTCTATGAGCATGCCCACGTTCAGGCGCTCAGCTATGGGTTCCAGGTTCCGCGCACGGTCTCGGTCGACCGGTTCATCGACGATGGCGAGGAGATCACCTGGGGCCAGGCGCGCGGCCGGATCCTCCACACGCCCGGGCACAGCCCCGGCGGTGTCTGCCTGCACGTGGCCGCCGAGGTCATGGGACCGATGAGCGATGTGCTCGACGACTCCGCGATGGGCGATCAGCGCGCCGATCGTCGCGCCCCCTCTCCCGGGGAGGCGGAGCGGGCGGGCGGCGCCGATTGGGTTTTCACCGGAGATACACTGTTCATGGGCAGCATCGGCCGAACCGATCTGCCCGGCGGCTCCCATGCCGAGTTGCTCAGCGTGATCCACGCGAAGCTTCTGCCCCTGGCCGATGCAACCGTGGTTGCCTCCGGCCATGGGCCGCTGACGACGATCGGAAGAGAGCGACGGATGAACCCCTTCCTCCAAGGCGGAGGCTAGCGGCTCTGCCGCAATCGGCCGGGATGCGCGGCAGCGCGCCGATGGCCGGGGAGGTGCCCTCGTGCGTAACGAACGTCTCCATGCTCGCCTACACGAATTCACCCAGCGTCTCACCGAGACGTACGACCAGGGTCCGCTTCCGGGACACAATCTGGAACCCCCTCACGTGCTGCCTTCGCGCAAGGCGGTGATCAATGTCCTGACCCGTCTCTTTGAAGCCTTCTTCCCCGGCTTCGTCGGCAAGCAGTTCCTCACCCGGGCCAATGTCGGATTCCAGATCGGGGCGCTGCTCGATGAGGTCGGCGAGGAGCTGTGCGACCAGATCTTCGCCGCCGTGCGCCACAGGGGTCTCGAGATCTCCGACGATCGCGAGAGGTGCCGGCAGTTCGCCGAGGAGGCGGCCATCCATCTCCTCGAGCGCCTGCCCGAAGTGCGCCGCCTCCTGATTCTCGACGTTCAGGCCGCCTATGATGGAGATCCCGCGGCCAAGAACTACCAGGAGATCATCCTCAGCTATCCGGGCCTAGTCGCCATCGCGACCTACCGGGTCGCCCATTTGCTCGAGACGCGCGACGTTCCGCTCCTGCCGCGGATCATGACCGAGTGGGCGCACTCGCGCACCGGCATCGACATCCATCCCGGAGCCACGATCGGGGAACGCTTCTTCATTGATCATGGCACCGGCGGCGTCGTCGGCGAGACGACGATCATCGACAGCAACGTCAAGCTCTACCAAGGCGTCACCCTGGGCGCGCTCAGCTTCCCCAAGGACGAGCGCGGCAAGCTGATCCGCGGCCTGCGACGCCATCCGCACATCTGTGACAACGTCGTCATCTATGGCGGCGCCACGATTCTTGGCGACATCACCGTCGGCGAGGGGGCGGTCATCGGCGGCAATGTCTGGCTGACGAAGTCGGTGCCCCCGCATACCAAGGTGATCAACGACCCCCAGCTTCCCCGCTTCCGCACCGGGGCCGGCCCCTCGCCGAGGCGGGACTCCGCCCCAGCCGGGGAGACCCAGCTACCGGCCCACCGGAATCGTCCGGGAAGTAAGGAGCGCGATCATGGCCCGGATTCATGAGACGATTCTCGACGCGATTGGGAACACACCGCTGGTTCGGGCTCCGCGCTTCACCGCCGAGGCGAATGCGGACGTCGTCTTCAAGCTCGAATCGTTCAACCCGATGTCGAGTGTCAAGGACCGCGTCGCCAACGCGATGATTCGCGACGCCCTCGAGAAGGGACGCCTGCGCCCGGGGGGCACGGTGATCGAGCCGACCAGCGGCAACACCGGCATCGGGCTCGCGTTCGTTTGCGCCGTCGAGGGACTGCGGCTGATCGTCACCATGCCCGAGACGATGTCGGCCGAGCGACGCGCGATCCTTAAGGCCTACGGAGCCGAACTGGTGCTCACCGAGGGCGCGCGCGGGATGCCGGGGGCGATCGAGAAGGCCCAGGAACTCCGCGACGAGATTCCCGAGGCGATCATCATCGGCCAGTTCACCAACCCGGCCAATGTCGCGATTCACCGGCGAACAACGGCCCGTGAGATCTGGGAAGACACCGACGGCGAGGTCGACATTTTCGTCGCCGGGGTCGGCACCGGGGGCACGCTGACCGGCGTCGGCGCATTTCTCAAGGAGAAGAAACCGGGTGTCAAGGTGGTCGCGGTCGAACCGGCCGCCTCACCGGTCCTCTCCGGCGGTGAACCGCGCGGCCACCGCATCCAGGGCATCGGCGCCGGCTTCGTCCCGCAGATCCTCGACATCTACTTGATCGACGAGATCGTGCAGGTCAAGGACGACGACGCTTGGGAGACCGCCCGCCAGCTCTGCCGCCAGGATGGCCTGATGGTCGGGATCTCATCCGGAGCGGTCGCCTGGGCCTGCCGGCAGCTTGCCGGCCGCGAGGAATACGCCGGGCAGATGATCGTCGGGGTGCTCGCCTCCCATGGGGAGCGCTATCTCTCGACGGGGCTCTACGACTGAACAGCCCCGTTGCCGTCTGGGCCCCGAGCCGGTGGAACTCACCGTCTGCGTGACGCCCGGCGGCCCGCGCGGTAGAACTCACCCTCTGTGTGACGCCCGGCGGCCCGCGCCGTAGATCTCGTCGGGGAAGAGCAGCGGCGCGATCCCTTCCAGGAACTGCCGCCGCTTGAGCCGATGATGGCTGGCGTAGTGCTTCGCATGGATCGTCCGCAGATAGGTCTCCAGCGTGTAGATCTGCAGCTCGACAGTGAAGGCATACGGCTCGCCGCCGGGCCACTCCGCGGGGTAGAGCAGATCGAGTTCACCCTTGAAGACCTCGTAGCCGGCGCCCGAGAAGCGGTTGAGCAGCTGGCGGTCGGCGCCACGAGTAAGCGTATCGACGACGTTGCGGATCTTCATCGGCCCACCGAGAATATCGAAGAGCGCCTCCTTGAGGATCTCGACCTCACACAGGTCGCGGGCGATGAACATCGCTCCGACGATGTCGGGAATCTCCCGCGGACTGGTGGCGCCCTTGCGCAGCATCTTGCTGACGATCGCGGCATCCCGCGGCCGTGCCAGGCTGCTCCAGCGTTCGCGCGTACGCAACTCGTAGACCTCGCGCCCCCGCACGTAGCGGTAGGGCAAGACCTCACGCTTGGAGCGGCAGCTGTAGAAATAGACGTGCAGCCGCACCGGCCAACCATCCTGGATGAAGTTCAACTCGCGCAGATGGAATCGCCAGGCTTCCTCTCCCCGGCGCGCGGGACCGTCATGGTAGGTGATCTGCATGCCGTCGGAGCCGATGCCGAAGGCGATGTCGACATCACGCGTCGATACCGTGTGGCAGAAGAACTCTCGCTCGAGGAAATCGGCGAAGAAGTCGCGGTGAAGTTCACCACGCTGCACTTGCCACGTGGCGGCCACACTGAGAAAGAGCCTGGCCAGATAGATCAGGCGCTGCGCCTCGAAGACCTCCCGCCGGTCACCGCTATTGAAGAGCACGCCGAGCAGCTCGCGCAGGTCCCGCATCTCAGCCACCTTCCGTCCGGGACGCAACCAGATCCGCTGGCGGCGGGGGAAGAGCTCGAGGAGCGAGTCGATGTAGCGTTGCGCTTCGTTGAGGTAGTAGGCCGCGGTCAAGAGATTGGCATCGAAGGTCCGCGGTGCACCCGGCGGATTGAGCAGCCGGTTGATGAAATCGCCATAGGCGCGATCGGTGTCTCGGATGGCCAGATAGAGCCGGTAGACCGACCGATAGAACTCCGGATAGCGCTCGATGACCAGGGGATCGAGGGTGGCATGCGCCCGCCGAGCGTCGATGCCCGCGTGCTCGGGTTCTGCGGGAGAGCCGTTGCCCATGACCACCTCATCCCCGGTCCGGCACCATCGCCGGCCTGGCAGCAAGAGCAGCTTCTGCGGTGCCTACCGGCGGCAAGAGAGCCTAGCACGGCGGGTTGCCCACCGCCAGCAACGACCCGTGGGAACGGCAGCCAGGCTCCCCGTACCCTCCGCGGATCTAAGCCGCCTGTCCGTTACGATATCCGAGCATTCACGACCGATTGCGGACGCTCCTCGCAGGCAGATACCCACGCCTTCCACCTTTGGGGCAGATATCGCAACGTTCGCATAGCACGGCATTGCCCGGGATATCCGGCACATGGGAAGCTCGCCCCGTCACTGTCATGCCTTGCCTTGGCGCATCCTCCTCAGTACTCTCTACCAGGTTACGTGCCAGCACGCATCCATTCACTGTGTCGCAGCAATGCGATCGAACAGCGCAGAGCCTGGCGCGCGGCCGTGGGGGAATGCGGATGGTTGGGTAATCAATATGTTGGCCTTCCGACCGTGGCAACTGTGCCCATGCCAGGATCAACTCATTGAGGATGGAGTATGGCAGACCGCTTCACATATGACGTATTCCTGAGCCATAACGCGAAGGACAAGCCGAGGGTGCGGCGGTTAGCGGAACGGCTGAAGCAGGCGGGGCTGCGGGTGTGGTTCGATGAATGGAACGTCGCGCCGGGGGACATCATCTCACTGAAAGTGGATGAGGGGCTGGACCAATCCCGTGTGCTGCTGCTTTGTATCTCCCCGAATGCGCTTGCCTCGGGCTGGGTGGCGCTGGAGCGCAGCACCGCCATCCACCGCGACCCCGCCAACGAGGGCCGCCGCTTCATCCCGCTGCTGCTGGCCGACTGCGAACTGCCGGACACGCTGCGGCGCTACAAGTATGTGGATTTCCGGAAGGAGGCGGAAGCGGCATTTGTCGAACTGCTGACCGCCTGCCGGACCGAAGCGGGAGAAGGACCGACTGCGGCCAGGTCCGCTCCGAAGAAGAGGCCGCAACCAAAGAAGGCGCCGGAGCAGGCCGAGCCGTTGGTCGTGCTGGAGCGCGAACTCACGGGGCATGGGAACTGGGTCAGAAGCGTGGCCGTCAGCCCGGACGGGAAATGGGCGGCGTCCGGCTCGGATGACAAGACGGTCAGGGTTTGGGATCTGGAGACCGGCGAATGCCGGGCGACGATGGAAGGGCATACGGCTGCTGTCTGGTCTGTTGCCATCACGTCTGATGGAACGCAAATCATCTCAGGCGCACGTGATGATTCATTCCGCATGTGGGATGCGGCACGCCATACTGCTAATCGGGTGACAGAACTGCGTGACTGCTGGCCGCAGGGGTTGGTGCCACTTCGAGACGGAAACCGATTTCTTCTTGGTGGTCCTGGTGGCCGTATCCGCTCGGAAAAGAGAGCTGATCTCGCCCTTTGGGACGCTCAATCCGACAGCCCGATGTGGGAATCATTCGCCGCTGACGGAGTCAGGTCAGTTGCTGTGGACAGAGCCGAGAAGCGAGTGCTCTCTGGAGGTCGCCGGGGCCTGCAGGAATGGAATCTCGACACGGGCGAACGTCTCGCGACTCTGAAGGGTCACTCGGCCGATGTCAGATCCGTCCAGATCACACCGGACGGACGGTTTGCCGTCTCGGGTTCGGATGACACGACCGTCAAAGTCTGGGACTTGGAAACGGGCATCTGCGTCGGGACGTTGGAGGGCCATCAAGCCAGCGTGCATTCGGTCGCCATCTCACCCGACGGCGCCTTGATCGCCTCCACTGGATTCACGGACGAAACGGTCCGGCTGTGGGACCGGGAATCGGGGGCGTGCTTGCAGGTGATCAAGCACGAGATGAATCCTTCGCCGATCTCCGTCGCCTTCAGTCCCGATGGTTCGCGACTCGTGGTGGGCACTGCGCGCCCATCGCTCATCTACGTCTACCGCCTCGCAAGCGTCCGCCCGGCGGCGTCTGCGGAGGCGACCCGTCGCTACGTGAATGCCAAGGTGGTGTTGATCGGCGAGGGGACGGTGGGCAAGACCTCGCTGGCGCATCGCCTGATCGAGGACAGATACGTGGTCCGCGACCGCACGCATGGCATGAACGTGTGGCGGCTGGATCTGCCGCTGCCGCCCGACGCCACGCTGGAGCGCGAGGCGCTGCTGTGGGACTTGGCCGGGCAGGAGGATTACCGGCTCATCCACCAGCTTTTCCTGGAGGAGACCGCGCTGGCGCTGCTGCTCGCCAATCCACAGAACGCTGATCCCTTTGCCGAGGCCGGCGACTGGCTCAAGGCGCTGAAGACGGCGGCCGGCAACCATGAGTCAAGACGCGAGGCCGTCCGGTTGCTGATCTTTTCCCAGATCGACGTCGGCGGCATGAAGCTCGGCAACGCCAAGATCGAGCGGTTCCGCGAGCAGCACGGCTTCTCCCACTGGCTTCCCACCAGCGCCAAAACTGGCGAAAATTGCTCGGACGAGAAGAACGGCGGCCAGCCCTCGAAGCTGAAACAGCTCATTGCCGAGAGCATCCCTTGGGACAAGCTGGAGTGGACGAGCACGCCGCGTCTGCTGGCCGAACTGAAGAACGCCGTGGTGGCGATGCGCGACAAGCGGGACATCCGGCTGCTGCGCTTCGCCGAGCTGGCGCAGCGGCTGGAGCAGGCGGTGCCGGGCGAGCAGTTCAGCGAGTCCGACGTGCGCACGGCGGTGACGCTGCTGGCCAATCACGGCCTGGCCCGCCCCCTGAAGTTCGGCGACCTGGTGCTGCTGCAACCCGAACTCATCAATGGCTATGCCGGGGCAATCGTCCGCGCCGCCCGCGCCCACACCGACGAGATCGGTTGCGTGTTGGAGGAGGACATCTACCGGCCTGGCTTCGACTTCACCGGCGTCGAACGGCTTGAGCATCGCCCGGATGAAGAACTACTCCTGCGGGCGTTGGTGCAGACTCTCCTCGACCACTCGCTCTGCATCGCCGAGGACACGCCGCAGGGACGGCACCTGGTCTTTCCCTCGCAATACCGCCGGGAGAAGGATATCCCGCATGAACCGGACATCTTCGTCTCCTACACCTTCAGCGGCGAGTGGCAGACGGTGTGGACCACACTGGTGGTGCGACTGTGGTATAGCAATGAGTTCGAGCACCGCGAGCTATGGCGCAACGCGGCGGAGTTTGCGTCCGCCAAAGGCCATATGCTCGGCCTGAAGATCGACAACCAGCAGGGCGAAGGCACAGCGACGATCAGCCTCTATTTCGACAAGCACGTGCCGGACGAGTTGAAGGCGATCTTCATCGAGTATGCCCACCGCCATCTCGCCAAGTATGCCTGCGAGGTGACGCGCGACCGGCGCTACGTGTGTCCGGAGTGCGCCAGGCCGGTGAGGGACCTCGACGCGGTGCGGAAGCGGCTTGAGGCGAAGAAAGACTTCATCTACTGCCAGGTATGCGACGAGAAGGTAGAGCTTATCGACTTCATCGAGCAACGCCTCAAGAGCGATCCCGTCGCCCGCAAGATCCTTGCGATGGAGGAGACGGTCACACGCGAACTCGACGCCCAGGCGCTGGAACAGATTCTACTCGGCCACATGATGGCGACCTGCGCCGAGGCAAACCAGATATTCCGCCCCGTGGCGATGTTCGACTACGGCATCGACGGTGAAGTGGAGTTCAAAGACGACGAGGGGAAGGCGAGCGGCAGCAAGATCTACGTGCAGCTCAAGAACGGGAATTCCTACCTGCGCAGCCGCAAGGCCGATGGTCGCGAGGTCTTCGACGTGAAGAACGACCGGCATCTCGAGTATTGGGTGAGCCAGCCGGTGGACGTTTATCTGGTCATCCGCCAAACGGACGACGTGAGTGGCGGACAGAGCATCCGTTGGATGAACGTGACGCGCTACCTCAAGAACCGGAAGAGCAAGAGAAGTCGGCAGATCGTCTTCGACGGTGAGCAGCTCGACATGGCGGCCGTATGGAAGGTGCGTGACGGATTCTTCCCTCGGGTACGTGGGACGGGGCGAAGGGGATAGAAAGCAGGGAGTCGCCGAACGCTGGCGGAGCTTCCCACGGACGAAGAGGCCAATCGGGTAGCCGGGGGCGTCTAACCCCCGGCTACCACACCACCTCTGCATGCGGGTCCGCACAGGGCGGTTCACGGTGATGGAGCACACGAGGATCTCAAGCGTAGCCGTGGGCTTTCAGCCACCGGTTACGAACTGAGATCAACCCCTGACTCGCCAGCCACGCGTTCGTCATCCCGGTCTGCGTCGCGAGGGTCCTCGACAGGTGCCAGTAGCTCTTGCGACTGATCGCTGTCAGGATCGCCTCGCGTTTTCCGGTGCCCAGAGCCAACAAGTGGCGGACCTTTGTGCGTGCCCGGCGCCACTGCTTCCAGTAGCACATCCGGATGCGCCTGCGGATCCACGAGTCGATCTCTGGGACCGGTCGGTAGTAGTCCGAGATGCCGAAGTAGTTCATCCAACCTCGAAGGTACTTGACGAGTTGCTTGAGCCGATAGGCCATCGACACGCCCCAGCTCCGGCCCGTCAGTCGGCGGACACGGTGCTTGAAGTCGGCGAAGGCCCGGTCGGACCAGCGGAGCTTGGCTCCCCGGAAAGTGAATCCGAGGAAGACGCACTCATCGGTCCGCGCCACACGGCTCTTCTGCTCGTTGACCACCAGCTTCAGCTTCGTGGTCAGGTACCTTGTGATGCTGGCCTTGACGCGTTCACCAGCGCGCACGCTTCCGACGACGATCAGAAGATCGTCCGCGTAGCGGACGAAACGGTGTCCGCGTCTCTCCAGCTCCTTGTCAAGGTCGTCCAACAGGATGTTGGCGAGCGACGGCGAGAGCGGAGATCCCTGCGGAGTTCCGACTCCCGTTGCCTGGATGATGTCCCCGATCAGAACGCCCGCCCGCAGGTAGCGACCAATCAGTGCCAGCAGGTGCCTATCCCGCACCTTCCGGGCGACGCGGGCCATCAGGATGTCGGGGTCGACTCGGTCAAAGAATTGCTCCAAGTCCAAATCCACCGCGACGCGACGGCCTTCGCGCAGGTACTGCTGCAGCTGCCTGAGAGCTCCGTGGGCAGAGCGTCCGGGCCGGAAGCCGAAGCTCGACTCCGAGAACCCGGGGTCGAAGATCGGCGTCAGGACTTGCTGGATGGCTTGACCGATCACCCCATCCATCACGGTGGGAATCCCGAGCAGTCGAACCCCGCGACCTGCGGGCTTCGGGATGCTCACTCGTCTCACCGGGGACGGCTGATAGGTATCCTACAGCAGGGCTTGGCGGGTGGCGGGCCACTGCGATCGCACAAAGGCCGGGAACTCGTCCAGGGTCATCCCGTCGACGCCGGGTGCGCCTCGATTGGCTTTCACCCGTCTCCAGGCTCTCTGCACGTTCGCCCGGTCCATCACCCGCGCCATGAGGTCGTCGTGCAAGGACGGCTGCGTGTCGCTGCGCCGGCAATCGGCTCCCCCGGTCGGGTTCAGCGTCGATCTCGAGCAGCTCACGGCTCCTCCTTGGCTCACCATGTTCGGCCCTTCGGCGTCGACTTGCTTCCAAGCCGAGCGCCTACTATGGCCTCTGCTGACTTCTGCTCGATCACAGCCCGGATTACTCCGAGATGCGCTGCCGGGGCTGCGGTAGGGTCCGGTGGATCATCCCGGCCTTTCGACCGGGGCCTCAGTCCGGCTCCCATGGCAGGTGGCTGCTCGTCGAGCAGATCTCCCCGGATAAGGACGTGGGCTGTCACTGCACAACCGCGCCATTTGTCGTGTCCCCCGGACCACAGGGCTTTGTCACGTTGTGCTGACTCGCCCCGGGGATGTCGGCCTTCTGTGGCCTTCGTGTTCCTCGGCTCGCAGCTTTGCCGCCGGCTTCCTTCAGACCAGCCCTCGCGGGATGGCCCTTGCCTTAGGCTAGCAGTTGGCGTCAACACGGTTGACGGTGGTCCTCCTGCGGGGGACTCTCACCCCATAAGTCCACGCCCATGCCGGGCGTACACAATTGAATTCAGCATATTGTCGCTCGCGCGCCAAATGCTGATTCACGACGTTGGGCGGAGCGAGGTAGCGTGATGAAGCCACTCGCATACGATCGCAAGCAAAAGAAGCGCGCGAGCACCAAGCTAGCGCTGGCTCTTTCCGAACTCGAAGCGGCGTCCGCGCTAGTGGAAAGGGAACTCTACAGAGAAGCGGTCTTCCACCTGTACTTCACCTGCTTCTACCTCGCCCACGCGCTCCTCGTGCCCCATGTGCGCACGAACGCCGGTCACAAGAGCGTTCAGCGCGAGCTCCACAAGAGGTATGGGCGCCGAAAGGCGTTCCCGCGCAGGTACATCGTCCTACACACGGCACTCCACGAGCTGCGCAACGAGCTCAACTACAGAAGCTCGCATGTTCCCAGACCTTCTGAAGTTCTCAGGCGTTTCCGCGTCTTGCAGATGTACTCCAAGTTCGCCATGCGCATCGTGCCGAGAGTCTCGGTCGACGACATTCTGCGAGTTCTTGTCGACGAGAATCCGGATGGAATCGAGGACTTCTCCTTCGACCTCTATTGCCCACGCACCTATCGCCACCACACGCGGATGACACTGTGGCAGCCGCCATTCTATCTCGGTGTCTTCACGCCCGAGCAGGCGTGTCGGCACGGGCGCACCTTCATGAAGCGACTCCGAGTGCGGAATCCCGAGAACTACGTTTTGGGCCTGAACAGCAAGGTCGGACAGTATCGAGACACACACCTGTTCATGCTCGACATTGACAGTGTCGACGTGGAAGTTGAGGCTTCGCTCGCACGAATCGGCGGGATGCTCCTGAAGACGGGACGAGGCCTCCATTTCATAGGGCGGGACCTTCTGCGATGCCGGAGAGAGTGGGTGAAGGCTCTGCGCGGAGCCAAGAGAGACCCGGGCCTCAAGAGGCACATTGATAGGGACCACATCGATCTGTCGCTGCAGAGGGGCTATTCGACGCTTCGAATCACTTCTGGACCGACCAAGATGCAAGTGCCGTTCTTCTTCAAGGAGTTCTGAAAGTGCCCGCCCAGCAATCGGCTGCACCGGACTCGCTTCGCTCACCAGTGAGCCGTGCGCTATGCACTTGAGGGAGTTGCTGTTCTGACTGGATTGTCGTAGACTTCCATTGTGGTGCCATTTTGCAACCATATGGAAGACTGCCGATGCCGAGCCTGACAATCAAGGGGCTCCCCGAGAAGCTCTACCAGCGCCTGAAGCGGCGCGCAGCCAAGCACCGGCGTAGCCTCAATAGCGAAGTCATTGTCTGCCTGGAACAGGCAACCAGTGTCCCCACGCTCGACCCCGAGGCGTGGTTAGCGGGCGCAGACCGTCTTCGTCGCAAACTCGCTCTTAGTCCGGTGAGTGAGCAGTCCCTCCGGCGCGCCAAGGCGAGTGGTCGGCCATGATCGTTGTCGACACCAATCAACTGGCTTACCTGCTGATTGGGGGAGAGAAGACCGACCTCGCCAGGCAGGTGCTGCTTCAGGATCCGGAATGGGCGGCCCCGCTCCTCTGGCGCAGTGAGTTCAGGAGCATCCTGACCCAGTACCTCCGAAAGGAGGAAATCACTCTGCCGGATGCAGTGAGGCTCCAGCGGAAGGCGGAGCAACTGGTCGCCGGACGGGAGTTCCTCGTTCGCTCAGATCGCGTGCTCCGATTGGCCGCGAGCTCGGATTGCTCCGCATGTGATTGTGAGTTCGTGGCGCTTGCGAAGCAGTTGAAGGCACCCCTGGTCACGTGGGATTGGCAGGTACTCTCCGCCTTTCCGGCGATTGCCATGTCCCCAGGGGACTTCTTGGATGAAAGCGCATAAGGACATTCACCAGACGGGCGGCCCTGGCACGTCCCTGACCAAGAGGCGTGATCGGCCCCGCTCGTGGCCCTGCCAGGCCAGGGCCGCGCCAGGTCCCCCCGCTGGTGATGCCTATCGTTATGCTTTCGATGAGGGAAGATCGGTGGCAAGCCAGCAGTTAGGACCAGTTCTTCTTGGACTTGTTTGCGTCTTCCTGGCCCCCTGGGCCCCTGCCCATGCAGTATTCTCTGATGAACAGAACCTTGCATCTATTGTGTGCCCATGTCTGCTGGCCCCCGATTCCCTGGTTCAGGCCATCGCCAGTGACCTGCAGCTCATCCGCACCGAATACCCGACTGTCGCAAACATCCATTTCCAGCGCTGCAATTACATTCTGCCAGGTGCCACAGAAATCCTTCTCACCGCCGAGGCGAGGGCGCAGTTCCTCGCCGGCGAGCACACGCAGCTTAACGCCTTGCATGCCGAGATCGGAACACCACAGGTCGTGGAGAGCGTCCTCGAGTTCCTTGAACTCTATTTCTCCTCGCCATACAAGCCAGAACTCCTAACCCGGATAATTCATGATTCTTGAAG
>JAGMBO010000065.1 GCA_023129715.1 Candidatus Eiseniibacteriota bacterium | reverse complement strand
CTCCCGCAGGTGCTTCAGCCAGTAGGCTTGCTTCTTCGTGAGCTGCTTGGACTCATTGCTCGGCATCGCTCATTGCCCTCCTTTCTCTGGAGAGCAATCTCGGTCAATCA
This sequence comes from Candidatus Eiseniibacteriota bacterium, assembly GCA_023129715.1. Lineage (GTDB taxonomy): Bacteria > Eisenbacteria > RBG-16-71-46 > CAIMUX01 > WJJG01 > JAGMBO01. The sequence continues at coordinate 18,425 of JAGMBO010000065.1, read as the reverse complement.
CGAGGGCGGATCAAGATGGGGTCAATTGAGCGCTTACGATGGGACTACCTGGAACACGGTGGGCACCGGCTTCAGAGATCTCGACGGAGGCTATGCATCCGTCTCCGACCTCATCGAATTCGACGGCGATCTGGTTGCGGTAGGTCCCTTCGACATGGCGGGTGAAGATACGGTCCGCTGCGCCGCTCGATGGGACGGAGAGGCGTGGCATCCGATGGGATCTGGGTTCCGCGGTCCTCCGGATGGTCACGGAGATGAGCATGTCTACGTGGATGCCCTTGCCATTTTCCGCGGCCAGCTCATCGCCGGGGGACGATTCAACCGGGCTGGCCAGGATTCCGTGAGCAACCTTGCTGTCTGGGACGGAACGAATTGGCGACCGCTTGCAGGCGGGGCGAATGGGAGCGTGCTCACGTTCTGTGTCTACGACGACAAGCTCATCGCAGCCGGCAGCTTCACGGAGATTGGCGGCGTGAGTGCCGGCGGGATCGCCAGTTGGGATGGTGGGGTTTGGGAGCCCCTTGGATCGGGGATTCTCCGGCACGGCGACAGCGGAAACGTGTGGGATCTCGCCGAGTTCAACGGAGAGCTGATTGCATGCGGGTGGTTCTCAACTGCAGGTGGTGACAGCACCTCTTCGATTGCCGCCTGGAATGGTACGGCCTGGAGGCCTCTGGCAGAAGGACTCGCAGGACGGGGGGGGGGCTTCCGGACGAGCGCTGCAGGTGTTCCATGGCCGCCTGCTCGTGGGGGGGGCGTTTCAGACTGCGGGAGGCGTGTCCAGCCGGAATGTGGCGCAGTGGGACGGAGAGCACTGGCTGCCGATTCCCGGAAACACACACGGTCTGGACGACAGAGTCCAGGTGCTGATCGAGCACAGGGGCGAGCTGATTGCCGGGGGGTGGTTTCGCCAGGCAGGGGGAACGGAACTCAACTTCATTGGACAATGGGATGGGTCGAGATGGGAGTCGCTCGGCCTGGGGGTCGACTCCGGGGTATTCGCGCTTGCCTCGTATCGGGGGGATCTGATCGCCGGAGGCTGGTTCGCGATGGCCGGGGGAGCTCCCGCGGCTGGAATCGCGCGATGGGACGGTCAGGCGTGGCACCCGATGGGCACGGGTGTTGAGGGGGGAGTCGTCCTGGCTCTCTATGAGTACGGCGAACACCTGATCGTTGGAGGCACTTTCGATCGGGCTGGAGGCCGCCTCTCACCGCGCATCGCCAGATGGAATGGCACGCAGTGGCTGCCGTTCGCGGACGGCATTGCTGGCTCGTTCGGAGGGGCGGTCTATGACCTCGAGACCTATCATGGCCAACTCGTCGCCGCGGGGGACTTTGGCATCGCCAGTGGACAACACATCCGATCTATTGCTCTGTGGGACGGCGTGGAGTGGCAACCCCTGGGAGACGGGCTGACACACGATGAGTATGACACTTGGTTTCCAATGGTTGTCGTGCGCTCCACTGTGGTGTTCGACAACCGATTGGTTGCAGCGGGATACTTCACTCACGCCGACGGTTGCCCCGCCATGAATATCGCCTGCTGGAATGGTGCGGAGTGGCGTCCCATGGGAGATGGACTTGCCAAGACGGTCGAGAGCCTCTGCGTCTACGAGGGAAGACTTGTAGCTGCCGGCCGGATGCGAACGGACTTGGGGTCGCCTTGGGACCATGTGGCCCAGTGGGATGGCCTTCAGTGGAGTTGCCTGGGATCGGGGATCTGCACGAACTCCTATCCAAGCATTCTCGCCATGGCGGAGTTCGACGGGGACCTCTATTTCGGTGGGCTGTTCCACGATGCCGGCGATCGGCCAGCGGACCACATCGCGCGATGGACCGATACGAGCCGGGGCACTGCCGACGGTCCTCGCCACTTGCGCGTTATGCCCAATCCGGTCCGGGAGGGATCCGTCATCCAGTACTTCCTGCCGGGAGCACGAATTGTCGATCTGACCCTGCACGACATTACTGGGCGGATAGTCTCACGGCTTGCTTCGACCGAGCAGGGTGGCGGTTGGCACGCGCTCTCATGGAGTGGCCTCGATGACGAAGGGCGGCGACTGGCGTCGGGCGTATATCTTCTGCGCGTGGATAGTGGGTCGAAGACCACGACTGGCAGAATCCTTCTCGTCGATTAGCCTCGGGCTCTCCGGGCGGGTGGACATGAACGCCGACGATCTCCCGATTCCGAGAGATCGTCGGGCGAGGTTGCGACCTCGGGCTATGCTTCGGGCTTGGCCGCCTTCATGATCGCTTTGACCGCCGCCGCGTCGTTCCGAGCCGCGGCCACCAGAAGCGTCCGGGCGAACTTCGAGGCCTTCGCCGGCCCGGCCGCTTTGTGGATCGCCTCCCGCTCTTCACGTGTCAGCCGGAGAGCGAACACGCAGAGGCCATCGCGGGACGCCTTCTTTGGTTCCTCAGATGCCGTCACCGTCTTGACGATCTCCTCCGCGGCCGCGTCGGCGGACAGCTTCCTGGGCTTCCGGGTCTTGCGTGCGGTCGCCTTCTTGTTGGTCTTGCGCTTGCTCATCTCTCGTCTCCTCTCAGTTCACGGTCAGGCGCACGATCCGGCTCGGCTCTCTGCCGCAGCCTTCGCACGCGACACGCCCGCCCTGGCGATCGATCTGCGCCATGATCTCGGGCGTGATCTCCTCCCATTGCTCCCACACCCGGTGTCGGACCCGGGGTAGGGGATGTGGCAGCAGGCGCAAACGATCGCGCCCTGCCCGCTCCAGAACACCTGGTGTTCCTTCAGTCCGAATCGAGGCGCCCGGATACCGTTCATGGCCGCCTCCGCGCGTCCGGGCGGATGTGCCTGCGGACGAACGCGTGCGCGTCTCGTGCCCAGCCGCGGCGCCTCCCGATCTCTTCGATTGCTTCACGGACATCTCGGCCAGCCACTTGGTCCGCGAGATGGCGCCCCCACGTCGAGTCGAGGAGATCGCCGACATCTCGGGGCTCGATGAGGAATCGGCCGTTCGGATCTGTTAGCGCGGCCACCGCCTTGTCCCACGCGGCCTCGGGATCCGCGTGGCCGTTCGACACGCAGGTCCCGAAGAATCCTCAACCCCGGTTCCGCGCCCGGGGCGCCTCGGTCTTCTTCTCCATCGTTCCATCCTCCGTTTTCGCGCCGGGCCCCCATGCCCGCCGCAGCCACAGTGACGAGCTTCCGGGCGCGGATTGGAAGGCGATTCGACCGGGCAATCGATTATTCTGAAGTAAGTTGCGAGGTTGGACGGGGGCGCAGAACTGGACGATTTCGGGCCGGTTGGGAACGGCCGCCAATGCCGCGCACGGGCGGCAAACCTGGCAGGTTCTGGCCTGATGGCTGGAGGTCTGCGCCCACAGCGCACCTGTGGCGGCCTGGGGGAAGACCCGAGTGGGGAAGTTCACGAACTCGGGGGGGAAGGTGCGATCACCAGAGTCCGCCTCAGCCTTGCCAATCCTGTTGGTTCTGGGTCCCCGCCAGGTCGAGCAGGCGACGGGCGATGGAGTCCTCAGGATGCACAGCCGAGTGGAGCTTCAACGAGTGTGCGCACGGTGCAGAGGATCGTAGAATGATCCGGGGGTCGGCCTCCCAGAGTGACATTCCGAGTTTTCGCGGACCACGACGGGTGATCCCGTTCTTCGCCTACCCGCCGGAGATCCGCAAGGTGATCTACACGACGAATGCGATCGAGTCGATCAATGCGGCGATCCGAAAGGTGACAAGGAAGCGGGGGGCGTTTCCGACGGCGGACTCAGTCCGGAAGGTCCTCTACCTGGCGATCACGAAGGCCTCGGAGCGCTGGAGCCGACCGATCAAGGACTGGCGGGCAGCGCTGAACCACTTCGCGATCGTCTTCGGCGATCGGGTGCCAAGTTAGATGAACCGCCGTTTACACAGAGAACTTGACACTCCCAAACACCGTCCATTGTGATGACGCAGCCGTACTCAGCCCGCTCAGCGCAGTTCGCCAAAAGGCTGACTGCGTCACTTGCCCTGCCACCCTCCATGCGACGCAAAGCCCTGGGCATACGTCCCTTCCTTATCGATTGCGTTCCTTGTCAATTCCCTCAATCGCTTGTTGTAGACGCCCAGCGACCCGGTCAACGTTTTCGCCCTTCCAATGTTGAAGCTCCTTCTGAAGAGCCTCCAGCTTCCTGACCAGCGCATCCGCCACAGACTTCCGTTGATCGTGGCCCTTGATCTGACTCATCATACCGATCGCGGTCTGCTCCAACCGCGCGACAGCAGCCAACGCGACTCTCACCGCAAGCCCCCGCCGTTTAAGAAACCCAGCAAGATCCTCGAATGTATTCGGGATCTTTCGCAGCTCCCGCATTTGCTTCCAAGAACTGAAGATATACGCGATCGCCGCTGCCCCAATGAAACAGACCGACATCACTACAACCGTCAAGAAGATCTCGTTACCCCTTCGTTGCTTCTTCACTAGTTCGACTTGGGTTCCCCTCAACCTATCCCCTAGGTCACTTGAGACGTGTCGGGTCTGCCAATCCCGGTAGACATCCAAGAGTTTTCTATGCGCTTGGACCTCCGCCTGCCTCTCCTGAAGCCGCCTCTCCATCGCCTCGGAACCGGTTCCGGAAGCGTCGAGCCGCTCGATGACGTCCAGTAGCCGCTGCTCGAAGTCAGCAAGAGCGGATGCAGTTTCCCAGACGCGCGTTTGCCACCCTCCGAGTTCATTTAGGGTCTGAAGGGCGCGTCTTACCGCAGACAGGGAGGGATGTTCGGCCCGTGCCACCGCTTCTATCACCGGGGCATTGGTGAGGTTGGCTTTCAGATCGTTTAGAGAACGAGCGAGGACCTTCCATTCTGCACCATCGAGCAATTCATCTGCATCAGCTCTGGCTGCCTGCAGTTTCTGACTGACCGCTTTAGCCTCTTCCCTGGCCAGCGCCATGGCGGCCAACCGGTCATTCACCCGGTCGCGCTCGGCTGCAATCTCAGTCGTAATGGAGGAGAGTTGGACCCGAAGGGTTCCCGCCTCGGCTCGATTGGCCCCTTCCGAAGACGGTTGAAGTCCCAGCATGATCCGGCGCGCGGTATTCAGCCATGCTACGAGAACGTCTCGTCTGCCACGGAGAGTCTGTTCAGTCTCCTCGGTACCCTGGGATGTGAGTAGGTCGGCTCCTCTTCGTATGTGTTCATCGACCTCTTTCCTATGTTCTTGAAACCGAATCTGCGCGAGCTGATCTTGCACTGCATTTCGCTGTTCCGTCACGACCGTCTCCAGATCACCTAGCTGTGTAGCCACCGTCACCGCTTCCTGGACCAGTGTCGTAGGAAGAAGACCCTGCTGGGCACTCTCTAATCTACCTCTTGTCGGCACGGCGGCGTTCAGCCATTCCCGCGCGATACGGTCGGCCCTGGAGAGGGCCTGGACGCCGTCTCTTCCTGACCTCTGCAAACCCTCTGTGACTCGACGCCCCCTCGATATCAGGTCTCTGGCGTCCGCGATGGCACTGGAGATACGCTTCCGTTCCCGACTCGGGGCAACCTGATACTCGTAGCGTTCGCGTAGCTGCGCTATGTCATCCTCCATCCTGCCCAGTGTATCCAGGGCAGCTGCGGCTTCCTTGGTGTCGGAGTACTGCTCCCGCAATGGTCTTAGTTGAGCGATCGAGAGCTGTGATCGTAGATTCCGGAGCGCCTGCTGCCACTTATCACAGGTTATGATCCGGGTCTCCGCCTCCGGGTCGGCTACAGATTCATCCCCTTCGCCACGGATACTCTCTCCCTGCTTCAGAAGATCCGTCCAGTCGCCTCGGAGTGATTCCATCTTGCCCAGAAGCGACTCAACTCTGGCGCGCTCTCGGGCTCTAACTTCCAGGGTGTCGGCCGCGAGACGCGCCTGCCTACCAAGGTCTTGAAACGCTTCAAAAGTCCCGCTGATCGAGCTATCCGATGATGACCCTGGGCTACTCTGGATCTCCCGACTCTCTTCTGCATACCTCGCCATCTGCTGTGCATACGCTCTCGCTTCCGCCGCCAGGGCCCCCAGCTCATCGGCTGTTGCCGCATCTCTACGTTGCCGAGCCTCCGTGGAAATCCTCGACAGGTGAATCGCAGCATCGTCGACGCGGCCACGGAGAACCTGGTGCTGGTGCCGCACGACCCATCGTTCCACTTGGGGTACTACCTCTTGCCGAACGACCCAGCCAGTTAGAGCGACAATGATGACGACTCCACCTACCGCCAGGACACGCCACCAATTTCTCCGCGGGGGAGACGGAGGAGTCGGTGGTGGCGGAGTCTGCCCGCGAATCCCTCCTGTCGGGGAGGTCCGCGGTTCGCTTGTCGGAATAGGGCCTTGATGAGCCGAAGGGCGAAGGGCCATGGACCTTGCCCAAGAGAGCTTCATCCCCCAGACTATGGCCCATGGAAGTAGCTTGAAGAAGGCTGGCCGGAAATCCATCCAGGATCGGAGTTGGGCGAAGCCGGCTGCCGCGGACTGCAGGAGGAGAACAAAAGCAAGAAGTGCGAACCGCCAGAGTGAACCGCAATGGACCCAGACGAAGAAGTAAGGGGCAAGGACCCACCCAAGGGAAACGAGGTTCACGGATTGGGCCGCCAGCCGGGGAAGTACCCTACTCCGCCCCGTCGGGTGAGTTTCCCGCAGGGCCTCGCCGTACTCCTTCCAGAAGAATGGCCATGCGTGGGCTACGAGCATGCGGAATTGGAGTCGAGAAAGGCCTAGTCGGGGAAACGACGCGTTGAGCGGAAGGAGCCACCGGTACGCCTTCACATGGTCACGACCCGATCCTTGGGCCGTGACGCGAAGCATCTCCTGTGCCAAGCATCGTAGGTCGATATGTTCGGTGGCAGAGCGAAACGCAACTTCTCTCCGTTGCCTGTCGAGTACTAGCCAGCACTCCGCTGTAACGACCTGACTCGCAACGGTAAGGCAATCCCCAACTAGCTTTCGGCCGTCGGCGCGGACGAGGCTTGCGTACGCCTCTTCCAGTGCCCGCGTCGCGATTGCGAGAACTGCGTCCTGCAGATGCTGAGCAGAGCCCGAGCGTGGTCGCCGCAAGCGGGGCAAGTACTCCGCAGCCGCTCCCGCATTCATGAGGACATCGACGACCTGCCTAGGCTCGCCGGTCAAGTCCTTGCATCTCTGCAGAAAGGCAAGAAACAGTGGACTCGGCTCGACCGCCACCGCCGCGAATATTCGTAGAGGTTCACGTATCCACGCATTCTCAAGCCGAGGTCGAAGCAGATCGAGGGCAGTGGGGCTCCCGTCCAGGCACTTCGCGGCGAAGTACTCACCCATGCGGCGGTGCCGAAACCGAGACAACGACGGTGCAAGACCCGGAGGATCATCAACCTCCGCAAGACGGGCATCCTTAAGCCACGCCAGAGCGGTCCTGCGTATAACCTCACAAGCCTCATGCTCGAACGCCTTCAGATTGTGAAGGGGCACGAGATCTCTCAGAGTATCCAGAACTCCGTGGCCGGTCCTGTCCGTGATGGCCGCAAGCGCATTAACCAATGCCTCGTTGGCCCGAGAGGACGACGGGTCGCGGTGGTACAGGGCAAGCGCACCGTTGGAGTTGCCATTTCCGAACAGACATGCACCGACGCCGAGTCCTTTGCGTAGAGCGGCTTCGTAAAAGTCGGCCTCCCTGCCGGGCAAGCGAGCTGAAGCATCGATGTCTTCTCCCCGGTCATAGGTGCGCTCAAAGCAGAATGGCCCGATCACACCCTCAAGCTGCCGAATCAGGCTTTCACTATCGTCCACCGCTGGGCCGAAAAGGAGGGCTCTTCCAGGGACGGCAACACGGCGATCGTTGTGGACCTTGCCCAGCTCCCGCTTGAGAACGGACCGGAACACCGGAGCGAGCCATTCGGCCGGTTGTTCACCACCCGCTTCATAGTACCTTCCTATGAGGTACAGCAAATACGGATTGCGCATGTAGTTCCGCAGGAGACTCCGGGACGCGGATTCCTTCAGTCCCCGCAGAGCATTCCGCGCCCGGCGAGTCCGCTCTTGGTTGTAAAACCGTCCATGGCTGTAAAGATCGGCAACCGCTGATAGATAGCGTGTGCTCTGCGCGAAGTCGAGAGGGCGAATCTCTACTAGGCTGCCCTGAAACGTGTCGGGGTTATCGTCGGTGCGACAGGAGAGGATGTAACGATTGGCGTTCCTTGAACCGCGTCTATGCTCCATGTCATCCGCAATCAGTCGGCGAAGTTGTTCAATCATCTCGAAATAGCGATCCCGTTCGGGGAGTTCGTCGAGGCCATCGACGATAAGGAGGAACTGCTTCTGATGATACTTCTGGGTGATGAGTTGAACCGCGGCATCAAGACCTTGTCCAGGATTCCGCGTATGAGCGCTAGTGAAGTAGCGAACGAGGAGGTCCTCTAATGAGTGAACACGTTGCACGTCAGCCTGGGTAAGGTCGTGGGCGAATAGGAGAAGAGGAATCCACCCGTTCTTGTATTGCCTGAGGCGTACGGCCCGTTCTGCGAAGAGATGATATAGAATGGTGGACTTGCCGGATCCGGGCTCGCCGTGGAGCATGAGAGGTGGGGATGTGACCCGCGAAGCGAAGAGGAACTCGTCTCCCAAGAATCGCCAGATATCATCTATATGTTGATCTGCCGCGACGTTGTTGTCGTCGCGCCTGCGTGTGCAGTGGGGATGGAGCAAGCGGGAGTGAGGCAGAGTGGTGAGGCGCTCCAATGCGGGCAATTCCCAGAACGGACGGAGTTCGTCCGGAAGCAGTTCATCAACGCGACTGACGACTGCTCGGAAGTACTTGTCGAAGTTGTCGAGATCGGTACGGTCCAGTCCTAGATTGATCGGGGCCATGCGCCGCCGCAGGAACGCGAGGACTGTGGTAGGCTTGCGAACGATACCAAACCACACGGCAAAGCATGCGGCGATTGCGGTTGAGAGGTTGGTCGCCAAGGTGTCGATCACGCTGCCCAAGCGGGGATCAGTTGGATTGGCGCCGGCCCAGACAGAGAGGCGGACGAGTGTCTCCTTCCAGGGGATGAAGCGAAGAAGAACCCCGGCAGGGATAACGATCACGAGCACGGCTAGCATGTACAGCAAGCGGCCGGAGGGAGTGGCGAGGTAGTCGAGAATCCGGCAGGCTACGAACCTCATTTGTCCGGGGCTTATGAGGACCTTGATCGTCACGGCCCCATCCTTCTCGTCTCGCGCCTATGGACTTCATCGCCCTCGCGATCACCCCCGACTGACCGGACCCCACACTTCGTACCACGTTCTAACTCACACCGCCTGCGCCTGAGCTCTCCCCCTTTTTCTGACAGGTTTCAAGCAGAGCGGGCCGCTTCCTTCAGGTTCTCCTGACCTCCTTCGGCGAACTCACTCGGGGTCAGGTTCCCGAGCGAGCCGTGCGGGCGACAGTGGTTGTAGTCCTCCCGCCATGCCTGGATCCTCCGGGACGCATCCTCGATCGAGAGGAACTCGTTCGCGTTCAAGCACTCATCCCGCAGCCGCCCGTTGAAAGACTCGATGAGCGCGTTGTCGATCGGCTTCCCCGGCCGGATGAAGTCGAGCTCTACACCGTGCCGCCAGGCCCACTCGTCGAGCGCCCTTGAGGTGAACTCGGTGCCGTGATCCACGGTAAGCGCCCTCGGAAGGCCCCGGAGAACCGAGACCCGATCGAGCGCCTCCGCCACCGAGCGCCCGGGCAATGAGACACCCACCTCCATCAACACGCTCTCGCGACTCCACTGATCAAGCACTGTGAGAATCCGGAACCTCCTGCCGCTGATCAGCTGATCGTGAACGAAATCCATGCTCCAATGCTCGTCTCGCCCAACCGGCCGGGGAACCGGGCCTCGATGGAGCGACTGCCGCTTCCGGCAGCGAACACGCATTCTAACCCGCAGTCCTTCCAAGCGATACAGCCGATGAACTCGCTTGCGATTCACCAACCAACCCTCCCGTCGCAGCAGGGTGTGGATTCGTCCAATGCCGAATCGCGGCCGGGTCACCGCAATCTCCCGGATGCGTTGGATGAGCGCCGACTGATCCTTCGCCCGCGACCGGTAGTACCAACTCGCCCGGCGGATCATCGCCGGTCCATCGCGAAAACCGCATCGGCCTGCTTCTGTTGGACTTGTCGGGCAGGTGCGGCAGCCGGATCGGCCTACGTGAGATCCCACTTGCTGTCCGACACCCCGCTCGGCCACGCTCTCGATTCGTGATTCCCGGTCAGCGGCCGATCTACATCAAGGATACCAGCACCATGGCCTGGCTTGCCACCCTGTTCAGCACGGCCTGTCCCTTCCATAAACCCGTCCACGTTGGGCCGCTTGACGTTACAGCCTCGGTCGTTCAGCCTCATATAGATGATAACACTACCCTTTCGCACAGCAGCATCAGTCATCAAGTCGCGCCAGGCGCTCGTCTTGGAGAACCTCGCTCTTCGCCACCAGATCCAGGTCCTGCGCCGATCGGTGAAGCAACCGCGGCTCCAGCAAAGGGACCGAGGACTGTGGGTGATCCTCTCACGGATCTGGGATGATTGGGACAGGTCACTCATCCTGGTCAAGCCCGATACGGTAATTCGATGGCATCGCAGGGGATTCCGACTCTATTGGTGGTGGAAGAGCCGAGGACCGGGGCGACCCAGAGTGTCTCCTGAGATCCGCGAGCTGATTCGCCAGATGTCACGAGTGAACCCGCTCTGGGGGGCACCGCGGATACACGGGGAACTGCTGAAACTCGGCTGTGCGTCGTCAAAGACATTGGGACAAACAGGGCTCAAGATTAAGAGACACTTCCCGGAACACCGCGGGCCGGATCAGCTCCTCCTTTCTCTCCGGCAGGGCTTTGTTGTAGCGGCGCCGGCGGCGTAAGGTCTGCCGCTTCAGCCTCTCCCGAGCGGTCAGGATTTCCCGCCCTCGCCCATGATAGACGTCCGCCGGTGTCAGGTTCTCCAGCGACTCGTGGACACGCTCGTGGTTGTAGTAGGGGACGAACCGGCGGAGCTCCTCCTCCAGGACCCAGGGCAGGTAATAGTTCTGCAGCGTGACCACGTTCTTCAGCGACCGATGGTAGCGCTCGATCTTCCCCTGCGTCATCGGATGGTAGGGCCGGCTGCGGGTGTGCTGCATCTCTTGCTTCTGCAGGTACTTCCGTAACTCCTTCGAGATGAAGCACGAGCCGTTGTCTGACAATAGCCGGGGACGATGGTGGATCGCCACGTCCTGGATCCCAGTCTTCGCGATCGCCCGATCCAGCAGCTCCTTGACATCCTCGGTCCCCATCGTCGGGAACAGCTTCCAGTCGATGATGTAGCGGCTGTAGTCGTCGAGCACGGTCAGCAAGTAGTACCAGCCCCAGCCGATGATCTTGAAGTACGTGAAGTCCGTCTGCCACAGCTCGTGGACCCGCTTCGTCGGAGAATCGAAGCGATCCTTGGCAGAGAGGACGATGTAGGCCGGGCTGGCCACGAGATCGAAGCTCTTCAAGATCCGATAGACGCTCGACTCCGAGCAGCAGGTAGCGTGGGGCTTCCTCCCACGGGAAGGCTTCGACGATCTGCTGCGCCGTCCATTCGGTGGTCGGATTCGTGGTCACGTCGAAGTGAAGGGCTCGGCGGCGATCGTGGGCGAGGATCAGGAAGACGAAGAGGATCCGGTTCCGCACCGTCGGTACGACGAAGAAGTCTACGGCGACGATGTCTTGGATGTGGTTCTTGAGAAAGGCCCGCCAGGTCGCAGACGGCGGGCGCCGACGGCGGACCATGTACTTCGCCACCGTCGACTTCGGGACGTCGATCCCGATCTTGCCGAGTTCGCCGACGATTCTCGGTGCGCCCCAGAGCGGGTTGGCTGACGACATTCTCCGGATGAGATCGCGGACCTCGCGAGGGATCGATGGCCGACCGGGACTTCCTGAGCGAGACAGCTCTCTCCGGTACTCCCGGAACTTCCGTCGGCGGCAGGCGAGGACGGTCTCGACCTGCACGAAGACCAGAGCTGCCCGCCAACCGGACCAGGCGCGCGCGAGCCAGGACCAGAGGATCCAATCCGCGGGCTTCAGCCGGGTCGAGAGCAAGTCCGCTGGTGGACACGGAGTTGATGCCGAAGCGCCGGGATCTTGCTCTGCAGGGAAAGCCGGGATCGGAAGAAGCTCTGGACGAAGGCCGCGGCGGCGCGTACGATTAGAGGTGTCGGCACAGGTCCCCCAGGATGCGTGTCCTCAGGTGCTAGAGCGATGAGCGGGGGAGTCTGCGGGATGCGGGCCGCAACTATCAAGATGGCTGGGCATTCGAGTTTTCGGGAGGGACACCCAGGTTGGCCAGGGCACCTTGGATGCGGTCGTAGCCCCAGGTCGGATTCTCGCGCGCCATGCGGAGTGCGAGTCCGACGATGGCTTGAGAAACAGGAGGTCGCCCGACCTTCTTGCGCCTGTGACTGTAATCCCATTTCTGGGCGACGAGCAGCCGGTGCCAGCGCATGATCGTGTCGGGCCTTACGATTGTCGCAATCTCTCCGAGTATCTTTCGCCCTAGGATCTTTCCCTTGACCGCCAAGCGTCTCCGCTGGTCGTCGTTTAGCTTGATCCGTTTCCGGCCATGCGATTCCCTCAAGACTTGGTTCTCGATGCGCAAGTACTCGATGATTCCTTGCTGCTGTCGGTTGACCCAGCTGGCCAGGATGAGAAGGAGAAGCTGCCAAGGCTGCAGGACAAAGTTCATGGTTGACCCGATTGCCCGTTTGAGGAAATGGGCACCATCGGACAGAGGGGAGAGGCTCGTCAACTGGTCACAAAGCGCGACGATACCACGCGCTCAACTCATAGGTTGGGAAGCAATTGCAGGTCGGCTGTATTCCTTGACCATACGCCATATAGGAGTTTTCGGGACAGACAGGAACGGAAACGGACGAGCCTCGGGCAAGGTCTGCTTTAGACTTGCCGATGCCTCACCAGGCGGGCAGAATGTAGGCCACGGTAAAGGAATCTTGTGTCGATTCCCTATCGCAAGTGTTCTTGATCCAAGCAGCGAGACCAAAGGCAGACACGGCGACGCTTCATGGCTTGGAGGAATGGTGCAATGCCGACCTTGGAGCGGACAGGCGAACATCCGACCCAGCCTTTCAATAAGGCTCGGATTCTATTCACCCTGCACCGAGCGCTCTTAGTAGTCTGTTTCATCGCAGGACTGGGGATCCCCATAGTCAATCTAATCTGGGCACCACCAGTTCACCCTATCCTCGGTATCCTATTCTGGGCCCTTGTTCTTCTTGCTGATGGCATGCTACTCGCTGCTGGAGTGATGTACATCGTGGGCGCTGAACCCAAATGGAGTCGCATTATACCCGGCCTCATCATTGCAGGCCTAGGCATACTAGTAGCCGACGGATCTGCCTTTGTTCAGCAGACAGTCATTCACAGGGTGCAAGCCGCGGGCCTGGATAGTCTGCAGGCGCATCTGGAAAAGACACTTTTCCGTGAATCCTCAGGATGGAACGACAACCGCTTGGCCGAGTTTCTAACTCCTCGCCTTGGAGATGCAGAGATCGCGATCGCGGCGGTAAACTCCATTCTGATGCCCGCGGACGTTCACTACAGGGACCATTGTGTCAAAGTTGAGTTGGGGACGCTGTCTGGCCCACAATGGGACGAGGCCGCTCGGCGCGGATGGCTTGCGAGCACCAGAAAGGAAACTCTCAGAGTCTGGAATGATCGGAATCATGGACTGACACATTGGCTGGAGTTGTCTTTCTGCGGCCTCACAAAACCCCCCAACGTGCCTGCCTCGGATCTGTTCTCGGCGGAATCGCTCCTTGTGCTGGTGTACGACCGTCACCAAGAGCTGATTCCTAGGAAGAGTAGCCGATGGGGCCCAGACGAGGCCACTGGAAGGGTTCTGGTGGACCCAGATCGGCGGAGTGCCTTACTCCTCACGGAAATCGCACTTGGCGCCCGCGAGTCTGCGAGAGTCATCCTCCACAGCAAGGGCTGGGAGAAGAGAGGAGAAGGGTACATCAGTCTCCGAGTGCGGCGCCCGACTCGTAGACTTAGACTCTGCGTCGTTCTACCGGGTCCAGCTTTCGAAACGGACGTTCGGTTCCATCACACGGAGCGCAATCGACAGGCAGTTTGCCTCGAAACCCCGGATCATCAGGAGGTCCTCGCATCGATCAACGGCGGAGTACTCCCGTATCAAGGAATCGAAGTGTACTGGTGGGAGCAGGCTATTCTGCCTGCTGGCAGGACGGAGTGATCCAATGAGCATAACATTGTGGCTGATGCTTAGCACTCTCGCTCTAGGCCTTGCCAGTCTTACAGCAGCGATGGTTGTCGCGCTCACGACTCCACGCCATTCACGTTTCCGGTCATATCTGCCGACGTTGATTACCGCCGGCGCTGCCCTTCTTGTCGGTAACGGCGTGGGGATGTTGACGCAACACAACGCAAGTCTGGGGTTTAACGAGAGACTCTCGGAGGCCAGACAGCAGGTCTTGGAGGATGCACTGGCTGGGGAGAGGCGCTCGATCTCCAATATGAGCGAAGAGGCGCTAGTATACGTTCTGCAAGAGCTTGCGGGTTCAAGAGAAGTTGCGAGATCGGTGGTGCAATCCGTTCTCACGCCGGCACTTTGTTACAGGGACTTTCATGTAAGCGTGATTCTTGATTCACTTCGAGGACAGAGATGGACATCGGAGGAGCAGGCCAGTTGGCTGAGGAGCACGGTCTCTTGTGGGTTGACGGTCCAGAACCCCACGGACAATACATTGCCGCACCCTCTCCACGTGAGTTTCGCGGATTTCAACGTTCCAATGGAGCGTTTCGATCCTAGACTTGTGGCCGTTGAGAGTCTTGAGTTTACTCCATTCGATAGGTTCGGATCCGAGGAACCTGCGGGCAAGATCCAGTGGTCGGTAGACGAATTGCAGTCACGGGTCGAATACGAGACGGAGGCGCCGCGAACCATCAGCATGTACCAGGAAATCGAATTGGGTCCAGGGGAGTGGGGAAAGCTAGTAATCGTAACCCACAGCTTTGAGCGAATGAACGGCGGGGAAGTCAGCGTTGAGGTCCGACGCAACACTGTCAACTTGACAATGGAAGTGATCTTCCCCAGCGGAGATTTTCTTCACAACGTTCACTTCTCCCACGATCGGTCCATGAACCCCGAGGTCTGCCAGGTGACGGCAGAGGATGACCGAAGGGTCGAGGCCAGGATCCAAGGGGGACTACTTCCGTATCAAGGGATCACAGTCAGCTGGGGGGGGCGACGCTAGGGCTGATGCTGAGAGCCACGTGAAACATGCCAGGTGAACCATCCGAGGTCAGCTAGACGGAGTTTGCTGGCCACACCCTCACATGCGTGGCCACCCAACCAGATTGATTCTCGAGAGAGTCGCAGAGCCACTGAGCAAATGACTGAAGCAAAGGAGGTCCTTTGGCCGCCGGGTGGTTGGCGCCTCCGGGTGAATGGCCTAGCTCTGTGGCGTATAGTCAAGAAACTCGAACGAAGCGTAAGCACCGTAGTAGCTGTGCGTTCAAGGACTGTGTGGCGAACGTTTTCGGTCGATGAGAGAGGGCAGCGGCCGCCAATTGGCCAAGTATTCCCGTCCAATGAGCCGTCCGAGCACGGTACTCGGGAGATCGATCAGGAGTATCTCGGGTCGAGCACGCATGCGCAATACCACGAAACTCAAGACAGATTCCTTGCGGAGACGACGAGGCCAAACAAGCAGCTTAGCAGATCGAAGTAAGATGTCAGATTGAGCGGACTACTGTAGCGTCTAACAACTCCTGTCCGTGATTTCCCCGATCAATAGGTTGACATGTTCTCCATTCCGAGGCCGGACGTGACAACGGAGTGGAGGGAGATCATGGCATTCTGGAGTCGAGGGAAGAGACAGAAACGGGTGGTGGAGCCTGCGGATGCGGGCCAAGTTCAGAAGAGCAGGAAGTCGGTGTCATTTCTCGGGATCATGATCCAGGGTTTCTCACATTCTTGATCCAGGCTCCCCGAGACCACGCTTGATGTGACCGTACATCCTCCGTTTTCAGGTTTCAAGTTTTCCACAACCGGGTCTTTGGTGCTTCCGGTAGCTCTCTCCCTCCATGACGACCTGGTGGGCGTTGTGCGCCAGTCGGTCCAAGGCGCTCTGTGCCAGGATCGGATCGTCGAAGAGCGGGATCCATTCCTCCACTCCGCGGTTGCTCGTGAAGATCGTCGAGGCACGGCGATGGCGTTCGATGACGACCTCGTAGATGTCGCTCGACTGAGTTGCATCGAGCCGGCGAAGCCCGAAATCGTCAATGATTAGGAGATCGGGTGCAAGCAGCCGTCGCAAGGCCTTCTCGTGAGAGTGATCGCCGCGGGCCTGGCGAAGTTCCTTGAACATCTTGTCGGCCCTGATGAAGAGCACCCGGCGTCCGGCCCGG
Source organism: Candidatus Eiseniibacteriota bacterium (assembly GCA_023129715.1). Taxonomy (GTDB): domain Bacteria; phylum Eisenbacteria; class RBG-16-71-46; order CAIMUX01; family WJJG01; genus JAGMBO01. Next base: position 2,025 of record JAGMBO010000065.1, on the reverse strand, counting down.
CAGGCGGCATGCCCGAGGGCGGAGGCCAAGAAGGTCTTACCCACGCCCACAGGGCCAAGGAAGATGGCGTCCTCTCTCCGTTCGAGGAACCCGAGGCTGAAGAGATCACGCACCCGGTCACGATCGAAGGTGATCTTCGCGTCCCAATCGAACTCTTCGAAGGTCTGCTCTTCTGCGAAGCTGGCCCGCTGTAGACGCAGTTGGAGGTTGTTCTGATCCCGCCGGTCAATCTCGTCCTGAAGGATCAACTCCAGGAAATCTTGGGGCGCCAGCTTGGTCTTCTTCGCGTAGGCTACCCGATCCTGCAGGGTCGTCAGGATCCCTGAGAGGCGTAGCCTCTTCAGAACCGTTTTCAGCGAGTTCTTGATCTCCATCATAGGGTTCCTCCTTGGGATTGGGTTGGTGGGTGAAGCTGCCCGCCGGACGCATGAACTTCGCGGACAGCTGAACGATCTGGCCCTTGGGGGTGGCCAGTTCGGCGTCATCATCCAGGCCATGGTGGATGATGCGTTCGAGGCGACGAACGTTGATCAGATCGAATGCCAACGCTCGGCAGCAAGCGCGATCGACACGTGCAGGGCCGTACTTCTCAGCCAGGCGGATCAGCTTCTGGGCCTGGCGCAACTTGGCCCACGGGAAGGTGCCGGAAAGCAGCTGCCGGGCGAAGCGTCCGATGTGTGTTCCACGCGACTGTGCTTGATCGATCAGGCGCTTGGGATCACGCATGGCGTAGGCCCTCTTCTCTTGCGGGTAGTCCTCGTAGTCGGTGTGGCGGCCGCCGGGGGGCCGCCTGGGGTGCGTCTTGATCAGCGTTCCCCGGTAGTAGATGCGCACCAGGGCGCGATCACCCCGGACGTCAACCTGCTTGCGCAGATAGCGGGTGGGGACCGAGTAGAGGGCCTTCTGGAACTGGATGTGGTGATCTGGATGGACAGAGCACTCTCCCCAGGCGGGTGTATCGAAGCGTTCTCCGACCAGGGGCTTCAGGGCGGGCTTCTCGACCGCTTCGAAGACCACCAGTGGTCGTTGGCCTGTCGTTCCGTGTCGACGGGTGCCGGCTACCTCGAGACACCAGCGGAGAGCTTCGCGTTGGACGTGATCGCGGTCGCGCCAGTCTTCGCCGGCGAAGAAATTGTCGCGTGCGTAGGGAACCGAGCGTTCCACGGTAGGCTTCCCGGTGGGCATGGTGGGTGGGGCCGGATCGATCACGAAGCCACGATGCCGGGCGTACTCCTCGAAGGTGCGCTGGAAGACTGGATCGTAGCGATCAGCGCGGGTGACGGCCGTACGCAGGTTGTCAATAATCGCGCGGGCCGTGAGCCCACCGAAGAACTCCCAGGCATCCTCGATGCCATCAATGAAGTCGTGCAGCTTCTGCGAGAAAGTGGTGTGAACATACTGGTGGCGACTGTGAACGAGTGTGACGATCAGCGCCCAAAGTCTGCGTCGGTGATCAACAGCCGCGTCGTAGACCAGCCCCAGTCTCCCGAAGTCGATCTCCGCCACCTCGCCGGGCGCGACCTCGGCCATGCGCACGGTTGAGCGCTTGGCACCGAACTGGCAGTGCTTGACCGCAAAGCGGTGCAGCGAGCTGTAGGGCACCCGAACACCGTGGCGGGTCAGAAGCGTGTGCACCTTGGTCAGCCGCAGACCCCGCTTCTGCCCGGGCTCTCCGGCAAGCCAGCTGTGGATCTGATCGCGATGCCCTAAGAGCAGCTGTTCTGTCCGCCCGGGGTCAGATGAACTCCGTCCAGGGCGCAGCTCTTCGAGGATCCGGGCGGCCAAAGCCTCGTCGGGCTCTCCGCCACTGACCTGCCACCCGAGATCCCGGGCACCGGCCAGCCAGCGACGGATGGTCGTCCGGCTGCACCCGGTGGTCGCCTGGATCTGAACCTGACTGTCCCCACGCCAGTGACGGCGCAGAACCTCCAAGATCTCCCACATACCGTGCTCCTTGTAGGTCATCTGGGATCCTCCTTTCTGGAGGTCCAGAATGACGTCGCACGGTCTCGGGGTGGATCATGA
>JAGMBO010000064.1 GCA_023129715.1 Candidatus Eiseniibacteriota bacterium | reverse complement strand
CGAATGATCTGCCCTTCTGACCTTCGGGGAATGCACGCCCCGCGGTGAACCCATCGCGGAGCTCACCGGCGTCAACCGAAAATGGAACATCCTGGAATCTCACGCACCGTAATCTGCAACTGAGGCCAACAACGGCACGCTATGCTGCAAGGAAAGTCTGGATCTGTCACGCTAAGTAATCAGCAGGAGGGCTTCAGAATAATGTGGCAGGCTACACGCATACACATGATGCAGCTATTGTCATGACCAGTGTCCGGAGAGCCTGAGCAACCTATTGTGGAAACCCGGCAGCAGAGTCGGACTCCGGTTGCTCTGTGTCAATTGTGTCGACAGGAGAGCCTGAGGGTCCTGCTGCCGCCTTGGACTGTCTCTTCCGCAGCATCTTCCCCGCTGCCCTCCCAACCTGCCGACGGGCCCGTACGGCAGCCTCGCCCTCGACGACATCCCGCTTCAGAACATCGCCGAGCAGGTCCTTGATCTCGTCGGCAGACACCTTCACGTCCGGGGACAGGCGGCGGATCTCACGACGCAGGACATTCGCGATGATATCGCTTTGGATGAGGGCGGCGAGGACGAAGCGGTTGAGGATCTGCGTACGTGCGGCGAACTCCTCAATGGCCGCCTTCGCGAGGCCCTCCTTGCAGAGCAGGAACAGCTTGGCGTGGTCGTCCTTCTTGCGGGAGTTCAAGGTCAGGAAGTCCATCGAGCAGACGAGGTCATAGTCGATGGGCTTCTCGAAGCGGAGGCGGTAGATCTCCCAGTCGATGCCGTTGGTCAGAACGACCCACTGGATGCCCTGGTTGGCCCCGTAGCCGACCGCCTGCCTGAGATGGTTCTCCTTCAGGGTGAGGCCGATGGCCTTGACCTCGATCAGGAACTTGGTCTCGCCGTCAACGACCGCCGCTAGGTCGCAGAACGTGCCCCGGATTGCCTGCTCGCTGGTGATCTCGGAATACTTGTCGTATCCGAAGACCGTTGAGAGCATGTCGGTTACGATGGTCACGGTATCGGACTCGTTGACATCTCTGACTCGGGCGCTCTGCAGCACCCGCTGGAACGCGGGGACATGCTTCTTGAACCGATCGGCAACCCGCTTGGGCACGGTAGCCATGGATGGCCTCCCTTCACTCTCAGTCAGCAACCAACAAGTCGGCTTGGCCCAGATAGAACTAGGCGTTCACCCACTTTCAGCTACCTGATCCTACCACCCCGCGCCTCGCCGGGCCAGAGCGGGAGGTCCGGCCGGTGGGCATGCAAAGCCCTTCCATGATGTCCCATTGCCCAAACGCGCGCTGGCACCGCCCTGGAGAAAGGCACCGAATCACTCGTCCGGGCCTCGATGGCCTGTAGCATCCTCATCAATCCAGTCCTCTTCCTCCCAAGTCATGCCCCGACGGCCCGGAACCTTGCGGGTGGGACCCGGCCTGTAGAGGGCGCACGACTTCGGGCCGTAGCAGAAGGTCTCGAACCGGTACTTCCGCTGCGTCGGATTCCACTGGTCGATGATCATTTCCACCGGCATCCGACAACCCCACTGGCAACCCGCACACGCCTGCGCGTGGGTCCGGGCGTCGAGCCGCCGATGGCCACGCTCGCGGTAGGTCGGCAGATCAGGCGGGGTCCCCATCCACGGGGGTGGTGCCGATGGAGGCTCGGCACACCGGGCGAGCACCTTCAGCTTGCTGGCCTTGTAGAACTCGGCAGGCTCAAGCCGCTCATCGGCCACTGGAAGGCACTCACCGGCGACTTCATCACCAACACGGAATGAATGCTTCGACTGTGCGCCTTTGCCGATGCCGATCGAGAAAGTTCGGGTCTCAGTGCCGATCGTGCCGTCCAGTTGCAGCACGTAGCCGAGATAGGTGTGGTTCCGCTGGTCGAAGGATCGGGTGAGGCGGATGCGTGGCTGGACAGAGGTGACCCTACCTCGCCATGGGACCTTGTCAGCCATCGATGATCCTCAACGATTCCGATCTCCGACAGCGTACGGATTCTCGACCGGTCCACACCTACTTGACCACCACCACCCTCCCCGCGCCGGACTCGCCGGAAGCGGACTCGATCCGGCACAGGCCCGTTGGCACCGGCTAGACCGAAGTTCCCGACCCTCAAG
>JAGMBO010000063.1 GCA_023129715.1 Candidatus Eiseniibacteriota bacterium | reverse complement strand
GGCCGGGATGGCGTGGAATACGCACACTCTGCTCGGAACTGTACTCCAACGAATTGTTGATGATGAGGCAATCCGTAATCTCGGGAGCGGCATTGCCAACGCAAGCGACACCTCCTCCCCCATTACCGGCGATATTGCCCTCGATCAAACAACCACTGAGCGTAGGTGAGTGTGGATTGAAGCAGTAACCCCCCCCGCCAGCGCTTGCGCGGTTATTGATGATTAGGCAATCCTCGACCAGCGGATCGGTCCCGTTGATGTAGATCGCACCACCCTGGCCCGTTGCCTGATTGTGGTCAAAGATACAGGCCCGGATTCTGGGGCAAGCATAGGAGCAGTAGACAGCCCCTCCATAGGCAGTGAATCCGTTTGTCACGGTGACCGCCTCGAGCACTGCGGCAGCGGATTCCCCTGAATCGAAGATAAATCCGCCCGCGGCACCCTCGCAGTCGATCACGCAAGAATCAGGATCTCCGCTTTCCGATCTCACCGTGATGGCTTTGCCCAAGAAATCGATGTCTCTGTTCCCCTCACCTGAGAACGTACCGTTGGCAAGCTCGACCACATCGCCTGCTGACGCGGAGTCAATCGCGGCCTGAATCGTTGGCGCATCACCGGAGCCATCAGGCAAGACGTACCAGGTTCCGGCGGCGGCGAGTGATGGAGCGAGGCAGGCAAGGGTCAGGGCAAAGAACAAGCGCCACATGCATCCCCCCTCTGCTCAGGTCGTCAGCGTCACGATCTAGGGCCTTGCGGCGGTGCAAGTATATCGCACGAAGGCAAGGAGTTCGAGGCGGAAAGCGGCAGATGAAGCGGCAGTCGGATTCGTTGGGGAAACGTTCTCGTCGCCGTAACCCCTTGCAAGAACGTCCCTTTTCCATTCAACGACGACATCCATGCTTGAGGCGGCATACTGGCGGCAGGATCCGTGCGTTCCGGGCACGGGAGGGGCATTTCTGGGGCAGTATTCCCGCGGTTTTCAGGGTTGGAGGGTCGGTGCGACGCTGCCCGCGCACAGGCACCTTCCAGCACACTAGGGACTTGCGCGATCACGCCGCCTGCAAGATAGACGCGCACCAGGGGTCACGAGGTGATTTCTATGCCGCAAAACGGGCCTCTTCTCGTAGCCGGAGCCCGCAGAATCGCCGCTTCCCCTGGCCCGAGGCCGCGGAACTGCACTTCTGACCTAGGGCGATGCCGCAAGACGGGCCTTTGGAAGGGGCCCAGGACCCGGTTTCGGTGCCTACCGAGGCCCCTCCGACCTCTGGACGGGCCACATGGTGCCGGGACCATGGCTCAATGCGCCTAACATACTCGTAGCATCCTGATATCGCAGCGGCTTACGCGCTCGGTGCGGCGACGTGGTGCCCCGGGTGTTTGTCCTCCCTCCTACTGAAGACCGCAAACGCATGGTTCGTCTTTTGCGGGGAGTTCATCGTCGCAGAACCGGTTGGCGTCTACGTGCTCGCCTTCGATCCCGGTTTCGTTAGTGGCCGAGCCGAGGAATGTCAGCCTCGAAGAGCAGGTCGCCGTCGGGCCCGCGTAGCTCAACGCGCGTCACGTCCTGCAGTTCTGCTCCCGCCCCACTCGCGGCGATGGCTTGCGAGGCACGCATAGCGGTCATACGCCCGTAGGCTTCGATCTCAGCTTCCCGCTCATCGGTGAAGAGCGTCGGGTGATCGTCCATGGAGAGCCCGCCCTTGAACTGCAGGATGAGATCCCGCAGCGAGGCCTCGAACATGATGTCGCCGAGCGTGCTACTCGGGGTCGGGTCCGTGACGACCCACAGCGAGTCATCGGGTCCGTACCGCATGGTGTGTCCTCCCTTCCACTGCCCAGCAACGCTCTCCTGCGCGGCAACATCAACTCCAAAGACCGCTGCATGCTGGCCCGACATCGGCAGAGAACAAGCGTTGACTTCTCGGTCCCCGCCAAGCGAATGAATCGACCCACCAGAGAAAGGAGCTACCCATGCCCTGCCTATGTCCGACGGCCCTTACCAGCGACGAGCAGCATGCACTGCTCCGAGTCACTGCCGCCCATCCGAGAGATCACCTGATCGTGGCGTTGGCGCTCGGGACGGGCCTTCGCCTGAGCGAACTCGTGGGCCTCGATGTCGGCGATGTGTTCTTTTCCGATGGCAAGCCACGCCTGCGCATCCGTGTGCGCCCTGAGATTGCCAAACGTGGCCGCACAGGCGACATCTTCCTGCCCGACGCCCTGGTGCCCAAACTCCGCGCGTTCTGGCGGCACAAGCTCAGCAGTGGCGAAGGCATCGGCCCTGAGGCCCCCCTCCTCTGCAGCCAGTCGCGGCGCAGGATCTCCCCTCGCCGGATCCAAGTCGTCGTCAGGGCCTGGCAGGAAGAGGCCGGGTTCGATCGGCTCTATGGCTTTCACAGCCTCAGGCATTCTGCAGTCACCAACGTCTACCGGGCATCCAGGAACCTCTTCCTCACCCAACGCTTCGCCCGGCATGCGAGTCCGCTCACCACCGTGGCGTACACTCATCCCAGCGATGAGGAACTCCGTGAAGGTGTCCGCAAGCTCGCCTGCTAGCGCCTCCCCCACACCCCGGCTCGTTTCTTGGCCGCGGCGGTTGCCAGCAGCGCGTAGGTGAATGCCAGGCTGAAGTGATCGGGGCCGGTGCGGACGTACTTGTACCGCTTTGCGCCGGTCTCCTCGTTCTCCTCCAAGACCTTCGCATCCGCGGAGAGGTGCTGGGCGAACTCCTCGACGATCGGTTGCTGGCGAGGCAAGACGACTTGGGCGTCGCGGATAGCGGATCGCGAGGCATCAAGAGCTTCGGTGCGGTTGACCTGCACGATGTGGGATTCCCGGTTCCAGTTCGGCTTGCCCCGCTGATGCTCGTTGAAAAAACACAGGAACACCCGGCCCGGATGCCGGTTCGCGAAGTCTCGGGTGGCGTGAGTTTCGGGTAAGCCGTCTATCACGCAGCGGCGGATGCGGAAGCGTTCCATCAGGGCATCGAGGTCACCGAAGTCATTGACGACGGTCAGGTGGATCAGGTGCCGCTTCTCTCCTTCGTTCCTCAGGATCGAGACGTGCAACTGTTTGCCGGTGTCGACTCCCATGATACAGCCGCGGTCGGAACGTTCGACCATCGGGGCCTCGCCGCAGAGTGCTAGCACCGTCCCGATGTCGAGGCGACGTTCGAGATCCGCCCATGCCACGCCAATCTTCAAGTTGTAGAATCTGTCGGCGAAGCGAGTCGTCCGGTACTCATCAAGGACCTCCCCCGGATCGACCTTCGAGGAGAACAACTGCGAGATTCGGTACCCGTGGATCTTGCGATCGGGGAAGTCAGGTACCCACTCCCCCAGGGCGACATCCAGTTCCCCCCCCACACTTCGGGCAGGCCAGGTAGTGCGATCCATCGGTTCTGGCTCGGATGATCCGCACCTCCTCCCCCAGTCTCGTCGGGAACGCCTTCACGGGGGCCGTCCACTGGCCGCAGGCGGGGCACCGGATCGTCCAGTGTCGCTGGTCGGACTTCTCGTATTGCTCGTCGATGCCATAATCCGGAAGGCTTGGGTTCGAGAGCTCGATCATGCGCCTGTAGTCCGAGTGTGCCAGGCGCTCCTTCGCCATCGCCTTCGCTGCGGGTGGCGCCTCGTCAAGCTCGTCGAACACGAGCAGGTCACCGGGCACCGACTTCAGACCCACCGACGAGAGCATGCCTCTGAGATAGAGGTGAGCGTCCCCGATGCGCTTCAGCCCGGCCGTGTCCGTGTCGGTCATGAGCTTTGAGAGGAACGGGTTGTCGTTCAGCAGCGGAGTCACACGACTCTTCGAGAAGTCGATTACGTCGGTCCTGGTTGGAAAGTAGTACAGCACGTTCAGACCACTTAGGCACGCATGCAAGCTCCGCAAGATCGCCCAGACGGTGCCGCCGATCTGGGCGGCCTTCGAGAGCACGACGTGCGGACTTACATCGTCGTAGATCGCTCGCAGGTACTCGTGGCCCTCGAACCGGAAGGGCCTGCCCTCCAGTCTGATGTTCTGCACGGCCCATTCGGCCAGCGGCTCACTGACCGATCGCCTCCCGGGGCTCGCCAGCTCCGGCATCCGTCTCGTCAGGTAACGTCGAGAGAATGTGCTGGCGGATACAATCACGGGTCTCCTCATCGCTGACGTACTCCCGGACCGAGTCAACGAAGCTGTCGATCAAGCGACGGATCTCAGCCTCTGCCTGAGCCCTCACGACCTCCTCGGGCTCCCCGGTGGTTGAAAGACCCTTGGCCAACCGCTGGCCCTTCTGTGATCGCTCGAGGATCGAGGCCACGCGCTCCAGTTCCCGAACGTCAGTGGCCTTCTGGTTCTTGAGAGCATCTCCTAGCCTTGCGAGCAACAAGTCCCACAAACGGTAATGCCTGACGTTCAGCGTCACCCTGTCGGTGGCGATCTTCTCGACGAACATCTCCGCGGCACGGAGATCGATCTTGAGACGGAGATCATCCCACTCCTCGGCTTTGCGCCACCTAGCGACGGTGTGAGGTTTGACGCGAACTCGGGCCGCGATCTCCGCGTTGGTGGACATCTCGCCAGTCAGATACAGCCGACGGGCTTCCTCACGAACCTTCTTGTGCGACTTTCCCATCTCGGCCCTCCATGAAGTGATGAGCCAGGTTAAGCAATCCTCGCGCCCTGCGATCCCGTCCCGGCTTGCCGTCACTGGCCATCTCGACGGCTTGCTCGATCACCTTCTCCTGCTCGCCGGAGACCACGAAGCTCATCACTCGAGGCAAGACCCGCTCCTCCTCCTCGGCCTGTTCCTCCAGGAGGGCGGCTACCTCATCGGCCGGGAACTCGAGCAGGCTATGAAGTTCTTCCAGCTGCCGGTCGGTCTCGGGCAGGAGACCGCCTAAGTCATCGGCGCTCATCTCGCCTAGCAGTTCGTGGATCAACTGCGCCCGACGGATCGGGAGGTCGCTGCCCTCGAGACGGTTGAGTGTCGCGAGTAGCAACCTCGCCTCGCGGTCGTCAACTTCCCACACGTCGCATCGCGCTTCCGAGTGGCCCAGTTCCTTGAGGATGTCGAGACGATGGTGTCCGTCGAGGACCTGGTACTTCCCTGCCGCCTCCGGGTGCGGCCGGACAATCAGGTGGGGATACCGCCCCGTCCGTCGGATGTGCGCCTGCAACTTCTCTCGCAGGTCGGCGGGCATGATGTTCGCGTTCAGTGGATGCGCTTCGAGGTCACCCAGCGGGATCATCCTGGGACCAATGCGTTTCTCTGTGCTCTCCATCAATGGACTTCCTCCCCCTGGCGTTGCCTCATCCCCGGCGACAGGCTCTGCATCAGAGCGGCCTCAGGATCCCATGCAACGAGGATGAACTCGCGGTTCCGCTCCCGGGACTCCTTCGCGGCCAGCGACGCCTTGTGTGCGTACTGGATCGAGGTGGAGCGGACCTCCCGGCCATGGATGCGCATCTTGGCCTCTAGCTCCTCGATGCTGACGGTGGCGTTGCCGAGCGAGAGGACCCAGACGGGGATGTGGGTCGCCTTCTCGAAGACCCGATCGAGTAGGGCGGCACCGTCCTTCCGACTGAACGGACTCACCGGCAGCGACTCGCCCTCCAAGATCTCATCGATCACCTTGTATTCGCGCTCGTAGCTCGATGTCGATGGATACGGCGGGTCCATGTAAAACACATGCCCGGGGATATCCGGCAGGACGCCCAAGATGTCGGTCTTCATCACCCGAGCTTCGCCATGGAAGACGCCAGCATTGATCTGCTGCGCCAACTGCCAGAGCCGGTCCACTCGCGTCAAGCGGAGTCCATCGACGTAGTTTGGCAAACAGCTTTGTGTAATGCTGTCGAACTCACCCTTCGCCACCTTCCCCATGTTGCCACCTCGCACCTGCGACATCGGGTGTGCAAGCAACATCACACGGATCGCCAGCAGCCGCAGGAGCGCCGCCTTGGCCACATCTCGCGTCTCACCGGCCACGACCAGGGTTCGGTCGAGAACGCGCGCCTGTGCGGCCGTGAACGTGTTTGGTGCGTGGTTCTGCTCGACTCTGCCCGGCGGGCCATCCGATGGCGCGGCGACGCGCAGGATGTCCTCGTGGGTGAGCGTGACCCGGCTGTTCTGTATCAACGCCTGCCCCACGATCACCGATCGCTCGGCGATGTCGGTGGCGATGACGGCGAAACCCTGCGCCTTCGCATAGAGCGACACGGCCCCACCACCCAGGAAGCCATCCAAGAGGGTGAGCTTCCCCCATAGTCGTCGGGGCACCACGCGGTCGATCTCGCGGAAGATGTGACCGACGAGCCGGCGCTTGCCGCCCAGATACGGAGGTAGGGCCCTCCAAATGGCGAGCTTTCGGGATCTTGTGGGCATCAGCTTATTCCTGTCTTTCGAGTGGATGTCATGCGGCATCCCAAGCGTTCATGGCATTGCGCCGGGCATGGGGCTCGACGCCACAAGAAGGAGCAAGCCATGGCTAAGAAGAACGCACCGAAGAAGACTGCCAGGAAGCAGGCGGCATCGAAGAAGGCCCCGAAGCCGAAGGCTGCCGACAAGAAGCCCGTGCAGCCGCCTGCAACCACGCCGAGCGAGGTGCCGCAGCAGCAGGATGACTCGACCGCGACGGTCGTCTTCGCGATCCGGCTTTGCCGGTTCGAGCGCGACCTGATCCACAAGGCCGCGGGGTCGGGCAAAGCATCGAGCTTCGTGAGGGGCCTCTCGCTGGCAGCAGCCACCCGTGACATGAAGACCATCGAGGCCATCGTATCGAAGGTGCGCAAGTAGCCGCCTCTCGCACTCGGGCAACCCCAGCGTCTCGGCACTGCGGGTTGTCTTTTGTACCCGCATCACCGTCTCCGGCTCACCCCCTGCGTCCCGTGCACGCGGAACCCAATGGCGATCACCCGGCGACGCAGGCCCCGCCTTCGTGGAAGGGAGAAAGCTCGGAGTGCGCGCCACGGACCTTTCACGGACACCTTTCACGCCTCGTAACCCATTGATATGATAGATAGATATGATAAGTAGGTATGAAAGGATGAAAGGATATAGAGAGTATCCCCCTATTAAGGGGCGAGAGAACACAACACACTCTCCGATGGGGGCGGGTACACATTGCATGTTTTCTCTTCTATAGAGGGGGGCACACCCTGGAAAACCCTTCACCCTTTCACCCCCTTCGCAACCGGCTCCACGGCAACAAGTTGTGCCGTGAGAACTTCCTCGCCCGTGAACGGTTCCCTTTCACCCGCCCCATGCAGGCGCGCCTCGAACGAGATGTCGTAGGTCCGCACTCGTTGCGGGAGGTGGTTGATGTTGATCACGAAACCGGACTCGCGGATCGTGTCGAGGTCATTGGAGAGCCGTTGGGCAAACTGATGCACGGAGTTCATCGGGAAGAACAGGCCGGAGTCCTTGGCAAACCTCTTCAGAGCGACGAACAGCTCGCGCGCTAGGACCCCACGGATGAGGATCTCGTCCACGATCTCCACCTGGTACCGCTCCTCGAAGACCTCCACACTCGTCCGGGCCACATCCAACGACACACGCGCCCTGTCGGCCGCCACGGCTCGCCGGTGTGCGCTGAACAGTGCGGCCAGCACCGTCGCAATGGGGTTGGATTCGCGGGCGGCCTCAAGGGTCACCGTGTTCAGGGCCCCGATCTGTGTCAGGAACGTCGGAGAGATCGTCTCCAGCTGGGCCTCGATGTCCTCCGGCTCGTCATCCGCCAGAGTCATCAGGTACATCAGACTCAAGAAGTCGTTGGCCCGGCGTTTGTTGTGGTCCCCGAGCGCCTTGTGCAGCAGGCGCATGACGCGCTCTTGGGCTCCATCCCGGATCATGGCGAGCACCCGGCTCGTCTTCTGCATCAGGGCCGAGAGGATCAGATCCCGATGCTCGCGGATGGAGGCCAGGACCTTCGCCTCCAGGAAGCAGTCGCTGGCCCGGTCATCGAGGGCGAACTCGATGATGAACGAGCGCGAGAGTACCTCCATGTACTCGGCCCCCAGGGGCTCGATCCCGGTGGTGTTGAGTAGGCATTTCGTGCGCTCTATGACCGTCTCGGTATCGGTCCCGCCCTTGCGCTTCTCCTTGGTGATGCCAGTGATGCACGTCAGCATGAAGGCCAGCAACTCCTCGCTCATCTGGCGGGCCTCGATGTTGTCCAGCACGATCAGGGGGTTCTGAGAGCCGTCGGTATAGTTGGCCGCATCGGTTGACTTCTTCTGCTGGGGGCTCCCGTAGAGCAAGGTGGAGATGATCTTGCTTCCCGTGGTCTTCCCCGAACCCGCCGGACCCTCGAACCGCGTCCCGGGACGAGTGCCGGTGAACTCAATGAGCAAGAAGCAGGAGGTCCAGGTCACCACGAGGAACCGGTCGTTGATCGCGCAGGTCAGGTTGTTGAGGATCAGTTCCGCGAGATATCGCTCGGCCGCGGCGCGATCGGCCTCGGGGAGGTACCGGATCGGCTCCATCTTCCTCGATGAGGCCAGGATGATCCCATCGGCGTTGTCTCCGTTCTTCAGAATCTCCACGCCATCGGGCGTGATCTTGGCGATCTCGTTCTCGGGCGTGTTGAGATTGAAGTAGACCGTGTACTGCGTCACATCGGTGTGGAGCCACGAGAGGTGATCCCGGATCTCGCCGTGCTCGGCTGCGAGGTCCGAGAGGACCGCAAAGAACGTGCGGCCCGACGCCGTGGTCGGCACGATGCCAGCGTGTTTGTAGATCGTCGATTCGTACAGCCTGCGCTGCCCACGGGCTCCGCTATCCATCCAGAGCAGCGCATCCTCGAAGAACATGAAGGGTTCGCCCTGTTGGGTCCGAAAGAAGCGCGCGCCGTTCTCCTTGAACCACTCGAAGGCGACTTCGGCAGCGCGTGTGTAGTCCGGCTTCCTGGTCTCCATTTCTGAATCGATCAGGGCCTGCTCGATCAGCGCCAGGCAGGTCCCCGCCGGAGCCGTCGGGCGACGTGCCCGTTGCCGCTGGCGCTCCTGCTCGCGCTGGCGTTGCTCCCGCTCGATCGCCTTCACCTGCTGCCGCAGTGTCGCTAGCGTGATGCTGCCGCGTCCGTAGTGATCTTGGATGCGTTTCAGGTGGCGTGATTGCTCGAGGGGGTCGAGTGTGGCTACCTCCCGCAGTAGGGGCCTGAGAAGCCGGTCGCGCTCGTCATCGGCTACATCCTGCGGGAGCTGCGCGATGCCGTACTCCACGGGGGTCATCGCATCGTCCAGTAGCGCCTGGAAGTCTTCAGCCGGGTGGCCGCTGGTGAAGTACTCATTCACATCAATCTTGGCATCCGCCAGCAGCTGCGCTGCCTCACGTGCCTCCTCGGCCGATCGACGTGCCAGAGCAGCCTGCTGCCCCCCAGCCATTGTCGCCGAATCGATGCCGAACCTCTCTCGCAGCTGGCGGCGTACCTCCTGCTGTTTCTCCCCCAGTGGCAGGACCACTAGCCGGGTCTCGATGCCATGCCCGCCCAGGACGCGGGCCGTCTGAAGGGCACCCTCAAGGCCAACGCCAGAGATCTCATTGTCCTGACAGACGTAGACCGTTTTGACCCCGCCGAGCTTCCCCACGACCCTTTCAAGGTCGGCCTGGCGGATGCGGACAGTGACCGGCGATACCGTCGCGAACCCATGCTGCATGAGCGCGATGCAATCGGTGACGCCCTCGGTGATCACGACGCGCTTAGGCCGCGTGAGCAGCACGTCCTCGTTGTAGAGATGGGCATTCGTGATGCACGGGGAGATGTAGGCGCGCTTCTCGTCGTCGTGGACAGGCAGCTTCTTGTACTTCGCCTGCTCCCATTGGCTCTCAGGGGTCCAGGGCGTCTTCCGACCAATCAGGAACGCTGCTCTCCCCCGGCACCAGTAGGGGAACACGATGCGCCGATCGAAGAATGGGGCGAGGGTGTCCTGTGGCGTTGGCCGGAACGCCCCCGTGGCCGATAACTCGCGCAGGGTGAAGGCCCCCGCGCCCGTTGTCAGGGTATGGATGACACCGTGATACTTCTGGCCCTCCGCGTCGGTCCACGCATCGTTGGCGGCGTACCCGATCTTCAGTGTCTCGATGGTCTCAGCGGAGAGCCCATAGCCCGACTGGAGCCACTCGAGCGCCTCCGGCGACGCCATCAGGCGCGTGTGGTAGTAGGCGGCCAGAGAGGTCAGCGCGGCGCGGACACGGAGTTCCTCCGCCCGGGTGGCCTCGATTGCGGCTACGTCATCGGGGGATGCCCCGTTCTTGCCCAGCGGCGGTAGACCGACTCGCTCGGCCAGGAAGTCCCGTGCCGTCCGGTGGCTCTCGGGCATTGGACCGGAGACGCCCTTGGTGACCTCCCCCGACTGGATGAACTCGACGAGCTGCAGGACATCGCCACCGACCCCGCAGCCGAAGCAGTGCCACCCCTGGAGATCGAGCATGACGTTGAAGGCCTTGTGGGATTGGCTCTCGTGGCGCGGGCAGTCGCAGTACAGCCGCTGGCCCGACTCCCCAACGATGCGATCGCCGAGTAGCTCCCGTGCGATCACGCCGATGTCCACGTCCGTGACCCGGCGGTAGTAGTCGCTGACATCCATGGCAAGTTACCCCTGCTGCCCTTGAGCAGGCAGCACTAGTGGTGCGTCCTGCGGCCGGTTCTTCTGCGGGCCCTGGCCCGCGTATCTTCTGTGGCACCGCAACAGATATCGCTCGACGAATAGCCTCGCCGCCTGACGGTTGGAACAGAAGAAGACCGGAACCCCCGACTCGACGATGATCGCCATGACCGCCCCGAGCACGGAACTGGGGTGCGCCTTGCTCCAGTACTTGCCTGTCAACACATCACGCAGGTCAGCCTCGACCACCACGCAGGACGCCTCATAGGTCCGGAGCCGCTCAAGCTCCCGCCGGAACCGCCCTCGGGACCAGATGACGGTGTTGACCAGGTCATCGAGCGTCTTGCGTTCCACCGCGACGACGGTCTCGAGACCGGCCAGCGAGTAGTCGCCTGCCGGGAGTGCCCGCCGCACACAGGTCACGCGGCGGGCCTTGAACGCGTAGGGCCGTTGCTCCCGGCTATCGACGACGACGACCGGGTGATCATCAGAACCCCGGCCCGGCATCTGTGGCGACCGTTTCGCTGCCATCCGCCTGCTCGACTCGCTTGTTGATGAACACGTTCGAGTTCTCGTCCCGCGTGCGCTTGGTGACCTCGAGGACCAGATCGCGCAACCGCCCGAGGTTCTCCGGCAGGTCGGATAGCTTCGCGATCTCGACACCGCAGCGATGGAGGTCGGTCTTGAGCCACTTGATGTTCTCCGCGGTGATCAACATATTGTGCCGCCAGAGGCAGCGTCCCTCTTGGGGGCCGTCGAGGATGCGGAGCGTCCACTTCAACATGGGATTCCCAGCCGCGCGGGATCGCGTGAGCTCCACGTGCTCAACCCTCACCTGATACCGCCCGTCAGGTATCGCATCCCGTATCTCGACCTCCGCGGCAGCGAAGTCGTCATCGAACTTCGTCAACTCAAACTCCTCGACCACATCAACTGCATCGTTCTCCGTCATGTCTTGATCCCCCTCTAATTGTTGTCCACCGAAACCGGCCTTGATGCGCCGGAACTAAAGGCCTTCAGGAACGCCTCGAAATCCAAGTCGATCACCTCGGGCAGCCGTCCCGTGCGGTCGCCCGCCTCGTAGTTGGGACTCGGCTTGGTGCGCATGACCCGACGAGTGATCGGCTTGCCGTCGGGGCCGGCGACGACATCGACATCGCAGAATAGGATCAGGTCAACGAGGCCCAACACGATCTTCCGGGCCTTCTCGGGCAGGGTCGGGATGATCCGCGTGCGCCGCCCAGTGCGCGTCTGAATCTCCTTTTCCATCGAGTGGGAGACCAGCAGGAGGCCGTACGGCAGGAAGGCTAGGCGGGTCAGGACCCTGTGGAATTCGTTGTTGACCAGTGCGTAGCCCTTGCCATAGGAAAGGTCGGATTCATGCTCGACCTTGAACTTCCCACAGATGTGGTCGGCGCACATACGATATGCATTGTCGACAGTGTCGAGAACGACTGTTCTGAACCCGTGCCCTCCGCGCTCGATCTCCCGGCAGGTGCTGCGCAGTTCATCCCAAGTGCGAATGGGTACCTGGTAGACTTCGAGGGCATTTAGGCCCGGCTCGGTGGCAAGGAAGAGCGCCCCGTCGGCCTGTGAGCACCAGGTTGTCTTGCCGATCTTGCTCGGGCCGAAGACAAGTGCGGAAAGGTCCGCCAGATCCTGCTTGGGTGGTGTCTTTTTCTCTGGAAGCACCATTTGGTCTTCCTCCTTCTGGAAGCCAGGCACGCGTGCTCATTGGCTGCCTTGTCAGGTGTTGCCTAGCCGACATGCTGCCGCTCCATTTCCATGTCCGTGGGCACCCCGTGCTTGACGCCGATGCGTGCTACGTGCCCGTTTCTCAGTGCGCTCAGTGCCTCCAGTAACTCGCGGGTCTGCTTCATCAGGATGAAGTCCTCGGCATGTCGCTCTCGCCGCTCGCCATTGTCTGAACCGAATTTGAGGTGGCGGATGATACGCGGCGGTGGATCAAAGACCGGCTCGCCACCGACGACGTGCAGGTTTCGGATCTCCCCGAAGTTCACGGCCTGGAGCAGGCGGATGAGCCTCCTCCGGCCCGGTGAAAGGGTTCCCCATCGCGCATCTTTCATCGAGGTGCCCTCTTCGACCTCGGACGTACCTGTCCCGTGTGCCGCGTACTCATTCGCTTCCTCGGTACTGCTGCGCCACTCAGGTCCGATGAGGAGCGCAGTGCGCGGTCCCGATGCGTCGCCAGCCACTGCTCCCAGGCTTCTCGCGGAATGCGGATCGCCCCGCCAACCCTCGTTGCGGGAATGACGCCGCTGGCGATCAGCTGGTATATCCGGCCGGTCGTAACTCCGAGTTGGGGAGCCACGTCAGCTGGCCGCAGCAACGCCCTCGTTTCGCTGGTCATGGTGTCTCCTCCTGCCTTTCCCCTTGACCCCGCTCTGGGTCTGCCCTATGTTGTGCACAGTTGTTAGTAATCTAGTGTGCACTCTGGGCCCATAACAAATTGCCGCCGAGCGGCTTACGGGATTCACACTATCATAGGAGTGAGCAGTGGCAAGGACAATTTCAAAGCCGAGAACAGAATCTTCGCTTCGCGCATGGCTCGATCGCCACAGGCGGAGCCCCGTCTCAGACGACGTTTGGGAGCAGATGCGCGCTAACTCACTTATTGCCAGATACCTGAGTGACCGCACCCCCGACAACCTGTCCGCACTGCAGCGGTTCGCGGAGGTGCTGGCTCGCTCGCATCGGCAGGGCCGGAAGGCACCACCCGGGCCCCGTCCCAAGACCGGCGTGTTCAGCGACCTCGAGACGGAACGTGCAGCGGTGTTCTCCCGCCATCTCGCCCGTCAGGCAGAGGCCGACCCCGACGTTCAGAGGATCCGCGACGAGTTCTTTCGGGGGGGGCCACTAGATGCTGAGCAGGTGGAACGGCTGCTTGGCTCCGTCGCCGCGCGGTTCTTCCCACACGACTTCTTTAAGGATAAGGGCATTCCGCTGCTCGAACACGAGGCATCGATCGTGGACCTGCCCGAGACCGGCAAGAAGAAAAGGAAGAGGAAGAAGAAAGATCCCGCCGAGCGGAGGCAGGCGATCCGCATCAAGTGGGGAAACAAGCGCCCGTTCAGCAAACCGTTCGACTGTGCCGTGGAAGCGCACATCATGGAGAGAGGCACGATCCTTGCCATTCACCCGAAGGGCAGCCGCGTGATGCCGGGCTCGGTGCTGGATGAGATCCGCGAGGTCGCCGAGCGACTGGTTGGCATTTATCTCTGGTCACAGGTCGCGGCGCAGCGATTTGTGCTCACCGGGGAGATACCCCAGATCCACCCCATCGTACTTCCTCCAGCGCATGGATCGACCAGGCAATTCGCGCATTGCCCGATTGTCCTCCGCATCCAGCCGTGGGTATCCGCGGGCACCGTCAGCAGAGCCTACGAGATGATCCACAAGAAGGTATACGGATCGAAACGTAGGCCCATCAGCCTGAAGAACCTTGCTCTCTTCGAGTTCGTCTTCGAGAACCCGCCGGAAGGTGACCGGACGTGGGACGACTTGCGCCTGGAATGGAATCAGAAGCATCGAGCGTGGGCATTCAAGAACTACCGGGCGATGCGTCAAGAGTTCTATCGTTACCGGGATGTGATCCGCTTTGCCGGTGACCCACTTCGTCGAGATAGGCCTTGACCCCTACTGCCGAGCATCGTGGCCCAACGGGCTCGCTGCGTATCCCAGTCGCCTGCGCGCAAGACGTATCGCACCTGCCGCTCCGTCACCCGATCCCGCCCACCCGTGGTCCGTGGCAGGAAGAGGATGGCCTCCTGGATGTCCGGCGCTAGATCGAGCAGCGCCATCACCTGCGTGATCCGCGCCCGGGTCACTCCTCCAAGTCTTGCGAGGTCAGAGTAGTTGCCGACGACGCCCTGGCGGATCAGGTCATCGAAGTGGATGGCGAGGGCCATCAGGCGGGAGATGCGGGGAATGCGGCCGGGCTCGATGGTCGGTGGCCTCGGTTGCCTGCCCACGCGCATCTTCCGTCGCCCCCGATCACCGTAACCGAAGTGCACGGCGAAGCGGACGGTGCGGGGCGCTGTCTGGCTCATGCCGCGCCCTCCTCCATCAATGCGTCGATGCCGGAGGGCCGGAATGTGAGCGCCACCTCCCCCGCCTCCGGGTCGAAGACCACGCGCTCGATGAGAAGACGGATCACCCGCGCCTGTTCTCGGGGCGACAGGTTGCCCCAGATGGGCACGAAGTTTCCCAGTGCGGCGGCCAGTGCCTGCTCGTCGATCGTATCACGCGGGCGTCTGCCGACCTCGGAGCGGGCCCTATGGAGGACTTCCGCCAGCAGCTTCCGGTCCGTCCCGATGCACCGGACCTGTTCCACCACGAACTTCTCGAGTTCGGCAGCGGGGAGTGTCTTGGTCGGACAGTTGTCCCATTCCCCCTGTCGGGCCCGCTGGCATGCGTAGTAGCGGTAACGACGCCCGTTCCTTCCAACGTAGACCGGCGTCATCTTGCAGTCGCAGGCCCCGCACCAGATCAGGCCGCGCAGCATCGCGTGGTGTCTGGTCTCGCAGCGGCCTCCCGCCCGGCCGTTGCGACAGAGAAGCGTCTGGATGCGGCCCCAGACCTTCGGTTCGATGATGGCCTGGTGCTCGCCAGGATGAGTCGTATCTCGGTGCCGCACGCGGCCGGTGTAAACCGGGTTCGTCAATAGAACGCGGAGGGCATTCGGGGAGAAGGGTCGGCCACCACGCTCGTCGCCTCGGTGGGTGGTCCATCGCTTGGTGCGCCACCCACGCCGGTCGAGCTCCCGTGCGGTGGTTGCGAGCGACTGGTTCTCAGCGTAGAGGGCGAAGATGTCGCGCACCCGAGTCGCCTCCCCCTCGTTGACGACGAGTCCCCCACCCCCGGGCACGAGGTCGTAGCCCAGAACCGGATACCCGCCGCCCCACTTGCCCTTCCTACGCGACGCAGCCACCTTGTCCCGCGTACGCTCGGCGATGATCTCGCGCTCGAACTGCGCGAAGCTCAACAACATGTTCAAGGTCAGGCGGCCCATGGAAGTCGAGGTGTCGAGGCGTTGAGTGACGGCGACGAGGGCAGTGTCCTGGGCGTCCAACCTTTCCATGATCTTGGCGAAGTCGAGCAGGGAGCGGCTGAGGCGATCGACCTTGTAGATGATGATGCAGTCCACCTTCCCAGCCTCGACCTCAGCCAGCAGCCGCTTGAGCGCCGGGCGATCCATCGATGCGCCCGAGAACCCACCATCGTCGTACCGTTCAGGCAAGGCCACCCAGCCTTCGGCCTTCTGGCTGGCGATGTAGGCCTCGGCGGCTTCCCTCTGGGCGTCGAGGGTGTTGAAGTCCTGCTCCAGGCCCTCGCTGGTGGACTTGCGGGTGTAGATCGCGCAGCGGACGGTTGGCCGCTTCAAGGGAACCGTCTTGCGCCGTGTGGATCTCATCTGCCTTTCCTCTTGGTTAGACCGAAGAACGCCAGGCCATTCCACCGCGTCCCGGTGATGGCTCGGGCCGCGGCGGAGAGTGAGCGGTAGAACTCGCCCCCCCACTCGAAGCCGTCGGGCATGACAGTCACACAGACGGTTCTCCCTCGATACTCGCGGGTGATGATGGTACCCGGCACCGGGATCCGCCGGTCGCGAGTGGGCGTGAACTGCTTCACGACGGTTTTGCCGCCCTTCGGGGCCAGCAACCGCAGGTCGACGTCGTTGGCAAGCTCCCTCGCCCGGCGCAGTGCCCGTTCTGTGAGGCCACCCTCCTCGTTCGCCTGCAGCCGCCATGCGATGCGCTTCTGGAGGAACCGCTTGTGCCGCGAGGTCGTCTCCTCGCCGAACACCTCTGCATACCGCTGGCGAAGCTCGGTGATCGTCATCCCCGCCACCGACTCGATCTGCTCCCGCACCTTCGGTGTCATCGCCCCGCCTCCGTCTCCACCTGCGTCAACCCCAATGGACGCTTCGGTGCGGCGGGACAGTCCAGTGGTTTGTCGGGCGGTGGGTCGGCGGCCCACAGGCGCAGGTATCCGGCCGCCAGGATAGCCGCCACCTCCCGCAGCCGCTGCTCAGCCGTCATCTCCTCTGGGCGGTCCATGCTCCCTCCCACCCGGCGGGAAGGCTATGGCTGCGTGGGTCGCTGCCCGGCAGGTGGGACGAAACAAGGCGCCATGCGTGCTGCCGGAGCAACACCCACAACGCCTTCCGCTTCGCGGCCGGGCCGCTGTCTGGTGCTATGTCGGGCCGAGCGGAATCACGTCGGCCCTTTCTCAGGACGATACTCCCACGCTCAGCCGTGTCCGTAAAGACCCATTCCGCGTCGTGTTCGAGATCGCCCGCCGCGGGGCCCCTGCGTTCTCACTGGCGTCGGGATGCGCGGGGGGTTATCCTGCAACGGTCCCGGTGGCCCTGTGGCGTGAGGATGAACGTGGTACGAAGAGTGGGGCCAGGTCAGTACAATACACAGGTATCTGAGCGCTGCACCCCAATCAGAGTGAGCCTATTCGTCCGTCTGTGATAGGGAGGTTGATATGCGCTTCAGAGTTCTTACATCAATGTCGTTCTGCGTGTTTTCACTGGCATTCGGAATCACTGCCCCGCAGGCCAAGATCCTGTTCTGGCCCGCACGGCTTGACTTCCATGTTGACGGTGGACCCAACTCTGTCGCCATCGGTGATTTCAATGGCGATGAAGTCCTCGACCTCGCGGTCGCCAACTATACTCCGACCTTGGACAACGTTGCGATCCTCCTCGGCCAGGGCGACGGCTCCTTCGCCACCGCCAGCTTCTATGGGGTGGGCGATGGGCTCGGCTCTGTCGCCATCGGGGATTTCAATGGCGATGAGGTTCTCGACCTCGCGGTTGCCAATGCCTCCTCGGACAACGTTTCGATCCTGCTCGGCCAGGGCGACGGCTCCTTTGCCGCCGCCAGCTTCTATGGGGCGGGCGATTGGCCAAGCTCCGTCGCCATCGCGGATGTTGATGGCGATGAGGTCCTCGACCTCGCGGTCGCAAACTGGGACTCGGACAACGTTTCGATCCTGCTCGGCCAGGGCGATGGCTCCTTTGCCGCCGCCAGCTTCTATGGAGCCGGCGATGGGCCCAGATCTGTCGCCATCGGGGATTTCAATGGCGATGAGGTTCTCGACCTCGCGGTTGCCAATTCCTCCTCGGACAACGTTTCGATCCTGCTCGGCCAGGGCGACGGCTCCTTTGCTGCCGCCAGCTTCTATGGAGCCGGCG
>JAGMBO010000062.1 GCA_023129715.1 Candidatus Eiseniibacteriota bacterium | reverse complement strand
TCTATGGAGCCGGCGATGGGCCCAGCTCTGTCGCCATCGGTGATTTCAATGGCGACGAGGTCCTTGACATCGCGGTCACCAACTTCTCTTCGCACAACGTTGCGATCCTCATCGGCCAGGGCGATGGCTCCTTTGCCCCGTCCAGCTCCTATGTGACTGGCAATTACCTCCGCTCTGTCGCTATCGGGGATTTCAATGGCGATGAGGTTCTCGACCTCGCGGTTGCCAATGCCTCCCCGGACAACGTTTCGATCCTGCTCGGCCAGGGCGACGGCTCCTTTGCCGCCGCCAGCTTCTATGGGGCGGGCGATTGGCCAAGCTCCGTCGCCATCGCGGATGTTGATGGCGATGAGGTCCTCGACCTCGCGGTCGCAAACTGGGACTCGGACAACGTTTCGATCCTGCTCGGCCGGGGCGACGGCTCCTTCGCCACCGCCAGCTTCTATGGAGCCGGCGATGGGCCCAGCTCTGTCGCCATCGGTGATTTCAATGGCGATGAGGTTCTCGACCTCGCGGTTGCCAATGCCTCCTCGGACAACGTTTCAATCCTGCTCGGCCAGGGCGATGGCTCCTTTGCTGCCGCCAGCTTCTATGGAGCCGGCGATGGGCCCCGCTCTGTTGCCATCGGGGATTTTGATGGCGACGAGGTCCTCGACCTCGCGGTTGCCAATTCCTCCTCGGACAACGTTTCCATCCTGCTCGGCCAGGGCGACGGCTTCTTTGCTGCCACCAGCTTCTATGGAGCCGGCGATGGGCCCCACTCTGTCGCCATCGCGGATGTTGATGGCGATGAGGTCCTCGACCTCGCGGTCGCAAACTGGGACTCGTTCAACGTTTCGATCCACCTCGGCCAGGGCGACGGCTCCTTTGCGCCCGCCAGCTTCTATAGGGTTGGCGCATTCCCCACCTCTGTCGCCGTCGGGGATTTCAATGGCGATGAGGTCCTCGACCTCGTGGCTGCAAACTGGTCCTCGGTCAACGTTGCGATCCTGCTCGGCCAGAGCGATGGCTTCTTTGCTGCCGCCAGCTTCTATGGGGTTGGCAATGAGCCCAGCTCCGTCGCCATCGGTGATTTCAATGGCGATGAAGTCCTCGACCTCGCGGTCGCAAACCACTCCTTGGGCAACGTTGCCATACTGCTGGGTACTGGGGATGCATGTACGCCGGTGCTGCCGCTGCGTGACTTCAGCGCCGAACGGCGGGGCACCGCGGTCTTCCTGCGCTGGGAACTCACTTACCCCAAGGACCAGAGCGTCTTCGATGTCTACCGTGAAAGCGCCGACGGTGGTCGCCTTCGCCTGAGCGACAGTCCGCTCAGCGGCGGCACGCGCTTCGAGTTCGTTGATGCGACCGCACCTCGCTGCGGAGTGGTCTACTGGATCAAAGAAACCGCCGCCGACGGTAGCGAGACCTGGCTGCACTCGGTTCAGGTGCCGCCCGCCAACGCCCCCGGGACGCGTCCCACTCTCGATCCGAACTATCCCAATCCCTTCAATACACAGACCTGCATCGACTTCAGCTTGCCCAAGGCCGCTCCAGTGCACTTAGCCGTGTATGACATCGCCGGCCGGCACATTGTCACACTCACGGATGGTCCATGGACCGCGGGTGACCACAGCCTGGTTTGGGATGGCCGGGACGTGCAGCGGCGTCTGTTGCCCGCGGGCACTTATCTAACGCGCTTGAGGGTCGGGGGGATGCTCGTGGGACGCAGGTCGCTCGTGGTGCGGTGATGCCATCATCATGATCTGACCGGCTGATGCTTCATGGCGAGCATAGTGCAGGGATCTCCGTCCCTACCTCTTGCCTGCTCCTTTGCACTCCTCACAGTGTTTCTTCCTATCACGCCTTGATTGCTGCTTGGTGGCCTGCCATGATCGCACAATTCCCTGCATTCAGTGCGATGCGGGATTCGCCGACCGTGCCCGGAAGCACCCTTGCTCTTGCGGCCGCGCGCCGCCCCACCTGCCCTACCCCCCCGGCCGCCCGGGGGCACGGCGGGAGACGGGCCCGCTCCCATGCCTGATCCGGTCCGACCCGGCGACAAGGCTATGCTTGCGTGGGTCGCTGCCCGGCAGGTGGGACGAAACAAGGCGCCGTCGATGCTGCCGGAGCAACACCCACGAGCGCCTTCTACTTCGTAGCCGGGTCGCCCTCTGGTGCTATGGTGGGCCGAGTTGGGTGGGCTCGGTTTCTGATCACGACTATGATCCCACGCTCAGTGCAGTTCGTAAAGAACAGATCCCGTACTGGATTTGGGTGGCCGCTGGCTTCGTCCCTCTGGCTTCCGGATCGGCCGAGCGATATACTTTGCAGATCCGCGCGCCTGCTGCATGCAGTCGCCTTGGTTCGTCACTGCGCCGACCCATGACCTGGCGCATGGAGGTCACCGAGACTGTGGAGTAGAGGTAGTCTGGGGACCGGGCCCACTACTACCCGGGGAAGCGCACTTCCGGACAAGAATGGAGAACGTGTCATGATCTGGAGTCGCGAGCAACTTGCATCCCTGAAGGAAAAGCCCTTGCAGGAGGCGGTTCTCGTTCCCCTCTTCGAGGCTATGGGTTACCAGGATGTGCACCTCAGGCACGGCGGAATCCTTGAGCAGGGGAAAGATATTGTAATGTGGCAGGACGAAGGGCTGAAGGGTCGAGTTAACTACGCCGTTGTTGTCAAGGCTGTGCGTATTACTGGTTCAGTGGCGTCCGCCGGCCAGGTCTTGACGCAAGTGAAGCAGTCCTTCGCTGCCCCGTATGTCGACCGAGCAACGCACGAAGAGCGCCGAATACACTACTGCCTCGTAGTAACGTCGCGGGAAATCGTCAGTGAGGGCACATACTCATTGAAGCAGCTTCTGGCAGAAGACAATCTTGATCGCTATGTTCGCATGCTTGATGGCGATGAACTCTGGAAACTACTCCGCAGATATGTGCCCCAACAAGTCGCTCTGGGCCTTATCAGGGAAGGGTACGACGCCCTGGGAGCTGATGGCGTTCACGGCAACGTTCAAGTACATCTCACCAAAGATGGCATCGATCTCACTGTGAGTCCCATCGGGGAAGAAGGGAAGCCCCGTGCCTTTGCTATCGAGCCTTCATTCCCTGACACAGAGGAGGGCCGCAGCCAGAAGCGCGTCTTTGAGGAGTTGATGCGGACCGGCGGTCCCATAACGGTAGATTCGTCGCTCGCAAGATCGCTGGGGTTTCCAGATGCCTTGAAATCCTTACTGCCAATGGACTCTGACGAAGCATTTCACATGTCTCTAGGGCCCCCGCCGGGCACCCCGCCGCTTCTCCTCAGGATAGTTCTTCGAGCTGATGACGGCGAGGAGTACGTGTTTCCATACGTCGAGTTCTCCAAGATCGTTGGCGGGGCGGAGGAGATCAAGGCTTCCAACGAAGAGCAGTCTGTTCCCTGCCGGGTAGATCTATCACTGTCCAAGAGGACAGGGCACGTCAACGTGGACTACTCGTTTGCGTTGGCAGGACAGAATGTCTACTGGCTCTCAGAGGCCATCGCTTGCCAAAGGGTGGTGGCCAAAGGGTGCTCAATCTCCATGAGGGATCTGCGCACAGGACGAAGTTTTCCGGTAGGAAGCAGGAGCACGTGCCAGGCAGAATCGTGGCCCCCAGCATTCTGCGATCTGGCGGCGGTCGCTCTTCGGATCCAAGAAGTGACTGGTGCCCTACTGACCGTGCCTGATCGCGACTTCTTCACTCCTGAGGATGTTGAGCTCCTAACAATCGCTGACCATGTTATCCGGACGGGGGCTGTACCCAAGTCTCCAGATGCGATCACGATTGAGCGAACACCGGGACCTGAGTCGGCAAGCGCGTTCCTAACGACGATTCCAGTCAGTGGTACGCCACTGCGAATCCGTCAGCCAGAGGCATCCTTTGCGATCTGGGGAACGGATGTTCCCTTGGGCCCTGTCGAGATCACCTGCGACATGGCACGGATTCATCCTGAGGATCGCGGCGCACTTGAGAAGGCTGCAGATGACGAAGTTCTGAAGATACGTGTAGTTCCTGCAAAGGGGACACACCTGGTCGTTCGATACCCGAAGTGGAAGGCAGCCGAGGAGCAATAGGGACCAGTCCTTTGAGTCCACAGAGACACAACGTGATGTGCCAGCAGTGCGCCTCTGGCAGGGTGCAGAGGCATTTCGTTCGAGAAGCCCCTTATGGTCACTGCCTTATCACGAGTGCCGCTGTGGGACTAGTGACCCACCCGGTTTCCTGGAGACGGGCCGGGGGTATGCGCATTCATGGCTATACATCCTCGATGCGGAATTCACTCGGCGAACAGATGAGTCTGAATCGGAAACGCACCTTCTCAGCTAGACCGTATCCAGCAAGTTCTGCCTGGACCTCATAGGTCCCGGAAGGCAGCACCCAGCTAGGGTTCCTCCAGTCAGGTTGGTGGTTGTAAGACTCATCGTTGAAGTGGAAGAAGCCGTCTTCCCCGATCTTCCTCATGGCAAAGGCGACTGGCCACAGCCTGTCCGGGTTCTGAAGATCCGAAGGGTAGAGTTTCGGGAGCCGTTGATTAGTTTGGACCAGGCTCCTGTCCACCTGGCCGGCCAGCGTGAGTGGCTCCAGAACATCATCCCAGCGGCCCGCTCGCCATGGTGTCCACGTGCCCCCCTTACCTTCAAGACGGTAACGGAAGCGGGCCACAGCTCCCTCAACCGGGAGCCGCGGGCCCAATGCGCGCGGCAGCCAGGGCGCATCCCGATGTTCTAGATGTGCTCTAAGAACCAAGAACTGGCGGAGGTGGTTCTGATGTCTGGCCCACAACAGCTCATGCCCCACGAGACCCTGCTCACCTATTGGCTCTGGAGATCCCAGAGGCTTACTGTCTGCATCCACGATCCTGACTGTCGGGCGGGGAAGCAACCAGTACCGGAGGATAAGTTGCAGAAAGGCATGGGCGGCGAAGATGAGAGCGATGAACTTCAGCCACTTGTCGGGCGAAGAAGAACGGACAAGACACAGCTGGGCGGCGAGTGCAATCGCAACGGCGATGACGATAATGAGGATACGGGGCAGGACGGGCTTCAGTCGTTTACAGAACACGTCCATCTCCTTTCGCTATATGTCACAGGATCCCTGTGCTCGACTCGGACTGCATATGGTCGGTGCCCGCTCCGTCATCGGCAGCACCTGAGGGTCCGGCCTCACCCTTGGACTGCCGCTTCCGCAGCATCTTCCCCGCTGCTCGCCCAACCTGCCGCCGGGCCCGCACGGCAGCCTCGCCATCGACAACATCCCGCTTGAGAACGTCGCCGAGAAGATCCTTGATCTCGTCGGCGGTCACCTTCACCTCCGGCGACATTCGCCGGATCTCGCGGCGCAGGACATTCGCGACTGTTTCAGTCTGGATGAGGGCAGCGAGGACGAACCGATTGAGACTCTGGGTGCGGGCGGCGAACTCCTCGATGGCCGCCTTAGCGAGTCCCTCCTTGCAGAGCAGGAAGAGCTTGGCGTGGTCATCCTTCTTGCGGGCATTCAAGGTCAGGAAGTCTATGGAGCAGACGAGGTCGTACCCGATAGGTTTCTCGAAGCGGAGGCGGTAGATCTCCCAGTCGATGCCGTTGGTGAGGACAACCCACTGGATGCCCTGGTTGGCTCCGTACCCGACCGCCTGCCTGAGATGGTTCTCCTTCAGCGTGAGCCCGATCGCCTTGACCTCGATCAGGAACTTCGTCTTCCCATCGACGACGACGGCCAGGTCGCAGAATGTGCCCCGGATTGCCTGCTCGCTAGTGATCTCCGAGTACTTGTCGTACCCGAATACCGTTGAGAGCATGTCGGTCACGATGGTAACGGTATCGGACTCGTTGACATCCCTGACTCGTGCGCTCTGCAGCACCCTCTGGAACGCTGGGAGATGCTTCTTGAACCGCTCAGCAACCCGCTTGGGCACGGTCGCCATGAATGGCCTCCTTCCGCTCAAAGTCACTAATTGAAGTGATCACAGGCTGATCGAGGCTCCTGCCTTTGGGAGATCCTAGCGTACCTGCCAGAGCGAATGCAATGGTGTGTCCTGGAGGTGGCGGTACAGACCAGGCTCAGTCATCCGGACCCCGATGGCCAGTCGCGTCCTCATCGACCCAGTCTTCCTCCTCCCAAGTCATCCCTCGGCGGCCCGGAACCTTGCGGGTGGGACCCGGCCTGTAGAGCGCGCACGACTTCGGGCCATAGCAGAATGTCTCGAAGCGGTACTTCCGCTGGGTTGGGTTCCACTGGTCGATGATCATCTCCACCGGCATCCGGCAACCCCACTGACAACCCGCACACGCCTGTGCGTAGGTCCGGGCGTCGAGTCGCCGATGGCCACGTTCACGGTAGGTCGGCAGATCAGGCGGGGTCCCCATCCAAGGAGGTGGAGTTGGTGATGGCTCGACACTCCGGGCGAGCACCTTCAGCTTGCTGGCCTTGTAGAACTCGGCGGGTTCAAGCCGCGGGTCGGCGACTGGGAGGCATTCACCGAAGACTTCATCACCGACACGGAATGAATGCTTCGCCTGTGCGCCCTTGCCGATGGCGACCGAGAAGGTGCGGGTCTCTGCGCCGATTGTGCCTTCAAGCTGCAGAACGTAGCCCAGATATGTATGGTGTCGCTGGTCGAAGGATCGGGTGAGGCGGATGCGCGGCTGCACGGAGGCGACCCTGCCCCGCCATGGGACCTTGTCAGCCATCGATGGGCCTCAACGATCCTGATCTCCGCCACCCTGCAGCTTCACGGGCGATCTGCGCCTATTGCACCACCACCACCCTCCCCGCGGCGGACTCGCCGGTGGAATGCAGGATGCGGTACAGGTAGAGGCCCGCTGGCACGGGCTCTCCATAGTTTGTCAGCGCATCCCACGCGACCTGCTGTGGGCCGGGCCCCACATCCCCAAGCGGCAGCCTCCGCACCTCGCGGCCGGTGACATCGTAGATGAGGATCTCGGCGGCGCGCAGACCCATAGGGGTCTGGAACGAGATCGTGGCTGGACCGCTTGAGGGGTTCGGCGAGGCCCGGAGCCCTGTAAGGCGCACGGACTCCTGCCCCACTGGCAACCAATCAGCAACCCCACTGAAGCCGATCGGCGGCCGGTACTCGTCAATCTCCCCATCTCCATCGTAGTCGATCCGGAGTGCCGGTTGTGCCACGTCTCGTGACAGGTCGAGGGTGATGAGGGTAGTAGGCTGTACGAGGGCGAAATCGTACTCACTCTTGACTACCGAGTCGTCCCAGATCCGATGCAACAAGACCACCCCCAGCGTGTCCGCCCCGTCATCGGGACAGATCTGAATCGAACAAACGTCCTCCGGATTCTCGTGATCCGATCCTAGCCACCGAGGCTCTGGCCCAATGTGCGTCCATGAGGATGCATAGTCTGGCAACGGAAGCACATATGCCACCGCAATGCCCATCGAATCGGTGCTGGTAAACGCAGAATCGACGCTCACCCGCACGCTGTTCACCCCCTCGACGAACAACTCATTTGAGTAGTCCATGCCTGAGAGCGCCAGCGCCACCTCAGCTGAGTCCGCCAGTTCCGAGATGAACGCCCCGAATTCCCCCCGACCTGGGTATCCACTTGCCCAGTATCCAAGTTCCCCACCGCAGACGAGCCCGATACTCACAGCCTCCCCTATCAAATTGCCAATCGTCACGGCAGGACCCAATGGCGTCCCTGTCAAATAGGCTACCTCCTCGAATCCATTGACAACTGTCATCACCACATGCAGACCCTCAGCTATTCCCATCACTGCTGCTCCCCGTTCATTGTCATGCTCGTGAAGCGACTCTGTAAGGCAGCGGAGATCCTTCGCCTGCTCCATTGCTGTGAGAGTACCGAGAAATGGCACAGCTCCAACCATAGCCCCAAGACACGCTGCACCGGCCTGACATCCTTCCATTTCCTGCTGCACTTGAACTATGTCTGCCTGAGACACATTGGTGCCAACGATATCCATGTTGTTTCTCTCAGTCATGAACACCCCGGCCCCCACACGCGACAACTCAAGTTCCAGGTCGAACATACGCAGGCCGGGGTACTCCGGCACCGTCCAGTCGAACGAGGATACTTGACTTTGGCCCGGCACGAGTGTGAATGAATCAGTGCCTAGCGGAATACTGTCGCCGATGTTCGGCCGCAGCATTGCGATCAGTTCAATTCCCATGCCACCACCCCAGTTGCTCGTTGTCTCGATG
Source organism: Candidatus Eiseniibacteriota bacterium (assembly GCA_023129715.1). Taxonomy (GTDB): domain Bacteria; phylum Eisenbacteria; class RBG-16-71-46; order CAIMUX01; family WJJG01; genus JAGMBO01. Next base: position 5,479 of record JAGMBO010000062.1, on the reverse strand, counting down.
GAAACATGGGCAGTATCCACGCCATTCTGGTAGAACAGATTATCAAAGGATGCCGACAAAAACTCGAAGGCGGGAGATGTGCCACACATGGCCTGGAAAACTTGAACTCCTGCATCCCCGTCTGCCACCAATACATGATCGCCTGCCATCGCGACTCCCCGAGCCTCGCCGGGGGTGTCAGCAAACGCCATCGCGGCAGGACTCGCCGGATCCGTGATGTCTACAACACATAGACCTAGACCACCCGCTGCCACATACCCACAGGACCCGACAATCGCAACGTCATAGGCTTCGCCCCCCGTGTCCGCCTCCCCGATCAATGTCGGCATCGTTGGCGTAGCCACGCTGATCACCTGTAGACCCGATGCTCCGTCAGCGACGTAGGCGTAGTCCCCTGAAAGGCAGACTGCCTGTGCGAAGTCGGGCGTATCCACACTCCCAACGATGTGCGGGGCGTTCGGATCTGAGATGTCAACGACAAGCAGACCAGATCGTCGCGCCGCAACATATGCGTATCCAGATCGAACCTCAACGTCCCACGGCTCATCGGGCGTCTGCAGTACGGAGAGAACGGTTGGCTGTGACGGATCAGACAGGTCTACAATGCGGAAGTCACCGGCATGCTCGTTGGCAACGTAGACTAGCTCCCCATACGCAGCCAGCCCACGCACATCATCTGGAAGTGATACAGTGCCCACTGCGAACGGCTCGAAAGGATCTACGATGGCCACCACGTGCAGACTTCCTCGATCCGGAGCATATCCTCTCCGACCATCACCGACGTATGCGAGATCTCCGGCGAGTACGACATCATTGGCCTGATACGGCGTCGGAAACGAACCAATGATGGATGGTGAGGACGGTATAGAGATATCGATCACCTGCAGGCCCGAGTCATAGTCTGCAACGAAGGCGAGTTCCCCAACCACCGCGAGTCTCCTGGCGTAACCAGGCGTATCAACAGCACCCACGATCTCCAGAAGCGGAGCGTCTCTGGACTGAGCAAGCACGTGCTGATGACTAGCCCCCAGAGCGTTGCTTGTGTCAGCGCAGAGAACTATGGTACCTGATACGCAGAGTGCGATACGGAGCTTCCACGACATCACACGGCCCTCCAGCGTTCACGTGGCCTGCATGAACCACAGTCACAACACTGTCTACGACTTGAGACTAACATATGGTCATGTTCGCGCATAGACTGAGTTAGGCGAGAATCGGCATGCGCGGGATTTGATGCTGTGCAGCGGACGGCTGTCCCGCCAGAGAACTCCACCACCCTGCAGCCCGTGCAGTTGTCCGGCTCGGATTCGCCCCCCCTTCCCTCGCCCCCCCGAGACGAGGAGGTGCGTCAACCACTGGAGCCTTAAGAACAGAGAGCGGGGAGAACTTGGGGTAGGTTGGCCAGAGACCGATGGGTTGGGCGCACAGGCAGGCGATCGAGGGTTGAGGGTGGAGAACTGACCCTGGCCCCCCGATCTGCAAATGTCTGTAGCAGTTGGGGATATGCGCGGACCTCGCGGCGGCTACTACAGGCTCGCCCGTCAACCACTCACGCGACCATCCACCCGCCCACCTCCTCTCGCCTCCCCGAGACGAGTACGAACCTGCCCCCTTGCGGTTAACGTACCCACCGAGGCATCACCGCACGTGTGCATCCAGCAGAGCAGGATTAGATCACAGTATTTGGTGGGAACGGGTGAGCGTCCGCCCCCGCCCAACGACCTCCTCAACCTGGCAACCCCAAGCTGCCATGAGTGAATCGCATTCACCACTCAACTCGCCCGATTCCCTCGCTCCGCTAACTGCTTGCTGTGCCTTGCCGAGGCCGGGACTCGAACCCGGACGGGCCTGTCGGCCCAGTGGATTTTAAGTCCACTGCGTCTACCAGTTCCGCCACCCCGGCACATGGTCGATAGGCGATGGCTCGTTCGCATCCTATACCTGAACTCGGGAGAGAAGGAAAAGGATCCTGCGCGCTGGCGGGCGGGGCAGAGCCAGCGGCCCGTTCGCCCAAGGCGGAGAGATTCGGCGCGGTTGCCGGCAGACGGCACCCGGGACGTTCCTCCGACCCACAGCGTGATTCCGCCTCGGTCCATCCGAGCGCAACGGCCGAAGCACGAGGCGGCCGGCGCTCGATACCGGCGCATCCTTTTGCGCCGGCAAGGGATGCGCCACCCGCCCGCCATCACACGGCGGCCTTATCGCACAATCACCAACTGACGATGGAGTCGGGTGCCACCAGCATCCAACCTGCAGAAGTAGACTCCGCAGGGCAGCGGCCGCCCGGCGGGACCGCGAGCATCCCAATGCACTACGTGCCGTCCGGGATCCTCCCCACCCTCACGCAGCGTGCGTACCAGCCTTCCGGTAGCATCGAAGATCGCCAGTCGCACGCGCTCGTGCCGCGGCAGCGTATAGCGAATCGTCGTGCCCCGCGCGAACGGATTGGGATTCGCCGTGCCGAGCTGCAGCCGCCAGTCGGACGCCTCGGTCTCGGCGACACCTGACGCTCCCCAACCATAGGCGATCAGTGCCGCCGCGACATTGGCGCGCAGGTCGTTCTCATCATCCCCGGCGAGCAGCGCGAACGCAATCCCGACACTGTCGCCCGGGATCAAGGTGTAGGGTCCTCCCGAAGCCATCGCGCACCAATCGTCTGGTTGCCAGGAGGCCGCGACGGAGTGATCCGGGTCGCCCCCACTGAGGAACAGCGCCCGGTCGGCATCGGTGATGCAGCCCTGTGGATAGACGTAGGTCGGATTGTGGATCAGGGTCAGATTCGCCGCCGGCACCACATGGGGTGGCAGGGTGTCGAGCAGGGCGATCCCGACATAGGGAAACGTCTCATCGTGCCACATGTAGACGAGGCGTTCGTCGGGGTCGGTGGCCCCCTGATCCGTCCAGGGAGCGCTCAGCGAGACATCCCAGTCCATGAACTGCCCGGCATAGAGCCCGCTGATCGTCTCAGCGCCTTCATTGTGCAGCGTGTATTCAACGATAACGAAATCGTCGTACGGCGGATCGGCCCAGGCACGGCTGCTCTGCTCGACCCGCAATCCCCGCGCGTAGGGATGGCCGGCATCGTCGTAGGCCGCTCGAAACTCCTGATCGGGCGGCACTCTGTGCCGGCCACCAAAGCTGCTGCGGTAGCGCCAATCCGAATAGGGATCAGTGTTATCGTAGTCGCGGTTGAGGGCGTAGAGCGAATCCGTGCCCGCCCAGAAGCTGCCGATGAAGACCAGGCTGTGAATCACGCTTCCATAGGTGAATCCGATGCCCTCCGTCTGGCCGGCATCGGTGTACCCGCAGATCCCCTGATCCGTGACGGTGAAGAGCACGTTGCCAACGTCATGGGTGGCGTGCGCGGTACGGGAAGGGACCGTGATCGGCTCCTCGGCCCGCGCCCCGGCCTGGGTTCCGACGCGCACGTAGACGGCGTAGGTATGGGGACCGGGTCCGGGATCGCGATCGGCGTAGCTCATTGCTTCCCCCGGCTCTCCGTGCAGCTCGGCGATCACCACCTCATCCCGCTCGAGCATGACGGCATCGATGAAGGGCAACTCGAATCCCTCGCTATTGTGGGTCGGATTGTCCCAGTATATGTTGACCCAGGGCTCTTCAACCTCGAGAAACAGCCCCCAGGGTGCCTCGGCAGGGTGCTCGTCCCCATAGGGCACCGGCGTGAAGAGGATTGCCATACCAGGCTCGATCGGCTCCCCGGCGCCATCGCAGCACATCTGCACGCCGCAGGTCTGTTCGTGATTCTCGATCCCGACGGTGTGGTACTCATTCCAGGGATAGTGCTGCTGGTACTGGAAGAGGATCATCGCGTCGCCGGTCATCGTCGGATAGACCTGGGGATCGAAGAAGACGACTTCGAAGGTCTCCGGATCACCAGTGTCCTTTCGAATCACATGGCGATACTCGACCACGAAGCGCCCATCGCCGGTGTCCCCCGTCCAGACCGAGCCGCCCAGGGACGGATTGAGATCGGTCCACAACGGCGCGATCATTGATGCCGGTCCCTCGGGGCTCGGAATCGGATAGTGATCGGGCCAGGGATCGTCGCGCTTGAACTCATGCATGCCGAGCCAGCCATTGGAGGAGACACCAATCGGCCCCTGCATCTGGGCGCAGAAGTACTTCACACTGAAGGTCGGCGTGACCAGAACGACTTCGTCGTCCGCAGAGATCATCGTCAGATGACTGCCGGGGATCCAATCGTATGGGAAGTTGTTCTGCACCGAGTAGCGGTGGCAGTCGTCGACCGACTCGTCCTCCTCCGGATCCATGTCATAGGCGATCGTCCACTTGCCGAAATCGACGTCACCGGCGACCTGCGAGTAGCCGATGCGGAAGTAGCCTTTCTCCCCCCAATCGGTGCCCCAGCTGTTCTTGCAGATGAAGCAGCTGTCGACGTCGTTGTAGCCGACGAGCGTGATCGCATGCCCGCCCTGCTTGTCTCCGGTGGCATACTCGTAAACTCCACCGTCGTAAGCGTAGAAGTCCTCGTAGACATACATCGTGATCCACTGCGGAGAGACGTAGACGGCGCTCCTGATCGAGTCCACCGACTGGGATGTGGGACTGCCTCCGTTGCGGACGTAGCTCCAGCTGCTGATCTTGCGCACCCGGCTCTGCCAGTCGTCGCAGCGTAGATTGCAGGGCAGAGTCTTCGCCTTGTAGGGATAGCAGGCCTCATCAGGCGTGCCGGTGTTCTGCAGGAAGTTGGCCGTGCGGTCGGGATACCCCCCCTGGCACCCGAGGTTCTGACCGACACCGACATTGCAGGAGACGAGGAACTGCTCGGAGAGATTCTCGACCCCACATGGGCTGTAGCCGTTGATCTTGCGCAGCGCCTCGACGACGCCGCATCCGGCAAACGCCCAGCAACTGCCGCAGTGTCCCTGGTCCTTGACCGAGCCGATGTAGTTCTTCCCACCCTTGTTGCGCCAATCGAAGCTGTCGGGCAAGTCCTTGAAGAAGCCATCGGGTAATCGGCACGGGCTCTCCATGGGAATCAGGTCTTTCGACTCGAGCAGGCCCAGTAGCGAGTCCTTCTCTGCCCAGGTCTTCAACCAAACGCTGTTCGAGGCGGCATCCCAATCGAGGTTCTGGTTCTGGATGGCCTGCTGGATCTGATTCAAGGTCGGCGGAAGGGCCGTCGCGGGGTGGGCGGCCAGGGCCGTCAGGCCGAGAGTCAGGGTGAGCAGACCGGCAGACCAACGGAGAATCACTGCAGGTCTCATGGTGCTACCCTCCTATCCGGAAGACGGTGAATCGAGAGGCGCTCACGAGGTGAATGGATTAGGGGTCGCAATTGTTAGCATAAGCGTGACAGGCGTGGCTGACAAGCAGGATTGTGTCAGCTCCGGAGCGCACCCCGCCCCAGTCGGGCTGCTCCCCGGCGGCGGAGAGCGCATCGGACCAGCACGCCTCGACGAACGCGCGATCCTCGTTTCGGGGGGGGGGGGGGGGA
>JAGMBO010000061.1 GCA_023129715.1 Candidatus Eiseniibacteriota bacterium | reverse complement strand
GGCGCGCGCGCGCCAGCGATCGCCTCGGCAACGCCACCACCTGCAACCCGAGTCCGCCAGAACACGAGATCCGCCCCGCGCCGCTGGAACCCTAAGACCTTAGGTCTGGACGCCGTCGCCGCGATTCGGATAGACTGGCCTGTCTTTCTGCCCCACACATCCGATCCGGGGCTACGCGCTTGCCATTGAATGAGTTGGGGGTCAGAGGCAATGAGCACGCAGGATGTTGCCAAGCTGAGAGCGGCCCATGAGGTCGTCGTCGAGGTTCCCTTCGAGGTCACCCCGATCCAGAAGGGCTACGCCAGCCGGACGCTGCGGCTCGATTTGGCAACCAACGAGATCACCACGCATCCGGTCAGCCAGCAGATGAGAGATCTCTGGGTGGGCGGCAAGGGCTTCGATCTCTGGCTGATGTTCCAGGAAATCAGCAAGGAGACGCGCTGGGACAGCCCCGAGAATCCCCTCTGCTTTGCCTCCGGGCCTCTCGGCGGGACGACCTCCTTCCCCGGCTCGGGCAAGACGATCGTCACCGCCATCTCGCCGAGCACGGGCTCGGTGATGGACTGTAACGTCGGCGGCTACTTCGGGCCATTCCTGAAGTTCTCCGGCTTCGATGCGCTGACCATCGTCGGCAAGGCGCCCGCGGAGACGCTCCTGGTGATCGACGCCACCACCGGCAAGATCACCATCGAGCGCGCGCCGTTGGAGAGTATCGATGCCCATCTGCTCAGTGAAGAGCTGACCGAGATGTATGCCGATGACGAGATCGACAAGCGCTACGTCTCGGTCGTCTCGGCGGGCCGCGGGGCGCAGCACACCCGCATGGGGGTGCTCAACTTCTCCTTCTACGACTGGCGCAAGCAGACGGCGCGCATCAAGCAGGCGGGCCGGGGCGGCATCGGGACGGTCTTCCGCGACAAGAAACTCAAAGCCCTGGTGGTCAAGAACCGCGCGATCACACCCGCCTGGACGGTACAGGAGAACAAGGTCGCCCAGTGGGTCACACCGAAGAAGCTCTCGGTCCTCGAAGACCCGCGTGACCTCGCCGATCTTCGGAGCATCATCGCCAAGTGGAACCGCGATCCCGAATATGCGATCGAAATGATGCAGGATGTCCAGAAGCGCTTTCGGCACATCCCGAGGACGGCGATCGACGAGATCTGCCGCGCCACGCGCACGCCGCGCGCCCATCTCTATCACATCGCAACCTTCTACAAGGCCTTCAGTCTTGAGCCCCGCGGCGAGACGATGATCCAGGTCTGCTTGGGCACCGCCTGCCACGTCAAGGGCGCGGCGCGCATCCTCGATGCCTTCCAGCGCGAACTCGGCATCCGGGCCGGAGAGACGACCGGTGATGCCACCTACTCCCTGGAGGCCGTGCGCTGTCTCGGAGCATGCAGCATCGCCCCCGTCGTCAAGATCGGCGAGGACGTCCACGGCAATGTCCAGGCCAAGGATGCCGGCAAGCTGCTCGCGGCTCATCGCGGCGGGCAGGCCACCGGCAAAGGCGCCGGCACGCCCGGCGCCAAGCCGTCCGGCGCGACTCCCGCATCGACCGCTGTCCGCAATCTGGCACCTGCGGACCTCGATCGGATCGCCTCCGAACACCAAGCCGCCCGAAGCCAGTACAAGGGCATGCTGATGGTCTGCACCGGAACGGGCTGCGTCTCGGCCGGGGGATTCGCGATTCGCGACCGCCTGCAGGCGCTGCTCGCCGAGCGCAAGCTCGAGTCTGACTTCCTCGTTGTCGGCACCGGCTGCAACGGCTTCTGCGCAATGGGGCCGATCGTGGTCGTTCAGCCCGAGGGGATCTTCTACCAGCAGGTCACCGAGGAGGATCTGACCGAGATCATCGAACAGCACCTGCTCGGCGGCCGGCCGGTCGAGCGCCTGCTGCACAAGGATCCGGTCAGCGGGGCGATCAATCCGAAGATGAGCGACATCGGCTTCTTCACCAAGCAGCAGCTGATTGCACTGCGCAACAAGGGGCTGATCGATCCCGAGAACATCGAGGACTACATCGCCCGCGGCGGCTACCGCGCGCTGCGCAAGGCACTGGGTGCCATGACCCCTGCCGATGTCCGCCAGCAAGTCCTGGCCTCCGGCATCCGCGGCCGGGGCGGCGGCGGCTTCCCCGCCGGGGTCAAGTGGGAGGCCGGCTACCAGGCCGCCCAGGAACGCGGCGAGGAGATCTACATCGTCTGCAATGGCGATGAGGGCGACCCAGGCGCCTTCATGGACCGCAGCATCGTCGAGACCGATCCCCACGCGGTGATCGAGGGCATGCTGCTCGGCGCCTACGCGGTCGGCGCCCGCCAGGCCTTTGTCTACATCCGCCTCGAATACCCGCTGGCGCTCGAGCGTCTCGAAACCGCCCTTGCGCAAGCACGCGCAGCCGGGCTCTTCGGCGAGCGCATTCTCGGCAGCGACTTCTCCTGCGACATCCAGATCCACCGCGGCGCGGGCGCCTTCGTCTGCGGGGAATCGACGGCCCTGATGGCCTCGATGTCTGGTCGTCCGGGAGAGCCGCGCGCGAAATACGTCCACAACGTCGAGTATGGCTATCGGGACAAGCCGACCGTGCTCAACAACGTCGAGACCTGGGCCAACATCCCGCCGATCATCGAGAAGGGCGCGGAGTGGTTCGCGCGTATCGGCACCGGCGATGTCCGTGAGAACCCCTGGAACGGCTCCTCCGGTACGAAGGTCTTCGCGCTCGTCGGCGATATCCGCAACACCGGCTTGGTCGAAGTGCCGATGGGGATCACCCTGCGTGAGATCGTCGAGGAGATCGGCGGCGGCATCCCCAATGGCCGCGCCTTCAAGGCGATCCAGACCGGCGGGCCCTCGGGCGGTTGCCTGCCGGCCGACAAGCTCGATATGCCGGTCGACTTCGACTCGCTGACTGAAGCGGGCTCGATGATGGGCTCGGGCGGGATGATCGTCATGGACGAGAAAATCTGCATGGTCGATGTCGCCCGCTACTTCGTCGACTTCCTACTCGATGAGTCGTGCGGCAAGTGCACGCCTTGCCGCGAGGGGCTCTTCGCCCTCTCGCGCACCCTCGATCGCATCTGCCGCGGCGAGGGACGCGACGGGGACATCGAGTTCCTCGAAGAGGTCTCCAAGACGGTCCAGGAGACGAGCCTCTGCCAACTCGGCGCCACCGCGCCCAATCCGATCTTGAGCACCCTGCAGTACTTCCGCGACGAGTACGAGGAGCATATCCGCGAGGGCAAGTGCCGCGCAGGGGTCTGCAAGGCACTAATTCGCTATACGATCGACGCCGAGAAATGCAACGGATGCCACGCCTGCTTCAAGCCCTGCCCGACGGATGCGATCACCGGCGACCCGAAGGCGGTCCATCTGATCGACGAGGGCAAGTGTATCCGCTGTGGGATTTGCTACGAAGTCTGCCGCTTCGATGCCGTGGAGGTGCGGTAATGGCTGCCGAGAAGATCGAAATCACGATCAATGACAAGCCGGTCGGTGTGGCCCGCGGGTCCTATCTGTTGGCGGCAATCCAGGAGGCGGGTTTCAAGGTCCCGACGCTCTGCCACCACAAGGATCTCACGCCCAATGGCACCTGCCGGCTCTGCATCGTCGAGATCGAGGTGCGCGGCCGCAAGCGCCTGGTGACCTCGTGTAACTACCCGGTGCGCGAGCCGATCCGCGTCGCCACCGATTCGCCACGCGTGCACCAGCATCGCAAGGTCCTGGCCGAGATGTACCTCGGCCGCTGGCCCAATGTGCCCGTTATCAAGGACGTCGCCAAGCAATGCGGAGTCACCGACGGCTCGCGCTTCCGCAGCGAGCTGACCGATGAGAATCCCAAGGCTTGTGTCCTCTGCACGCACTGCGTCCGCGGGTGCGCGGAGTTCATCCAGGAGCGGATCCTCGATTTCGCCGGCCGTGGAATCAAACGGCATCTGACGATGCCCTTCGGCGACGTCGATCCCACCTGTGTCGGCTGTACTTCCTGCGCCTATGTCTGCCCCACCGGGGCGATCGAGATCGTCGATGACAAGAACCATCCGGTCGATGCGCGCCTGATCCGCGACCATGGCATGAAGGTCAATGCCGAGATGGCCAATCTCGATCCCCAGCAGTGCCGCATGCGCCAGGTCGGAACGGCCAACATCGTCGATGTCATGGACCAGTACGATCTGCTGCCGGTGCACAACTATCGCTTCGGCTCCCATCCGGATGCCAAGAAGATCTACGCCGACGAGATGCGCAAGAACTACTTCACCCAGGACGAGTCGGATAGCTGCTGGCTCGGCTGCTCGATGTCGTGCTGCAAGGCCGCCGAGAACTTCACCCTGCGCACCGGCCCCTATGCCGGCCAGAAGGTCTTGATCGATGGTCCCGAATACGAGACCGCGGCCGGCGGCGCGAACATGGGCTGTTTCGATCTCGACTTCATCTTCGAGTGGAACTTCTACTGCGATACCTACGGGGTCGATACGATCTCGTTCGCCACCTGCATGGCCTTCGTCATGGAGTGCTTCGAAGCCGGTGTCATCACCACCGAACACACCGGGGGCAAGGAGCTGCGCCCCGGGGCCGGGGATGCCGCGCTCGAGTGCTTGCATGAGATGGCCCGCGGCGAGGGCTTTGGGGTCGATGTCGGCCAGGGAACTCGCTGGCTCAAGAAGAAGTGGGCGAAGGAGTATGGGGCCGACCCGCAGTTCCTCCAGGACATCGGCATGGAGGCGAAGGGCTTGGAGTACTCCGAGTACGTCTCGAAGGAATCCCTCGCCCAGCAGGCGGGCTATACCATGGCGGTCAAGGGCCCGCAGCACGACGAGGCCTGGCTGATCTTCATGGACATGGTCAACAACCAGATCCCGACCTTCGAGGACAAGGCCGAGGCGCTCTACTACTTCCCCCTCTGGCGCACCTGGTTCGGGCTGTTGGGCCTCTGCAAGCTGCCCTGGAACGATGTCGTGCCGCTGCAGAACAGCCAGTATCCGCCACCGGTCGCAGCCAAGATCCCCGACCATGTGAATAACTACTTCAAGTTCTTCGAAGGCATGACCGGGATCCCGCTGGATGAAGAGAAGATCCTCGCCCAGTCGGCGCGGGTGCACAATCTGCAACGGGTGATGTCCTACATGCTCGGTCGCGGCACCCGCGAGCACGACATACCCCCCTACCGCGCGGTCGGACCGGTCACCTCCGAGGAATACGAGTCGCGTCGCGAGCGCTACGACAAGCAGATGAAGGAGCTGCTCGGCGTCGAGCCCGACAGGAAGCCCGTAGAGGAGAAGATCGCCCTGCTACGCCGGTACCGCGAGGCGCAATACGCCAAGGTCATCGATTCGGCCTATCAGCGGCGCGGTTGGAACAAGAACGGCGTCCCGACACTGGCGCGGCTCAAGGAACTGGGCATCGATCTGCCGGAGATCGTGGCGATCGTAGAGGGGGCCCAGTAGGGCTCTTCCGAGCGTCAACTCCTCGCAAGAGCGCGTCAACGCCTTGCAAATGCTTGAGTTCGGGTGCATCGGCCTCGGCCCGATTCGCCCTTGCGCTGCTTGGCCGATCCCCTATCATCAGGCCACCCGAGGAGATTCGAGCCGACAGGGAGCCGCCTGGGAGGTTTCTCATGCGGACAGCTATGCTAGCGCTCGTCACCGCTTGTGCGCTAAGTGCTTTGATCATGCCCGCCGGCGCCGCTACCTATGTCATCGCCCCCGACGGTTCCGAGGACTTCCCCGACATCGCCAGCTGCGTCGCCGTCTGCGGCGATGGAGACATCATCGAACTCACCGACGGGACGTTCACCGGGCCCGGGAACACGAACGTTTTCATCACCGGGATCGTGATCACGATTCGCTCTCAAAGCGGTTCTTCCACAAACTGCCGCATCGACTGCAACGGCCAGCCCGGAACAACAACGCGGGCCTTCCTCATCGAAGACACACCCTCCTGGGGATTCACAATCCAGGATATCGCGATCGAGAACGGGTACTGCACCCAGGATTGGGGCGGCGGCATCCTGATCTCCAACAGCGCCTCGGTCAGCCTCAACAATGTCGCCTTCCGCGCCAACTACGCTTCCTGGGGAGGGGCGATCTGTCTGGGGCCGGGAACAATCTATGTCGCGGCCTCCGAGTGCCGATTCCTCGACAACATCGCCGAGACTGGCGGAGGGGCAGTCTACGCCCACAGCGGGGAATCCCTTTGGACCGGATGCCGCTTCATTGCCAACACCACCAGTGTCGACGGCGGCGCTTGCCATTGCGACGCAGGTGGTGAGATGGACTTCTACATGAGCACCTTCTCGCGCAATCTCGCTGGGCTAGGCGGAGGGGCACTCTACTACAGGGGTGTCACCGACCTGGACATGGGCAGCTGCACCTTCAGTGGCAACTCCTGTGTCGGCGATGCGGCGATCAACATCGGCCCCGACCCGAGTGTCGATATCGACAATACGCTGATCGTCTTCACAACCGACGGGCTCGGCCTCGACTGTCGCGCGCCCGTCGTCGACATCGACAATACCAATATCTACGGCAATGGTGATGGAGACTGGACCGGATCGATCGCCGGATTCCTTGGCTCAGGCCACAACATCAGTCTCGACCCTCAGTTCTGCTCAGACGTGCCCGATGACCATCAGAACTGGACCCTGCAGGAGGACTCCCCCTGCACGGCATTGAACTCATTGGCCGGGATTCAGATCGGCGCCTTCGGGAAGGCCTGCGGACTCACTCCCGCGCAGCAGACGAACTGGGGCGTGCTCAAGCACAAGTTCCGCCGGTAGCACCGCGCGCCACGCTGGGAGAAGGCGGGGACACCGGTCGACCCCGCCCCCCCCCAGCCCGGATACCCTTGGGGATCGTCATGACCGATGCCAGCGACGCCCAGCTCTTCGCCCGCAACGTCCCCGGCCTCACCCAACGGCTGCAGCGGGCCGTCGTCGGAATCGCCGGCCTCGGCGGCCTGGGGTCGAATGTTGCCGTCGCCCTCACGCGGGCCGGCGTAGGCACGTTGATCCTCGCCGACGACGACCACGTCGCCCTCCCCGACCTCAATCGCCAATACTACTTCCAGACCGACGTCGGACGTCACAAGGTCGAGGCGCTTTCGGCCCACTTGCGAGCAATCAACCCGGACCTCCGCATCGTCTCGCACCTGGTGCGCCTGACCCCGGAAACCATCACCGGATCCTTCGCGGCGGCCGAACTGCTGATCGAAGCCTTCGATCAGGCCGAGAGCAAGCAGTGGTTGATCGAGACCTGGTGCCGTAGCTACCCCCGGCGGCCGATCGTCTGCGCCAGCGGTCTAGCCGGTTATGGGAAGACCGACCAACTGCGGGTGCGCTCGGCCGGCAGGCTCTATCTCTGTGGAGACGAGGAATCCGACCAGCACCTCGGACTCTGCTCCGCGCGGGTGGCGATCGTCGCCAACATGCAAGCCAACGTGGCCATCGAGCTCTTGATGGAGGCAACCTAGCGTGCTGACGATCAACGACCGCGACCGGGTTGACTGGAAGCCCGGCATGACCGTGCGCGATGTGCTGGATGCGATGGGCTACTCGTATCCGCTGATCACCGTCAGCGTGAACGGTCAGGTCGTCGATCGTGAGGAGTATGACCACTTCCCGGTGCCCGACGGCGCACAGATCTCCGTCTTCCACCTGGCCCATGGCGGGTAGACGCCTGGCACCTTGATCGCCCTGCCGTTCTATCCAGCGGCGATGCTCACCGTCGGGTTGCTCGCCTCGCGCCCTCGTGGAAACAGAATGAGAGCTACCAGATAACGAGCAAGCGCCCCACAGATTCGCTGCAGCCGACTCTGAGACAGCAGAAGTAGATTCCCGTTCGAACAGCCATCCCTCGCTCGTCGCGCCCATCCCAGCTCAGTTCATGCGTCCCCGGCGCGAAGCTCCCGTCCGCCAGCTCGCGCACGGTTCGTCCGGTCACGTCGTGTACCGTCAGGCGGACACTTGGTATCGCTCCCGAAGACCCACTCCCGGACAACCCGCGCCCACCGTTCTCTCCGGTGACCTCGAAAACGATGCGTGCCGCTCTCCCCGCAGACCCGGTGATCCCTTCGACGCGCAACAGCCTCGCTCCCGACGCCGGTCCTCGATCCGGAGAACCGCCGAGTGCTGAAGGCAGACAGGGATTCGGATCGCACTCGATCTCTCCGTACCACTCCCCTTCAGCCAGACTGCAGGCGCCCGCAGTCGTCAATTCACAGATCTCGCCCTGGCAGCAGGCACCCCAGGCACATATGCCGGGCGTGCAGCTCTCCAGGTCCAAGTACAGCGTCCCCTCCGCCCGGATGCAGTCAAAGGGGTTGAGCAACTCGCACTCCGATCCCAGGCAGCAGACATACTCCCGGCACGGATCCGGCGTGCAGCCAGCGGTCCCGGGAAACCACTCGCCGCCCGCGGCGATGCAGTCGTCCGTCGCCAGGACCTGACACACCGACTCCAGGCAGCAGGCCCCTTCCTCCTGCGCGATCGCGAACTCGCGATCGCCAACAAAGCGCATGCACCTGTTCGTGCCCGCGCAGATGGGATAGTCCGCATTGGTCTGGTCGAATGCATCCCGAAGGAACCATCCCTGGGACATGTAGTAGAAGAGCTGATCTTGCCAGTCGAGCGAGTACCCCCAGCACTCGTCGCACTGCACCTCAGACATGCCGCAGTAGCCGATCGTCGCCGTCCGAGAGCGCGAGCCTTTGCGGAATGCGTATGAGAGGCTGTTGGATGTCGCCGAGCACTGACCATCACAGCTCCCGATGAAGGTGAACAGCTTCTTATAGGAGTCGGCGATCCATGTTCGGACCTCCTCCACGGTCGTGTATTCAGCGTTCGCGCCGTTCACGCAGCCGCTTTGGAACCACTGGAATCCCCCATGGGCCAGCTCATAGAAGACCATCGCCTCGTTCGATTGTACATGCTGCATGACCTCTTCCTCGGTGGGCCAGATGATCCTCTCGGTCGGATAGCCCATGGCCTCGAACCACATCTCCGCATTCTCCGCCCATGCGCTCCACGAATACTGGCAGGGCCCGAATTCAATGGGTCCGGTCAGGGAAAATCCGGCCGTCGGCGGGGGCACTCCCTCACCCAGGGTTTCCCCGCTCGTGGCGTCGACCAGGGTCAGACCCGCGTTCCCATGCAACACGCTCTTCACCACCCAACAGGGATTCGCGGGCACGGGTCGCAAGGGAAAGATGTCCGATTCAGGCGAGACCAGGATTAGCCGCACCGACTCCACGGCTCCACCCACGACGGCCGCGGCCTCTTGCGCCGAAACCCTGACCGGTGGCAGCGATTCCGGCAAATCTTCGCGCCAATGCGACTTCCGTGCGAGCAGCTCGCCGCCCTCGATGTCGAACTGATAAACGATGTAATCCTTCTCAACCATCGCTTCTCCCAGGGCGCGCTGATGGAAGTAGACGACGGTGCTTTCCGATACGCGGATCTCCTCAAAGGCAAGACCCTCGACCTTCATCCCATCAAGAAAGCCGTAGCCGCTCGCCAGTGCAAGAGCCGGGACCAACGTGATCATCCCCACAAGCACCAAGAGACCCTGGCACACAGAACAACGGAGTGTCACGGTACGGGACATGCTATCTCCTTCACTCTAAGGTAAGTGCCAGAGCTATATTAGCAGCATGAGACCGGGAAGTCACGGTCAGGTCTGGGCATCGTGTTCTGCCGTCCCGCCCCTGCCAAAGGGGCGGGACGACCCCCTATCCCTCTCCCGCGGGTCACTTGAACGGCCAGATGCGGTCTTGGCGAGGCACAGTCCGACAGCGCACAGATCTCGGTCTTCCACCTGGCCCGTGGCGGGCAGATCCCTGGCATCTTGATCGCCCTGCTGCGCTATCCAGCGGCGATGTTCACACTCGCGTTGTTCGTCTCGCGCCGTCCGGCGTCACTCAAATGGGTTGCGTCTTGCTCCTCAGCCAGGCCCGTTCGGCCTTCTTGAGCCGAGGTGCCAGGCTCTGGAAGACGCGCTCGTGGTACTCATCGAGCCAGCGGCGCTCCTCGGCATCCAGCATGGCCGGATCGATCAGGGTCCGGTCGATCGGACAGAGCGTCAGCGACTCCAGAAGACACCACTCCCGCTCCGTCGTAGAGTGCTTGCGATCCCGGACAACCAGGACCAGGTTCTCGGTCCGGAAGCCATCCCTGCCCGCAACGTAGTAGCCGGGCTCCACCGAGACGACATGTCCCGGCTCCAGGGGCGCATGCGATTTCGGCGAGAAGCCGATCGGGCCCTCGTGGACGTTCAAGTAGTGCCCAACCCCGTGTCCGGTCCCGTGTCCGTAGTCGAGACCCGCTTCCCAGAGCGCCCGGCGCGCGAGCACCTCGATGCGCGACCCGGGTGTCCCCTTCGGGAAACAGGCCCGGGCCAGCCCGATATGGGCCTTGAGCACCAGGGTGAAGATCCTACGCTGTCGCCCATTCGGCGTTCCCAGGGCAATCGTACGGGTGATGTCGGTCGTGCCGTCGAGATACTGCCCGCCGGAGTCGATCAGCAAGATCCCATGGCTGCCCACGACGCGGTTCTCGCCCGTGCGTGGGCTGTAGTGGACCACCGCGGCATTGCGCCCGAAGCCGACGATCGTATCGAAAGACGGCCCCCGGTAGAGGCGATCCTCGCCCCGGAAAGCCTCCAGCCGCTTGGCGAGGTCGAGTTCCCGCATCCGTCGCTGCGGCAAGGTTTGTTCGAGCCAATGGAGAAACCGCACCATCGCGACCCCATCGCGGCGATGGCAACGGCGCATTCCCTGTGCCTGAACCCCGTTCTTGACCGCCCTAGCCGGCACGATCGGACTCTGAGCATAGCGCATGCGGGCGCCCTTGAGCTTCTCGATCACCCAACGGTTGGTGGTTGCCGGGTCGACGAGCACCCGGGCATGGCGCGCGCCGAGCGCCGCGAAACCGGCGCCCGCCGCTTCGTAGGGCATGAGGGTCACGGTTCCCGCGAATTCGCCTGCTACGCGCTTGGGCACCTTGCGAGGATCGATGAAAAGCGTCGCGTTCCGTCGCGTCAGGATTGCATAGGCGATCGCGACCGGGTTGAACTCGGCGTCGGTGCCGCGGATGTTGAAAAGCCAGGCGATCGAGTCGAGCGCCGTCAGGACATGCGCATCGACATCTTGGCGGATGAGTTCCTTGCGCATACGCGCCAGCTTCTGGGCGGCGGTCTCACCGGCCAACCGGTCGGCATGGCGGACTATCGGAGTCAGCGGCTGCTGCGGCCGGTCGGTCCAGATCTGATCGACGAGATTGCGCCGCGTGGATCGCAGCCCGATCTTACGCGCCCGCAGGGCAGCCTCGAGCTTCTCCGCCGCCTCGCGCGAGAAAACCCGTGCGTCGATTCCGACCACCTGCCCCGGCTTGAGGCGGCGAGCGAGATAGGCCTCGAACGTGGGCGTCTCGGGCAGGCCCTTCTTGAACAGCCGGAAGACCCCGGGATCGAGCTGCTGCTCGGCCTGCAGGTAGTAGCGCGAGTCGGTCCACAGGCTCGCCTCGCGTGTCAAGATCGCCAGGTCCCCCGCGCTGCCGGTGAACTCGCTCAGCCACTGGCGCCGCTTCCAGCACTCGGGGAGATACTCGCTCATGTGGGGATCGGTCGAGGGCACCAGGTAGGCGGCCAGGCCCTCTTGCTTCATCAGGCGCCTCAGCGCCACGACCTTCTCACGACTCGTCATCCTGCCCATCCTCTCCGGCATTCCGTTCCGAATTCCTGGAAATGCCCAGCACGCAATCTCGTCCACCCCCTCTTCAGGAAGCAAGAAGCCCGCCCCAGCAGGGGGCGGGCAGGAAAGACCTGAGGCGGCAACCGGATTCGAACCGGTGAATAACGGTTTTGCAGCTATCCGACTGCCGCCATCTCCTGCAATTCACTCCCCGTACTCCTCTACAGACTAGGAACTTGCGATTGCCGGCCACTGTCCGGCGACCTGAGTTGGTGCCCGATTGGTGCCCAGGCGCATCCGCTGCGCCCGATTCTCGGCCACGCGGGCCGCATCGCGACGGACGGCCACGTCAGACAGCGCCGCGTAGCGTTCGGTTGTCCTGATCGACCGGTGGCCGAGCAGGCGCTGCAGTGCTTCGAGGGAGCCGCCGTCCTCCAGGTACCGGCAGGCAAAGGTATGCCGCATCCGGTGCGGGTGGAATCCAGCGACCTTGGCCTTGCGCCGCACCGCATTGCGGAAGCTTCCGGCCGAGCTGTGCTGCACCAGCTTGCCAACACGGCCCTTCAGTTCTGCCAGAATCCCATCCTCGAGTGGGATTCGCACAACCGCGCCTGTTTTCTCGAGCTGGTGAACCAGGACACCGTTGGCGATCTGATCTGCTCGGATGCTGATCAGATCGCCCCACCGCAAGCCGGTGGCAAGACCAAGGCGACAAACGAAACCCCAGGGATCCGGCAACGATGTCACCAAGTCAACCTCGCCATCGGTCAGCGGTTTCGGGGTCGCCGGCGGCACAGTCGGCAGCCACCTCCGCGGGATCGGTGCCCGCTTGATATGGCCCTCCTCCTCCGCCCACCGCAACAGGCACCGAAGATCGGCAAGCACATGCCGGACGGTCTGCGCACTGATCGCCCGTGCCTCGCCCGGGCAGCTAGCCGGTTGCGACTCGAGCCATGCCCTGAATCGCCGCAGGTCGTTCTGCCCTAGCTCGCCAGCAAGGCGCTCGCCGAGGTGGGGCTTCACGTAGTCGCGCACCCTTTGCTCGGCGATCCGCTGTCCTTTGGCATTGCGAGCGGTTCTCACGTAGACCTCAAGCCACTCAGCGGCCAGGCAGCCCAGCGACACCCTGGCAGGAAGCACCCCGAACTCGCCGTACTTAGCATCGAGTCTCCGCGCCTTCCGGATTGCCTCTCTGCGGTCGCGCCCCAGGCTCTTGTTGATCCGCTTTTCCTTGTCACCTTCCTTGACCCTCCGCCGGTAGTACCAAGGCCCGTTGTCGCCCCGACGGTACAGATACGGTCTCGACGGCCTGAGCATTACCCCTCCTTCCTCGCCTCAAGCCATCGAACTATTTCGCTGCGTAGGAAACGTACCGCACGACCGAGCCGGATGGAAGGAATCCTATCTCGAACAACCCATTCATAGACCGTACCCGGCGAGAGTCTCAGTAGTTCGGCCACCTCCTTCACCGTGAGCAACTGAACGCTTAGTGCGTGCTCAGTGGTCTGGGTCGGCGCCCCCGCTGCTGCTTCTCGTCCGCAGTTTCTCCTCACGTTCTCGTGAAGCTCCTGCTTTCCGGTCACGCTACGCCTCCTTCGGTGCACGAGTCGAGTTGACACAAGGGGATCACACCGATCCGGCCATTCAAGCGCGTTTCTTCGCTCTGCAATCTTGACACCCTCGGGACCGCAACGCGGGATCTGGGGATTCCAGGCGGACGGGCAGCGGAGGGATATGGGAATGAGGCGCGGATTCCGCCCTAAGCCACCACCCTCCGGCGAGACCGGGCGGGCCAGAAACTGGTAGTGGCGTAACGCGCCGTCCCGCAAGGCATTAGCAGCAGCGAAGAAGCCGTTTGAATCGCCTTGAATGATTCGCACAATGGGTGTGGTGCGAAGGAAGCGCCGGTGAACTGCACCGGCACCTGATTCAGTGGGAGTAAGCGCAGGGGCTGGCGCTTTATGGAGATCACAAATGGCAAGCACGACGAGAACACCCACCGCCACCCCGAGGATTACGTATGAAGAAGCTCTGCGCCATCTCGATGATCCCAAACCGAAGGGGAATAGGAAGGGCTGCACAGCATGGTGCTCCTGCCATCATGATCGGCGCAGCGGGGGGCCAGGTGCAGGGCGCAGTCTCTCAGTCGACAAGAACCACGACAGTACTGCGGTCTGCCATTGCTTCTCATGTGGTGCGACGAACCGCGAGGTCTTTGCCGCACTTGGTCTGACAGGCGGATCACCACGCAAGCCCCGACGATCGCCACCAAGAAAGAAGCCCCTGTCGACAGCGGCTCCATGGCCCTTCAAAGACGACGACATCGAGCGCTTTCACTCCTACCGCGACGAAGGTGGCCGCGAACGCTTCCAGATCGTCAAACTCAAGTCGGGTGTGGCTGACGGGAAGCCCTTCCGGCCGCGGAGCAAGCACAAAGGACGCTGGGTCCTTGGTCAAGGCGGCGCGCCTGTGATTCCGTATCGACTGCCCGAGCTTCTCGCCAAGCTGAACGAGAACCCTGCGGAACCGCTCTGGATCTGTGAGGGCGAGAAGGCAGACCGAGAGTCTCATGACGATGACATTGAGTGACATTGTCTGCACCGGGAACCCGACGGGAGCGGAAGCGAAGTTGGCTCGCTTCATCAGGGTCTGACATAAACGCGAGCTCACCCTGATGGCGCGGTCATTGCCGGACGGTCGGACCTTACCACCCTGCCTTTCTGCTGCACAGGACTATCCCGAATACGGCTGGCGGTTGATCCCCATCTGGCCGCTCGTCGATGGCAAGTGCAAATGTGGCAATCACGAATGCGGCAGCCCAGGCAAACACCCGATGATCAGAGAATGCCAACACCGCGCAACGGTCGACCGATCTGAGATCCAGAGAATCTGGGGTCGCACACCAACTCCTGGTGTCGGCGTCCAAAGTGGCAAGCCTTCTGATCTTGTTGTTCTCGACATCGACCCGCGAAACGGGGGCCTCGACTCCCTGGGCGAACTCGAGACCCGTCACGGCCCGCTTCCCGAGACGCCGAGGGTCCGCACGGGCGGTGGTGGATTTCACTACTACTTTCGAAGCCCTGGAGTCCCACTTCGATCTCGCCCAAACGCGCTGGGCGACGATTGGCCTGGAATCGACGTGAAGGGCGAAGGTGGATTCGTGGTTGCGCCGTATTCGATGCATTCGATGGGAGAGCAGTACCAGTGGGATCTCCACCCCGATGAAGTGCCCCTGGCGAAATTGCCCGCGTGGCTCCTTGAAAGGCTGGGACGTGCCACAGAATCACTCGCAAAGGCGAAGGACTCTGACGTAGACGGCACGATTCGGGAAGGAGTCCGAAACAATGCGCTCACGAGTTTCGCAGGCTGGCTGCGGCGCTCCGGAGCAGTGCCGAAACAGATTGAGGCGATCCTGGAGACCGCCAATGAGCAGCTATGCAAACCGCTGCTCGCCGAAGGGGAAGTATCCGGCATCGCCCGCGGCATGGAGCGGTACCCAGCGGGCGTGGAAGATCCGCCTAGTTCCGCGCAGCCGGTCGAATATCTCGACTTGGCGGAGTATAGGAAGAAAGGAATCCCGCCCATCGACTGGATTCTCCCTGGCTGGCTAGCGCGGAATGACATTGCGATCTTGGCTGGCGCCGCAGGGATTGGCAAGAGCACCACTGCGGCCGACTTGGCCGTGGCGCTCGCGACTGGCCGAGAATGGTGCGCAATCAAGCCAACGCGACCGGTGCTGGTGCTCCACTTCGACGAAGAGCAAGATGACGCGACGACTCTTCGACTGTTCGCTCGGCTTGGTGCGCCTGATGACAACCCGAAGATCGCCAGCTGCCAGGGGATCCAACTCAACTCGCCTGATGCGGTCAAGCGGCTGGAGGAAGAGATCAGAAAACACAAGCCAGAGCTTGTCATACTGGACTCCGTGCAGCAGGTTTTCGGGGACATCGACGAGAACAGCGCCCCCCAGGTGGGAGCAGCATATCGGGAACTCTTCCGCCTACGTGATACCTGCCAGGTGACATTTCTCCTGCTGCACCACAAGCGAAAGGCGAATCCGAACCACAAAACGGATCCGATGGAACTCGTCCGAGGCAGCACCGCCCACAGCACCCAGGCCAGCACCGTATGGTTTGCGAGCAGCTGTGGGGATGGGTGGATGAACCTGATCCAGGTCAAGCGCAGGAAAGCGAAGAAGCAGACTCTACGAATTCGCTATGAGGAGGACGGTGAGGATGGGCCGATCCGGCTGAGCGGGGAGGGGCCAGTAGTGGATCCCGATGGAGCGCTCGAAGTGGCATCAAAGTGGCTCAGGGACTACTTGACGGAGAACGGCGACTCCAAGAGAGCTGCAATCAACGAGGCCGGGGGGGCTGCCGGCCACAGCAAGGCTACGATCAAGAGAGCGATAAGTCATCTCCAGGAGTTCGGTGTCATCATCAACGTGCGACATGGGTATTGGGCGCTGGCTGAGACGAGACAGAGGGAGGTGCCAGCTTGAGCCGATGTCACCCGGCCACGGGTCGCACCCCAAGCGCAGGTTGGGCAGGGGCTTACGGGAGCCCCTGCCCAACCAAGGGGTTGATCCTTCGTTTGGTTCAATGGTTCACCCATATATATATATGAACGGTTGAGCCAAACTGGCCGGGAGGGGTAAAGCTGTCCGAGGCGCCTCCGATCTGGCGCCGGAAGGCCCGATCATGCCTTAGCAGTCACCGTCAGAGCATCAACGTGCCGTGCGGTGGCCGCCGAAACCACATAGGGGTGCTGAGGCCCTCAGCACTGCCGCCATCCTCTCCAAGCCACCACGCCTGCGAGGTCCAAGTAGCGGCAGCGCGCATTCATCCATGAAGGGGACTGAGAGACGGGGAGGTTATTCATATAGGTCACCGAGGGGCGTGCTTCTCCTCGGCAGCCTTCGCAGGGTAGCCTCGCCTCTCGTCAACCGGCTGGCTGGGCAGGGGGCTGCAGCGGCTCCGACACTGCCCCCAGCGCGGACCCTGCGGCGACGCCGGGCACGGTCGAACACGACCGCGCCGGGCGCCCTGGCCCAACATGGGGTCAGGGGTGAATGGCCCTGGAGGCTCGGAAGCCGACGCTGACGTGGCTGCCGTTCGGCCCGCTGACCCGACCCGCGCACCGCAGGTAGGCGCCGCCGTCGTTCCAGGAGCCACCGCGAAGCACGCGGTAATTCCCACTTGCCGGGCCAGTTGGATCAATCACCGGATTCGTCCCCAGACTACACACGTGCCAGTCGTTGCACCACTCCCACACGTTCCCCGCCATGTCCGAAAGCCCCAACGCCTCCGGTGCGTCCGGGTAGCTCCCCACCGGGGAGGTCCACCAACCGACGCAGCCACCGTAGTTCGCCCGACTGCAATCCGGCACCTCGTTCCCCCATGGGTAGATCCGCTCATCGTCATACTGCGCCGCGTATTCCCACTCGGCATCCGTTGGCAACCGGTAGCCTTCGGCTCCATACGGATCCCCACCGTTGCAGGACCAGTCACCAGTGTGCTCGTATGCCCTAGAGAGACCGGCCTGCAGGCTCAGCCAGTCACAGAACCTCACCGCCCCAAACCACGTGACCTCCTTGACCGGATGATCCGGATTGATTCCGTAACCAGCGTTGCGGAGGGAAAAAACACCACCGTCGAAGACAATCTCGCAGAAGCCGGAATCAAGGTTCAGAAGCTCCTCCGTGCTACCGTCCAGATCGTCTTGCACAGAGCCCGCGGTGGCAGTGACATGGCCCCGCTCATACGCCCATTGGACCATGGTGATGTACTCCTGGTTCGTCACCTCGTGCTGCCCCAGGTAGAAGTCCCGCGTCAGGGTTACCTCGTGCTCGTCCACCCCGCAGGGGACCACCCCGTCGCCCATGATGAAGACGCCCGCGGGGACCGTGACCATGCCGCTGGGCGGGGCATCATAGAAAGTCAGGCTATCGATCTCTCCCAAGCTGTGTTCCTCGACAGCTGCGCCCTTGTGGATCCTCATCCTCCAGTCTCCCTGGCTCGCGGTCACGCTAAGGACCACCGCCAGGCCCATCAGCACTACGATGCGTGGTCTCATTGCTCCATCCTCCTCCTGCTGCTCATGACCTCACTCGCATGCTTCGATGCTCATTCCTGTCCCGTCGGTCACGGCAGCAGGATCATCTGCCTGCTCTCCTGAAGTCCCGAGGCAGTCAGGTTGTAGAAATAGACCCCGCTGGGAACCTCGCGGCCATCATCATCTCGTCCGTCCCAGCGAACGGTATGCGGCCCCGCTGCGCGCTCCTCTTTCAGCAGGGAACGGATCTGACGCCCGTTCACTTCGTAGATCGCCAACTCCACGGGACCCGCCGTGGGAAGCTCGAAGTCGATCCGCGTCTCCGGCGAGAAGGGATTGGGTTGATTCTGGAACAGATGGATGGCCTTGAATGCCGCAACGATCTCATCGGGGTCCCCAACGCCCGAGAAGCCCCAGAGGAACTCGATCTTCTCGATCTCGTCGTTGGAGAAGCGGTCAGGCCCGTATGAGGAGACCACAACGAGGCTGTCGCCCTCAAACCCGAGCCGGGTCACTTCGGCAATCGCGTAGACCGAACTGTCGCCACCCACCTGCCGAATTGCGAGCATCGGCTCCTCGGCCTGAGCGACACCTGGCGCGAGCAGACAGACAAGCACGGGCGTGGCAACGAGCCATAGACACCGCGATGGCGCTTTCCAGCGTTGCATGACAGTCGACCTCCTTCCCACCAAGCACAGGTTCAACGGTAGGATGCGATGGAGATTCTAGCACGCCCCGCCACCTCGCGGGTATTGGCCATCAGCGAGAAACGCAGCGGCTTCCGACTCGCTCACTTCCCGCTGGCAGAGAGGCGTCCAACCGGGATATCGTAGGGCAGTTGCCGTGCCCACGAAGACCGCGAATGAGTCGGCTCTGGCACCGTTCGGGGGCTCGACTAAGTGGTGGGCCGCCACGGAACCCGTGGGATTGCGGACGTCCATAGAATCAGAAGTTGGCGGTCAGAAACGGTGCTATACTGAATAGTGAACGCCATCCTGACCATCCTGAGGTAGCCATGCTCTCTCTGCTGCTCGTTGCTGTTCTGCTCGCCACCGTTTCCACCAGAACGACCGCTGACACCTTCCTCGTGCTTCCCGATGGGGCTGGGGATTTCCCAACTATCCAGGCAGCCATCAATGCCTCTGCAGACGGCGATCGCATTCTGCTTGGTAACGGTGTGTTCACTGGCGACGGGAACCGTGACGTCTCCTACGGTGGCAAGGAGATCACAGTCCGATCCGAGAGCGACTCCCCAGCGGATTGCATACTGGACTGTCAGGGAAGTAGCAGCGAGCCACACCGTGGTTTCATCTTCAACTCGGACGAAACTGCTCTCTCCCGCCTTCGTGGAGTGACAATTACTGGTGGTTATGCCGATGGGCCATACCCAGAGGACAACGAGGGCGGGGCAGTGTATCTAGAAGGGGACAGCTACTATCATCGCATATCAGCGACAATCGAGAACTGCCTCTTCCGAGAGAACTCTGCAGTGTCTGGCGGCGGTGTTTACTGCAGAGACCATGTGTACGCTACATTCTCCGATTGCGTCTTTGAGGCCAATGAGACGCGCGTACGCGGAGCTGGCGGTGGTATGTATTGTTACGGTTATGGTGCCTCCCCCTACCTTGTTCGTTGCAGGTTCATTGCCAACCTGAACGAGGGGATGTACTTCCACGCCAATGCCTCTCCGACTATTGAGGCGTGCGAGTTCTCTGGGCATTCCAGATATGGCTTAGGGGCTGCCTCCGATCCCGGGGAGATTACGAATTGCCGGTTTTTCGACAATGATGGCCACGGCCTCAGGGCGGACATCTGCACCATAGCCATCTCTGGATGTAGCTTCTGGAACAACCACGCGGACAACGGCGGCGCCCTCAGGTTCACTTGGGAGTTCTCGGGCACGATTACTGATTGTCTCTTCTACAACAACACTGCGGATGAGTCAGGGGGAGCCGTCTGGTGCGGGGAAGAGGGTTCTGTCACACTCACCAACTGCACGATCGCATACAATGAGGCAGGCACAGGCGCTGGCGGCATCGACTGCGGATCCGCCGCCGTGACGCTCGAGAATACCATCATTGCCTTCAGTACGGCGGGAGAGGCAGTCGCTGGCAACGCAACCCTGTCCTGCTGTGATCTCTTCGGCAACGCGGGCGGTGACTGGATCGGGGACATCGCGGGTCAGTATGGCATCGATGGCAACATCTCGGAGGATCCGATCTTCCGCGGCCCGTGGGATGATGACTTCACTCTGCAGGCGGATTCCCCATGCGCACCTTTCTCGTCACCGAATCCTGAGTGCGATCTCATTGGTTCTGAACCGATAGGATGTCAACCTCCGACTGGAGTCTGGCCTCCGGCTGAAGGAGGTTCCTGGGGCAGGGTCAAGGCTCTCTTCCTGGAAGGTACCGACTGATCGCCTGCGATCCCGGGCCGTGCTATACTGCTAGCGATCAGGTGATTGTGAACTCTCCTGCGGACGGGGGCTGCGCGATGACCCGCAAGCTGCTGGCTGTCCTTCTGCTCCTCGCCGCGCCGTGGGCAGCACGCGCAGAGACCTATCTGGTCCTGCCCGATGGCTCCGGCGACTTCCCAACCATTCAGGAGGCCATTGTCGCGGCTGCTGACGGAGATCTGATCCTGCTGGGCAATGGAACCTTCGTCGGCGATGGGAATCGCGACATCAACTTCGCGGGGAAGGCGATCACGGTTCGATCGAAGGCCGATGATCCGTCCGTCTGCACCATTGACTGTCAGGGTTCTCCAGGGAATCCCCATCGGGGATTCTACTTCAGCTCCGACGAGACCCGTGCATCGGTCCTTCGCGGCATTACAATCATCAACGGCTGGCTGGAGGGGTCTGACTGGGAGGATGGGACCGGCGCGGGTGTCTTCTGTACTTGGGGCGACCCGACAATCGAGAACTGCGCTTTCATTGGCAACTCCGCTCGGGCAGGCGGGGGCGTGGCCTGTAACGGCTTCACGGGGCCTGCAATCATCGACTGCTTGTTTGAGGGCAACGTGGCGAGGGCGAGCGGCAGCGGCGCGGGATTGCGACTCGGAGCGTCCATAGGGGTGGTTGTCTCTGGATGCGTGTTCAGAGATAACGATCCGAGTGGCATGTCCTCATCGGGATCCGGCCCGGAGATCCGTGATTGCGAGTTCTCAGGCCACACGCGCTATGCTCTCAACTGCGGCTCCAACGCCGACCCGTTCCCTGTTGAGGATTGCTGCTTCTTCGACAATACCGGACCCGCCATCCGCTCCTTGAACGCCCAGCCAAACATCTCCCGGTGTTCCTTCTGGAACAACCGCGCTGTAAATGGAGCAGCGTTTCTCCTTGATGCGAACTTCGCGGGCATAATCAGGGAGTGTCTCATCTTCGACAACGGTGCGGAGGATTCCGGCGGGGCGGTTTGGTGTGGGTCCGGCACCCCGAGGTTTGTGAACTGCACCTTTGCCTATAACGAGGCTGGCGGCGGCGCCGCAGGGATCGAGTGCGTCTCCGGAACTGCGACCCTCGAGAACACGATCATTGCCTTCAGCACAGCGGGTCAAGCAATCTCCGGCAATGCCAATCTGTCCTGCTGCGACCTCTACGGCAATGCCGGAGGCGACTGGGCCGGGGACATCGCGGGTCAATACGGCATCGATGGAAACATCTCCCAGGATCCGATCTTCTGCGATCCGTGGGACGACGACTTCACCCTGCAGGCGGATTCCCCATGCGCACCTTTCTCGTCACCGAATCCTGAGTGCGATCTCATTGGTTCTGACCCGATAGGATGTCAACCGCCAACGGGAGTCCGGCCTCCGGCTGAAGGAGGTTCCTGGGGCGGGGTCAAGGCGCTCTTCCGGGAGGGGACAGACTGATCCTCCTCCACCATTGTGGTGACCGGACTGTGCCTGGTCAGGCTTATGATCGAGTCGTGGATGATGGCGCTCAGGAGGATCAAGATGAAGCGGACGGAATCTCCTGCACGGAGCTGCATTGCGGCAGCGCTCGCAATCGGGCTTGGCCTCTGCGTCTCGATTCCCGCTCTCGGGGCGGTCTACGTGGTCAGACCGGACGGTACCGGAGACTACGCGACGATCCAAGAGGCGATCGATGCCTCGGTCGCCGGTGACGTGATCGAGCTGACAACAGGAGTGTTTGTTGGGCCCGGTAACAGAGGCATTCAGGTGCCTCCGCACCAGATCACCATACGATCTCAGGGGGGGGATCCGGATCTGTGCGTCATCGACTGCGAGGAGAGTGCTCGCGGGATCCAGGTACTGGCGATTCCCGGAACCGTGATTGAGGGCATCACGATCACGAGGGGCCTTGCGGTGCTGGCACAGGCCGGCGGTCTTAGCATCGGCGGAGGGTACACGGGAATCACCGTCAGGGACTGCGTGTTCCATGCCAACACGGCGTTTACCGGCGGTGCTGTAGGTGACGGTGCCAATTCGACCTTCATCCGATGCAGGTTCATCGAGAACTCAGCGGTGGATGGAGGGGCCTTTTTCACAAACAATGCCAACAGCCCGACCCTGGAAGACTGCACCTTCATTGGGAATGCCGCATCCCGCTTCGGTGGCGCTGTTTTCCTGGAGGCCATCGAAGCCTCCTTCCGGCAGGGTCGCGGCGCTGTCTTCCGCGGTTGCCTCTTCTCCGGGAACTCAGCCGTGGGGGTAGGCAGCATAGTGATTGACGGCTGCTCGCCGACCATCGAGAACTGCACATTCGTGGCCAACAGCGCCTCGCACGGAGTTCTCCAGTGTACATATGCGCTCGGCACCCCGGCGAATCCTCTGATTTCTCACTGCATTATCGCCTTCTCTTCGGAGGGGGCTGCGGTCTCGTGTGATGCCGAATGCAGTCCGACGCTGCTGTGCTGCGACGTCTACGGCAACGAGGGCGGCGACTGGGTCGGGTGCTTGGAAGGGCAGCTCGGTGTGAACGGCAACATATGGGCCGATCCGCTCTTCTGTGATCGGGAGGGCGGAGACTTCCGACTTGAGCTGGGTTCGCCGTGCGGCCCCGAGGCCAATCCAGAGTGCGGGCTGATCGGTGCACTGCCAGTAGGCTGTGGACCGACGCCAGCCCAGAGATGCACATGGGGAGGCATCAAGGCGCTGTTTCGTTAGGGGGCGACTGCCAACAGAATCCACAGGACGGGCAACACGATCCCGGGTCTGGTGTGCTGTCCGAGCACGTACTGAGTATGCAAAACCGCACAGACATGTGCCCCACTGGTCTGCGACTTCCCCACCGCGCGTGAGCATTACAGTTCAGGCCCGAATATAAGATTGACTGCGGGTTGGCGTGGACCCCATGGGCGTACGATCTGATTCCCATCGGCATGCGTTTCCGATGACCATGGTGCCAATGCAGGTGTTCAGCCACAAGAAGCGAAGCCTGATGGTCACGTCCTATCCGAGGCTGTTACCCTACTTGGTACCCCACTTGGTACCCCGCTGGACAGGAAACGCGGGAAAACCACGGGAAACGGCAGAAGAGCGACAGAAAAGCCCCGGGGGCATAACTCCCTCGGGGCTCCTCCCATCGCCTTGCAGCGACACTAGTTCGACTGAGGCGGCAACCGGATTCGAACCGGTGAATAACGGTTTTGCAGACCGTCGCCTTAGCCACTTGGCTATGCCGCCTCGGAACCGCTGATGCAGACGGCGGCGCCAAGGCGCCGCCGCTGCAACTCGGAGCGGGAGACGAGATTTGAACTCGCGACAGTCACCTTGGCAAGGTGATGCTCTACCGGGCTGAGCTACTCCCGCAGACGAACCGAGATCCTATACCGGCGGCCCGATCGTCGGTCAAGAGAGGATTCTAGCCGAAGCCCCCCCCTTCGTCAAGCCTCAGGTCCGCCAACGCGACCGCGGACCGGAGGCCTAAACTACCACTGGACAACACGTTGCGAAACCACCCCTCGGCGCCAACCCCCACGAAAGGGAAGTCCGGCCGTTTTGCGAACCGCCCCACCACCCATCCAATAGTCGGCAGGCTCCCCCGGTTCCCAACGCATCATTCCACCTGCCGGCAGGCCCCCTCGCGTTCCCGAATCGCCCGCCGGTAGGCCTCCTCGTACTCCCCCGCCGCCCGCCCCCAAGAGAAATCGCGCCTCATGATCTTGGTCACCAGCTTCTTGAAAACGCGTGGCCGGCCATAGGTCTCCAGCGCCCGCCGCACCGCGCTCAGCAGCGCCCCCGGTTCGTAGGCGTGGAAGACGAAACCGCTGCCCCGCCCCGTGCGCGGATCAAACTCCTCGACCGTGTCGGCCAGCCCGCCGGTCGCCCGCACGATCGGCACCGTGCCGTAGCGCATGCTGTACATCTGGTTGAGCCCACACGGCTCGTAGCGCGAGGGCATCAGGAAGAAGTCGCAGCCCGCCTCGATCAAGTGCGCCAGCGCATCGTGGAAGCCCATCTCGACCGCAATGCGCTCCGGGTAGCGATCGGCGAGCTCCCGCATCAACGTCTCGTACTTCGGCATCCCGCTGCCCAAGACGACCATGCGGAAATCGGCCGCGCCGAAAAGCTCGTCGGCAATCCGCGCAATCAGATCGAAACCCTTCTGATCGACCAGCCGCGAGATGATCCCGATCAGGGGCGTGCGCACTTCCTCGGGCAAGTGCATTGCCGCCAGCAGGCGCTTCTTGTTCTCCGCCTTACCGCGGAAATCCGAGATCCCGTAGTTGTGCGGGATCAGTTCGTCTCGCGCCGGATCCCACACCTGGGTATCGATCCCATTGAGGATGCCGAGCACGCGGTCATCGCGCTCGCGCAAGATGCCATCGAGGCCGAAGCCGAGCTCGGGCGTCTGGATTTCGCGCGCGTAAGTCGGGCTGACCGCGATGATCAGGTCGGCATAGGTAAGCGCCGCCTTGGTGAAGTTGAGCCGGCCGTAGAACTCGAGGGGACCCAACGGGCGAACGAGAGACTCGCCGAAGCCGAGTTCCCGCGCCAGCAGCCCCGCTGGCCTGTCCTCCCCTTGCCTCGGGAAAATCCCTTGATAGCCGAGATTGTGGATGCTGTACACGATCGCGCTGCCCGCCAGGTCGGTTCGACCATAGGTCCCGCGCAACAGCAGCGCCAAGGGCGCCAGTTGGTAGTCGTTGAGATGGAAGACGTCGGGAACGCAATCGAGCGCCCGACACGTTTCCAGAATCGCACGGCAGAAGAAGGTGAAGCGCAGCGCGTTGTCGGGCCAATCGCGTTTCGTTTCGGGATCGACATAGGGGTTGGGGCGGTCGAAGAACTCGTCACACCGAACGAAGTACGCGGTCACCGCCGACTCGCCCAAGGTAACGCGCAGCACCGTGGCGGAATGCCGCCGCGCCCCGATCGGGATCTCCAGACGCGTGACCTCCTCCGGCCCCAGCGCCTCCACCACCTCACGCGCCGACGGATAGAGCGGCAGGAAGGTCGCCACCTGGTGGCCGCGGCGGGCGAGTTCCAGGGTCAGCGCCCCGGCGACATCCGCCAGCCCTCCGACCTTGGCGAAGGGAACCATCTCGGCAGCGGCGTAGACAACCCCGAGTGCTCCTGGCATGGCGGTGCTCGTTGTCCCTCTCCTACGCTACATTCCCACTCGCGGCATCGAGAGGCTCTCGGCCGGGACTTGCGTGTCGCGCAAGTAGGCGGCGGCATCCTCCGGCGGCGTCGGATTGATGTAGAAACCCGTGCCCCACTCGAATCCTGCTACGCGGGTCAACTTCGGCATGATCTCGAGATGCCAATGGTAGGGACTCGGCCCGTTGTTCTCGTTGCAGGGAGAGGTGTGGACGACGAAGTTGTAGGGCGGCCCCGAGAGCGTCAGATTGATGCGCATCAGGGTTTCCTTGAGAATCCGCGCCAGCGAGTAGAAATTGCCTTGGAAGGCCTGCTCGAATGCGCCCTGGTGCGCCTTGGGCAAGATCCAGGTCTCGAAGGGGAAGCGCGCGGCGAAGGGCTGGATCGCCAGGTAGTCCTTGTTCTCGACAACGACCCGCTTGCCGATCGACAGCTCCTGATCAATGATGTCACAGAAGATGCAGCGCTCTTTCATCGCGAAGTGCTGCTGGCAGCCCTTCAGCTCTTCCAAGATCCGGCGCGGGACGATCGGCGTAGCCACGATCTGCGTGTGCGAGTGCTCCAGTGACGCGCCCGCCGCCTCCCCATGGTTCTTGAAGACCTGGATGTAGCGGAAGCGCTTGTCCCGGGCAAGATCGATCATCCGTGCCCGATAGGCGGTCAGGACGAGGCTGATCTGCTCGACGGTGTGATCGCTCAGCTCCCGGTCATGGTCGGGCGATTCAATGACGACCTCGTGGGCCCCCACTCCGTTCATCTTGTCATAGATGCCCTCGCCGCGGCGGTTGAGCTCACCTTCGATCTCCAGTGCCGGGAACTTGTTGGAGACGACGCGCACCATCCATCCCGGCCCATTGGGACGCGAGTCCTTCTCGCGCACGGCGAAGACTTCCGGGGGCGTCTTCTCTTCGTGACCCGGGCAGAAGGGACAGAATCCCGGCTCGCGAGAGGCCTGTGGACGCCCGAAATCGGATGGACGCCGACCACGCTCGGTGGAGATGATCACCCATCGCCCGACCACTGGATCCCTGCGGAGCTCCGGCATAGCTTCCTCACTCCACGCGACCGGCCGCGGCCTGCAGGCTGAAGCGGCGGTCCGTTGTACACGCGGCCCTATTCTGGCCCATCCGGCGCGGCGGCCGCCGCATCCAGGTAGTCCCGGCGTTCGGCACTCGTCTCGGCAAAGGCGGCCGAGAGGATCTCGCGCTGCCCCGGCGTCAGCGGCCGCTCGCGGCGACCGAGTACCCGCTCAGCGACCGCGAGAAACCGCGCTAGGTCGTAGGTCTCGCTGCGCTGGCCCACTCCCCAGAGGAATGAGGGCAGCCACTTGCCTGCCGGTCCCTCGGCGCCGAAGAGGTTCACCGCCACGCCCACCTGACTGCCGCCTGCCAGCAGGGTCCCGATGGCGGTGCGGGCATGATCGCCGATCAGGCTGCCCAGCTTGATCCGTCCCGTCGGGCGCGGTCCCGCGGCGGTTCCCATGCTGATCGCGCCGTAGGTGTTCTTCAGATTCGAGCTGGTCGTCATCGCTCCGAGATTGACCCACTCGCCGATGTAGCAATGGCCGACAAAGCCATCATGGGCCTTGTTCGACCATCCCAGGAAGATGCTCCCCGTCACTTCCCCGCGGACACGGCATCCCGGCCCCAAATAGGTTCCCGTGACGCTGCCCCCCAGAAAATGCGTCCCCCGCGCCAGCATCATCGGCCCCGTAAGATGACTGAATGGGCCGACCTGTGCATCCTCCTCGATCACCACCGGCCCGGGCGTGCTGTCGAAAAAAACCGGCGGGGTGATCCCTGCGCTCTCGTGCGCCACGACCCCGTCGCCGTGGACGAAGACTCCCGCACCGGGCTCGTCGACGATCGGTGCAAACCCCGACCGGTCTCCCGATCGCACCCCCGCCAGCAATCCCTGCACGTCGGGGCCGAGCAACGCCTCGTGCGAGGAGACCAAGTCCCAGGAGTCTCGCAGGATCGTCGCCTGAGGCGCAAGCTCAACGGGCCCATCGGGCCGCTCCGGCGCCCCGGCAGCATCGGTCAACAACGCGAGCGCAGCGGAGAGATCCTTGCCGGCATGTAGCGCCAGCAGATCTCCTTGCGACGAGCGCAGTTGCGCCCCCAGGGGTAGTGCCGTAGCCATACCCCAGTCCTCCGCCTGCGGCAGCCACCGCGCATTGACCAAGAGCCTCGCGGGCACAGCCGGCGTCTCCGCCACGTCACGCATGCCCGCCTCGGCGAGCCAGGGTCTAAGCGCCGGACGCACCCTGGCCGCCTGCGGCCAGGCACCGCAGAGGGCCGCAATTCGTTCCCGCTGGCGGAAGGCGCCGACGACCAGATCGAAGACCGGCCGCGTCAGCGCCAGGGGGCCGAGCTGCGCGGCCCGTTGATCCTCGAAGAGCACAATTGGGGGACTCGTGGCGCCCTCCTGGAGAACGGATCTCTTCTCAGCGCGCATGGACCAGCGCATCGATGACGAACGCGCCATCGCATCCCAACCCAAGTGCCTCACGTCGTAGCACCTCGGCCTCGTCCCGGCTCAGGCAATCACCGACCTGAACCTTGTAGAGCAATCCCTCGAACTCGACGTAGACGGCGGCGGAGAAAAACTGGCGGTACTCCCCCGCCTGGGCGGTGGCGAGCTCTCGGTCGGCGGTTGCGAAGAGCTGGACGCGGTAGCCATAGCGCCGGTGCCCCTCGATCTCAGCGGGGGTTGCCTCGGAACCGGGGGGCACCCCCTCACCGGGATAGAGGCTCTCACGACCGACGCCCCGTTCCCCCTCCGGAAGAATGGGGACCGCCTCGGGCGCACCCACCCCGGCTTGCCGACCTTCTTCCTCCGAAGGCATCGTCCGCGGCAAGACCTCGGGGGGCGGTGGCGCCACCCTGCGTCCACACCCCGGCAAGGCGAGCAGCGAGCTCGCCAACAGCAGGGCCATCATCCCCACCGAAAGCAGCCTGGTTCGGCGACAGCAACGCATGACTTCCTCCCTTGCGCGCCGCGACGAGGCGGATCACCCCTAGAGATGGGTCTCCCCACCCTCGAGTTCCCGCAGGGCCGCGATGATCTGACGGATGTCCTGGCAGCGCTCCCGATCGATCACCAGAGTCGCATCGCCGGTGCGCACGACCACCAGATCGCGAACCCCCAGGGTGGCGATCAGCCCCTGCTCGGCGTAGAGCAGGCACCCTTGCGTGTCGCGACTGACCACCGCGCCCCGGGCGACATTGCCGTCCCCGTCGGGGGCCATCCGTTCGCCCCAGCTCGGCCAGGAGCCGAGGT
Source organism: Candidatus Eiseniibacteriota bacterium (assembly GCA_023129715.1). Taxonomy (GTDB): domain Bacteria; phylum Eisenbacteria; class RBG-16-71-46; order CAIMUX01; family WJJG01; genus JAGMBO01. The sequence continues at coordinate 3,211 of JAGMBO010000061.1, read as the reverse complement.
CGCTCCACTCGAAGCCGGCCTCGACCACGGCGACACGCGCCGAGTGCTCCAGCACGCCCCAGTCGATCGACTCGCTAGGCGCAGCCGCGAAGATCTCCCCTATCAGAGTGCCGGGATCAGGCGTCGAGGTCAATGGGGTGACGAGCCGGGACAAGGCGGGCAAGTGGCGTTCCAGTTCCTCGAGAATCGCACTCGCCCGCCAGAGAAAGATCCCGCTGTTCCAATAGTAGCCTCCCGCGTCACGGTAGGCCTGCGCCTGCTCGCGCTGGGGCTTCTCATGAAACCGGGCGACCCCGTAGGCCCCAGGCCCCTCAGCGCGCGGCGCGCCGCGCTCGATGTATCCATAGCCGGTCTCGGGACGGGTAATCGGAACACCGAAGGTCACCAGCGGGCGGTCCGCCGCGGCGGCCACCTGCTCGGCGATATGGACGCTCTCCCAGAAGGCAGCCGGGTCGGGGATCCAATGATCCGCCGGCACGACGAGTTGCAGCGGATCGCGCCCCCCCCGCCGCCCAAGGGCGGCGGCGACGGCGATCGCCGGCGCCGTGTTGCGCCCCACCGGCTCGCCGATGAATCCGCCGGGCGTCAGCTCGGGGAGCTCAGCGGTGATCGGCGCCTGGAGGTCCTCCCCGGCCACGACCCGGATCGCTGCGGGCTCGAGCCGCGCGCGCATGCGGCGCCAGGTGGCAGCCAGCAGGCTCTCCTCGCCGATCAGCGCCAAGAGCTGCTTGGGCCGCCGGCGGCGGCTGAGCGGCCAGAAGCGCTCGCCGCGCCCACCAGCGAGGATCACACCCTCGAGCATCCCTGCTCCCTCCCCGCGGCGCATCTACTCCGTCACCACCGGCGCCGCACCCTCCAGGGTCGCCGGCCGCTCGCCGCGCAATACTGCCTCGTAGAACTCCTCGGTCGCCGCGACCAGGCGCGGCCAGCTGAACCGTTCTTCCACCAGCGCCTGGCACCGCGCCGCCGTCGTCGCGACCATCTCGGGATGATCGGCGCACATCTGCAACTTGGCGCGCAAGTCGTCGACGTCGCGGCTGCGGAAGGTGATCGCGCAGTCTTCGACGACCTCGAGGTTCTCGGGAATGTCGCTGACCAAGACGCAGCGACCGAAGCTGAGCGCCTCGATCAAGGCGATCGAGAGCCCCTCGAGAATCGACGGCTGGACGACCAGGTAGGCATTGCTCCACAGCTCGTCGAGCACCTCTCCGTAAACATAGCCGATCATCTTGATCCGCTCATCCCCATCGCGCAGGCGCTCGAGCGAGCGGACGTACTCATCCGAAAAGCTCGAGCCGCCCGCCATCACCAGGCGCGCGTCGGTCTTGACCTTGCGGAAGGCCTCGATCAGGTAGTGACACCCCTTCTCGGGCACCAGGCGCCCGACCCACAGGATGTAGGGATGCTTCTCCAGCCCCCAACGCTTGATGCGGCTCGGGGGGCGGATCGTGCCCGGGTTGGTGCCGTTGGGAATCACCACCGTGCGCGCATTGTGCCTCGTGCGGAAGTGCTCGGCCAAGGTCCGCGAGACGACGATCGTGCCGTTGGTGAAACGCACGCTCGGCACCTCGCAGAACTTGAGGAATGCGGTCGCGAAACGGCCCCACTTGCCCCGTTGCCAGTCGAGCCCATGCACGGTCGCCACCGTGCGCGCGCCGCACAGACGCGGCAGGAAGGAGAAGACCGACGGCCCCAGAGCATGGAAATGCACGATGTCGTACTTCGAGAAAGTGGCATGCAGGGTAGCCAGCGCCGTATGGCTGATCGCATCGAGATGCTTGGTGTGAATGCTCGGCAGCCGTTTGTTGTCCACCCCGCGGTAGGGGCCATGATGGTGGCTGTAGTAGAGCCGGCTATAGACGGTCACCTGGTGGCCGCGCTCGACTAGGCGCGTGGCGATCTCCTCGACGTGCCGTTCGATGCCGCCGTACGTCGCCGGGATCCCCTTCTGTCCCACCATGGCGATCTTCATCGTTCCGCCGTTGCCTCAGCGGTGCGCTCGCCCGCCCGGACCGCGTCACTGCACCCGCCCGCCAGCACCGCATAGGTGCGCTCCGCCATCTGGCGCAGGGTGAAGCGCTCTTCGTAGCGCCGGCGCCCCGCCTCGCCCAAGCGCCGCGCCAAGGACCGATCGTCGACCAGCCGCTCGATGGCCGCCGCCAGCGGTGCCACCTCGCCCGCGGGCACCAGGCAGCCGGTCTCCCCGTCGGCAACGATCTCGGGAATGCCGTAGATCGCCGAGGCGATTACCGGTCGCCCGGCGGCCATCGCCTCGGTCAGCACCAGCGGCTGTGTCTCCATCAATGAGGGAAGAACCAGCAAGTCAGAGGCGCCGATGATCTCGCACGCATCGTCGCGGTATCCCAGGAACGCCGTCTCCTCACCGATCTGCAGGCCCCGAGCCAGCTCGGCGAGCGGGCCGGCCTCTTCGCCCTCGCCGACGACCAGCAGCCGCCACCCGGCGCCCGACCCATCGCGCTTCAATTGGGCGAGCGCCTCGAGCAAGAACCGGTGTCCCTTGCGCTCGGTCAATCTCCCGACCATCGCGATCGCGAAGTTCCCCTCGGCAAGGCCCAGCCGCCCGCGCAGCGCCTCGCGTGCTCCCCGCCCCCCCGCCGGGGGTTCGGCGCTGCCATTGGGAATCACGACCATCTTGCGCCAAGGCATGTGGTGGTAGTGGGCCAGGCGCTCGCGGTTCCAATCGGTGTGCACGATGATCGCATCGATCGCCGTCGAGATCAGGATTTTCGCCAGCATCCGCCGGCGCGCGCGTTCCACCATCGGCAGGTGCTCGGTGGTGACGACCCGCCGATACCCGCTGCGCTTGGCCAGCACCGCCGGAACCGAGAGCCGGGCGTCGTAGACCGACGGCAGATTGAGATGCAGGACCTCACCCCCTAGCTCGCGCAGCAGGCGCGTGAGGCGCCGCCAGAAGCGCGGGTCGACCCAGCCCCCCACCGCGTAGCGCACCACACGCACATCGGCGGCGGTGAGACGCTCGGCGAGCACCTCACCCGACGGCCCCGCGGGCACCAGCGCCGAGAGTCGCCAGGCGGGCGTCGGGCGGGCCTCGGCGAGCAGGGCGAGATAAGCTTCAGCACCCCCATAGTAGGGGCAGTCGCTGAAGAAGACGAGATGTCGCGCCTCGGAGCGAGCCATGGGCCTCCCCCGCTGCGATTCAGAGCACCTAGTGTCCCGTGCGGTTAGTTCG
>JAGMBO010000060.1 GCA_023129715.1 Candidatus Eiseniibacteriota bacterium | reverse complement strand
CTTGTGAAATGCTGTCTTGGATCGCCACGCGCCTCCTGAGGCGGGTCTTGAAACCATCCGGCCTATATCGACTCTTCGCGACGATCGCCTCTTCGCATCAATCCCCGGAGAAGAACCCCTTCCCGGGACGGCCCTGGCAGGCTTTTGCCACGGGCTGCTAGTCGGTCAGGTGGTTCACGTGACTAAATCGCCTCGCGTGATTGCCGACAATGCCGCTTCATGCCACCTCTCAGCGGAGGCTGTGTCCACGCGCGGGGCTTTGCGAAATCGTGCGATATGATTTAGTCGATCATGTAGTTCACACGGCTAGTCGATCAGGTAGTTCACGACGACGAAGACCGAGATGAACGCCAGTGTCGCCATGACGGCCGCAACCGCGATCAACCGCCGCATGTCGAGAGGCTTGAACCTGCGATGGATCACTGTGCTCACGGCACAGACTGCGCCGAATCAACCGAGCGCCGCGATGAGTGGAACTCCAAGTTCCATGTCATGCTCCTCTGTCGACCCCCGCCGAACCGACCGACTGAGACTCCTTGCGGCCCCGCGTGCGGGCCAGCAACAGCCCCCCGACGAAGACCAGGATCACGATCAGCCACCCGAAGACGAACTCCTGCGAGCGCAGGCCTGCGTCGCCATAGGGCTCCTTGAACCGCGCGACGATCTCCGCCCCGAGGAGGCAGAGAATCGCCACCGGGGTGATCACCATGATGCAGACATTCCACCACTTGCCGACGCTGAAGTCGGAGAGGTTGTTGACGTAATTGCGCATGCGCTCGCTCTTGAAATAGTAGCCGATCAACAGGCACTCCCCGAACACGACCAGGCTGAGCCCAACCTGATTCATGAAGCGATCAACGATGTCGAGCCAGTGGAGCCCGACGCCGAAGATCAGGGGAACGCCGAGCAGGAGGGCGATCGAGGCGACGGTGAGATTCGCCCGCCGATGCGACCAACCCCACTTGTCGCGTGCCGCGGCGGCAACCGCCTCGACCAGAGAGAAGGCGGAATCGATCGCCAGTGTCAGGAGCATCAAGAAGAAGAGGATCCCGAAGAGATGCGGCATGGGGAGATTGTTGATGATATCGGGATAGGTGATGAAGGTCAGACCAGGCCCGCTCTGGACGACATCCTCCACCGGAAGGCCGCTCAAGTGGGCCTTGTAACCGAGCGCGCCGAAGACGGCGAGTCCGCCGAGAAACGCGGTCAGGGCATCCCCAATGCCGATCAGGAAGGCGTTCTTGACGATGTCGGATTTGCGTGGCAGGAAGCTCGAGTAGGCGATCATGATCCCGAAGCCGACCGAGAGACTGAAGAAGACCTGCGTATACGCTGCCAACCAGACCCCGGGTTTGAGAAGCTCTCCGAAGACGGGATGTAGGTAGAAGTGCAGGCCCTCACCGGCCCCGGGAAGGGTCACCCCGCGAACGACGAAGATGATCAAGATCGCCCAGGGCACGAGCACGGTCACATAGACGACCTTGCCGACCGTCTTGGTCCCCTTCCAGATCGAGAGCACGATCCAGACCCAACTGATCGCCAATCCGACGAAGAGCCAGGGCATGAAGGGACCGAGCGACCAGGGTTTGGCCACCAGCTCAGCGGGAACCTGAGCGCCGATGGCCCGCAGGCTGTCGGCGGCGGCGGTGGCGACGCTGTCGGCCCGTACCGTCGTCAGCCCGATCACATCGTTGTAGAAGAAAGCGCTGGGATCACTGCCCCAGGCAAGGGTCAGGGAATGCCAGGCGTAGTTGGCGCAGTAGCTCATGATCACGGCGTAGTAGGTGCAGATGACGAAGCCCACTCCGGTCGCGGCCCAGCCGAACCACTCGAGCTTGGGGTGGATCTTGCGCATCGCCTTCGGCGCGGTGCCCTCGGTGGAGTGGCCGATGCCGAACTCGAGAATCAGCAGGGGAATGCCGGCGGTGAAGAGGGCCACGACGAAGGCGAGCAGGAAGGCCCCCCCACCATACTCGTAGCAGATGTACGGAAAGCGCCAGATGTTCCCCAGCCCGATCGCCGAGCCGATCGCCGCCAGAATGAAGGCCCGGCGCGAGGCCCAATGCTCCCGTCCCGTCGGTTCGCCCGCTCCACTCATGCGGCCCCTCCCGCTTCGTTCCCGTCCGCTCCCGATTCGCTCCGACTCGGGGAGATTCTAGCAGGGGGAGGCACGCAGACAAGGCATCGCTTCCGGGCGCGCGCCCGGCTTGCCCGGTGGGGCGGCAGCCACCAGCAGGGAGGCCTCCCCGATCGCTCGCGTCGCGATGCGCCGCAGGCCCGCGGAGCGCAGCACCGCATCCAACTCTGCCTCACTGAGCACCGCGCCCGTCTCGGTGGCGATCAGCATGTTCAGGGCGAAGAGACCGGCCCGCAGCGGTCCCCGCCGATCCCGGCGCAGGAAGAAGTCCTTGATCAGGATCGTTCCCCGGGGAGCGAGCGCCCGTACGGCGCGGCGCAGGATGGCCACGCACTCGCGGCGCGAGTAGATGTGCAGGACATTGGAAAACAACACCAAATCGTACGATCCTCCGAGGGGATCCCGGCGGGCATCGCCCGCGATGACCGCGATCCGCTCCGCCAGTCCTTCGGCGCGCAGGTAACGTCGCGCCAGGCGGGCGACGGGGGGCTGCTCGAGGAGGGTGCCATCCAGGTGGGGCCAGCGCCGCACGAGGGCGGCCGCATAGGCTCCGAGCCCGCCCCCGACATCGAGGAAGCTCTCGCACGCCCGCAGATCGAGGAGCGCCAGAACCTCGGGAATCGCTCGTCGGGCGCCTTCGAGCATCGCCTGCTGGAAGCGCTCCCGGGCGGCGAGCCCGGCGGAGCGGGCCTCGGTCGGACGTCCCGACCGCACGGCGGTCTCGAGGCCGCTCCAGCGTGTGTAGAGATGCTGCTGGTGATGGAGGAGATTGACGATCGACTCGCGCCCGGTGCTGCGCAGCAACTCGGCGGCGGCGGGGCGCAGGGAGATGCGCTCGCCGCGCCGCCCGAGCAGGTCCATCGCCATCAGGGCGTCGACGAGCGCGCGGATCCCACGCCGGCTGCATTTCAGGCGTCGGGCGAGAGTGGCCGTGGTTGCGGGACGCGCGAGGGCATCGAAGAGCCCGATCGCGTTGCCGGTCATGAGCGCCTGGGCGAATGTGTAGCCGCGGGCGGCGGCGAGCAGCTCGGCGCGCAGCTCCGCGCCTCCCTGCAGCCGCCTTGGCGACCGTCCCCATGCGGCCTGGGATCCCGCGCTGCCCGGACGGCCCCCCCGACCCATCGGGCCCGGGGGATTCGAGGGGCGCGGGCGACGGTCGTGTCCGGATTGCCTTGTCATTTCTCCTCCTCCAGGCGGCGCGCCATGGTTGCAGGGACAACGGCCACGGCCGATACTGTCTGCATCATCCATGCTACTCGATCTGCCGGGCGGGCGAGGAACCCTCTTGCTTCCGCTGCACCTTGCCGGTTCGGGAGGACGTGAAACGGGGGAAGACATGGGGCTCTTCGGTGGTCTCTTCGGCAAGCCGGCCGCGATGGAGGAGAAGGCCGACGGCGTCTTGGCGTCGGGCGATCCGCTCGAGGCCTACCGGCTCTACCGCAGTGCGCTGCGCAAGACCGGCGGCAAGGACCCTGCGGCGACCGAGCGCCTGCAAGGCAAGGCTCACGACGCCCACCAGCGTTTCGTGCGCCTGAAGCTCGACGAGGCCGAGCGGATGATCGAAGACCGCGTCCTCGATGCCGCCGAGGAGAGCCTCGAGATCGCCCGTGATCATCTCGAGCAAGGAGACACGCGCCTGCGGGGAGAGGTCGAGGCGCTGGCCACGCGCCTCAGCTCGCTGGCCGACACCTTCGAGGCGCCGGGGCATGACGCCGAGCAACGCGATGCGCCCGCGCCCGACGCGCCGGGGATCCCGACCACCCAGGAGGAGTACCTCAGCACGCCCGAGGCATCGCTCAGCGAGACCGACCCGCTGACCGCCTATCTCATGTACTCCGGCGCCCTGGCGCCCGCGGATCGGGAACGCGCCGAGCGCTTCGGCGAGGACTTCAAGCGCGCTTTCGTCGCCTACCAGCAGGGCGACCGGCAGGCGGCCCTCGACGGCTTCACCGCCGAGCTCGAAAAGCACCCCGACGAACCCCTGCTTCTCGAGCACGTGGGACTGCTCCTCGATCAGCTCGACCGCCAGGGTGAGGCCCGCCGCCACTTCGAACGCGCTCTCAAGACCGATCCCCACCGCATCAATGCCCGCCTGGCCCTCGCCGAGATGCTCGCCGGGACCGGCAGCCACGGGCAGGCCCAGCAGCCACGAGACCCGGCCGGCGCGCGGGCCGCGCTCAAACTGCTCGCGGAGGGAGCACGCATCGACCCCGAACATCAAGTCGCCTACGCCGTGACCCATGCCGAAGTGATGATCGCCGCCGGCCGCGCGGCGGAGGCGGTCCCCCAGATCGAGAAGCTGATGGAGGCCGGCCTCGACCGGGATCCGGGGCTCTGGCAGCTCTACGCCGCGGCGCTCGAAGCCCAGGGCGAGCTCGACGACGCCGAAGAAGCCTACGAACGGGTCGTGCAGCTCTCGGGTCATGCCATGGCGCCGCGGGGCCTGTTCGCCGAATTCGCCCTCCGCCATGGCCGCGCGCTCAAGTATGCCGAGAAGATGATCTTCGAGACCTGCCTCGGCTGCCAGGCGACCCGCCCCTCTGAGGCCCAGCTCGATCGCTATGGGGTCCTGCTGACCCGGATTCAACTGGCGCGCGGGCAGACCAAGGCCGCGCTGGCGGGCGTCGAACGCCTGCTCGCCAAGGGGCCGCCCCCCGACCTCACGCCCATGCTGGAGCGCCTGCGCAGCGAGGCCCGGGCGCGCCTGGCGTCCGAGACCTAGGCGGTCGGAAGACCCTAAGAGGCGGGCGATTCTTCGCTGCCGAGCAGATGATCCAGCTCGGCGGGCGCAATGCCCATCTCCGCCACAGCCCGCTCGCGATCCCCGCCGAAGTGGGCCAGCATCCGCCGGGCATGATCGCGCTGGACCTCTGCCAGGGACACCGGGCGGAACGCAGCGCGAGGGTGCTTCTCCTGCGAGGCGATCTTGCGGCGGATGTAGGGCGGCAAGGCCTCGATGGTCACAAGTTCGCCGTCGGCGTTGACCATCGAGCCCTCGATGATGTTGCGTAGCTCTTGGATGTTGTCGGGAAACTCGTATTTCGCCAGCAGAGCGAGATAGTCCGCTGAGAAGCCGCTGATCCGCTTGTCGATCTTCTCCCGGCCCTTCTTGCGGAAGTGCTCGGCCAGCGGGGGCAGATCCCCGATCCGCTCCCGTAGCGGGGGGATGCTGAGCGAGTTGACCATCAAGTGATAGAGCAGATCGTGGGAGAAGATCTCCCGATACTCCTCCTGCGTCAGATCGAGGGAGGAGGAGACGATGAAGCGCACGTTGCTCTTGCGGATCTGTGTCGAGTTCTCGCGGTAATACTCGCCGGTCTGCAGCACGCGTTTCAGCCGCACCTGCATCGGCTTGGTCAGGTGCTCGATCTCGCAGAGATAGATCGTGCCGTTCTCCGCCTCTTCAAGGAATCCAGGGTGCTCCTCGCGCTCCCCGCTCCAGATGCGCGCCTGGCCGAAGAATGCCCCGGGAAACTTCTCGGGGTCCTGCCCGGAGGCATCCACCGCCACGAAGGCGCCCTTGCGCGCCGGACTGGCATTGTGGATTGCGCGAGCGAGCATCTCCTTGCCCGTGCCGCGCTCGCCCAAGATGAAGATCCCCAGATCGCTTGCCGCGACCTTCTCCGCCTGATGCAGCAGGTGGATCATCGCCGGGTCCTGTGTCGGGATATGCTCGAAAGCCGCCTTGTAGGTCAGGTCTTCGCGCTTCAGCTCGGTGGGGAGTTCCTTGATCGTATGGTGGAGCTGATGGTGCTCGAGGGCCGCGCCGATCACCTCGAGCAGATGTTCATCGTCGACCGGCTTGGTGAGATAGTCGAACGCGCCGAGCTTCATCGACTTGACCGCCAGGTCGACGTCGCCGACGCCCGTCAAGACGATCACCGGCATGTGCTTGCCCTTGGCGCGCATCGTCTTGAGAATGTCGAGGCCATTGACGTGGGGCATATCCATGTCGAGGAGCACGGCACTGAACCCTTCACGCCCGATCAACTCCTCGACTTGGCGGGAGTCGTTGATCACGGTCGGCTCGAACTGCTCGGTCTGCATCAAGAAGACCATCAGGTAGTTGGTCACGGCCACGTCATCGTCGATGATCAGGATCTTCTTCATCGCTACTCCTCGTCCGATCCGGACTCGGCAGCCGCAGCCCGGCGGTCGGGCTGCGGGCCATCCCCCGCCCCCGCCGGACCAGCCTGGCCCTCGGGGGCAACGGGAATCTCGACCGTGAACGTGGTCCCCTGGCCAACATGGCTCTGGACCCCGATGGTTCCGCCATGCTCTTCGACGATCCGGTAGGCGATCGGTAGGCCCAAGCCCGTCCCGCCCGAGGCACGCTTGGTGGTGAAGAAGGGGTCGAAGATCTGCTTGATCGTCTTCTCGTTCATCCCCTTGCCGTTGTCCTCGACCTCGACGATGACGCGCCCGTCGTCGAAGCGCGACTGCACCCGGATGAGGCCCTTGTGCTCGTCGGGGATCGCCTGGGCGGCGTTGACGATCAAGTTGACCAGCACCTGCTCGATCTTCTGTGAATTGCCGACGAAGGTCGGCAGATCGGGGGCAAGATCCAATTCGATCTCGGCGTGCTTGTGGACCTCGTTGTGGGTCAAGCGGACGCAGGCCTCGATCGCCGTGTTGACTTCGACCTTGTCGATCAATAGCCCCTCATCCCGGCGCGCGAAGCGCTTGAGTCCCTCGACGATACTCTTGATGCGTTCAGATCCGTGGGCCATGTCGTCGACCAGGGTCATCACATGGTCCCGGAAGAACTTGTAGGGCAGGCGAGCAATTCTCAGATCGCCCTGCTGCTCGTAGTGGGCATCGACGATCGGCAGCATGTCGTCGAGTGCCTGCTTGAGGATCTTGACGTTGCCGCGAATGAACTGGTTGGGGTTGTTGATCTCGTGGCCGATGCCGCTGACGAGTTCGCCCAGCGACGCCATGCGGTCGGCCTGGCTGAGCTGCTGCTCGTAGGTCTTCTCGAGGGTAACGTCGCGGTAGAACTCCATGATGCCGTCGACTTCATGGTCGGCGTTGAAGATCGGCAGCGCGTGGACCTCGAGGTGTCGGCCCTCGTGCTGGATAGTCAGTGTAATTGGGGTCTTCTCGCGCACGATGCGCGCCAGGCGGCAGTCCTGGCAAGGCATGTCATTGTCAAAAAGGGTCTTGTGGCACTTGTCCCCCGAAGCGACGTTTTCCCGGTTGGTCATCACCAACGTCCGATTGCGGTCGATCAGCGCGACCGGATCGGGGATGCCCTTCAACACGGTCTCCAGGTAGGTCTTCGATTCCTCCCAGTCGCGGTTGACCCGTTCGAGATACCCGTCGATCCGTTCGAGATTCCCGCGCTGCTCTTCCACCTGCCGCGTACGGGTGTCGATCTCCTCTTCCAGCTGATGCAGACGCGCTCGATACGAGGCTTCCTCCTCCTGCTTCAGCACCAGCCGCGCGGAGAGCTCCTTGCGCTCGACCGCCAGACTGAGCATGCGCCCAATCTCGTTGAGCATGCGCTGTTCTTCCGGGAGCGTCTCGAGTTGCTCGTCGACATATCCGACCTGGATGGAACCGGCGTTCTTGCGGTTGACGACCATCGTGACACTAATCGTGCGCTGCGATGCAATCGGCTGACCGTATTCGCGCCCTTGGTAGACCGAGTAGACAACGGTCGATTCCGGAAACTGCATGCCCCGGCTGAGGTATTCGGGCAGACGGTTGAAGAACTCCTCCACCGAGGGGGAGACTTCGATCCACTCGGCGACCGAGTAGATGCAGAAGAGCTCCTTGACACGTTCGTCCTTGTCGGTCTCGGCAAACCGATTGAGTCCGTCGACCTGGGAACCGAAGAAGAGATGGACCCCGCCGGCGGTCGTATCGACATACCCGGTCTTGAGGAGAATCGAGCAGGGGTTGCTGGGGCCCTGCGGAGAGCAGACGACGACCCCCCGCAATCCCTCGCGGGCCTGGACCATCCCGGTGCGCAGCGAATCGAGCGAGCGGGGAGTGACGATCTCCTCAAGGCGCTTTCCCGTGATCCCCCGTGCGGTGGAATCGCAGGCCCGCACGAGCAGCGAATTGACATGCAGGACCTTTTCCTCCTCGTCGATGACGAGGAGGAAATCGAAACTGCCCTCGACGAAGGCATACAGATCGCCTAGCTTGATCATGCTGGCACCTCATGGCTGGAGTGGCACCTCAATCTAGCAAAGGAGCTGGAGGCGCGGCAACCTGCGGGAAGCACCGCGACCCCATCGGGACACCCGCGCAGGGTCCGAGCAGCGCTCGTGGGGGGGCGCCCGAGCAGCGCACGCGGTGCCGGGGGCGCCCAGCCACCGTCCGCAGAGCACTCGCGGGGCACCGACCGCGACCCCGGGAAGGAACCATGGACCGCCAAGCCAACAGCTTCACCAGGAGACTCCTAGACGAGCTCGACGATCGTCCCGCCGACGCGGTGGCAATCGGAGGACGCTATGCCGCGGTGCGGATCGGCGAACGCATCGGCCTCGCGCGGCGAATCCCGGCGCCGGCCAGGTCCGGAGCGCCGCCCAGGTCCGGAGCGCCGCCCGCCAGGCCGCCGGAGAACCACCCGTGCCCTTCGAGCCCCGCGCTTCCGGCGTCGGGGAAGCGCTTTGCCGGGCAGCGCCTCGCCGCTCTGGTCCTCGCTGAGGATCCCATCGAACGCGTCGTCGGCGCGGCGGCGATCAACGCCCAGGTCGACGTTCGCGGAGGCGTCCCCCGTAATGTCTTCACTTACATCCTGGAGCAGGCCGAACACCATGCCCAGATCGGGATCGTCGGCGCCTTCCCATTCATACCGCAGTTGCGCCGCCAGTGTGGCGCCGCCCGGGTGCTGGTCTTCGAACAGCGCCCCCTGCCTGACTGTCTTCCAGCAGCGCAGGCCGACGCATTGATCCCCGAATGCGACCTCGTGGTGATCACGGGAAGCGCGTTCGCCAACGGGACGCTCGATCAGTTGCTCGCCCTGAGGCGGGGCACAACTCTCGTCATCGGACCGAGCACACCCCTCTCCCCGCTGCTCTTCGATTTCGGCGTCGATGTGCTCGCGGGTTTGCGCGCCACCGATCCGCGCATCTTGGAGATCGTCGGCGACGACGGGGGAACACGCGACTTCAAGCCGCTGACCGAAGAGGTGCTGGTGGAGTCGCCCCGCATGCGAGCCCCACGCGGGAGGTCGCTCTAGCGCAGGGGACACAAACGGCGCCCGAGCGGGTGCCCCAGCACACGCAACCAACGGCGACCGAGCGGTGCCCCAGCACACGCAACGAACGGCGACCGAGCGTCGCCCTAGTGCACGCGGAAGCGCGCGGTCCCCACCTCACGGATCTCGCGCTTGTAACGTCCGCCGTGAGTAAGCGCCGGCGGAATCGGATGCGGCTTGGCGCGGGCCACGGGCACCACCAGGGTCCCCTCGCCCGACCACTCGCGTGCTTCTCCCTTATTCCAGTAGAACGCGCCCCACGGGCCGAGTCCCTGGCGGACTTCCCGCTCCAGCGCCTCCGTCACCTGGACGGCTGAATCGTGCGCGACGGCAACGCCACAGGCGGCGGCCAGCTCCGCGAGCACCTGCCACCCGGAGCGGCCCGAGGGCGGTGCCACCGGCTGCGAGTAGGAAATCAGGCGGCCCTCGAAATTGCAGCGCGTGCCCGCCGACTCGAGATAAGTCGTGCCGGGCAAGGCGATATCGGCGAAACGGGTCGTCTCGGTGTGCTTCCAGTCAATCGCCGCGAGGAACTCGACATTCTGGAAGTAAGAACTGGTCTGGGAGTGTTCCAAGGGGTCTTCACCGATGATCAGTGCCGCTTTGATCCTGCCGCTCGTGAGCAAGTCGCGGAGTTCGCCGTGTGTGTGCGCGCCCGGAAGGCGGTCGGCCGGACGGCGTCCGGGCAGCAACGCCGGGTCGACGCCGGTTACCTCGAGGCCGGCCAGGTTGCCGGTCAGGCGCGGCAGGAGCAGATCGACCTGCTTGCCCGCGGCGCGCAACAGCAAGAGGAGGTTGGCCAACGTCTCCAGGTCACCCGCCGCCTGGTCCTGCGGGCGGTCAGGGCTGTGGACGAGAACGATGCGCTCACCGGCGCCGATGATTTCCGCCGTCCGGGCGATCGCCTCCGCCTCGACCCCGGTGGCCTTGGAGACGGCGGACAGATCCGATTCCAGCGCGGCGAGCAACTCGGCGCCTCCCGGCATCGCGGCCACCCGCTCCCGGGAGAGCGCCCCGGTGGCCAAGAGCTGTTGGATCACACCCTGCCACAGCATCGCTGCGCGCCCGCGCATCGGATCGAGCGTCACCGTGCCGAGCAGGGTATCGGTCATGTCGAGAATCGAATTGGCAACAACCAGCTTCGCCCCGCGCCGGACCGCGTCGATGATCTCGACGGCGAGAATCAGATGATCGGCCTCCATGCTCGTGTTGTTGCAGACGATGACATCCGCCTCGCGTACCGCGGTGCGGTCGGCGGTCGAGGCGGTGAACCCGAGGATCGGATCGAGCCGCCCCGCCTCCTGGCGGGTCTCGAGCGCCACCAGCGAGCCGACATTGTTGGTTCCCAAGCCCTCGCGCGCGATTCGCCCGGCCAGATAGAGCTCCTCGTTGGTCAGCTCGGGACTGGCCAGAATCACCACCGCCTCGGGCCCATGCTTCTCGACCGCCGCCTGCAAAGCGGCTGCCGTGCGGCGGTACGCTTGCCCGAAGTCGATCTCGGCTGACCCGCTGCCCGAGCGGGCCAGCGGCGCCACCAGCCGCCGGGTCTGGACGAAGAGCTCGTAGCCGAAGCGTCCGTAGCGGCAGAGGTAGTCGCCCGGGATGCCTGAGGAGGTGATTGCGTAGTGGCCGTCGCCGAAGCGCCGCACGGTGATCGGACAGGCGATCGAACAGAGCGCGCAGTGCGAGGCGAGATCGTCGCTCTTCAGCGCCGCGCGCCCCGGGAATGGGTACTTCGGCGTCAGCGCCCCCGTCGGACAGGCATCGATGCAGTTGCCGCAGCTGATGCAGCTCGTCTCGACCAGGGGATCGTTCATCGCCGGGCGCATCTCGGTGCGGAATCCACGATTGACCAGCCCGATGGCGGAGATCGGCAGAACGCGTGCACAGGTCCGGATGCAGCGCGCGCAGAGCACGCACTTGTTGGGATCGTAGACGATGTAGGGATGCCGGTCATCGACCTTGTGCTTGCGCACGTAGCCGGCGAAGCGCGTCATGTCGACGCCGTACTCCTCGGCCCGCAGACGGAGCGCGCAGTCATCGTAGCGCAGGCAACCGCAGGCGAGGCAGCGCGCCGCCTCATGAGCGGCGTCTTCCGGCTCGAAACCGGTCGCCACCTCGGTGAAGTTCCCGGCCCGCTCGGCGACCTCACGCAGATGAACCTCGTGGCGGGGACTCTCGGGGATCTCGCCCAGCTCCGCCTTGCCCGGCTTGGCCCAGAATTCCTTGGTAACGATGAAGGGTTCGGGCGCCGGCGGCTCGCCGCTCAGATAACCATGGATCGCGCGCGCGGCGCGCTGGCCGTCGCGAATCGCGTCGATCACCACCGTCGGCCCGTCGTCGGCGGCATCGCCGCCGGCGAAGACGCCCGGCACACTGGTGCCCATCGTGATCGTGTCGACCGCATAGGTCTCCCAGCGCGAGACGCCGAGTTCCTGGCCGGCCAGTTCACGCAGTCCCTCCAGGACCGGTGCCTGACCGATGGCCGAGACGGCGAGTTGGCAAGGCAGCTCGAACTCCGAGCCCTCGATCGGCACCGGACGCCGCCGGCCGGAGGCGTCCGGCTCGCCAAGCTTCATCCGCAGGCACTTCAGCGCCTTCAGCCGGCCATCTTCCTTGACGATGCCGGTCGGCGCGGCGAGCTCCATGAGCTCGATGCTCTCATCTAGACAATCCTCGATCTCCATCTCATCGGCGGGCATCTCCGCCTTTGTGCGCCGGTAGAGAATGATCACTTTCTCCGCGCCGCACCGCCAGGAGGTGCGGGCGACATCCATCGCCGTGTTGCCCCCCCCGACGACCACGACCGTGCCGGCGACCGGAGCGGGGTCGGCGGCCTTCTCGCGCAGGAAGTCGGCGCCCATCACGACGCCCACGGTGTCGAACTCCCCCGCGACCCGCATCGCCTTGCCCGTCCAGGCGCCCGGGGCGACGAAAAGCGCGTCGTGGCGGTCGCGCAGCTCGGTGAAGGAGACATCCTTGCCCACGCGCACGCCGTAGTGGATCTCAGCCCCGGCGCGGCGGATGTAGTCGATCTCACGATCGAGGACGTCGTCGGGCAGCCGGTAGGTCGGAATGCCGTAGCGCAGCATGCCCCCCCCGCGCGACAGCGCCTCGTAGATCACCGGCCGGTAGCCCTTGCGCCCCAGGAAGTAGGCGGCGGTCAACCCCGCGGGGCCGGCCCCGACGATGCCGACGCTCTGCCCGCGATCGGGCTCCCGCTCGGGATCGGTGTCGTAGGCCCCCGGCGCATCGGTGACATAGCGCTTGACCGCATTGATCCCCACCGGGGCATCGATCTCCGCCCGCCGGCAGACGACCTCGCACTTGCGCACACACACGCGCCCGCAGATCGCCGGCAGTGGGTTGGTCTCCCGGATCAGGTCGACGGCCTGGCGCGTCTGCCCCATCGCGGCCAGCGCGATGTATCCCTGAGCATCGACCCCCGCCGGGCAGCCGATCATGCACGGCGAGATGCAATCGGCGTAGTGATTCGAGAGCAGTAGCTCGAGTGCCGTCCGGCGCGAGGCGACCACGCGATCGTTGCGGGTCTCGATCTCCATGCCCGGCGCCACCCGGGTCGCGCACGCGGGGAGTAAGTTGGGACGTCCCTTGATCTCGACGACACAGAGAAAACAGGAACCGTAGGGCGTCAGCTCCGGCGAGTGGCACAGGGTCGGGATGTCATCCAGCCCGTGCTCCTCGACGACATCGAGGATCGTCTGCCCGGGCCGCGCGGCGACCTCCTGGCCATTGACCTTGATCGTGATCGTTTCCATGCCGCCGATCCACCTCTAGTTCTTGTACACCGCGCCGTAGTTGCAGCTCGTGATACACCGGCTGCACTTGACGCACTTCTCGTTGTCGATGATGTGCACTTCCTTCGGCTTGCCCGCGATCGCATCGACCGGGCAGTTCTTGGCGCACAACGTACAACCGACACACTTGTCCGCGTCGATGAAGAAGTCGACCAAGGCCTCACAGCTCTTGGCGGGACAGACATGCTCGTGAATGTGAGCTTCGTACTCATGGCCGTAGTACTTGAGCGTCGTCAGCACCGGATTCGGCGCGGTCTGCCCGAGGCCACACAGGCTCGCCTCCTTGATCTGATTGGCGAGCTGGCCGAGTCTCTCGACATCTTCCGCCTGCCCCTCGCCCTTGGTGATCCGTTCGAGGATCTCGAGCATGCGCAGGGTGCCGATGCGGCAGAAGGTGCACTTGCCGCAGGATTCCTTCTGGGTGAAGTCGAGAAAGAAGCGGGCCATCTCGACCATACAGGTCGAGTCGTCGAGCACGACCATGCCGCCGGAGCCCATGATCGCCCCGGTCTGCGGAATGCTCTCGAAATCGACCGGGGTGTCACTCAGCTCGCGCGGAATGCAGCCCCCCGAAGGACCGCCCATCTGGACCGCCTTGAATTCCCGGCCTTCCTTGATGCCCCCCCCGATCTTGTAGACAAGGTCGTGGATCGTCGTGCCCATCGGCACCTCGGCCAGCCCTCCGCGGAGGACCTTGCCGGCCAAGGCGAAGACCTTCGTCCCGCGGCTCTTCTCGGTGCCGTAATCGGCATAGGCCTGTGCTCCCTGGACGATGATCCAGGGCACGTTGGCGTAAGTCTCGACGTTGTTGTTGTTCGTCGGCTTCTGCCACAGACCCTTCTCGGCCGGGAAGGGAGGCCGAATGCGCGGCATGCCGCGTTCGCCCTCGATCGAGGCAAAGAGCGCCGTCTCTTCGCCGCAGACGAAGGCCCCCGCGCCCTGCTTGATCTTGATGTCGAAATCGAACCCCGTGCCGAAGATGTCCTCGCCCAGACAGCCCCTCTTGCGCGCCGCCTCCAGGGCGATCGTCAGGCGCTTGATCGCCAGCGGGTACTCGGCCCGGCAATAAATGTAGCCGTAGCGCGCGCCGATCGCCCGCGCACAGATGACCATCCCCTCCAGGACAGCGTGCGGATCGCCCTCGAGCACCGAGCGATCCATGAACGCGCCCGGATCGCCCTCGTCGGCGTTGCAGACGACGTACTTGATCGTGCCCGGGTTCTTGGCGGCGAACGACCACTTCAATCCGGTCGGGAATCCGGCGCCCCCCCGTCCCCGCAACCCGGATGCCTTGATCTGCTCGATGATTCCCTCGGGCGTCATCTCGCCGAGCGCCTGGCGGGCGCCCTGGTAGCCGCCGGCCTCCTCGTACTCGGCCAGGGACTCGGGATCGATCGTTCCGCAGTTGCGCAGGACGATGCGCTGCTGGGGTACCATGAACTCGAGCTCCGTCCCGCCGGGAGTGCCGTCGGGATCGAGCCGGTAAGCGACATACTCGTCGATGACCTCACTGCCGATAATGTGGCGGGTGAAGATCTCCTCGGCGCGCTCGGGGGTCACGTCGCCGTAGATGATCCGGCGGCCTCCCTCGCGCACTTCGACGAGCGGCTCGCGGTAACACATCCCGATGCAGCCGGTGATCTGGAGTTCGGCGTCATCCGGATGCAGGCGCACCAACTCCGCAACTTTCTCGTACACCTGCCTGGCGCCGGCCGAAAGGCCGCACGTACCCATGCCAACCACTAGTTTCTTCATCGCTTGGCTCCTGAACCATGGTGCGGGCGGCCACCGGCCGGGAAGAAAGCCGCGGACGCCGGACCGCTGCCGCCTGGAGTTCAGCCTCGGGAATCTGGGACGCCCGCGGCCGCCGGCACAGTCGTCTGCTGCGCTTCACGGCGACGATACGCGCGGAGCAACTTGCGCACCGCCGCCGCTGTCAGGCGGCCGTGCGTCTCGTCGTTCAGCATCATCACCGGGGCCAGCGAACAGCAGCCCAGGCAAGCAACGGTGAAGAGGGTGAAAAGCCCATCTTCCGTGGTATCGCCCACCTCGATGCCGAGCTCGTCCTGAACGGTATCGATGAGCATCTTGGCTCCGGAGACATGGCACGCGGTGCCGTCGCAGACCCGGACCACATGCTTCCCCATGGGTTGCAGGCGAAACTGGCTGTAGAAGGTGATGACGCCATAGATCGTCGACTCGGGAATCCGCGTCACCTCGGAGATGTACTTGATCGCGCGCCGTGGGATGTAGCCGAAGTGATCCTGCGCCGATTGCAGCAGGGGAATCAACTCGCCCGGCGCGCCGTCATAGCGCCACAGCCGGTAGGCAAAGGGTTCTGCTCGAGCCGCCATGCACCAAGCTCCTGTTGATCACCCGCACGCCCGACTGCTCGTCGTAGCATCGCTCCTGTCGATCACCCGCACGCCCGGCTACTCGTCGTAGCATCGCTCCTGTCGATCACCCACACGCCCGACTACTCGTCGAGCATCTTGATCACTTTGGCCTCACGCACGCGCAGCACACCGTCGATCTGACTGATCTTCTCGACAATCCGGGGCGTGCGCCCAACCGCGCTCTGTCCCGTGATCATCCCTACCAGCTTGGTGCCATTGTCGATCACGTCACAGAAGACGACCTCGTCAATGAAGAAGACAGTCGTAAAGATCTGCTGGATCGCGTCGGGATCGATGTCGACAATCACATAGCTCGTCGTGCCGCGCTGCTTGCGCGCGCTGTCATGCGAGGCCGACTTGACCGCCTTCTGGTAGATGTCGACGAACTCGTTGACGTCGCGGTCGATCTTGGGACGCTCGACCGGAGAGAGCGAGGCGATCTCGAGTCCCTCGATCGCACGGACCTTCTCGAAGAGTCCCTGAATCTCCTCCTGCGAGGAGGCCTGTGCCAACAAGATGATGTCGACATCACCGCGCACCGCATTGCACGATTCCACGCCTTCCATCTGGCTCAGCAGAGTGAAGACCTCCAACGAGCGTTCCGGATCGGTGATCTTGATCGTCAGGTAGGCGCTGACCGACTCGCGCATCCCGGCATCGGCTTCCGCCCCCCGCGTGCCTGTGGCCAGGGTGGTCTGTCCGGACGAGAGCTGCTCGAGAGCGGCGACCAATTCCGGAATCTCGAACGGCTTATCGAGATAGCCGGTGTTGGCTTCGGAGAGCGCGGTGAACTTGAGCGCCTCGTCCCCAAACCCGGTGATCACCAGAACCGGGAGTTCGGGGAACTGGTTCTTGATGACCTTGAGGATCTTGAGGCCATCGATGTCGGGCATGAAGATGTCGGTCACCAGGTAGTCGTAGCCGACGCCCTTTTCGCGCCCGCGATCGAGCTCGTGGATCGCCGAAATCCCATCGGGACAGGCGATGACGGTGTAGCCCTCCTGGGTCAGACCGATGGTCAGATTGCGCCGGATTTCCGGCTCGTCGTCGATTACCAGCACGCGTCCCTTCACGGCATCTCCTCCGGCATGGGTCAGGCGCCTGCTCACCGCGCCCCGCAAGGGCGCTTGTTGCTACGGCTCGAATCGCCAAGCCAACGATTCTACGCGTCTTTGGGCGCAAGGCGCAACCCTGGGAAGGGTGATTGGGAAAGGCGATTCAGCCAGTAGCTCCAAGCGGGTCTTCCACGCACCTGGAATCCTCACCGCGGGTGGAGCCGGACGGCGGCAGCGGCGGCCGAATTCCCTTGCGGGCGGTCGCGCCGGGCTCGTAAGCTTAATGGTTGGCGCTCGGCTCCATGAGCGCCGGTCGTCGTCAAGCCCGGCGCCGTGCCAGGCGGGGCCGGAGTGATGCACCGATCGATGGTGGGCATAGCTCAGTTGGTTAGAGCGCTTGACTGTGGCTCAAGAGGTCGCGGGTTCAAATCCCGTTGTCCACCCTGTTGGCTCGGGCGCTGGGGACCCACCCCGGTGCCCGACCGCATTTTAGCGATTAGCCTGGCTAATGCCCCCCTGCACGCCGCTTGCCGATCGGATCATTGACAGGTGCACGGCCCGTCTCTTAGCCTATTCATCTCTCTTCCCGAACCCATCCGCACGGGGCGGACGGGGTTGCAGCTGGGGGGCTTCGGGCGGCGCGCTTCACCACACCCGCCCATGGCAATCCTGGGAGCCGGGTTCTTATGGACAGGACAAAACGAGCCGTGCGGGTTCTGATGCTCGGACTCGCCATGGTGGTACTGGGCCTGCTGGGATACCTCCTTCCGCACGGTGGGGCGGAAACGCCTACGCGTGTCTACTACGACAACACCGGCGGCGGCGTGCTCTTTCCTCATGAGAAACATGCCGAGATGGAAATGGAGTGCGCCTATTGCCATCACGAGATGCTTGCCGAAGAGATCGAGCTGACCTGCACCGTCTGCCATCACGCTGAGGCCTTCGCGATGGTCGCCTGGGAGGACGAAGACCAGGGCGATCTGCATGCCGGCTTCGCCGAGGAGGGCGACGGCGCCGACTGCCTCGCCTGTCACGAGCATGACGCGATCGACGGTCCGGTGGCGGCGCCGCAGGCCACCTCGTGCGCCGAATGCCACGAAGCCGACCACCCGATGATCCAGGCCGGGCACAGCTGCAGCGCCTGTCACGCCGGCGGAGAGAGCGACGTCCTGATGGCATGCCGCTCTTGTCACGGCGCCGGTGAGGGGTCCTCGCCGACCTGCGCGAGCTGCCACGAAGAGGATGGCTATACTGCGGACCTGTTCGCCCATGGGGAATTGGTGGCCATCGCAGGACACCACTGCGCCGGCTGTCATGTCCCCACCCGCAGCGGCACCGTCATGCATGGCCGCTGCAACCGTTGCCACCTGGATTTGGAGGAGGGGACCTTCTTCACCCGCTCGCGCGAGGACGCGCCAACGGTCTGCACGACCTGTCATCTGAAGCAATAGCCGGGAGCCAGGAGGCCTCGGGATTCGAGGCGCGAGACGCTGCCGGCTGCCTGTCACGGCGCCGGCTTCCAGGAAAAACGCACGGGGAGGAGCGGTGAAAGCGGAGCGCTTCTTCGGTCTACGGAACCCACGCATTGAGATGAACGACTGGCAGGGCGAGATCTGCACCCTGCCGCCGCCCGCGAAGGTCAGGCTGCCCCTGATCCATCCGGATGGGACGGAGCTCGAGCCCCTGGTTGCCCCGGGAGACCGGGTCGTCCGCGGCCAGCCGGTCGCCACGGCGCCCGACCATGCCCCCCTACATGCGCCGATCGCGGGAGAGGTTCTCGAGAGCGGCCCACTCTACACGCCCGCCGGCGAACAGACCCGCGGATTGGAACTGAGTATGGCCGAAGAGGACCTGTGGGCGCGGCCGCACACGCTCGCGGAACCCGACCTCGCCACTCCCGACGACGTGCGGGCCTTGCTGGTCGAACTGGGCGCCTGGACGTGGGCCACGCCGCCGGCGCCCGGGGACGAGGCGCCGTTGCCGGCCGTTGACGCGGTCGCCGTGCTGGCCATCGACCAGGAGCCGGAAATCGCGGTGCAGCGTCGCTTTCTCATGGAGCTGCGCGCCGAGCTGAGCCGGGGCCTGAGCGCATTGGCGCGCGTCGCCGGAAATGCACGGCTGGTGCTGGTCGTCCCGGAGAGTCTGCAGGACGAGGCCCGCGGCGCCTTCCCGGATGTCGAGCTCTTCCAGGTCGGCTCCGACTACTTGGACAACGACTGGCGTCTGGCGTTGGCCCGCATCGCCGGCACCGGCAACCTGACCCGGGCGGCTGCCCGCCAGGCCGGCCTGCTGGCGATCACCGCCGAGGAGGCCGCCTGCCTGGGTCTTAGCCTCGAGGAGGGGCAACCGGGCACGGAGAAACTGGTCACCGTTTCGGCCAGGAGCCTGCCGCAGCCGGTAACGGTGCGCACCCGCATGGGCACGCCGGTCAACCATTTGCTCGCGCAACTCGACATCGCCGTCGAAGAGGGCGACCGGGTCGTCTTCGGCGGCCGTCTGCGGGGAGAGGCGCAATTCGATCTCGACGCGCCGGTCACCCGGGAGACCGACGGGCTGACGGTCATCCCGGCGGCGGATGCCTACTGCCCGGCCGAGGCTCCCTGTATCAACTGCGGCCGCTGCGTGCACATCTGTCCGGTCCGGATCCAGGTGAACCTCGTCTCGCGCTATGCGGAATTCGCCCTCGTCGAGGAGGCCTTCCAGCAAGGCGCACACGCGTGCATCGAGTGCGGCCTGTGCGGCTACGTCTGCCCGGCCCATCGGCCCTTGCTGCAATACATGCGGTTCGCGGTGCGCCGCTACCACGAGGCGCTGGCCGCCGCCCCGACAACCGACGAGCCCGCGGGACCCGAGGCGCCGGAGCCCGATTCCGAGCCGGCGGGAGAATCGACGCCGGCGGTGACGGCCTAGCTGGCAGGCTGACGAACTCGGAGGCAATCAGGATGAAGCGTTCTCCGTTGTTGAGTGTGGCGATGCCGCCCCACACCCATTTCGGGATCAGCGTCGCGGAGATCCACCTCAATCAGCTCCTGGCCCTGATTCCCGCCGCAGCGGGCGGCGTGCTCCTCTGGGGGCTGCCGGGGCTGCGGACGCTGCTCCTGGCGGTGGGAACGACCGTGGTGCTCGAGTGGCTCACCGGACGCATGATGAAGCGCGAGACGAGCGTGCTCGACGGCTCCGCCCTGGTCCAGGGCCTGATGCTCGGCATGCTGCTGCATGCCGCCGCTCCCTGGTGGCTGGTGCTGATCGGCGCGCTTCTGCTGGTCGTGCTGGCCAAGCAGTTCTTCGGCGGCCAGGGGGGCTATCTGCTGCAACCCGTCCTGCTTACCTATGCGATCCTGCTCATCTCCTGGCCCGGGCAACTCAACACCGCCTGGCGCCTGGGGGGCTTGGCGACCGCCGCCCAGCCGATCGAACCGCTGCTCGCCTGGCAGAGCTTCGGGCCGGGCGCCGCGGATGCCTATCCGCTCGGCAACTTGCTGCTCGGGCTGCAAACTGGCGGGGTCGCCTCGGGCATGATCGGCCTCCTCGCCCTCGGCGGGATCTACCTGATCATCCGCGGGTTCATCGCCTGGCGGATCCCCCTCGCCTTCCTGGGGATGGCGTTCGTCGCCGCACTCGCCCTCCATCTCGGTGATGCCACAACCTACGCGCCGCCCGGGCTGCACCTCTTCTCGGGCATGCTCGTCTTCGCCGCCTTCTTCATGGCGACCGACTTTTCCTGTGCCCCGGTCAATCCCTGGGCCCAGGTGATCTTCGGTGCCTCCTGCGGCCTGCTGGCGATCCTGATCCGTACCTTCGGTTCCTACCCCGACGGCACGGTTTTCGCGGTACTCCTGATGAACCTCGTCCAACCGCTGATCGACCGGGTGCACCCGCCGGTCATCGGCGTGGAGGTAGCGTCGCGATGAATGAAATGGCCAAGATGATCATCGTGCTGACGGCGATCTGTCTCGCCTCCGCCTTTGCGCTGACCGCGCTCAACAACGGGCTGGAGGCGCGCATCGCGCAGCAGGAGGAGTTCTACGTCCGGGGCCCCGCGGTGCATGACATCTTCCCCGACGCGCCCAACGATCCGGTCGCCGACGCCTTCAGTGTCGAGGTCGATGGCCAGTCCTGGCGCCTCTACCCCTGGATCGAGAACGGCGAGTGCAGGGCAGTAGCGCTGCAGGCCGCCGGCGCCGGCGGCTATGGTGGCGACGTGATGGTGATGACCGGGATCGATTTCTCCGCCGGCCGGATCCTCGGAGCCCGGGTGGCCCAACATGGCGAGACCCCCGGCATCGGCACGCGTGTGGCCGACCCGCTCTACATGCGGATTTACCAGGGGGTGCCGGTCCGCGCGGGGACGGTGATCGCGCTCAAATCGGCGGGCGGGGAGATCGAAGGCGTCTCGGGGGCCACGCGCACGAGCGCGGCGGTGGCCAACGGTGTCGATCGGGCGGTTCAGTTCGTGCTGGCTCACAAGGATGAGATTCCCGGCTGGGTCCGGGAGCAGACCGGCCGCTAGCCGGCGGGGTGGCGTCATGCGAATCGTCAAGGAATTCTCGAAGGGTTTCACGACTCATCTTCCACCCTTCCGCCTCGTGCTGGGGCTCTGCCCCGTGCTGGCGGTGACGACCACGGTGGCCAACGGCATCGGAATGGGGCTGGCGGCGACCTTCGTGCTCGTTTGCTCCAACGTCCTCGTCTCGCTGCTGCGCAAGGTGATCCCCTCGAAAGTGCGCATCGCCTGTTTCATTGTCTTGATCGCCACCTTCGTCGTGATCGTCGAGATCATCATGAAGGCCTTTTTCTTCCCGCTCTCACAGAGCCTGGGGATCTTCATCCCCCTGATCGTCGTTAACTGCATCATCCTGGGGCGCGCCGAGGCCTTCGCCGCCAAGAACCCCGTCCATCTGGCGGCCGTCGATGGGCTCGGCATCGGCCTGGGCTTCACGCTCTCACTCGCCGTGCTCGGCACGGTGCGTGAGATCCTGGGCGCGGGCACATTCCTGGGGACCCCCCTCTTCGGGGAGTCCTTTGAGCCCTTCACCCTGTTCGCCAAGGCGCCGGGCGCGTTCATCGGGCTCGGCGTGTTGCTCTTCCTGCTCAACGCGGTCGACCGCTTCCGGCTGCGGGCGCGCGAGGAGAGCTTACAGCGGCGCTTCTAGCGTCAGGCGCGCGTCACGGGACCGGCCGCTGCGGCTCCTCGGCGAGGGGAACCCAGAGGCAAGGGCCGCGGACCCGACGGAAGGGGTAGAAGAAGAAGTCGCCGTGGCAGAGGGAGACCGAGGCACAGA
Organism: Candidatus Eiseniibacteriota bacterium; assembly: GCA_023129715.1. Lineage (GTDB taxonomy): Bacteria > Eisenbacteria > RBG-16-71-46 > CAIMUX01 > WJJG01 > JAGMBO01. Next base: position 32,213 of record JAGMBO010000060.1, on the reverse strand, counting down.
GAGAGACCGAGGCGCGGAGAGAGACCGAAGCACAGAGAGAGACCGAAGCGCTGAGAGAGTCCGAAGCGGAATCGGGAGGCTGTTGTGGAGCTGATCCTGCTCGCCATCAGTGCGATCCTGGTGAAGAACATCCTCTTGGCCCAGTATCTGGGCCACTGCCCCTTCCAGGGCGTTTCCAAACGGATGGAAACGGCCGTCGGGATGGGCATGGCGGTAATCTTCACCATGACGGTGGCTTCGGCGATCACCTGGATCGTCAGCCGCAGCGTGCTCGTGCCCTACGGGATCGAGTACTTGCAGACGATCGCCTTCATCCTGGTGATCGCTGCGCTCGTGCAGTTCGTCGAGATCTTCATGAAGAAGACTCTCCCGGCGCTCTATCAAGCCCTGGGGATCTTCCTACCGCTGATCACGACCAACTGTGCGATCCTCGGCGTGGCGCTCCTCAATGTCCGCAACGATTATGGCTTCGTGAAGATGGTCATCTTCTCGGTGTCCAGCGCAATCGGTTTCGCCCTTGCCCTGGTGCTCTTCGCCGGGCTGCGCGAGCGGTTCCGCACGACGCGGATTCCGCAGCCGTTGCAGGACACCGCCATTGGGCTGATTACCGCGGGCCTGATGTCGCTCGCCTTTCTGGGCTTCTTGGGGATGGCCTGAGATGTCGGCGCCGGTGGATGTGAACCGGTCTAGGGTGCGGGAAGGAAATCACAGTCAACCGGGCCGAACCGCATAGGAAACGGACATGACAATTCCTCTGATCTTCATGGGTGCCTTGGGCGCCGGCGCGGCACTGCTGCTCGGCATCGCCTCGCGCGTCTTCTACGTCAAGGAAGACCCGCGGATCTCGGAGGTCGAGGCAGCCTTGCCGGGCGCCAACTGCGGCGGTTGCGGCTACGCCGGCTGCCGCGCGTGCGCCGAGGCGATCGTCTCGGGCAAGGCCCCCTGTAACGTCTGTGTCGCCGGCGGCGCCGAGACGGCAATCGAGGTCGGCGCGATCCTGGGCATCCCGGTCGAGATCAAGGAACCCGAGCTCGCTTGGACGAGCTGCACCTACGGCGTCGGCGAGGCCGATCCAATCTACACTTACAGCGGAGCGCAAGACTGTCAGGCGGCGGTGGCGCTCTTCGGCGGCAGCAAGCTCTGTCCGATCGGCTGTATCGGCCTGGGAAGCTGTGTGAAGGCCTGCCAGTTCGACGCCCTCTCAATGGATGAGGATCGGCTGCCGGTCTTCAATCCGAAGAAGTGCATTGCCTGCGGCGCCTGTGTCGAGGCCTGCCCGAAGAACATCATCGCGCTGACCTCGGCGACCAAGCGGATCCAAGCCGAGTACACCACCGACGAGTGCACCGCCCCCTGCCAGCGCGCCTGTCCGACGGGGATCGACATCCCGAGCTACATCAACGCGATCCGGGTCGGGCAGCCTGAGGGGGCCCTGCGAATCATCAAGGAGAAGTGTCCCTTGCCGCTCGTTTGCGGCCGGATCTGTCCGGCACCGTGCGAGATCGAGTGCCGGCGCAATCTGACGCCCGACGACCCGGTCGCCATCAACGACTTGAAGCGCTTCGCCGCCGATTACGAGATGCAGACCGGCCGACATGTCAACCCCTACAAGGCGCCCGACAGCGGGCGGCGCACGGCGGTGATCGGTGGCGGGACCGAGGGGCTGACCGCCGCCTACTATCTCGCCCGGCTGGGCCACGCCCCGACGCTCTACGAGGCCAAGCCGGAACTGGGCGGCGTCCTGCGCTATGTCATCTCGCCGAGCCGGTTGCCCGATGGCGTGCTCGATCATGAGATCAAGGGCATTCTCGAGATGGGTGTCACCGCGCGCACCGGACAGGTGCTCGGACGCGATTTCACCGTGCACTCGCTGCTCGCCGATGGGTATGACGCCGTGCTCCTGGCGACCGGCGGATTCGACAGCCGCAAGGTCCTGCGCCCGGGGACCGGCAAGGAGACGCTGATCCCCGGCGTGCGCCTGATGATCGATGTCCTCCCGGCGCTCGGGAACGACGCGCCCGCGCCGGCCGGACGCCGCGTGACGATCGTCGGCGGCGTGCGGCGCGCACTGGATGTCGCCCGCGCCTGCCTCGCCGGCGGCGCCGAGCAGGTCACCATCGTCACCGGCCACCCCCTCGGGCGGATCCCCACAGAATTGCGCGAGACCGACGAACTGGAGCGCGAAGGCATCCGGGTGCGGCCTCGCACGGTGATCTCCGCACTGTGGGGCGCGGAAGAGCGCCTGACGAGCGTCTCTCTCGAGGAAGCATCGGAAACGCCCGGTGTGGCCCTGGCCGTCTCCCTGGTCGACACCGATCTCCTGATCGTCGCCGCGGGCCGGATTCCTGAGCTGGTCATCGTGCCGGTCAGGGAGGCGCTCGGCACGGAAGAAGACGAGGAGCCGGTCTTCCGTGGCAAGTGGCGCACGATCGAGATCATCCGCACGCTGCCCGGCCACGGGGGCGAGGGGGTCTTCAGCTCGCCCGAGCCGGGGCGGATCAGCGATGCCTCGGCGGTCGTGCAGGCGATTCTCTCGGGGCGCCGGGTCGTGCGCGGGATCCACCAGCACTTCTCCGGCGGCATTATCGCCCCCATCCGGCAACTCGTCGTCGAAGCCGACGGAATTCTCGATGTCTCCGAGATCGAGGGCGTCTCCGCCCTGCCCCGCCAGCGGCCCGCGGTGCCCGCGCCCGAGCCAGGCACGGAGGCCGACTGGACCAACACGGAGGAGATCGCCGGACTCGATCCAACCAGCGCCGGCAAGGAAGCCGAGCGTTGCCTGCAGTGTGGGCTGATCTGTTATCGCCAGGCAATGTAGAGGACGAAGAGGCCGATGAACGCTGAGAACAGACCCGAAAACGCGATCACCATCAATGGGCATCGTCTGCCCTTCGAACCCGGCGAGACGATCCTCGATGTGGCGAAGCGCAACAACATCTTCATCCCCACGCTCTGCCACCTGCCGGGGGCTCCCCCGACCGGGGCGTGCCGGATCTGTACCGTCGATGTCGAGGGCCCGAAAGCCCTGGCGGCGGCCTGTACAACGCCCTGCGCACCCAAGATGGTGGTGCGCACCAACTCGCCGAAGGTGCTTGCGGCGCGGCGGGCCGTGTTGGGCCTGCTGCTCGCCTCGGGCCATCACAATTGCTCCGCGCGCCGGACGAGTGACGGCACCTGGACCTCCCTGCAGCGCGACACTGCCGACTACGACCAGAGCGAGGAGCTCTGCGAGGTCTATGGAACCTGCCGCCTACAGGCGCTCTCCTACCGCTATCAGGTCGACAGCGGACGTTATGCGGCACGGGCGCCGGAGTATCCGCTGGAGATGGCGAGCCCGCTGATCATCCGTGACTTCTCGCGCTGCATCCTCTGCGGGCGCTGTGTACAGGCTTGCAACGAGATCCAGGTCAACAACGCCATATCCCACGGCTTCCGCGGCGCAAAGGTCAAGATCATCGCCATCGGCAACCAGGAACTCGATCGCTCCGACTGCGTCTTTTGCGGCGAGTGCATCCAGAGCTGCCCGGTGGGCGCGCTGGTCGAGAAGCGCAGCCGCTATCAGGTCCGCCCCTGGGAAGTGCGCCACCACCGGGCCACCTGTCACTACTGCAGTGTCGGCTGCCAGCTCGATCTGCAACTGAAGGATGGGCGCGTGATGAAGGTCGAGGGTGTCGAGGGCGCCGATCCCAACCTCGGCCGCCTCTGCATTCAGGGACGCTTCGGATTCGACTTCCTCCAAGCGCCAGACCGCATCACCCGGCCGCTCGTCCGCGAGAACGGCGCGCTGCGTGAGGCGACCTGGGACGAGGCCCTCGAACGCGTGGCGAGTCGGATCCGTGAGGTCAAGGAGAGCGATGGGCCCGATGCCATCGCGGCGGTCTGTTCGGCCAAGGCGAGCAACGAGACGCTCTTCCTGGCCCAGAAACTCCTGCGGGCGGTGATCGGCACGCACAACGTCAGCGCTCCCCTGCGGGCGCTGCCGATGACCAATTCGCTGGGCGAGCTGGAGCGGGCCGGCCGGATCCTGCTGATCGGCTCGGACGTGACCGCGGAGAATCCGGTTGCCGGATCATTGATCAAGCGCGCGCAAGCGCGGGGCTGCGAGCTGATCGTCGTCGACGACGCCGAGACGCGGATCCAGCGGTTCGCCAAGCTTGTCGTGCAGCCGCGCAAGGGCACCGAGGCGGTGCTCTTTCAAGGTCTGATCCGACGGCTGCTCGAGACCGGCAAGGCGCGCGGCTTCGACGAGGAGCGCAAGACGGCCGAAGAATATCCGCTCGAGAAGGTGAGCGCCGCAACCGGCGTCGGCGAGGGTGAGATCGAACAGCTCGTCTCGCGCCTGCGCGCCGGTGGGCCGACGATGCTCGTCTATGGGGCCAAGGTCGCCGCCTGGGCGCCGCTCTTCTACACCATCCAGCGCGCGCTCGAGAATCTGGGGGTCGCGTGTGGCGGGGTCAATCCCCTGGCGGCGCTCAACAACTCGGTCGGCGCGGCCCTGATGGGCGCCGAGCCGACCCTCCTGCCGGGCTATCAACCGGTCGGCGACCCGCAGGCGCGGCAGCGTTGGGAACAGGCCTGGAACTGCCGGCTCGGCGAGACCCCGGGGCGCGGGACGATGCAGATCGTCGGTAGCGCCGCGGGCGCGGCGGGCGCCGCAGGGGAAGGCGGCAAGCCGCGGATCCGCCTGCTCTACAGCCTCGGCGAGGACCTGACCCTGTTGACCGCCGGCCTGCCGGGCGCTCAGGAGGCGCTCGCGGGCATCGAGTTCCTCGTTGTCCAGGCGAGCCGAGCCAATCAGATGACCGCCCAGGCCGACGTCGTCCTGCCGGCCGCGGCATGGGTCGAGGAAGAGGGCACGACGATCAACTGCGAGCGCCGCGTCACCCGGATTACCCCCGCCGTCGAGGCTCCCGGGGAGGCGCGCCCAGGCATATGGATCCTCACCGCGCTCGCCCGCCGGCTCGGGGCCGATTGGCCCGAGCGGAGTCCCGGCGAGATCTGGGAGACCGAGATCGCACCGTTGGTCACGCAGGTCGCCGGGATCACGTATGCGCGTCTGGCGGGTGATGGCCGCCAGTGGCCGGTCCCCGATCCGCAGAGCGTGGCCAGCGTGAGACTCGACGGCGATGCGCTTCCCACGCTCCCTCCGGAAGGGGAACTCATCGCCTATCACCATCGCAACCTGCTCGAACAGTGCCACGGGTTGCTCGAGTCGCTTCCCGACACCGAGGGCGGCACGCGCGACTGGCCCAGTGACCGCGAGGAGGTCACCCAGGCGTTCGAGGCGTTCCTCGAGGAAGAGGAGAGCACCGAGAAAAAGATCGAGATCGACGAAGTCCTGGTTGCCCATCGTCAGCGCCGGGGAGGACTGATCCCGGTGCTGCAGAAATCCCAGGAGATCCTGGGGTTCCTGCCGGTGCCGGCGCAGAACTACATCGCCGTCGGATTGGGCGTGCCCGCCGCGGATGTCTTCGGCGTCGTTTCGTTCTACTCGTTCTTCACAATGGTCCCCCGAGGCCGCTACACGGTCCGCCTCTGCCTGGGGACGGCCTGCTACGTCAAGGGTGCCCAGAGGCTGCTCGAGACGCTCGAACGGCACCTGCGCATCACCGTGGGCGAGACGACGCCCGACCGCGAATTCAGCCTCGAGGCGGTGCGCTGCCTGGGCGCTTGTGGTCTAGCCCCGGTCATGATGGTGGGCGAGAAAACGCACGGGATGCTCGATCCCAAGGAAGTCACTTCCATCGTCGAGAGTTACAGGAGCAAGGAAAATGACACTTAGCGCGTTAGCAGAGGCGCTGTCGGCCAAGGCCCTGCATGGCAGCGAAGAGGAGCTCCAGCAGGAAGTCGTCACAGTCGCGGCGAGCGACCTGATGAGCGACATCCTAGCCCGGCTGGGCACACCCGATGTCATGCTCACCGGTTTGGCAACCCTGCAGGTCGTACGCACCTCCGCAGTGGCCGGGATCAAGGCGGCGGTGATCGTACGGGGCAAACCGGTGGAGGAGAGACTCGTCGAGCTGGCCCGGGAGGAGGACATCGTTTTGATGTCGACCGACCTCAGCCTCTTCGAGGCATCCGGCCGGCTCTATGCGGCCGGGATGCGTAGTGCGGCGGTCAGAACCTAGCCCGCCCCGAGCCGCGCCGGCGATCGCGCGGCGCAGTAGTGGATCTGTGAAACATGGACCCTAGATTCGCAAAGACACGAGAGCTGCTCTACCAGCTGCGGGTGGCGGACATCATCCGGCGTGAGCCGATTGTCACGCACCCCGACCAGATGATGAGCGAACTGCGTGCGATTCTTCGGGACCGGCGCATCTCGGGCACGCCGGTGGTCGAAGATGGGCGGGTCGTGGGAATCATCAGCATCGAGGACCTAATTGGTTGGCTCAGCTCCGGGGGGCAGGACTGCCCGATCCGCGAGAAGATGACGCGCGACCCGGAAGTCCTCTACGCCGACCAGCTCCTGGTCCAGACGATCCAGCACTTCGACGCGTCGGGGTTCGGGCGCTTTCCGGTCATCGATCGCCGCGACGGCTCGCTGATCGGCATCATGACCAAGGGCGCGATCATCGAGGGGCTGCTGGGCAAACTCGAGCACGCCCTGCGGGAAGAGGAGATCCGCCAGTACCGGGCGAGTCACATCTTTGAAGACCTCACCGCCGAGTACAAGGAGATCTATCTGACCTACGAGGTCAAGGGCAAGGACTTCGATCTGGCCGGCAAAGCATCGACGCAGATGAAACGCAATCTCAAACGGCTCGGCATCCATCCCGACATCGCCCATCGCCTGGCGATCGCCTCCTATGAAGCCGAGATGAACGTCGTCATCTACGCCGACCGCGGCGTCATGGAGTACCGCATTACGCCCCAGGAGGTCTCGTTGCGGATCCGCGACCAGGGCCCGGGGATTGCGGACATCGAGAAAGCAATGCGCCCCGGATACTCGACCGCCGCGGACTGGGTGCGCGAACTCGGGTTCGGGGCCGGGATGGGGTTGCAGAACATCAAGAAATGCGCCGACCGGATGGATCTGCGTTCCACTCCGGGAGTCGGCACAACCCTGAAGATCAGGATCTTCACTAGGAAGGCCAATGAAACTGAGTGAGATCGTCGAGCGCCTGGGACTGGAAGTCAGGACCGGGGCGGGCCACCTGGAGACCGAGGTCACCCACGGCTACGTCAGCGACATGCTGAGCGATGTGATCGGCAATGCGCACGAGGGCGCCGTGTGGGTCACCCTGCAGTCGCATCAAAACGTCGTGGCGGTGGCCATCATGCGCTCCCTGGCAGGCATCATCCTAATCAAGGGCAGAGAACCGGATGAGGAGACCATCCGCAAGGCGGAGGCGGAGGGTGTGCCCATCCTAGTCTCCGAGGATTCGGCCTTCGCGGTCGTCAGCCGGCTCCACGATCTGGGCATCGTGGGAGGCTGAGGCTCACGCGAGGGAGAAACGGACAGCCGGTGCATGCCGAGGAGAAGCGGAGCAGAGGACTGCGTGGCCTACGGGCCGACTTGCACGTCCACACGTGCCTATCCCCCTGCGCCACGCTCGACATGACGCCGGAGAAAATCGTCCGCCACGCCATTGCGAGGCATCTAGCGATGATCGCGGTGACCGACCACAACAGCGCGGAGAACGCCGGGGCCGTCATGCGCGCCGCCGCGGGCAGCGATCTGGCCGTGATCCCGGGGATGGAGGTGACCTCCGCGGAGGAAGCCCACATCTTGGGATTCTTCGAGCACCTCGCGGAGGCCCTCTCCCTCCAGGCGCTGGTCTACGACCGGCTGCAACCGGGAAAGAACGACGAAAATCTCTTCGGCCTCCAGGTCGTGGCCAACGAACGGGACGAAGTGGAAGGAATGAACACGCGCCTGCTGATCGGGGCGACGAGCCTCAGTGTCAATGAGATCGTCGACGCCATCCACGAGCGCAATGGGCTGGCGGTGGCGAGCCACATTGACCGAGAGAGCTTCAGCTTGGTCGGCCAGCTCGGCTTCATTCCGCCCGACCTGCCCCTCGACGCAGTCGAGATCTCCGCGCGGATGTCCCTGGTGGAGGCCCGCCGGCGCTTCCCCGAATACCGCCGGCTCACCTTCGTGACGGCCTCGGATGCCCATGATCTAGAGGCGCTCGGTTCGCATCCAGCCTACTTGCAGGCAGCCGCGGCGGAGTTCGGCGAACTGCAGCTGGCCCTGCAGGGCCGGGACGGGCGGAGCATTGCTGAAGAGGCTCCGGGAGCATGAGATGGAAGATCTCTCACTGCATATCCTGGACATCGTCGAGAACAGCACCGCCGCCGGGGCGAGCCTGGTGGAGATCGGGATTACGGAAAATCCGCGCGAGGACCTGTTGGTGATATCGATCAAGGACAATGGCCGCGGGATGGATCCGCAGATGCTGGCCGGGGCCCGCGATCCATTCGTGACTACGCGCACGACACGGCGGGTCGGTCTCGGGCTTCCGCTGCTCGATCAAGCCGCCCGCGAGACGGGCGGCCGGCTCGAAGTCGATTCGGCGCCCGGCCGGGGAACGAGCATCACCGCGACGTTCCAGGGCAGTCACATCGACCGCAAGCCGCTGGGCGATCTTGCAGCGACGATGATTTCGCTGATCCTCGGCAATCCCGAGGTCGACTTCGTCTTCGAGAGCAACGCCGGCGGTGTGCAATGCAGCCTGGACACCCGGGAGATCAGGAAAGAGCTGGGCGAGATCCCGATCACCACACCGGCGGTCCTCGCCCTGATCCGCAAGAGCCTCACCGGCGGCGAAGAGGGGGCGCACACCGACGCCCGCGATGAAGGGAGAAACGATGGCCAAGCTCAAGGTTGAGGACTTGAAGAGAATCAAGCAGTCCGTGCAGGGCACCGTCAACCTGCGGGATGGCAACTACCGGGTCAAGGTCACGGTCCACATGGGCACCTGCGGCATCGCCGCCGGGGCCCGCGAGATCATGAACGTGTTGCTCAAGGAGGTCGAGCGGCGCGGGCTACAGGACGTGATCCTCACCTCGTCAGGCTGTGCGGGCCTCTGCAGTCACGAGCCGATGATGACCCTGGAGACGAGGGGCGAGGCGCCGGTGAAGTACGTCAAGCTGGATGCCGAGAAAACCGCCAGGATCTTCGAGGATCATGTGATGCACGGCAACCCCGTCGTGGAGTACGCCTTGTCGATGGGGAGCGAGACGACATACTAGGAGATCGCACTCGCGCGGCGGACCGCAACGATGGGCCGCGGCGCGGGGGCGCTCGCGAGGATTCAGGGTAGGGATCGAGACGAGGATCAAGACAAGCACCAAGACAAGGACCCTTGAGAGGAAACAGGACGGACCATGGAGAAGGCGTACCGAGTGCACTTGTTGATCTGCGCAGGAACGAGCTGCGTGGCGAGCGGCTCGCTCGACGTGCGGGACGCTCTGGAAGAAGAGATCAAGAAGCGCGGCCTGCAGGATGAGATCTACCTCGCGACAACCGGGTGCAATGGGTTCTGCGCCGCCGGCCCCCTGCTGGTGGCCTATCCCGACGGGGTCTTCTATCAGCGGCTATCTCCTGAGGATGCTCCCCACTTCGTCGAGGAGTATCTCGTCAAGGGACGCGTGGTCAAAGAGCACCTCTTCGAGAGCCCTGATCGCAAGCAGCTCGTGCCCAAGATCAAGGACATCGGCTTCTTCGGTCACCAGGTGCTCGTGGCCCTGCGCAATCGCGGCCTGATCGACCCGGACAAGATCGACGAGTACATCGCCCGCGATGGATACATCGGAGTCGCCAAGGCGCTGACCGAGATGTCGCCCGAGGAGATCATCGCCGAGATGAAAGCCTCGGGCCTGCGCGGCCGCGGGGGGGCCGGATTCCCGACGGGGCTCAAGTGGGATTTCTGCGCCAAGGCGCCGGGTGATTTGAAGTTCATCCTCTGCAATGCCGATGAGGGGGACCCGGGCGCATTCATGGATCGCTCGATCCTGGAGAGCGATCCCCACTCCGTCCTCGAGGGCATGATCATCGGCGCCAGGGCGATCGGCGCGCACCAGGGCTACATCTATGTGCGTGCAGAGTATCCCCTGGCCATCAAGCGCCTGCATACGGCAATCGCTCAGGCGCGCGAGTATGGCCTGCTCGGCAACGACATCCTCGGTTCCGGCTTCGATATGGACATCGACCTCTATTACGGCGCCGGCGCCTTCGTCTGCGGCGAGGAGACCGCGCTGATGCGCTCCATCGAGGGCAAGCGCGGGATGCCGCGGCCGCGCCCCCCCTTCCCTGCAATCAAGGGACTCTGGGACCGCCCCACGGTGCTCAACAATGTCGAGAGCTATGCCAATGTCCCGCAGATCATCCATCGCGGCGCGAAGTGGTTTGCCAGTCTGGGAACCGAGCGTAGCAAGGGCACCAAGGTTTTCGCCCTTACCGGCTGCGTCAACAACATCGGCCTGATCGAAGTCCCGATGGGCACACCCTTGCGCAAGATCGTCTTCGACATCGGCGGCGGCATTCCCGAGCATCGCCACCTGAAGGCGGTGCAGATCGGCGGGCCCTCCGGCGGATGCCTGCCCGAGGCCCTGATCGACACCCCCGTCGACTACGAGTCGGTGGTCAAGACCGGCGCGATCGTCGGCTCGGGCGGCATGGTCGTCATGGACGAGACGAGCTGCATGGTCGACGTCGCCCGATTCTTCCTCGAATTCACCGCGGATGAGTCGTGTGGCAAGTGCACCCCGTGCCGGGAAGGCACCCAGCAGCTGCTCGGGATCCTCGAACGGATCTCCCGTGGCGAGGGGGTCCCTGAGGACCTGAACCGGCTCGTCGAACTCAGTGAAGTCATTCAGCACGCTTCGCTCTGCGGACTCGGCCAGACCGCGCCCAACCCGGTCCTGAGCACCTTGCGCTACTTCCGCCACGAGTATGAGGCGCACATCTTCGACAAGCACTGTCAGGCAGGCGTTTGCAAGCGCCTCAGCCCGCCCCCCTGCCAATCCGCCTGTCCGACGGGCCAGGACGCCGCCACCTACATCGCCCTGATCGCCGAGGGGCGATTTGAGAAGGCCTGGAAGATCATCCGCGAGGACAATCCCCTGCCGATGGTCCTCGGCCGGGTCTGTCCGCACGCCTGCGAGAGCCGCTGCACGCGCGGTGACGTGGACAAGCCGATCTCGATCTGTGCTCTGAAGCGAGCGGTCGCCGACGAAATGCGCGAGAGTCTCAAAGAGGTCAAACCGGTGCCCGTGCGGTTCCCGGAGAAGAAGGTCGCCGTCGTCGGGGCGGGACCGGCCGGGCTGACCACAGCCCACGACCTGGCGCGTAAGGGCTATCCGGTCACGATCTTCGAGCAGCTCCCGGTGGCGGGCGGCATGCTCCACGTGGGCATTCCCGCCTACCGGCTTCCCCGCGATGTCCTCCAGGACGAGATCGGTGCGATCGAGCGCATGGGGGTCGAGATCCGTCTCGGCGTGCATGTGGGGCGCGATGTGACCTTCGAAGATCTGCGCCGAGAAGGCTACCAGGCCTTCTTCCTCGGCGTGGGCGCCCACCTGGGTCTGAAGCTGCGCATTCCTGGTGAGGAGGAGTACGAGGGATTCCTCGACGCAACCGACTTTCTGCGCCGGGTGAATCTCGGCGAGCCGGTCTCCCCCGGCAGGAGGGTCTGCGTCATCGGCGGCGGTAACTCAGCCATCGACGCCGCCAGAACCGCACTGCGCCTGGGATCGGAGGAGGTGCACATCGTCTATCGCCGCCTGCGGGAGCAGATGCCGGCGAATCCGAGCGAGATCGAGGGGGCCATCGAGGAGGGGGTGAAAATCGATTTCCTGACCGCCCCGGTGCGCATCGTCGGCCAGGATGGGAAGGTCACCGGGATGGAATGCATTCGCACCGAGCTCGGCGAGCCGGACGAGAGCGGGCGGCGGCGCCCAGTGCCCGTCGAGGGGTCGGAATTCATTATCGAAGCCGACCTGATCATCCCGGCGATCAGCCAGCAGCCGGACCTCTCGTTCCTCACCAATGGCTCGAAGTTCTCGGTGAGTCGATGGAACACGCTGGGGGTCGACGAGCGCACCCTCGCGACGAACGTTCCCGGCTTCTTCGCCGGTGGCGACGCGGTGACCGGCCCGGCGACGGTGGTCGAGGCCCTGGCCGCTGGGCACCGCGCGGCGGTCTCGATCGACTGCTACCTGCAGGGCCGCAAGTATGGCGGCTACTGGTACCCTCGGCCGCGGATGATGGTCGAGCGGATCGAGCCGACCGACGAGGACGAGCATCTTGTCCGGCCGAAGCTGAGGGAGTTGCCTCTCGGGCAGCGGAAGGGTAACTTCGAGGAAGTCGAATTGGGGCTCGATCGCAAGGTCACGATCTGTGAGGCGCGGCGCTGCTTGCGCTGTGATCTCTAGCGCGGTGCCCCGCCCCGGGTAGACCGGACAGGCACGGAGGGCGGGCCCAAGCGCTGACGGGGGAGCGGTCTCGGACGATGCCTGAAGAGCAACACCCAGAACACCCGATGGATCCCCGGACGGACGGCCCCGGGAGCGGCAGGGAAGCCCTCAAGACCGGGACGTATCTGCACACCTACTGCCCACACTGCAAGTACGATCTCGTCGAGGACAACTGGATCAAACTCGTGGTCACCAACACCGCCGGAGAGCGTGGGCAACTGCGCCTCTCCCCGCGCTTCAATGTGTTACACCGGGAATCCGACATCGCGCTGCACCCGGACACCGAGATGCGAGACCTCGCCTGTCCGCGCTGTGGCGCTTCGATCGTCGAGCCCAACCGGCGCTGCCGCCGTTGCAGTGCGCGCACCGCGAAACTGCATGTCTCGATCGTGCGTCTCGATCTCGACCTCTACATCTGCCTGCGCACGGGCTGCCCCTGGCACGGGCTGAGCCAAGAGGACGAGGGACGCGTCGTGCTCGACGAGGATCGCGAGGGGTAACCCCGTCGCGCGGACCATCCCGCGGCGGGCAGCACAGGCATCTGTCAACCGAGGCGGGGTCTGATGCAGCGCAGTTTCCGTTCGATTGTCACCCGAGGCGGGATCTGATGCAGCGCGGTTTCCGTTCCATAGGAACGCGTCTGACGGTCACCGGCGCCGTCATGATCCCCTTGCTCGTCGGAGCGCTGGCCGCGGTCACCATCGCAATGCAGCACGATAATCTGATGGGGCATGTGCGCCTTCACGCCTACCAGCTCAGCGGCATCGTGCAACGGGCCCTGTTCCACTCGATGATGCGCAACGATCGCCAGAGCATCAGCGAGACGATCATTCAAATCGGCCGGGAAGAACGTATCGAGAGCGTGCGGATCTTCAACAAGCTGGGCGAGATCACCTTTTCCTCCGATCCGCGTGACCTAGGCACCGTCGTCAGCATCACCGAAGAGGGCTGCATTCAGTGCCATGCCGGCGCGACCCCGCTCGTCGAGCTCGGTCATGATGAGCGCAGCCGCGTATTCGATGAGGGCGACCATCGCACCTTCGGCGTCGTCGCACCGATCTACAACGAGCCGGCCTGCTACCGCGATCCCTGCCACCATCATCCCCAAGACCAAAACGTTCTCGGTGTGCTCTACATCAAGAAGAGCCTTGCGGCCATCGATCGCGAGCTGCTGAAAACCACGATCTTCATCATCGGATTCACCGTGATCATCGTCGTCGTGCTCTCACTCTTCCTACGCTTCTTCGTCAAACGCTTCATCCGCAGGCCGGTCTCGCAGTTGATGCAGGGGGTCAAGCGCGTCGCCGCCGGCGACCTCGATTACCGCCTCGCCGTGGAGTCGCGCACCGAGATCGGTGAATTGGCCTATGCCTTCAACCAGATGACGAGTGATCTCAAGAAAGCGCGTGAAGAAGTCGAGCAGTGGGCCCACAGTCTGGAGGATCGGGTCCATGAGCGAACCGCCGAGCTGGAGGAGACTCAGGCCCAACTCCTGCAGTCCGAGAAGCTCGCCTCCCTGGGCAAGCTCTCGGCATCTGTGGCCCACGAGATCAACAACCCCCTGATGGGGATCCTGACCTTCATCCGGATGTTCCAGGGATGGGTCAAGAACAACGTCTTCCCCAGTGAGAAGACCGATGACTTCCGTCAGAACCTCGAGGTGATGGGTCGAGAGACGATGCGCATCAGCAAGATCGTGCGCAATCTGCTCGCCTTCTCGCGGCGCTCCAGGTTGGATCGCCAGGAGCACGACATCAACGAGCTCATCCACCAGTGCATCGAGATTCTCGGCCACCAACTGGCGCTGCAGGAGATCGAGGTCGAAGTCGATCTGGACGAGGAACTTCCGCGACTCAACGTCGATGGCGGGCAGATCCAGCAGGCGATCATGAACCTGCTGATCAATGCCTCGGAGGCGATGGGCCGGGGCGGGAAGCTGACTCTCTCCGCTGCACGCGACCATCAGCGCGAGGCGATTGCGATCAGGGTCGTCGACACCGGGCCGGGGATGTCGCCTGAGATCATGGACAAGGTTTTCGACCCCTTCTTCACGACCAAGGAGGTTGGCAAGGGGACCGGCCTGGGACTCCCCGTCTCCTATGGGATCGTGCGCAACCATGGGGGATCGATCGAGGTGCACAGCACGCCCGGCGAGGGCACGGAATTCATCATCTACTTGCCGCTGCATCAGAACGATGTTTCCGACGAGGAGTCAGCCTAGCGTCCGCTGGAGGGATCATGGACACGGTCGGCACGAGGATCATGATCGTCGATGACGAGGAGATCGTCAGAGTCTCCCTGGGCAACTGGCTCAAGGAGGATGGCCACGAGGTCATGCTGGCCGCGTCGGGTTTGGAGGCCCTGCAGATGCTGGAGGATCGCATCTGCGACATCATGCTCCTGGACCTGAAGATGCCTCGGATGAGCGGCCTGGAAGTGCTCGCCAAGGTCAAGACCAGTAAGCCCGGCATCCAGGTATTGATGATGACCGCCTATGCCTCCGTCGAGACCGCCGTGGATGCGATGCAGAAGGGCGCCTACGACTATCTCGTCAAGCCCTTCGAGCCCGAAGAACTGAAGATCCTGATCAAGCGCGTCATGGAGAAACAGGCGCTCCAGCAGGAAAACGTGGCCCTGAAGCAGCGCATCGAGGACGCCTTCGGAACCGATGAGATCGTCGGCGAGTGTCCGGCGATGAAGACGATCTTTCAGCTCGTCCGGGATGTGGCCGCGAGCAACTCCACCGTCTTGATCACCGGCGAGAGCGGCACCGGGAAGGAGCTGATCGCCAAGGCGATTCACGCCAATAGCGACCGCAAGTACATGCCCTTCGTCCCGGTCAGCCTCGGAGCGCTTCCCGAGACCCTGGTCGAGAGCGAACTGTTCGGCCACCAGAAGGGGGCCTTCACCGGTGCGACCTACGCGCGCCGCGGACGGTTCGAACTTGCTGATGGAGGGACGCTCTTCCTCGACGAGATCGGGGATCTCTCGCCCAAGGCACAGGTGGATCTGTTGCGGGTCCTGCAGGAATCGAAGTTCACCCGGATCGGGGGCACGCGGGAGGTCAGCGTAGATGTCCGCATTGTCGCGGCGACCAATCGGGACCTGAGGCAAATGGTCAAGGAGGGGCAGTTCCGCGAGGACCTCTTCTACCGCTTCAACGTGGTTTCGATCGAGTTGCCCCCCCTGCGGGAGCGGGGAGACGACATCGTGCTCTTGGCGCAGAGGTTTCTGAGGGAGTTCGCCAGCAAGACGAATAAGCCCATCAAGGGGTTCTCCAACGAGGCGCTCGCGATCATCCGCGGCTACGACTGGCCGGGGAACGTCCGCGAGCTCGAGAACGCCGTCGAGCGCGCCTTCGTGGTCGTCAAGGGCGAGGTGATCAAGTCGAACCATCTCCCGTTCAACATCCGCTCCCGGGAAGAGCAGGCGGATTCCCGGTCGCTGAAGGCGGTCGAGAAGCACCACATCCGCAGAGTCCTGGCGGAAACCGGCTGGAACATCTCGCAGGCGGCCAAGGCGCTCGAGATCGATCGGGTGACGCTCTACAACAAGATCAAGAAGTACGACATCCAAGAAGAGACCTAGATGCTCGCCGGGGCGAACGACATCGCGATCCAGCCCCTGGGGGCGATCCGGCCGGAACTCCTCGCCCGCATCCAGGCATCCCTCCAGAACATCTACGGGTCAACGGCCGCGATCTTGCCCCCCTTAAAGATTCCACGGGAGGCGTGGATCGCCGCCCGGCAGCAGTACGATTCGACGAAGATCATCCGCTTCATGACCCGCTCCGCGCCGGCGGCGCCGGAACGTATTCTCGGGGTCTGCGACGTCGATCTCTGCACGCCGATTCTGACCTTCGTCTTCGGAGCCGCCGAGGTCGGCGGCCGCTTCGCCGTCATTTCGCTGCAGCGCCTGCGCCCCGAGGCCTATGGCCTGCCCGCCGACCGGCTGCTCTTCATGCAGCGCTGCGCCAAGGCAGCCGTCCATGAACTGGGCCACACCTTCGGCCTCCGGCACTGCTACCGGTATGACTGCATCATGTTCTCGTGCTGCTCCGTCGAGGGCACCGATCTGAAGCAGGAGCGCTTCTGCCCGCGTTGCGCAGAGAAGCTGAGAGACGCGAGAAAGTGTTGAGTTCGTCTACACCGCGTCTTGAGGAATTCAACACTCCGGGGTCACTACCATAGCTTGCTGCCGGTTTCGCATTCTGACACGTCATTTCTCCGCGACATGTAACTCGTTGATCTGCAATACGCTAGAGTCTCTCTCGGAGAATCCACCTGCTCTCCCGCTGGAATGGACCACATCTTGCCTATTAGGTAGGCGGTGGCTGAGTCGCGGAATCAAGAGCCGGCACCAGATGGGACTTCAGGACTGGACAAGCGCTCCCGCAGACCGCACGGCCTTTCAATGAGGAGGATGGGACAATGACCGAGACAACCAAGAAGACCAACCGGGTCATGAGCGATGACGACCAGTGCATCTGGATGAAGGCCGGCGTCATCAACTACAAGCTGTGCCCTTACAGTTATGCCTGCAACCTCTGCGCCTTCGACAAGGCGATGAGGGAGGCGGGGCGTCAGACTGCTCCGCAGAAGCGGCGGGTTCCCTGGACCGAGCGGCTGCGCACGCTCTCGGGCCCGGAAAAGTACTGCCGTCACATGCTGCAGGGACTGGTCTCCTACAAGCTCTGCCCGCACAATTACGAGTGCGGAACCTGCCAGTACGACCAGATGGTTCAGGATACGATCATCGAGTCCGGCCTCCCGCGCCTGCGCCGAATCGCCGGGTTCACCTTGCCGGTGACCTACCACTTCCACCAGAGGCACGCTTGGGTCAACGTCGAGTATGGTGGCAAGTGCCGCATCGGCTTCGACGACTTCGCCTGCCAGCTCCTCGGCCAGGAGCGCACGTACGATCTGCCGCGGATCGGACAGAAGGTCGCCCAGAACGAGCCCTTCATGGCCGTCAAGACTGCCGAGCGGAGCTTCGAGTTGGAGGCTCCGGTGGATGGGGTCATCACTGCCATCAACCCGCTTCAGGAGCGGCCCGACGAGTTGCTGCCCTACACCGACGGCTGGATGGCCTTCATCGAGCCAACCAAGCGCATGCCCGCCAATCTCAAGAAGCTCCACTACGGCGACAATGCGCTGGAGTGGATGACGGAGAGCGCCGACCGGCTGATCGAGTATCTCTCGCCCGGCGCCCCGCTGGCGGCGGACGGCGGCATCATCACCGCTGAGCTCTATGCGAACCTGTCGGCGGCCAAGCGGGCCGGGGCGATCGAGAATGTCCTGCTCGGCGGATAGGCCGGGCAGTCAAGAGTGTCCCACATCCTCAAGAACGCGCGGGCGGCTCCCTTTGGGGGCCGCCCGCGTGGCAATCTCACCCGATGCTGGCTTCTCCCGCGGCCGCCGGCTACCGCGCACTCGGCGGGAGCTGATCGAGGACGCGGGAGATCGTGAAGCACAGCTCGTTCCGTCGTCGGATCCCCCGATCGATTACCCGGGCGATGAACCACGAACCGGCCAACAGGGCGAGGCCGAGCAACCCGGCGCCCCAGGGAGGCCAACGGAACCCCTCCGACCCAAGAATCACCCCGCAGAGAAAGAGCAGAGCCGGCAGCAAGTAGACAAAGAATGCGGCGCGGAGCCCCAGGGATCGTGCGGCGAGCAGCTCGACGACTTGACCCTCACGGGCGCCGATCGGGTTCTCGACCTCGAGCCTGAGCGTTCCCCGTCCGGAGAGCACCTGGCACAGATCGGCCGAGGTGCAGTGCGAACACGCCTCGTGGCGATTGACCTCGACAAGGGCGCGCGCGCCTAAGGTCTGTACCACCCGGGCGGCTCCACACGTCTCCATCGGCTCGCTCCTCCAGCTCCATGGCCGGCGCTACAGTGGTCACGCCACCGCGGCCGGACACCTCCATGGCCGGGCGCCTCCATGCCCGGGTGCCTCCGGCCAGTCGCTCGGTGACCAGCGACTTCCGGCTGGGCGCTATACTACCAACCCCCACGCCGACAACCAAGGGCCCCGGCTTCCCTGTAACCTGGCACTCCCTGCAGATTACGCGTCGCCCCCCCCTGCGGGCGGCGCTCCGCTCGGCGCTCGGTCTCCTCCGGCGCGACCTCCGGTGCGACCCTTGTACCCGCCGACGCCGCTGAGTAGGATCCGGCGCGAGGATGTCGATTACCGCCCCCCGGCGGCCGCCCCGACTCCCCCTGGAGTGTCCGCTGAGAGAGCGGAGCTGCCGAGAGAGCGAAGCTGCCAAGAGAACGGAGCTGCCATGCGTCGGGTCAAGCCGAGAACCCCTCCCGGGATGCGCGATTTCACGCCTACCGAAGTACGGCAGCGCACCTGGGTGATCGAACGCATCCGCACTGTCTTCGAGCGCTTCGGTTACGAGCCGGTCGAAACACCGACCCTCGAGCTCTTCGAAACCCTCAAGGGCAAGCTCGGAGATGAGGGCGAACAACTACTGTTCAAGGTTCTGCGGCGTGGAACCGCGCTGGAGGACCTGCGCCTCGGCCGCGTCAATCGTGTCGAGGTGACCGACTTCGATGAGGTGGTCGACTACGCCCTGATCTACGACCTGACGGTTCCCTTCTCGCGTTTTCTCGCCATGCACCCAACCTTGCCGATGCCGTTCAAGCGATATCAGATCCAGCGCGTTTGGCGGGGAGACAAACCGCAGCGCGGCCGCTATCGCGAGCTTTACCAGTGCGATGTCGATGTCGCCGGCAGTGCCTCGATGTTGGCCGATGCCGAGATCATTGCGATCACGGTTGAGGCTCTGGGTGAGCTCGGCTTCGAGGAGTTCACCACGCGAATCGGCCACCGCAAGCTCCTCGACGGCCTGGTCGAGTCTGCCGGGGGCGGTGAGCATTTCCAGAACATCTGTGTCGCGATCGACAAGCTCGAGAAGATCGGATCCGACGGAGTTCGCGAGGAGATGGCCCGGCGCGGCGTCCCGGCGGAGATCGCCACCGGCATCCTCAAGCAGGTGACCCAGGAGGGGCCAGCCCCCGAGATCCTGAAGCGTTTGGAGGCGCCGCTCGCCGCAACCCGCCAAGGACCGCAGGGCATCGCCGAGACGCGCGAGCTGCTCGCGATTCTCTCGGCAATGGGCGTTCCCGAACAGCACTACCGTCTCGATCTGCGGCTGGTGCGCGGGCTCGACTACTACACCGGTCCGGTCTTCGAATCGATCGTCACCCGGCCGGCGATCGGCAGCCTCACCGGCGGCGGACGCTACGATGAGCTCATCGGGCGCTTCACCGGCCAGCCGTTGCCGGCCACCGGCACGACCATCGGCCTCGAGCGCATCATCGATGCGATGAAGGAGCACGACCTGCTCCCAGCAGCGGGAAGCACTACCGATCTGCTGGTCACGATCTTCGATGAAGCGACCCGCGAGGCGGCGCTGCGCCTGGCGACGGAGCTGCGCGCCGCGGGCTTGCGCACCGAGGTGCTCTTGAAGCCCAGCCGCGGCCTGAAGCAGCAGATCGCGTATGCCAGCGCCAAGGGCATTCCCCTGCTCGCAATTGTCGGGCCGGATGAGCTGGCCGCCGGCCTGGTGACGCTGCGCGCTGGGCCGCGAGATCAACGGCAAGTCCCCCGCGACCGGGCAGCCGCCGAGGCCAGGACCTTCCTGGACGCGCTGGCGGGCAGCTAGCATCCTGGGCCGGCGGAGCGCGGCCGGATCTCCGCGCAGGTGGCGGCTGGCCTCCGGTCGGTGGGTCGCTGGCCTCCCAGCCGCTGGGTCGCTGGCCTCCGGTCGGTGGGTTGCCAGCCTAAGGTCGTTTCGGGGAGTGGGAAGCCTGCACGGATGAAGACCATCGGCAACAGGAGCATCGCCCGTGGGCGCACGCGCAGCGGCCTGCTCGGTGCGCTCTGCCTTCTGATTGTCGGGGGCCCCACCGCCGTTCCTCAAGAAACCCAACCGCTGACCGGCGCCGCGGCCCAGGGGCGCCCAATCGGTGAGAGCCTGCGCCCCGACTTCTTCGTCGACGAGGAGGGCCGCATGCTGGTTGTCGATCATCTGCGCGGCTTTATCGTCGGCCGTTTCCAACCGCCCCTCGGCCTCGCTCAGGGCCAGCCGACCTCCCAGGGGGGCGTGGCGCTCGATACGCCGATGCGCATGGGGCCTGAGCTGCCCGCCACACCATTGACGACCCTGCGGGCCCACGATGGCTTCCCCCTGGTCCTCGAGAGCGCGATTGCCGGTAGTCCCTGCGTCGCCGACCTCGACGGCGACGGACGCCGCGAGATCGTGGTGGCCACGGTCGCGGGAGCCGTCTACCTCATCGGCTCCGATGGCGAGATCTGGCCCGGCTGGCCGGTGTCGCTCGCCGGACCCTGCTATGCCCCGCCGGCGGCGGGCGATCTCGATGGGGATGGCCGCGCGGAAATCGTCGTCGGCAGCACGACCGGCACGCTCCACGTCTGGCGGCTCGATGGCACCGCGCAGTCGGGCTGGCCCCGCTCCCTCGCCGAGATGGAAACACCCCCCACCCCCTCGGCAGCAATCTTCGGCGCCGCCGCGCTCGCCGATCTCGATGGCGATGGCCGCGCCGAGATCAGTGTCGCCGCAGCCAACGGCATGGTCTGGACGCTCACCGGCCGGGGCGAGGTGCGCAACGGGTGGCCGCAGGCGATCTCGACCAACCCAGGCGCGCGCATTTTCCCCGGCACGCTCGCCTCACCCGCCGTCGCCGATCTCGATGGAGACGGGTCACCTGAGATCGTCGTGGCGACGAACAGCGGCAAGGTCCACGCCTGGCGGGCAACGGGCGAGTACCTGGCGGGCTGGCCGGTGGCGGTGCCACATGGCGCTCGGGCCGGATTCGGCGATCCGGCCATTGGGGATGTCGATGGTGACGGCAGGCTCGACGTGGTCGTCACCAGCGAACAGGGCGGGAACGGGATCGCCACGGTCGCTGTGTTCACTGCGGAGGGTCGACCGCTGCCGGGTTGGCCCTTCGCGCTGCCGGGAACCTGCAATGCGGGCGCCGCCCTGGCCGATCTCGATGGCGATGGCGCCGCCGAGATCGTCGTTGCTACGATCGGCGGCGACGCGTCGCTCTTCGTTCTCAGCGGAGCGGACGCCGCCCCCCTTCCGGGTTGGCCGGTCCACTTCAGTCATCAGACGATCAATGCCTCGCCGCTGATCGCCGACCTCGACAGCGATGGCGGCCTCGACATCCTCGTGCCGACGCTCTCAACCGACCTCGAAACCCATTCCTGGCTGTGGGCCGGTGGCCGCCAAGGCCGTGAGCTGCGCGCCTTTCCGATCTTCCTACCCCACGACGAGATCGTCCGAGCAGCCCCGGTGGTCGCCGATCTGGATGGCGATGGCGGGCTGGAGTTGATCAGCGCCACGGAGGTGATCAGCAGCGTGCATGTCTGGAACCTCGAGGCCCTCGACGAACCGGGCGCGAGGCCCTGGCCGGCCCTCTCCTGTGGGCCATCACGACAGGGATTGATGGGAACCGCCGATGGGGACAGCCGGCGCGCGCGGCGGCCCGCCGAGCCACCCGGCGCGGCCCCCTCCGCGGGGGCTTCACTCGGAACCGGCACCGAGGAGATGGCTGCCGGCCGCGCCGATCTCTCCACCACTAATGTGCTCTCGACGGTTGCCTTCGACTTGCGGCAAGAGGTGGATGTCTGCCTGGGCATCTTCGACATCCAGGGAACACCGGTGCGCAAGCTCCTCGATCACCTCCTCCCCCCGGGGCACTACGAGATCCTCTGGGACGGCCGTGACGATTCCGGCGTCTCCCGGGAGAGCGGCATCTACTTCTACCAGCTCAGCCTCGGCCACCGGGCGACGACCCGGCAACTGCTCCTGCTGAAGTGAGCGCCCGGCGGCATGCCACGAGGCGGATGGTCGGAGAACCGCAGGAGACGACGTCATGATTCGAATCGCCGCCATTCAGACAGACCCGCGGTTCGGGGATGCCGCGCGCAACCTCGCCGAGGCGGCCGGTCTCATTCGTAGCGCACCGGCCGACCTCTATGTTCTGCCCGAGCTCTTCGCCACCGGCTATCTCTTCCGCGACCGTGATGAGGTTGCCGAGTTGGCGGAGGAATTCCCCACGGGAGTAACCTGTCGCTTCCTCGCCGATCTCTCCGCCGAGCGGCGCGCGGTGATCGCCGGAGGATTCCCGGAGCGAACCCGCGACGGCGGTCTCTACAACTCCGGCGCGCTCTTCGATCGAGGCCGCCCGGTCGCCTGTTATCGCAAGATCCACCTCTTCGACAACGAGTGGGATTGGTTCGACGCCGGTGATTTGAGCCCGCGCGTTCATCCGAGCTCCAGCGGCCGCCTCGGCCCGCTGATTTGCTTCGACTGGATCTATCCCGAGACCGCCCGCTGTCTGGCGCTCGCCGGCGCGCAGATCCTTGTCCACATGGTCAACCTCGTCATGCCCTACTGCCAGGATGCGATGGTGACGCGTTGCCTCGAGAATCGCCTCTTCGCGGTCACCGCCAACCGAATCGGCGGCGATCGACGGGGGGGACGGGAGATTACCTTCACCGGACAGAGCCAGATCACCGCACCGGACGGACAGCGCCTGGCCCGCGCATCCGCGGACCGCGCCGAGGTGATCGTTGCCGAGGTGGACGTGGCGGAGGCAGACAACAAGCAGATCAACCCGCGCAACGACCTCTTGCGGGGCCGCCGCCCGGGGCTCTACGGACAACTCACCGAGTGACCCCACCCCAGCCACTGCGCCCGAGTCTCCGCTTCCCCGACGCGTGACGGGACCGGGTAGGACCTGGGAGATCGGCGCGCGGGCCTGCTCTTGGGATGCCCCGGCGTGCGCCGGGGCTAGTACTCGCGCAAGACGTGGGCGAAGGTGAAGGCAAATCCGAGGCGCAGGTATTCTTCCTCGAGTCCATTCGTCTCGAGCGAACCCCGCTGACCATAGGCGACCATCAGATCGAACATGCCGCGGTCCTTCTGGATCGGCAGGCCAGCGCCCAAACTGACGCGCCATTCCTCGATGGCGTCCCCGGTGGCATCTTCGAGATACCAGGGAATCTGGGCAAACCCGGCACGCCAGACGACGCGAGAGAGAAACGGCGCGTTGCGGTTCTCCGAGCCGAGGCGCTCGATGCCGGCGCCCCAACGCAGAGTATTGCGGAAGGGCCCGATCTGCGCGCGGGGCGAATCAGCGCCCCCGATCTGGACATCCTCCCACAGACGGTAGAGGGCGTCAGCGCTCAGGCGCCAGCGAGGTGTAAGCCCCAGGCCGACACCCACTCCAAAGCCGGCCGGCAAGTCGACATCGACCTCGCCGATGGTCCAGTCCGTACCGCCGACGCTGCGATAGGTTTCGGTTACGCTCGACGAATGACTGGTCGAGTAGAACGCCCCCAGTGAGAGGCGCTCGGTGGGTCGGGCGAGGAAGCCGAGATCGATCGCCGTGCAGGCATGGAAGCGCAGTTCGCGCCGATCGGAGCCACCCTGCCAACCCGCGGCGCTGGCGGAATCGCCAAAGACGTACCGGGTGCGATCGACGATCGAGCCCGAGACGACGTTGATCCCCGTGCCGAGGGCCCACCAGGAACCCCCCTGCCAAGAGAACCCCGCCCGCACGCGCACGGGGCCACGGGAGCCCTCCTCGCGGCGAATGTCCTCTTCGATCTCCTCCCAGCCGGTGGGCACGTCCCGCTCGAGGGCGTAGGAGGCATCCGTCGCCGGCTCGAGGATCAAGCGCACGCCGATACCCGCGGGAAGCGGCACATAGACTCCGAGCTCGGTGATCATCGGAAGCTGCCAGCGCGCCGTCGCCGAACCATCATCGGCCCAACTCGTCACCGAGATCACCCCGGTGTGGCCGAGCGTGTGCGGGGAGAATGCGGTGCTGGCCGGATTGGGACCGGTGAAGTTGTTGGGATCGGCCAGGCCAATCCCGGTGCCGCCGAGCGTCTCCCCGCGCAGGTCGTAGCCCTCCAGCCACTCGCCGAACCCCTCGCGCGCAAAGACACTCACCGCTTGCGCCGGGCTCACCATGAGCCCCACCAGGACAATCACGCTGATCAGGAGCGTTACGCGCATCGGCATCCTCTAGCGTTGCGTCTCGTCGCCCAATCGACCGACCAGATCGGCGGTCACGATCGTCACGATGGGCTTGCCCGCGGAGGCCTCGGGGCCGCGCAGGAGTATCGATCCCAGTGTCGTCGTCTCGTTCGTCGAAAGGATCACGAGGCTGGTCCCCGAGCCCTCGAGGGCGCGTTGGAGGTATTCGACGATGCGGATCTCGACTCCGGCATCGTCCCCCGCCACACCGGCCTCGCCGACGAAATCGATCAAGACTGCCGATCCCAGCGGATCTCCGCTCTCCCAATCGACATCCGCCTCGTAGGCAAAGAGCGTCAGATTGTCATCCGCCGCCAGGCTCCAACTCTGCTCCGGCTCGAGCGCAAGGTGCAAGACCCCGCGAACGACGGCCCGGTCGAGGATCGGCTCGCCCGCCGGCGTGCTCCCCCGCAGCGCGGAGAGATCGAAACGCAACGCGCTGCGGCGCACGTAGCCTGTGCTGACAAGCAGCAGCGAGTCGGCGATCGTCAACTCCCCGGAAAGCGTGCGGCCGAGGAAGACATCATCGATGGCCTGGAAGTAGACGGTTGTATCGGCCATCTCGATCGCGAGGCGCGGCGTGAGATGTGGCTCGGTGAAGCTTGCCGGATAGCCCTCGGCGCTGAAGAAGCGCAGGATCCCCTCGGAACTGCTCGCCCCGGCCCGGATCATGACACCGAAGTTGCTCTCCGCGTCGTCCCGCCAATCCTCGATCAGCTCGTTGAGCGCCGCACCGCTCTCGCTCTCGAAGAGTGGTCGCAGGTGGAGCGGCCCCTCGCCCGCTCCAAGACCGGCGGTATCGAACTCGGCGGTCGCCAGCGCCGTGGCCGTGTTGACGACGGGCTGCGTCTCCAAGGTCAGGCTGTCTTCGCTCCACGTACTGGTCACCGGGTACATGCGCAGTTGGAAATCGCCACTGCCGGCGCCAGCGGCATCGACCCGATCCAGGTAGAACTCGAGGTGGACACGCTCGACGTTGCCCTCGGGAAGCTCGCTGACATCCCAGCGCAGGTAGAGCTCGCTGCGGATCTCTTCGCCATCCCGGGTGATCCGCCCCGTGAGAAGATAGGGGGAGAACCCGGTAATCACCGGAACCTCCCCATGGCTCGCGCCGACCACCAGGCTGTCGGAGACAAGGGTATCAAGCTGCCCGAGACCGCCGCGGACCGCCTCCCGCCAGTCGAGGGGCTCGTGACTCTCGGTGCAGGAGAGCACCAGGCAAAGCACCATCAGGAAGAGCCCAAGGGACCTGATTGGTGCCAGCCGCCCCCGCCGGCCACGCCGCGGGCCGACCCGGTGCAGGAGACGCGACCGGTCGAGCGGGCGCGAGCGCCCGCCCCCCGATGGGGCCCTGCCGGGAGGGCCCGGGAGATTCTCGAGGTTCATCTTCATCCACCATTCCGCCATACTGGGATTCGCCAATCTCTTACCCGGCCGGACCGGAAAAGCTTCAGCCGGCGAGTCTAGCGGGCCGGTGCCGGGGATGCAACGGCCTGCTGGGGCGTTGACTGCCCGCCGGGAGTGGCTCTACCCTCTGTCAGCGGTTCGCCGCCGGCCGCAGGAGCGGCTAGATCGAACCCGACCGGCAGTGCAGGCGGGGACGCCGACACGGTTCGCCGCCGGCCGCGGGGGCGGGTAGGTCCAGCCCGGCGCGCGACGACAGGGGCCGAGATTCGGAGGGCTAGGCTAATTGGTAAGTCAGCGGATTTGAAATCCGCCGCCCGCAAGGGCTTGGGGGTTCGAGTCCCTCGCCCTCCGCAGTCATTCTGAGCCGACAATCCCTCGCTAGAGAATGAGTTGGCGTCCTTGGCTTCCGCGCCAGCATCCTTCTCTGGCACGCATATGGCACGTTCCGGTATCGGAAGCGCCGCCGCGCCGACCTTCTCGGCCACCTCTGCGAGCCGCTCACGGCGCGTCCGACCATAGACGTTCGCCGTCATGACCGGACTAGAGTGCCTGGCGAGCGCCTGCGCCTCTATGATGGAAGCCCCGCACTCGAAGAGAAACGTCGTGTAGGCAACCCTGGCCGCGTGGAAATCCAGTTTGCCCTCAGGAGTCCACTTGGGAATCCCCGCCTGCCTCAGGTCCCGGTTCATACTCCGAGCAGGATGCACCGGAACATACAGCAACGGGTTTTCGGGCGGCGGTCGGTAGCAGGCGGGAGCGAGAGCCAGGTCCAGAGCGTGTGGACGAGGGGAATCCTCCAGACCGCCGTGCTAGGCCGCGAGCCGACCCACGCCTCTGAGTCCGCTGACAGACGACGAGTTGTCAGCGCAGGGTAGCATTCTCCAGGGCCCAGGGTTGCCTGCGACATCAGCGCGGCCCGACCCGGCCCGGACCACGGCGAGTGGAGCAGATACTGATGTGCGCATCATGCGTGCGACCATATCACAGTGGGAGAGTTGGCTGATTACAGGCATTACGGCCTTTTCGCGGACCACGGGCGTCAGCGGCGACCGAGAAGCGTATTCTACACGGACTCGCCGCCTCGCTGAGCGCGCCGATGGGATTATTGGGATGCACAGGATTGAATCCACTATGCTCTGAGCCCAGATTCATTTAAGTTGATAGAACTCTCCTCTGGATAAAACAGATCGAGATTCAAATGCTTCCAAAAGGATATAGGAATCCTCTTGGCGGCTTTGGAGTCGCACTGTCTGGGAATTCTCACATCCTGGCGTTAGGAATATCGCTCTCACCCCACTACGTGAATCTCAGTTGATTACCCAGATAAGGCCTTTATCATTTCATTCACTTGGCTCTCTGAAGCGATAGGATATGCCTTGAAGGAGACATATGGAACATACTGGGCTGTCATTTTCAAGATTTCTATCTCAGTTCCTTCAACAACGTCATATCCGTTGGTTTCGCCAACAAATGTTCCCCAATCTTTCGATATGCCTTTTTCTCTATCTTGCCTTACCATAGACATCAACAGACCCCATCCAACTCCTCGCTCTTTACGATCAACTGGTATTCTCGCCTTGTCGACTTCCCAGAGTAAAAGATACCTTCCCATGATTTCCTCCTGCTTTTTCTAAGCTTATCCTGCTGTTGAGGTGGAAGAAGCTCCACCCTCCGATGGAATCAGGCGAGGGCGCCTCATTCACGTATACCTAAAGAACAGGAGTGCCTCCAAAGGGACAAAACCCCCTTGGAGGCTGCGTATCGGCACCTTCAGAGGACCTCTTCTCATGATTCCTTCCTAAAGGCTGAGAGTATGAAAGATACCTATTACGAATCTGGACGCTTGCCGCCAGTTCCCCGTCTCTTGTTTTCTGACTCGATGTTATTGCCCTCGGTGCAGGTGCTGCAGACATGGTGAACGCTCTCCTTGATGCTGTGGAATGGAGGCACTTCGGCTATGATCCTTCTCCTCTTCAGCCGGTTGGCAACTCTCACTCCCGAATACGCTACTGCCGCACGTCCCCTGCTGTCAACGGCCCTCCGATGCGCTTTGATCCCCTTATGGAGGAATGAGTTGGATCGGGCGTGTCGTCTGATAGCGAGGAACTTACATGGGCACTGGACGAATCGGTGGCGGCGGCGGGATTGGCCAGGGCCACCAAGGAGACGGCGACGGGAGAAGTCGAGATACTGCTGCCAGACGCGATCCACGTAGGCCCACGTTTTCCGGAAGTCGCAGCAGCGACCGTCATCGCGTGCGGCGGCTAGCTGCGGTTTCACGCCTTCCCGCGTGACCGATTCCCCGGGTGGCGGATAGCTGGGGGATCGCCTCTGGCGATAGATGGAGAGCGCAGAGTTCACATACCCGCGGCCGCAATGGTAGCCAGCGGTGCCAAGCTTCAAGCGCTCGCCGATGTCCAGAATTTCCGGGAAATGCTCGTATTGCGTGCGCAGGTAGCCGATGCCCGCGGCGAGATTGGCTTGCGCGTCCTCGCGCGATCGTGACAACAGGTCACCAGTAGTTGAAGGACGATGGAGTCTTCGGGAGCCACAGGCAAAGGTCATTGCCGGTCGGCTTGACTGCCTTGGCCCCCAAGCGCTCGCGGAATCTGAAACAGAATGGACACCCCATCAGCCCAAACCCTGCGCCATGTCTGAGGCGGTGCGTGTACAAAGGGGGGAGGCCGGTAATCGTACGATCTGACTAAGAAATCAGTCATGTCGTTGTCCAGGAGTACATATGCGCCTGCTTCCATGGCTTCTGCATCAATGTTTTCATATGGGATTGTCGTCGCTGTGGATGGTGACAGCGAGCCAGTGCGAAAGAAGACCAGGCTACTCGCAGTGCGGTAGTCTGTGTATACGATGTCAGTACCATCCACCTTGGCCGCGACCTCACGTTCCGTGCGTTCCGGCCTTGACCAGAGAACCGCGGGCAATGCACTCGCACTGTGGGCAAGATACGCCACGATGAGGGCCCACGCCCAGAATGCTCGCTCTCTGCGGGCGGGGCAGTCAGACCCCGACAGCAAGAGCCCAGCGAGGAAACTGGCGAACAGAAGCACCGAGGGCAGAAGCAGCGGGTATAGATACCGTTCGAACGTCGGTAGGGGACGATAGTGCTCAAACGAAGAAGACGCATAGCCAAACATCAGAGCAAGGCTGACGAGCCAAATGCCCGGCATCGCGCACCTGTATTCACGGAAGATGACGCGCCAAGCGAGGGCAAGCGCCGCGAAGGCTGGGAGGGCTCTAAAGGACAGCAGGATTTCCCTGGGGCCGTCCACAATGAGTCTCTTGGCCAACGCCTTGGCAAAGTGCCCGTTCTCCCAGCCGAAATATGGTGACGATTGATCGAAGAACCAGACGGCGGTCGTCTGGTAGTTCCGCTCCACCGCATGGAAATGAAACAACGGATCACCTGCGATCGCATGACAAGATAGAACCTCGGCAGAGAGCACAGCGATAGAGCCGATGCCGAGGGAAATGAGACAGACTAGCCTTATTCTGAGAGGAGCCTCGCGGTGCAGGCAAAGAACGAGAATGCCCACAAAGGGGACGAGGTATGCGACAGACTCCTTGCACAGCCACGAGATGCCGAAGAAGAGACCAGCAAGGAGTGCGTAGGCTGAACAGTGGTAGGGTCGAGTCTTGGTCAGACCGAGATATGTGAGCAGTACCGCAACATTGGCCCAAAAGGCTGCGATGGCGTCAGGATAGAGTCTGGAGGCCATTGAGACGTCCGTCGGCAGCGCGGCCAGAAGCCCGATAGCGAGCAAGCCAGCAAGAGGCCCGTAGAGAATCCGGGCCAGAGCGTATGCGAGGAAGAGACCGGCTATGCTCAAGAGGAACGGATAGACCACGAGCGTCAGTTCAGAACGGCCAAATGCCTTAACGAGGATAGCGATGGGCCCGTATACGCCAAGGCGGAGCGGAAAGACAGGTGGGCCATCATAGGATGGGAGCTGGAGGGTGCCATGCGCCAAATCGTTCGCGAGGATGGCATAGTCGCGTGGATCTGAATCAGAGTACCCTTGGAAGCCTGACACCCGAAGGAGTAGGGCTATTGAGATGAGGCCAGCAAAGGTCGCCCAATGGACGATGGAGCGTGGCGAGTTGAGGAGTCTCATGATGCCTGCATGGTTTGGTTTCCTCCCGGGAGTAGTAGGCACCGCCAGCGGGTGGACCTGGCGCAGCCCGAGCCCGGCCGGGCCGCGCCGGGGCAGACGGAGGCTCAATGGTCAGAGCCGTGGCGGCGAGTTCATCAGGTCGATGCCGGTGTTAGCGATTCCTTTCTTCAATCCGCAGGACCAATCCCCGCATCGTTGTCGCTGAGAAGGAGTTATCACTTCGCCGGGGCCCCGATCGCTTCTTCTGTGCCCGATAGTCCCCGCTGCTGACATCTTGGACAATCCTATACTCGACGGCATTGTATCGTGTCGGATCGCCATCCTCTACCCGCCAGTCGTGTATGCCTGACCGGATCCTAGCGGGTGATTCGGCATGGGCGTGCAGGGCTGGTGGCGATCACGGACAATTGAGCGTGTCGCTGGCGCCGCGGCCGAGCGTCGGTTCCGGATTCTCTCTCGGTTCTTCGGTTGCCAGTCCCGAGACGCCCATTCCGGCGTGTCGCCCACTAGCAGAGCTTCCACCGCCGTGCGGATGTGGCGGAAGAAATCGCGCCATTTGTGGAGGGTGGAAACGACGGCCGGCGGGAGGTCAGAAGGCAGAGAATCGTGTGGCACGCATTCGGCACAGCGATGGTCTTCGGGAGAGTGTCGCTTCTGTCTGGATTCTGTTAGTGTTTGCGCATAATTGGAGGGCCGGCAAGCCCTGCAGGTTCTGAAGGCCACTGGCCGCACCGGCCGCAGGCGCCGTCCCGCCGGTGCTCATGTGAGGTGCCCTCAATGAGTTCCGACTTGGTCATCATCATCGCGACCTACAACTACGCCCGGTTTCTGGCCGAGGCCGTCGACTCCGCGCTCAATCAGACCTTCGCGGGCTCCTTCGAGATCGTCGTCGTCGACGATGGTTCGACCGACGAGACTCCGGAGCTCATAGCGAAGTATGCCGACAGCGGGCATGTGCGCTACATCCGCCAGGAGAACGCCGGTCAGTCGGTGGCGTTCAACAACGCGATCGCGAACACTGCATCCGATTTCATCATGTTTTTCGATGCGGACGATCTGCTCCTCGATCACTGCGTGGAACGTACGGTTGCGTTCTTGAAAAGCCGGGAGAACCTCGGACTCGTCTTCTCGGATTACGAGGTCTTCGATGCACACGGGACCGTGCATCCCTCCGGCATCGGTACGTGGAAGAACTTCCGGAGCATACCGCACAGCGTCGTCCGAGAGGATCACTGGGTATTCACGGGGCCGCTCACTCCCCACATCATCAAGTACGGCTCTTTCATGCCGACGAGCAGCCTTACGGTCAAGCGCAGCCTTCTGTCGGCGTGCAGTCTCTTTCCGGAAGGCTGCGCCTACGGGGGCGAGACCGATTTCTGCGCACGCTACGCGCTCCACTGTGAATCGGGATACATCGATCAGGTCCTATCGAGAAAGCGGGACCACCCCGAGAGCATCATTCATAACGACTCCCGACGGGTCGAGTATGCCGCCTGCAACGTCGAGATCTCCGAGGCGCAATTGCATGAGTTTCGGGAGCATCCCGAGCTTGTCGCCCTTCTCCACCGCCTGCTTGCGGTGCAGACTGTCGACTTTGGCTGGGGACTCCTGGAAGCGGGGCGCCGGAAGGAGGCCCTGCGCGTGCTGCGCAAATACACGCGTCGCTATCCCCGGAACATGAAACTCTACCGGTTGTGGGCCAAGTATCTCCTGCGACTGCGCAGCAGCCGGAATCTCAGATCCTAGAGAACGCGCAGGCACCGCGCACCGCCCGCTACTCCCCCAACACCCAGTTCACCGAGGGCCGGCCACATCAAACGGCCATGACAGGTAAGCCCCGGCTGCCCGGCCAGGGGCCCCCGCATCGCCTCTGCCCCACGGGCGTGCAGCGTCTAGCCCTGAAGCGTCAATAATCCTGGCCTGATCGCGCGGGAAGATATTGAAAATGGGCTCCACTTGTGTTTTTTCGTAATTGCGGTCACGAAGAACACAAGCAAGGAGAGCCCATTCCCAATGAGGTTAAGAAAGCGCGATTTGAGCCGCCGTGTCAATGGCGATCTTGCCATCCAGTTCGGTGACGAACGCCTCACTTCCTTTGCCGGCCTCGAGATCCTGATGCACTATCTGCGGCAGGTGGACTTCAATGATCGCCTGCGAGAGGC
>JAGMBO010000006.1 GCA_023129715.1 Candidatus Eiseniibacteriota bacterium | reverse complement strand
TCGAGGCCGCCGTCCTTTCGCTGAAGGCGCGGGGAACACGGCGTCCACGACATCCACTCCGATCACCTCGCGCCTTTGGACTTCGGCCAGCAGGCCGGCCAGATCGCAATCCCCACAGCCGACGTCAACAATGCGCCGCGCCGAGCGCAACTCCCTGGCAACTCGCCGATACAGGCGATCCTTGTTCTTCTCGTAGAAATCGTCCGCGATCCTCATGATGGTTCCTCTCGGTTTTCACGCCCTGCTTGCGTTCGGGCACGAGCCTCATGTAGATCGACTTCAGGGATCTCGATGGAAGGGCATTCGGTTTCAACGGTGGGACGTTCCAGGCCAAGGTGCCATCAGTCCGTTTGAACGCGTCGCTACACTACCCTCAGAACTCCGTGTAGACCCGGGCTAGGGGATGGCCGGGAGCCGCTAGCTCCAGGTCGTTGAAGTAGCCGAAGGGAGTCTCGACCACCTCGTACCCAGCATCCTCAAGCCTTCGGTGGGCGTGCCCCAGCAGCTCGCGTGTGAAGTCGGGATCGGCTTTCTCCTCGGCCAGGTGGGCGAACGTATGCAGCACCACTCGCCGGGTATCCCATTTGCCTGCCAGCCACTTGGCGTTCTTCACCAGCTTTGTCTCCACCTTGCCGGCACGCTCCGTGTCCTTGGGCTCGACGTGAACGAAGGCAGCGACCGCCCCGGTGACCTCGCCAGGAAGGCCGTCCTCGACTTCCGGCAGGGTCTTGCGGGTAGGCTTCCAGGCCATCCGCTCGCAGTACCAGAACAACACGCGCATGTGTACCTCCACTGAACTTCCCCAAGCCCACAACTACGCCAGAGGAGTCTACCAGTCAAGACCACCGTGTGGTCAGCGGAAGCTCCTTGGCGTAGTCGTCCCGGCCGGTTCGGCGGTCGCCTGGCCGGGTGGCAGGGCGCTGCGTTCGGGGAGGGAATGGCTCTGAGGCGGTCTCTGCGCATGGCCATGGGGCGTGAGGGCGGCGGATCCCAATGAGCGACATAGGAGTGGCCCGGAAGACCAAGAGGTCAAGCTTGCAGGCACGCGTTGGATCAGGCCACGAGTCGATAGTCGTGCTGAACGATGCCGAGGACGGGGACAGTGGCGAGCTTGCCCTCCTGCGGCGGAGGCTGCTTCAGTTCCGGATACGGATCGGGGATCCCATGGATCGCCTGCGATGGACACCCACCGTTGTAGTAGCGGGCAAACTCTGCAACGACGCGCCGAATGTGGTCGGTGGTCAGGGGGATGAAGTGATCCAGCGCCTCATCACTACGACCGCGCCGCTGCCCGAACTTGTCAGGCATGGCGCCCGCCCACGCGCCAGCGCTTCCTTCAGAAGCAAGCCGATCATTCGTCTCAGCCGCTCCTGCATTCAAGATTGGGGTAGGATGATTGCGTCGAGTGGATGCACACGGGGTTCTTGGGACGGACAGGCTATCCGCTCGCTATGCGCTCACCCTTCTCCGCCTTCTTGCGAGCGTGGATGTTGAGCACGCCCTTGCGCAGCCGAATGGTCTTCGGCGTTACCTCTACATACTCATCGTGATTCAGATACTCCAGCGCTTCCTCGAGGCTCATTTTGATCGGCGGAGCGATCTTCATCTTGCGGTCGGCGCTGGCCGATCGCATGTTGGTCAGCTTCTTTGCCTTCTGCGCATTGACGACCAAGTCGTCCTCCTTGCAGTGCTCGCCGATGATCTGCCCCTCGTAGAGCTTGTCGCCCGGTTCGATGAAGAAGTGTCCCCGGTCCTGCAAAGCATCAAGCGCGAAGGCGACCGCGTTGCCGTTTGCCATCGAGATGATGCTGCCGCTCTGCCGCTGCGGTATGGCACCCTTGAAGTATTCGTACTGCAGGAAGCGGTGATTGACGACGATCTGCCCGGAGGTGAGCCGCATCATCTTGCTGCGGAATCCGATGAGCCCGCGGCTGGGGATGTGAAACTCGACGCGCGTGCGGTTCCCCACCTGTACCATCTGCCGCAGCTCACCGCGGCGCTGCCCCGCGTATTCGATCACGGCCCCGGTGTGTTCGTTGGGCACATCGACGGTGAGCATCTCGACCGGCTCGGCCTTCTTGCCGCCGATTTCTTTGAAGATGACCTGCGGCTGCCCGGCCATGAACTCGTGTCCTTCCCGACGCATGCTCTCCATGAGAATCGAGAGGTGCAGGATGCCGCGGCCCGATACCTTGAAGGTGTCGGTGTTGCCCGTTTCCTCCACCCATAGCGCCACGTCGCGCTTGGCCGCCTTGAACAGGCGCTCGCGAAGCTGGCGGCTGGTGACGAACTTCCCATCCTCACCGTAGTAGGGGCTGTCATTGGGCATGAACGACATGGCGAGGGTGGGCTCATCGACGGTGATCAGGGGAAGCATCTCGGGCTGGTCGACATCGGCGATGGTGTCGCCAATGTCGACACCCGTGACGCCGGTTACCGCGCAGATATCGCCGCACCCAACGTGATCGACCTCCCGGCGGCCTAGATTGTCGAAGACAAAGAGCTGCTGCACGGTGGCTTTCTGTTGCGATCCGTCGCGTTTCAGCAGGGCCACGGCATCCCTGGCCCGAAGCTCACCGCGGACGATGCGGCCGATGCCGATCCGGCCCACATAGTCGCTGTGGTCCATGGCAGTGACGAGCATCTGCAGCGGGCCGCTCTTCAGCTCGGGTGGGGGGATGTGTTCGACGATCATGTCCAGCAGCGGCCGGAGATCCTCGTGGGCATCGGTCAACTGGGTCACCGCCCACCCGTCCCGTCCGGAGGCATAGACGTAGGGGAAGTCGAGTTGATTCTCATCGGCATCCAGATCGATGAAAAGATTGAGCAGTTCATCGAGGACATCATCGGGCCGGGCGTGATCGCGATCGACCTTGTTGATCAGCACGACCGGCTTCAGATGCAGTTCGAGCGCCTTCTGCAGGACGAAGCGGGTCTGGGGCATGGGTCCTTCGAACGCATCCACCAGCAGCAGCACCCCGTCGGCCATTTTTAGCACGCGTTCGACCTCGCCGCCGAAGTCGGCGTGGCCGGGGGTGTCGATCAGATTGATGCACACGTCGCCATGGGTGACGGCGAAATTCTTCGAGGTGATCGTGATACCGCGTTCCCGCTCGAGGTCGTTTGAATCCATGAAGCGCTCGCGCACTTCCTGGCCCTGGCGGAATACATGGCACTGGCGCAGGATCTGGTCGACCAGCGTGGTCTTGCCGTGATCGACGTGGGCGATGATGGCTACGTTGCGAATGTTCATGTGACGTGGTCCCGTTGGTCTTGGTCGGGGTTGCGCCACCGACCGGGTCATCTCATCGAAAGTCTGAGCATGAACGGGGGAGCATAGCACACTGCGAAATCCGGAATGGCTGTTTGTGCGGGTTCTTTCCCTGCGGGATTTCCCCCTCGATATCCCATCCGCACCTGTCTCTCGCGCCGAGTCAGACTGGGGACTACGAGGAACCAGGAGGCTTGGCGACGTTCAGCGAGACGACCAGTGCGCCGACGGCGCAGCCGACATCTTGGGCGATCACCGGGCACTTCGCCTTGAAGAGAAAGACGATCGGGGCGTCTTGACCACTGAGGGTTTCGTAGTTGCCCTGGCCCTTGGCAATCACCAAGTCGCTCTGGGCGAAGCGATCGCGAAAGGCGGGAGAGCACGTCCCGAGGATCGTTCCCGGCGCATCGCTGCCATTGTCGATCACCGGGACCAAGGCATCCAGCCCGGCGATCTGGGCATCCTCGCGCGTGGCATCATTGATGACCGGGCTGCCCCTGACGACAAGCGTCACCCGCTCACGGGGTAGTTCCCCGATCAGTAGACGATCGAAGACGATCTCGCCAGCGTTGTCCGCCAGGTAGAGGATATCGCTCGCCTCGCCGACCGCCCGGCGGAGATCGGCCACTGCATTGGGCTCGAGAGAGGTATTCAGGGCATCGGCAATCGCGTCCTGGACATCATCATCGTCGATCCGGCTGCGGCATCCGAAGTCGATCACATTGCCGGCAATGGCGAGGCCGAGGGCGGTCGTGAAGCTGTCGTCCGCAGCGCGGACCTGCTCTTCGAGCCGTGGGTAGAGGCGTAGGGCCAACTCGTTCGAGCGCCGCTTGGCCTCGCGATACGGATCGGGGTTGCCCGTGGCTTCCCGCAGGAGCCGGTGGATCTGCTGTGCCATCCAGGGGGGCGAACGATCGAAGCGCATCTCGACCGCCAAGCGCAGCGTCTCGCGGACCACCCGCTCGTGCACTGCTGCATCAGTGGTCACCATGCGCGAGGCATCGAGCGCCTGGCGCACGAAGCAGGAGATGCAGTCGAGATAGGTTCGCATGCCTCGTCAATTCCCTGGAAGGTGAGACTCACCTCGTTCAGCGGCTTCAGGTGGGGCCATGGCAAGTCGCATTGAGCTTGGCAGAGAAGTGCTTGCGGTCCTCTTCGTAATGGCAGTGCTTGTACTTCTTCCCACTGCCGCACCAGCACAACTGGTTGCGGCCAAGGCTGGCCGCCGCCCGGGGCGGCTTGCGGCCAAGGAGCTTGTCTATGAATCCCATATCCTGCTTTCTTGCTTGCGGTTGAGGCGCTTGGGCCCGTCCGAGCGTTGCTCTGTTAAGATCAGCTAATCATTATACTCGCTCAACAAGTCTGCGTCTAGGCCTTTGGGGCATCAACTGCTGCCCCACCCGCGGGTTGAGGACGCAGTATCGCCGCACGATTCGGCCAATTGACGAGATAGTCCCCTTTACCCTGCAGCCGGCGGGGTAGCCTGCAGCGAGAACCCCCTGGCCCCGCCCATGGTCCTCCCGTACACTCGCAGCCGCAACCGACCGTGCGCACCTCGGGAAGGCCTCTGCTGTCCGGTTGCCGGGAAGCTGAGCCTGCAACACCTTGTTGCCTGTTTCGCTAGCCGGAAGGACCCCATGATCGGCCAGACGATTTCCCACTACCGGATCCTCACGAAGCTCGGCGAGGGCGGCATGGGGGTCGTCTACAAGGCGGAGGATACGAAGCTCCGCCGGACCGTTGCGCTGAAGTTCGTCTCACCTCAGATGGTTGGGGAGTCGGAAGCCAAGGCGCGCTTCGTCCATGAGGCGCAGACGGTTGCTTCCCTCAGTCATCCCAATGTCTGTACCGTTTACGAGATCGATGAGGTCGATGGGCAGGTCTTCCTCGCCATGGAGTATGTCGAGGGCCCGAGCCTCGGAGACAAGATCGCGTCTGGTCCACTGAAGCTAGACGAGGTCCTGGACATTGCGACACAGGCCACCGAGGCGATCCAGGCCGCGCATGCCAGCGGCATCGTGCACCGTGACATCAAGCCGGCCAACATCATGCTGCTGGCTACCGGCCAAGTGAAGATCCTCGACTTCGGGCTGGCGAGAACGCGCGAGCAGACGCGTCTGACGAAGCTCGGCACGACGCTCGGCACGATCGCCTATATGTCGCCCGAGCAGGCACACGGCGATGAAGCCGATCACCAGTCCGACATCTGGGCGCTGGGAGTCGTTCTCTATGAGATGGTCACCGGCCGGCTTCCCTTCAAGGGTGAGCACGAGCAGGCAATCCTCTACTCGATCCTGAACGCAACGCCCGAGAACGTGACCGGACTGCGAACGGGCGTGCCGGTGGAACTCGAGCGGATCATCGGCAAGGCCCTCGAGCCCGAGAAGGCTCATCGCTACCAGCACGTGGATGAATTGCTGGCCGACCTGCGGCGCCTACGCGAACAGCTGCGCACCGCAGAGATCTCGCGCCGGATTACGCCGGCGCCCGGGACGGTGATCACGCCTGCACCGGGGACGGTGATCACGCCTGCACCCGGGACGGTGATCACGCCGGCGCCCGGGACGGTGACCACGCCTGCATCCGGGACGGTGATCCAACCTCCGCCCCGACGGACCCGCGTCAGGACGTTTCTCCTTCCCGTGGGCGTGATCGCCCTTCTGGCCGTGGCGTTCCTGTTCCTCCGCCCTCTTTTCTTCCACCAGATCGCGATCTCCGATCCCACCCCCATCGCGGTGATCAGCTTTACCAATCAGACCGGGGACAGCTCCTATGACTACCTGCAGGAGGCGATCCCCAACCTGCTGATCACCAGCCTTGAGCAGTCTCCGTACCTGCGTGTGGCCACCTGGGAGCGGATGCGGGATGTGCTGGCACAGATGGGCAGAACGGATGTGGAGGTCATCGGCCGCGATCTCGGGTTTGAGCTCTGTAGCCATGAGGGCATCCACACGATCGTCCTGGGAAGCTACGTCAAGGCCGGCGATGTCTTCGCGACGGATGTCAAGGTCCTCGACGTCGACAGCAAGATCCTCCTCAAGAGCGCCGGCTCACGAGGACAAGGCGTGGGTAGCATCCTGGAGAAACAGATCGACGAGCTGAGCCACGAGATCGCGCGGGCGGTGGGGCTGTCCGAGCATCGGATCCGAGCCACTCAGCCGCACATCGCGGATGTCACCACAAGCTCAATGGAGGCCTACAGCTACTTCCTGAAGGGCAGAGCGGCGATACAGCAAGTCTACGCTGCAGAGGCGAAGCGATATCTCCAGAAGGCAGTCGCGATTGACTCGACCTTTGCTGTGGCCCACCTATATCTGGCCCTGGCCTCCAGTCAGCTCTTCGACGCTCGAGCGGAGTCACAGGCCTTCGAGAGAGCGAAGGCGTTTGCGGGCCGCGCGACGGAGCGGGAGCGGCTCTACATCGAGGCGCTCTACGCCGCCAACATCGAGAAGGATCGCGAGAAGCAGCTGCGCGTCTGCCGGGAGCTGACCGAGAAGTATCCCGAGGACAAACGCGGCTTTCTGTTCCTGGGGCAGTGCCTCGAAGCGCAGAAGGACTACCCGGGAGCCGTGCGGGCGTGGCACCGGGCGCTGGAGTTGGATCCCATCTATGGGATCGCCCTCAACGTGCTGGCGTATGCCTATGCCGACATGGACAGCATTGACGAGGCCATCGTTTGCATTGAGCGCTACACGGCCGTCGCCCCTGAGGATGCCAACGCACTCGATTCCATGGGAGACATGTATTTCCGCCTGGGAAGGCTCGACGAGGCCGCCGCTGCGTATCGGGAAGCCCTAGATATCAAATCCGATTTCCGCTCCTCGGCCCTCAAGTTGGGGGCAATCGCGCATCTGAGGGAAGACTACGACGAGATGCGACGGTGGATCGAGGCAGTTGCGACCATGACGCCCGGAGCCGGCATGGCGGCCGAGGGGGCTTGGTCGAAGGCGATCTTCCATCTGCTCCGGGGTCGCTTCGCAGACTCCCTGATGCACCTCGAGCAGGGGGAAAGGCTGGCCGCCAACGTGGACTTCGTCTTCGGCAAGTTCCTGGCGTTCTGGTTCCGCGGTTGGGTCTACTACGCCATGGGAGACCTGACGCGCAGCCGGAGTGCCAACGACCAGTGGAGCGATCTCTGCGCGCAGCACTACCCGTCGAGTGTGACCTACCAGATCCTGTATGCCTTCCGCCGAGGGCTGATCGAGCTTCGGCAGGGACAGCCGGATTCCACGCGGCACAGGCTTGCGGAGATGCAGGACGTCATGCCCCGTGTGACGGACGATCAATGGAGGAAGCTGCTCGAATTCCGGCACGGGCTCCTGCGATGCGAGCTGCTTCTGCACGAGGATTCCCTGGATGCGGCCCGCGCCGTGGCCGAGGGAGCCAGGCCGCCGGAGGTCATCGCCCAGCACAGGTTCATCCAACTCGTCACGGACCCCTGGTTCCCGCAGGACGTAGTCGCGCGGGTGCACGCACGAGCGGGAAGCCTGGATGCGGCAGTTGCGGAGTATGAGCTTCTGACGGTCACCGATCCCAACCAACGGGGGCGGCGCTCGATCCATCCGATCTACCATTACCGTCTGGCCAAGCTGTACGAGGAGCGGGGATCACGGCGAGCCGCTCTGCGGGAGTACGAGAAGTTCCTCGAGATCTGGCGCGACGCGGACGAGGGGATTCCGGAGCTCGACGATGCGCGGGAGCGTTTCGTGGCGCTGCGATGACCTCGCTCCCGCCCGCTCCGCAGAACCGCAACAGAAAGCCCTTCTACTCTGCGGTCTTAACGGCCAGCCCGAGCCCATCTCGCAGGGGAACGATGCTCCCGAGAATTCCTGCTGTGCCGAACAGGCGCCGGTTGAACTCGAGAATGCCGCGGGTGGAGGGGGCGGGCTCCGCATCGAGGATCCGACCCGACCAGAGGGCATTGTCGCTAACGAAGACGCCTCCCGGGCGCAGGCGCGGAATCGCAAGGTTGAAGGCCGCCGGGTACTGCTCCTTGTCGATGTCGTTGTAGATGATATCGAAGGGGCCCTCGAGCCC
Organism: Candidatus Eiseniibacteriota bacterium; assembly: GCA_023129715.1. GTDB lineage: Bacteria > Eisenbacteria > RBG-16-71-46 > CAIMUX01 > WJJG01 > JAGMBO01. The sequence continues at coordinate 31,525 of JAGMBO010000006.1, read as the reverse complement.
GGGGGTGATCTCCAGAGCATCTCCGACATGGAACTCGACGCGCCCGGCCAGGCCGGCGCGCTCGAGATAGGCCATTGCGCGGTCGCGATTCTCGACATCGCCGTCGGTGCAGATCACCCGCCCATCCGCCGGCATCCCGAGCAGGAACCAGTAGGCCGAGTAGCCGAAGCCCGACCCCATTTCGAGCACCCTCCGCGCACCGCTGAGCAGGGCGAGCTGGCGCAAGAAAGCGCCGCAGAGCGGTCCGACGATGGGGAAGCGCTGCTTGGCGGCGTAGGCTTCCATCTCTCGCAGGATCTCATCGCGAGCGGGGAGGTGTGCCTTCAGGTACTCGTTGATCGGGCGCGTGAGGATATCCATGGTGTGGGTTGCTCCTTCGGCTGTGCGTGGAATCTAGAGCCAGCTGGGTTCCGTTGCTCCCTTGGCTCGAGTCGGCCCTTTGGCTCGAGTTGCCCCTTTGAGTCGAGCTGTCCCTTTGAGTCGAGCTGCGCTGTGACCAAGCGTTCTAACCCAACGACCGGTCTACTTGATGTATCCCAGTGAGCGCAGGCGCTCGCGATCCTCCTCGGTCAATGGGGCGGCGCTACCCGCCCGCCGGCCGGCAGCCAGCGTGCGGGCGATCAGACGCAGTTCCTCGGTGAGCGCCGCTACCCGCTCGGGCCGGGTCTGGGCAAGGTCGTTGCGCTCCAGCGGATCCACTTCGATTGCGTAGAGCTCGATCGTCTCCGTCTCAGGTTTCCAGATGATCTTCTCGCCCCCCCGGCGCCAACTGGCCCCGCTGGCCCCCCACATGTTGCCCTCGGCGAACACGGGACGATCGGCGCCCAGCTTCCCCGGCCCGCCCGGCTTCGCCTGGTCGTCCCCTGCCACCCGTTCGCCGTGCTCTTCGTCTGCGCCGACTCGCTCGATCAGCGGCAGCAGACTCTCACCGACGAAGGCGGGATCGGGTGCGATTCCGGCCAGCTCGCAGAGGGTTGGGGCGAGGTCGATCAGGCGCACCGTCGCCCCGACCGTCCTTTCCTGCGGCCGTGTAGCCTGGTCTAGGGCGGAATCCCCGCTCGGCGCGGTTTCCCGACTGCCGCCGGTTCCAGGACCGCTCAAGATCAGGGGCACATGAATCAGCTCGTCATAGAGCGTGTGGCCATGCTCGAAGCCCCCATGGTCCCCGAACTCCTCCCCATGGTCGGCCACCATCGCGATCACCGTGTTCTCGATCAGTCCGCGGGCGGCAAGGCCGTCGAGCAGCCTGCCGATCTCGCTGTCAACGTAGGCAACCTCGCCGTCGTAGAGCTGCTCCAGTCGGGGCAGCAGGTCGCCCTCGACGACCGCATCGCCTTGCCGCAAGGTGATCATGTCGGCCACGGTACCGAAGAGATAGTCATCGCCCTCGGCATCCCGTGGATCGGCATGGGCGGCGCGAAAGGGCTGAGGCGGGTCGTAGACCAGATGAGCGTCGAAGTAGTGGACCATAAGGAAGAAGGGGGCATCCTCGGCGGCACTGCGACCGGCAGGGTTGCTGGTGCTATCGATCCAGGCGAGCGCGGCATCGGTTGTCGGCCCCGCGCGGCGCACCTCGCGGTTGTTGTGCGATTCGGTCACATCGACCGATTCGAACCCCTGGGTCATGCCGAAGGTCTCGGTCAGGAAGAAGACATTGATGATCGCCCCGGTCGTCCAACCCGCATCCCGAAAAACCTCGGGCAGAGTGACAGCCTCCGGTTCGAGAAGCCGGAAGGCGTTCAGCCGCCCGGCGGCGCCATGCTGGATCGGGTAGCGTGAGGTCAGGATTGAGGCCACCGAGGGGAGCGTCCAGGGTGCCTGGGCGTACGCCTGCGCGAAGCGCACGCCCCGCTCGGCGAAGGCATCGATGTTGGGCGTCAGCCCGGCGGCGCTACCGGAGCAGCCAAGACGATCGGCGCGCACGGTATCGAGGATGATCAGGATCAGATTCGGTGGCGGGGGAGATGCGCCGCCGCAGCCTGCGGGGCCGATCAACAGGCCGGAGGTGAGGACCGCCAAAACGGCCAGGACCGCCCAGGCCGCCAAGATCGTCCATTTCGTCACGGTCGGTGGTGCCGAGGGGGGCGAGGCCGTCCCTGCCTCAGCGGCCGTCGTAACGCCGACGGTTGGCGCTGCGCCCTTGAGCGTCGCCCTCCTCGCCGCGCCATCATCCATCCGCGCAGTTCACCTTGTACACTGTATCGATCACCGTGCCGTCGCCCCACTTGATCGCCGCCACCGGGCGGTTGCGATCGATGTCGGGCGCGTGCATCGTGATCTTGACGTCACTCTTTTCTTCCAGCCCGGCGACGGCGTGCTGCTCCATGATTCCTCCCCAACCCTGCGCCCACGGGGACCCCCGTCTCGGAAAGGCCCCGTGGTGACGAACGATCAACGATCAACGATAGACGATCCCTGGGGGGGGTGTCCACAGGGGCTCGTGGCGGCCGGCCGAGAAACCCGTGCAATTCCCCTCCCGCTGGTCCTAGAATGGGTTTCCAGCTTCGCAGCCGGAGGTTGCCCCGTGGGTATGCGCAACTGCTACAAGCGCGACGATATCTTCACCTGCAGGCAAGAGGTCCACCGCCGCTTCGACCATCGGGTTTCGGCCTTCCATGTCCTCTGCGAGAAAGGCTGCTACCCCGAAGGCTGCGTCAGCTTCGTCTGGAAGTGCAAACTCCTCGGCAAGGGGGGACGCTGCCCGAAGGGCTACCGCCACGTCGGTAGCAACTGCACCCAGTGCCGGTACTACGACGAGGAGAAGATCCACGCGCACCCGGAGCTGCAGGTTTCGGCCGAGGCCTATGTTGCCTTCCTCGCCGAGTGCGCCGAGTTCGACGAGTGGCTGGCGGGCCACGCCCGGCGCCCTGTGGAGGTCGGCGGACGGGTGAGCGACATCCGCCCCTGCTTGGTCAAGGTGCTCGAGGGCTCCCGCGCCCGCACGCACTTGCGCGGGTTTCTGCTGCGTCTCGAGCGCGCCTATGTCGGACTTCAGGGCTTCGACGACCCGATCTACCTTCCGGTCAGCCGGGGCCAGCAGGAGCGTCTGCGACTCGCGGCCGGTGATCGGGTGGAGGCGGAGGCCTGGGTGCGCCTCGACCGGGGGCGCCTGCTGGGGGACCGGCCGCGCCGCCTGAGGGTCGAGGAGCGCGGCGGCGAGGCGCCGCCCCGCTGGGACGGGGCATTGCTCGACTGTCTGGGGGCCGTGCCGCTCCACGATCAGCCGGAGCGCTGCCTGCGCTGCGAACGCGGCGTGCTGGTCGATGTTGAGACCCCCGCTGGGCCCGGAGGGCCGCCCCGGGGCCGCCGACGCCGCGAACTCCTCTGCCTGGAGGGGATCGGTCGGCCCAACGACTGTCCATATCAGGCTTTGCGTGAATTGCGCGCAGGGGTCACGGTGGGGCTGGGCGAGGGGCGGGCTGCAACTTCCCCGGGCAGCGCGCGTAGAAGCGCTAGGCGGGACCGTGCGCAGAACCGCTAGGTAGGGCAAGCCCACTCGACGGGTCGGGCCTCGACTGGGCAGAGAGGGAGGTCATGGCATGAGAGGCAGGCTCGTGGGTGGAGCGATCCGGACCCGGCACGCCGCCGGCCGCCGCGAGGTTCCCGCCGGCCGCCGCGAGGTTCCCGCCGGCCGCTCCGAGGTTCCCGCCGGTTGCCGCGAGGTTCCCGCCGGTCGCTCCGAGGTTTCCACCGGCCGCTGCGCTTGGCCCACGGGCCGGCCGGCCGGCCGCCTGCCGCGCAAGGCGCTGCTCGGGGCCCTGCTCCTCTCCGTTTCCGGCGCATTCTGCCCACAACCGGCCCGCGCCGGTGAGATCATCGCCGAGATCGAGCGCATCTGGCAGAAGGGTCTCTACCGCCAAGACTTCTCCCTGCGTCGGGATGCGGAGATCGAAGTCGAGGCGGTCGGCAGTGGATCGAGCGATATGGATGCGATGCTCGCCTACGCCTGGATCCTCGATCTGCGCACGCGCCGCGTCGCCTGGCAGATGGACGCCCACCGGGCGAAGCCCGCGGACCGCAAAGACAATCTTATCCAGCGGGACTTCCGGCGACTTCCCGCCGGCGACTACGCGCTCTACTTCTCCGCCATCGGGGGCAGTTTCCCGATCAAGAAGTCGATCAAGATCCTCGATTTTTTCGACATCGGCAGTGTGGCGATCCGGGGGGGCAATTTCGTTCGCTGGAACGAGTTCGGCACGCCCCGCGACTGGTATGCTGAAGTCCGCCTGGCCGCCGGCGAGCCCGCGGAGTCCGCGTTTGCTGAGCCTCAGGATCCCGACCTGGGTGCCTTGCTGCGTTTCGACCGCACGCGCAACGACAGCTATCGCACCGCGGAGCTGCGCGTCCAGGAACCCCTGGTCGTGCGCATCCTCGCCCTCGGCGAGTACACCGCCGGCGACCACGGGTTCGCTGATGGCGCCTGGATCGTGGATCGCGAGCGGTGCGAGCGCGCGTGGGAGATGAGCCTGGTCAACACCGATCACGCCGGCGGAGCGCAGAAGAACCGCGTGTTCGATGAGCAGGTGCGTCTCGAGCCGGGCCGCTATCTGGTCTGCTACGCGACCGACGATTCGCATGCCTTCGATGACTGGAACAGCCAGCCGCCCTATGACCCGGAGTCGTGGGGCCTGACGCTGTTCCCGCTCGAGCCGCTCGCTCCGGGGGCCACGGAGGTCACGCTTGATCCGCCCGTCGAGAATGAGATCCTCGAGATCGATCGCGTCGGGGACGCGGAGTTTCGCAGCGAGGTCTTCCATGTGCGCGAGCCGGTCCAACTCTGCGTGCGCGCGCTGGGCGAGTGGGACGAGAAGCAGGATTGCTACTTCGACTATGGATGGATCGAGGAACTCTACTCGCTGCGCAAGGTCTGGACAATGGAGTTCAATCGCGGCCGCTATGCGTCCGGCGAGTTGCGCAATCGCATCGTCGAGGAGGCGGTGGCACTCGATCCGGGCGACTACCGGGTCTGCTACGTGACCGATGAGGCCCACTCCTATGCGGGGTGGAGCAAGCATTCCCCCTTCGATCCGCGCGCCTGGGGGGTCCGCATCTGCGGCCTGGGTGAGAGTTTCAGCATGGATGCGGTCGATCTCTCCGTGGAGGCGCTCGAGCATCGCGCCGTGATCCGCATCGCGCCCGTTGGGAATGGCGTCCACCAAGACGTCCGCTTCAAGGTGCAGGAGCCGCTCGCGGTGCGCATCATTGCCCTCGGCGAGGGTCAGCATGGAACGATGTGCGACTATGGCTGGCTGGTGGACGAGGAGTCCGGCCGGACGGTCTGGAAGATGCGCTATGAGGATACGCGTCACGCCGGAGGCGCCAAGAAGAACCGGCGCACCGAACGCTTCCTCGAGCTGCCGGCGGGGATCTACCGCCTCCACTATGAGAGCGACGATTCTCATGCCTTCGGGCGCTGGAACGAGGCAGTGCCCACCGATCCCCATCTGTGGGGTGTCACGTTGATCGAGATGCCCCCCGACGATCGTTGACGATTCCGTTCCTGCACAGCCGCTGGGCCTGTTAGCCTCTCGGGCAGGGTGTGCTCCGGATGTGCGCCGCCCCGCGACCAGGTCGGTCTGAATCGAGGTCACAGCCCTCCAGCCAGGAGCCATCGCGATGGGGCAGGGATCGGAATCGCCCATAGTTGCGCCGATCCGTATTCTCGTGCCCCTCGCCTCCGCCGCCCTGGGGGGCAGCCAACTCGCCCTCATGCGCTTGATCGCCGCCCTGCCTCCCGGAGCCGCCACCTTCTCCTGCTGGCTCTTCGGAGGCGGCCCAATGATCAGCGAGCTCGATCGCCGCGGGATCCCCTGGCGCGTGCTGCCGTCGCACGCGATGTGGACCCCCTGGGGTCTGCTGGGCCTGCTGCGGGTCCTGCGCCACGAGCGGCCCGATCTCCTCTACTTGCACGCCGGGCGGATCTTCTCGATCTTGGCGCGGCTGGCGGGGGTCCCCTGCCTCGAGCGCATCAACGTGCCGCGCGCGCCGGGGGCAGGCGGGTGGAGCCGCTGGCGTTGGATCGATCGGCTCTGTACCCGGCTGGCGACACGCGCCCTGGTCGTCTCGCACGCGCTACGTCGTCAACTCATCGCGCGCGGGGTACCGCCCGAGAAGGTGATCGTGCTTCGCGATCCGGTCGATCCCGAGGCACTCCGGCGGCCGGAGTTGCGCGCGCGTGTGCGCCGGCGGCTGGCGCTCTCTCCGGAGACCCCGATGATCCTCAACGTCGGGCGGCTGGTGTCCGCCAAGGCGCAACGCGATCTCCTGCGGATCGCCGCGGCGTCGCGCGAGCAGCGGCCCGATGCGCGTTTCCTGATCGTCGGCAGTGGACCGCTCGAGGACCTGCTGAACCGTGAGATCGCCCGCCTGAATCTGACGGATCGCGTCGCCTTGCTGCCGTTCGATGAGCAGATCGCCGGCTACTACGCCGCGGCGGATCTCTACCTACAGACCTCGCATTGGGAAGGGTTGCCCGGGGTAGTGCTCGAGGCCCGGGCGGCGGGGCTGCCGGTGGTCGCCACCGATGTCGGCGGAACCGCCGAGGCGCTCGTGGGCCATGAGGCTTCTCGACTCATCGAGGCGGGCAACGTCGCCGCCCTGGCCGACGCGGTGGCGGACGCGCTTGCGGATTGCGGAGCAGGGGCGCGTCCGTTGCCGGTCGTTCCCTTTCCGACGGAGTTCACGCCGCTCGAGGTGGGGCGCCGTTTCATGGAGGTCGTTGCCGGCGTGCTGCCATCCGACCCGCGCGCGGTTTTGCGCCCGCCCCCCCCGGCGGCTCCGGAGGTGGGAGAGGGGGCGGGTTCATGACCGGTGCGCCGGGCAGCAGAACCCCAGTTGTTGTGCTCGGGGCTACTCCCTGGCACGCTCAGTGGCGGCGCCGGCAGCATCTCTTCTCCCAACTCGCCCGCCTGCGCCCGGTCTATCATCTCGATCCCCCCGTGCCTCCGCGGCATCTCGGGCGCGGGACGGTGATGCTCTCGTCGCGCGCCGCCGTCCGAGAAGGGTGCCGGCGCGATCCGAGCGGGGTCCGCGTCCTCAGCGGGCCCCTCGGCTTTCCGGGAGAACGCTTCGCCTCCGGCATGCGGCGGCTCAACGCGCGCATGCAGCGGCATTGGATCGCGCGCTGCCTGTGTCTGCTCTCGCGTCAGCAGGGTGTGCGGCGACCGATCCTCGTCTGCTACGACGCGCTGCTCCATCCGCTTCCGGGGGAGGGCGTGGTCGCCCAGCGCCTCTTCGATCTGATCGACGACTACCCGGCCCGCACGCCTCAGTGCGCCCTGCGCACCGTGCTCGAACACCGCACGCAGGCGTTGGCCGCGGCGAGCGATCTGACGCTGGTGACAAACGATCATCTGGCCGCGCGCGTGCGTGCCTCGGCGCGGCGGATCGAATACCTGCCGCACGGGGTCGACCCCGACTGCTTCCACCCCCAGGCCGACCGGGGGACGAGCTTCGCGCCCCTACGCACGCTGCCCGGAATCAAGGCCGTCTATCATGGCACCCTCGATCAGAAGCTCGATGAGGAGATCCTGACGGCGCTGTTGCAGGCGGGGATCACGCTGCTCCTCGCCGGTGAGCGCGCTTGGTCCGCGCGGACCCTGGCGCGCCTGCGTCGCGCGGGCGACCTGCGGGATTTCGGGGCGTTGGATCGGAGCCGGGCGGCGGCCCTGGTGGCGGCCGCCGATGTCGGCATCCTGCCCTATCGGGCGTTTGCCGGATGCGAGGGGGCCGAGGTGCTCAAGCGCCTCGAGTTCTTTGCCGCCGGTCTTCCGGTAGTCGCCAGCGACATCCCTCCCTGCCGGCGCCATGCAGAGGAGTTGATCCTGGCCGCGGGCCCAGCGGACTTCGTTGCCGGTGTGCGGCGAGCGGCGACCGAGGCGACTTCCGATGCATCATCCGAGTTGCCGGGGGAGGTACCTGGGAAAGATGGTGGGCGCGAGCGGCGACTCGCGATCGCCCGCCGCAATACCTGGGAGCAGCGTGCCCGGGAGCTCGACGGTTGGCTTGTTCCGTAGCCGGGCGAGATTGCGCGAGACCGCTTGCGGCCGCCCGACAATCGAGTAGGTTTCAGTCTTGTAGATTCCCTGCGAGGGCGCTCGCCGCGTCCCGCGGGCCGGAACGAGTTACTCACAACCTGTGGGGAACCTCGGATGAGAGTCATGATCGTTGCCTCGCGTCCGTTCGCCGGACTGCGGGGCAGGCAGCAGCAGATTGCGCTTGGCCTGGCCGATGCGGGCCATGAGGTCACTTACCTCGAACCCTGGAACGCGAGCCGGCCGCCCGCTGATGACGAGGTGATCGTCGCCACGCGGCCCGCCGAGCGGCTGACCGCGCTGGGGCATGAGGCAACGGCAGAGCCAGAGCCGAGGGAGCCGACCCGGGTGGGCTGGGATGCGGAGATCCACTGGGTGACTCAGGTCGTTGCCCGCGGCCTGGCCGGTGCGACGGGGAGTGAGACGCACGCGGGCGCACAGGGCGGAGCGCGGGAAGCCGCCGCCGGCGCAGTCCATCAGGCGCTCCCGGAGATGGCGATCGTCTATCCCCCCGCATTGATTCCCCGGCTGCGCGAGGCGCTCGCCGGTCCTCTGGTCTTCGATTGCGAAGAGGATTTCCCCGCCACCGCGCCCTCGCGTGCGGCAGCGACGCTCTACGAAGAGGCGCTCGAGGAAGGCCTTCCGTTGGTCGATGGCCTGGTGGCGGTCAACCGCTATCTGATCGGCTCGTGGGGGCGCCTGCTGCGGCCCGGTGTGCCGAGCGCGGTCATCGAGCATGGGGCCGATCTGGGTCTCTTCCGGCCACCCGCCGCTTCCCAGCGAAATGCGGCGCGCAAGGCGCTCGGCCTGAACGCGGATGCGCGGATCGGCGCATTCGTCGGGCGCTTCGATGCCCGGATCAGCTTCGAAGATCTGCAGCGCATCCTTGACGTGGAGCCGGCCCTCACCTTCCTACTCTTGGGTGAGGCCAATGATGAAGGCGAGGCGATTCTCCTGCGCCTACCGGGTGCACGAGTCGTGCGCCGCGGTCCGCTGCCCCAGGAGGAGGTCGCGACCTCTCTCGCCGCGGCCGATCTGATCCTGATCCCCTTCCGGCGCGAACCCCACCTGGAACCTCAGCGGGGCTTGGCCCTCTACGAGTACTTGGCGACCGGGCTGCCGGTCGTCGGGGCCTTCCGGCGCGGGGTCAAGGCGTTCCGCGAGCTTTGCTACCTCTATACGACGCAGGAGGAGCTGGAAGCCGCCTTGCAGGCGGCGCTGGCCGAGAAGCCCGACGATCCCCTGCGGGCGCGCCGCATCGCCACAGCCCAGGAGGCGGGCTGGGCGCGGCGGGTCGATGAGCTGGCGACGTTCCTGAAGGGGGTTGGGGCGGCGGGCGTCGAGCCGCGTTCCTAGCCGGACTACGTCAGCAGCTTGCGGGGGGAGAGGCGGAACCGCTAGAGCACGTGGAGCCAGTCGACGAGCAGGAACTCGACCCGTCCGACCAGCAGCGCGATACGCCCCATCACCGTGTAGCCGAAGCCGGCCCCGAAGGTGATCATCAGCACCCAGATGCCGACCCGCGAGAAGCGGCCGAAGTTGCCCTTGTGCTCCTTGGAGAAGTAGAAGTAGGAGAGGGCCGCCATGATCGCGATCACGGAGACGACGTCCCAGAACATCTGCTCGAAGCTGAACACCCCGGTTCCCCCGGGCAGCGACGGATGCACGTAGCCGGCGACGGAGTTGAGCGTCGCGCGAATCTGGCCCATGAAGTCGGCGGTTAGAAAGGCGATCAGCCGCAGCCCGGCAGTAGTCCCGAGGATCAGCGCCAACGCCCAGCGCGAGAGATACCCGCCTTTCGGCGCCAGGCGCAGCAGGAGCAGGATCCCGAAGACGAGCGGGATGAAATAGAGAAACCAGAGGGGATCGCGCGGCTGGTCGGCGATTCCGGGGATGAACAACTTCGCCGTTAGACTCGGCCAGAGCTTCCCGAAGAGGTTCGGCACGAGCGTCGACCAGAAGCCCATCACCATCCAGTAAGCTGCCGAGACTCCCACGAAGAGGTGTTCCGCGAATCGGTAGACGGGATTGTCGTTGTAGAGAAAGCTCATGATCGCCAGCGTGAGCAGCGCGGCGAACCAGGTGCCGAACCCGTGGAAGGAGTCGAACGGGTTGAGCATGTGACCCTGCGCGGTGCGCAAGGCCAGTACCAGGAGGATGATCGCCAGAATCCCGAGCCACATGATCCGCTTCATCGCCTACTCCTGCCTCTGCTGTGACTGGCGCTCCTGCGCCCGCCGGCGCCGGAGGATCTGGAACGTGATATTCCCCAGGATGATGAAGAAGACGATCGAGAGGTGCGCAATCGTCTGCGGCCCCATCCGGGTCAGCGCCGTCTGGAAGCGATTCTTGTCGTTGCGGAACTTCGGGTAGCCCTGGAGAAGCAGCGCCTCGTACTCGGCCGCCGCCTTGATCCCGCCCATCAATCCGAGGAGCTGCTCGGGATGGTAGGGGTAGAGCAGTGGTGCTTGGACCGCGGTGCAGCCTCCCGCGACGGGGATATTGCCCGGCGTGCCCGCGTACTGGATCCACTCCTTCAGGCCTGGGTAGCCTGCGCTGATGTTCAAGATCAGGTCAAAGCTGCGGATATTCGAAATCCCTTCCATCATGGGGATCCGCTGGATCGAGCTGCCGTGGGCATCGGTCGTGTAGAGCTTCTTCAGGTCGGTGAGGATCACCGCGATGACTCCCTCGTTACCCGCCTTGTAGCCCATATCCACGTAGTCGACGCCATACTCTAGGTCGGGGTACTCGACGGTCAGGACCCGCCTGATCACTCCATCGACCATGTTCTGGCCCAGGGGCCAGAGGGCGATGAAGTACATCACCAGTCCCTTCTCGCAGCAGTGGCGCACGAAGGCGTCCGCCATCGGCTGGAGTTCGGGCTCGCTGCCCGGGTCGTAGTCGAAGGGCAACAGCACCCGGGATCCCTCGGGCAGGCTCTCGATCTTCTCGTAGATCGCGCACACCATCGGCGTGGGCCGCTCGGGGAACGTCAGCCGGAAGATGGTCGAGACAACCACCGCCAGGCCGACGACCAGGAACACCCAGCGCTTGTCCAGAGTGTCGAGCTTCTCGACAATCGTCATGAAGCGGCTCACTTCGATCTCCTCTCGCTCGCCCGGCAGGCGCACCGGCGGGCGGTCGGCCGCAGCCTAGCCCGATCCCAGATACGAGCGGTCGATGCCGATGATGACCTTCAGCGACGTCGAGACGATCCCCAGCGCGATGCCGATCATGATCGCGCGGTTGCCGGCGAAGTTGAGCACCACCATGATCTTCTCGACCAGGTAGGGAATCGTCAGGAAGTGCAGGGAGTCGGGTAGCCAGCTCGTCAGCAGCTCTCCGACGAATGTGCGTCCGATCAAGACAATGAATGCCACCAGCAGCAGAATCGTTGCCTCGGCGTTCTTGGCCCGGAAAGCCCGAAACGACGCAGAGGCGACGTAGAACGCCAGCAGGGCGAACATCGTCGCCGCCGCCGGCCGGAAGATGTATTCATAGGCCGCGTAGAAGTAGCTGCCCGACGTGGTGACCGAAGACCCCAGGAATCCGTTCGGGTTGCCCAGCTTGGTCAGGCCCACGAACAGCGTCAGCAAGAAGCCGAGCACGGTGACGACGCTGTAGGGCCAGTTGCTCTCCTTGCGCGAGATCCGACTGCCGTGCATGCGGATCAGGTTGCCGCCGCCGAGGATGAAGGCGACCGAGGCGATGATGTCGAAGAAGATGCTGAAATCCTCGCGCAGGCTGTCGAACGGCGGATGGGGAATGAAATAGGCGACAACCAGCACGGTTCCGACAACGCCCGTGATCAGCAGGGGAATCGTTCGCTTCATTACGCAAGCTCCGTAGACCAGAAGATGCGGATCCACTCCGCCACGCGGACTAGCGGATCCCAACCGGTGATCATCGCAATCGACAGCACGAGCACGCCCACGGCGACCGAGAGCATGCCGATGAACTTCCCGACATCCTGGCCCTTGATGCTGCCGAGCTGTTTCGGCTCGCCGGAAAGATAGGCGCTGGCGGCGAATAGCTCTTCGCCGATCAGAGTGTAGTCGCAGGCGGCGACGAAGAAGGGCAGCTGTGCCGGCATGGCGGTGCCGGCGACCTGGATCGCCCCGATCGAGTTGCCCGTCTCGGCGAGGATCAGGCTCTCGGCGAAAAAGGCGCCCATGTAGAAGCAGGTCGCCGGTTTCTCGCGCACCATGTAACCATTGACGCCAGCGACATAGCCGAACTGCTCGTCGGTGATATAGTAGATCGAGCTCTCGTCATAGGACTCGGGGCGCCCGGCGGCGAGGAAAGCCTCCTTGACCGTCTCGCGCGCGGTGGTCATCACCAGCGCGCGGCTGGTCGGCACGACCAGGCGCGAGTCGTACTCGGCCACCGTGCGGGCGATGTAGCTGAGGATCGTGACCCCGGCGACGGTCTGAATGTCATTCATGTCCTGGATTCCGGGGACGAAGAGGATCGGACGGCCCATCTCCGTCGCCCGCCCGACCGCCTCGTTGATCGCCTCGAGTCCGGCGATCTTGCGGATGAAGGGCTTGCCCCCCGCCTTGATGTGCTCAATGAAGTAGAGGTTGAAGCCGAGCAGCAGGGCCAGGACGATGAAGACGTTCCATTGGTTTGTGTTGATCCACTGCGGCGCGGCGATGGCCGGGCCGCCGATACCCGAGGTGCCCTCGGCGGAGGCGGTGAGCGTGATCACTCGGTAGTAGTAGGGGAGACCGTCGGCGACATTGGTATCGTCGTAGCGCGTGGCGCCGGGAGAGGCCTGGCCGATATGCTCGAAAGGGCCCTCGGGGGAGAGGCCGCGCTCGATGCGATAGCCGAACACCGGGCCGCCGACGCCGGTGTCCTCGGGCGGTGGGGTCCAGGTGACGGTGATATTCTCACCCCGGTCGCTGGGCGTATCCCGCGCCTCGATCTCGGGGGGGGGCGGTGCGGTCTGGGGCACGGCGTCGCCGGCGGCACCCTCGGCCCGCCTGCCGGCCTCGGTCTCGACTTGGCCGCCGGTCTCGGTCTCGACCTGGCCGCCGGCCTCGGTCTCGACTTGGCCGCTGGCACTCGTCACGCTGCCCGGTAGGAAACCCATGAGCATGCCGCCGAGAATCAGGGCGAGAGGGAGCAGCAGGGGGTTCCTGGGGGGGCGCGTCTGGTGGTCGGGTCGACCCCGCGGGGCCGGGCGAACCAAGCTCATTCCGGGGCTCCTTTGATCACCTTGGGCCCTGTGAGGCCCGTTCGCCGTCAGAGATCTAATGCGGGGAGTCTAGTCGCTTGCCATCCCCGAACGCAATGCCGCGATGTTCGCTTGGGGGACCGCGGGCCGGAGAGTCGATTGGGCGGATCGATGGAGCCTTTCGAGACGCGCAGCCTGCGTGCACAGACCCCCTGGGGCGAGCTGGCCCTTCAGCTGCGCAGCGCCCCCCATCCGGGAGCCGCGCTGATCCTCGATGGCGCCTTCCTGATGGACAGCGATGCGGCCGAGAGCGAGCGGCGGCTCGCGCAACGGGGTCTGGCGGTCTGGGAGGGCCGGAGGGCCCACCAGGGTCCGGACGTACAAGAAGGCTCGCGATCCCAGCCTGGCTGCCGCGTCATGGTCGCCGGTTTGGGACTCGGCCTGACCCTACGCGCGCTTCTGGCGCAGCCCGGGGTCGCCCGGGTCGATGTCGTCGAGCTTTTCCCTCAGGTCGTCGCCTGGAACCGTCGGGAGCTTGCTGAGCTCAACGGCCGGGCGCTGGCCGACGCCCGCGTTTCGGTGCATGTCGGCGATCTGCGAGGCTTCCTGGAGGCCGCCCGCCGGGGCGGCCGCCCGGCCGGGCTCGGGGCCTATTATCTCGTGCTGCTCGACATCGATAATGGACCGACGTGGCTCAGCCTGCCCGCCAATGCGTGGCTCTATGACCCCGAGGGGTTCGCACGATTGCAGGCGGTCCTGGCCCCCGGTGGCTTGGTGGCCTACTGGGCCACCGAACCCTGTCCCGAGTTCGAGGCGTTGCTGGAGGCCCGGGTTGCGGAAGATGGCGGGCAGTCGGCCTGGAGCCGGGAGAGTGTCGTCTATGAGCCGGAAGGCATGGATAGAACCCTTGGCCCCGGCAGACGGATGGAGTCCTACCTGTATTTCCTCGAGTGGCGCGGCTAGAGCGGGTGGCTAGCCTTCTTCGGTTTTCTGTTCGCTGCCTTCTTGTTCCCCGCTCTTGCTCTTGCGGCGCTGCTCGGCCCGCTGAAAGGCCTCAGCGATCAGGTTGAACCCGCCGGGGGGCGCCGTCGAGACGCCCTTGCCGCCTGCGGCCCGGCCGCCCGCCGCACCCCGCTCCTCGCGTTCGATGAGGCGTCGCTGGCTCAGACGGATCCTTCCGCGTTCATCGACCTCGATGATCACAACCCGTATCTTGTCTCCCTCGTTGAACTTGCGGGCAATGTTCGTCTCGCGCCCAAAGGGAGTTTCCGAACTCGGCAGCAGCCCGCTGACCCACGACCCGAGAGAGGGCAGGTCGAGAAAGACCCCGTAGCGCTTGATCGAGCGCACGACCCCCTCGACCGTCTCGCCAACGATGGCGTCGTGATCGACTCTGGGCTGGTCGGGACGATCCTCATCGCGCAGTGCAAGCGAGATGCGCCGGCGCTGGGCATCGATGCGGGTGATCCGGACGGTGATCTCCTCGCCCGCCTTCGGAGTCGCATCGGACACCGCCGCCGCCCCGCCGGTATCGGCCACGGCTGCCTCGGTGGCAGGTTCCGCGGTCGTCCCGCCGGCATCGGCCACGGGCGCCTCGGTGGCAGGTTTCGCGGTCGCCCCGCCGGCATCGGTCACGGCTGCCTCGGTGGCAGGTTCCGCGGTCGCCCCGCCGGTATCGGTCACGGGTGCCTGCTGCGCGGCGGCCGGCGGTGTCGGGGGGGCGTCACCCGCCCCGCGCGGCTTGTACTGCGAGACGTGCAGGAGCCCCTCGATGCCGGGATGCAGCTTCACGAAGGCCCCGAAATCGATGACCCGCACCACGATGCCGGTGACGATGTCGCGTTCGTGGAACAGTTCGGTGACCTGCGTCCAGGGGTCAGGGATCGTCGCTTTCAGCGAGAGCTTGATGCGATCACGGCCCCCCTTGCCAGGCGAGACATCGAGAACCTTGACGCGGATTTTCTCGCCCTCGCGCAGAACCTCGCTGGGATGGTCGAGGCGGTCGTAGGAAATCTCCGAGACATGCACGAGGCCCTCGACACCGTTGCCGATATCGACGAAGGCCCCGAAGGGCTGTAGACGCCGGACGACACCCTCGAACTCGGCCCCCGCCTTGAGCTGCCCGCGCAGCTCACTGAGCTTCTCCTTGCGCTCCTCCTCGAGAATCGCGCGGCGCGAGAGGACGATGCGCCTCTTCTCTTCCTCCAGTTCCAGGACGCGGAAGTCGAGGATGTGATTGAGGTAGATCGTGGGGTCTTCACAGCGGGCGAGCTCGATTTGCGAATAGGGGCAGAATGCGCGGCGGCCGTCGATCTGCACGTCGAGGCCTCCGCGATTGACTCCGGTGACCCGGCCGCGCACCGCGGCATCGTGATCCATTGCCTCGCGCAGGCGGCGCATGACCTCGGCCGCGGGAGGGTAGAGGCTGGGAGCGAGCTTGATCGCCGGTTCGAGCTTGACGACGAAGGCTTGCACCTCATCCCCTTCGGCGACACTGAGATTGCCGAAATCATCGCGCAGATGAACCAAGTCGAGTGTGCCCTCGGCAAGACCCTGCTCGCTCAGGCTGACGACGGCATGATTCTCGGTCATACGCAAGATGGGGCCCCAGACGCGCTGGCCGAGACGGAAGTCTCCAGTGCCACTCCGATCCCCCGCCGCGTTGTCCTGCCCCTCCGGCGCGTTGTCCTGCGGAGCCGACGCGTTGTTCTGCGTAGCCGGTGAGTTGTTCTGCGCAGCCGGCGCGGCGGCATCCGCGGCGGGTGCGGGGATGGGTTCTGCGTGGTCCTTGCCGTTGTTTTCCTGCTGGGTCACCTTGTAGTCCTCCGACATCTCGACTTTGCATCAACGCTTCTGCCGGTACCGCTCATCCCGCCCCCGCACCCATGCTCGCCGGCTCGCGCACATGCTCGGCGCGTCGGACCGGGAACGAAGAGACGATCGGGGGGCGAGCATGTGGGTCCGAGCGGTGACAGGGAAAGACCGGCTACTTGTAACGATAGACAATGCGCCCACGATCGAGATCGTAGATCGAGAGTTCTACGATGACCCGATCGCCGGGGAGGATGCGGATGAAATGCTTGCGCATCTTCCCGCCGATGTGGGCGAGGACCATGCGGGCATCCTCGAGCTCCACGCGGAACACCGTGTTCGGCAGCGCGAGCTTGACGATGCCTTCCACTTCGACCGCATCATCTCGGGGCTTGCGGACGGGGGGGCCCGTCGTCGCACCCTTCTTGTGGTGTCCACCGCCTCCGCCTCTACGCCGGCCCCTCGGGCGTCTAGCCATCCAACCTCCTCACCTGAGCCCATGCCGTACCCGGGGTGCTCCAAAGCTGGCACGATCGGAGAGCCGCCCGGGTGGATAAACAGCGGCGTCAAGTATCCAGGAGATGGCGCCTTCATGGCAAGCCCATTTGCGCCCTCTCGACCGGCTCCGGACTGCGCCGGGATCTCCGCGAAGCGCAGCGCGCGATAGTCGATGATTCCGCCACAGAGGTTCTCTTGTCCCGCCAGACACTGCGGGCACTTGCCGCAGGTCTCGTAGAGCCAGGGAAGGCCGGGCGGCTCCCCGCGCCGGAAGCGTTCCCCGGCGTCCGGACCGAGCTGATCGATCGTGCCGACGATTTGGTGACCGGGGATGAGCGGGCGTTTCTTCAGCGGCAGCTCGCCCTCGACCTCGTGCAGATCGGTGCGGCAGACGCCGCGGGCGCTCACGCGAATCCGCACCTGTCCGGCTGCGGGAATCGGGTCGGGGAGTTCCCGGTGCTGCAGGGGCGCCGACTCTGCCGGCGCGGGGCCCTCGAGGACCATCGCAAGCATGAAGTGCCTCCTTGGACTGCGCCGATTGAACCGCCCGCCCAGCGAGGGTGTCAACGGGATCCGCGGCCCCTGCGCGCCAGGCGAATCCGGTGGTTCAGAATCAGCCGGAGGTCGACTATAGTAGTGCCCCCGGTGGGGAACATCCCGGGCGCGGGTAGGGAGACTTCAGAAGTGTGGGAGAACCAGGCATGTCACGCGCAGATCGACAGAGGCCGGCCAAGCAGGGGTGGCGCTTTCCGCGGACGAAGGACGAGTGGGTGGCGGAGGGGATGGCTTGGCTGAAGTCGATCATCATCGTCCTGATCATCTTCATTCCCTTGATCACCTTCGTCCTTCAAGGGTTCCGCATTCCCTCCGGGTCGATGGAAGATACGCTGCTCGTTGGGGATTTCCTCTTTGCCGACAAGCTCACCTACGGCGCCAAGATCCCGTTCACCAGGTCGGCCCGCGTGCCCGGCCTGCGGGAGCCGCGGCCGGGGGATATCGTGATCTTCGAGAGCCCGGACGATGGCGAGACATTGATCAAGCGTTGCGTGGCCGTCGGGGGGCAAGAGGTCGCGGTCCACAACAGGGCGCTCTATGTCGATGGCGTGCTCCGGGACGAACCCTTCGCCAAGCTCTCCCCCGGGTCGCTGATGCCTCACAGCCGGGAATTCGGACCGGTCACCGTGCCCCCGGGCCACATCTTCTGTATGGGGGACAACCGCGATCACAGTCGTGACAGCCGGTTTTTCGGCCCGGTGCCGATTGCCAACATCATCGCCAAGGCCGATATCCTCTACTTCTCCTTCGATTCGAGGAAGATGTTGCCCCGTGTCTGGCGGATCGGCAAACTGCTCTGACGAACCTGCCGGGCGTGATCTGGTCGAAGGTGCCCAACCAGCCCCGCGGGAAGGCCCGCGGGCGCGGGTGCGCAGCCGGCCCTGCCGCGGAGGATCCGGGCGAGGGCGTCATGGAGGGGTAATCATGGCCACGTTCATCCTGATGACCAAGCTGGCCCCCGAGGTTGCCTGCGACGTCAAGCATCGTGAGGCGATCGGGCGGAAGTGGAAGAAGGCGATCGCGGAGAAGTGTCCCGAGGTGCGCTTCATCAGCCACTATGCGCTCCTGGGGCCCTACGACTTCCTCGACATCTACGAGGCGCCCAGCGAGGAAGTCGCCACCAAGGTCTCGATGATCACTCGCTCGCAGGGGGCGGTGACCGCCGAGAGCTGGACGGCGATCGAGTATGGCCGCTTCCTCGAATTGATGGACGACCTCTGCTAGGGTGATCGCGGGTGGATCGGCGACGCGCGACCCGCCACCGTGCGAGCCTTCTCGGCGTTGGCCGTCCGTCAACGCGAGAGCCGTTTTCGGGCTGCGGGTTCGTCAGCGCTGGCGCGCGACATCGTTGACCACCTGCCACCACTCCCGGGTGCGGGCTACCCCCGTGGTCTCTCCGAGCAGGAGATAGACGCCGCCGTAGACGACAGCCATCACGATCAACTGCGTCGCGGCCGCCTCGGCGCGCAGGAACCAGCCCGCCAAGAGCGTGGGCAGGGCGGCGATCAGCGAGACGGCCATGATCGTCGCCAGCTTCCGCCATGGGAAGTACTCCCGCCGGCGCCAGCCGAGCACGCGGCTGGCATCGACGATGGCGTAGATGGCGGCGAAGTAGGCCCCCAGCACGCTGGCGATCGCCGGCCCCAGGAACCCGATCCCCGGGAGACGAACGAGCAGGAGCGCGGCGACCAGACTGATCGCAAATGAGCCGGCCGAGGCAACCAGGATCTGCTTCGTGCGTCCCAACGCCCGCAGGAGGCCGCTGTGAAAGGCGATGCGGATCGGAAAGAGGAAGAGGAAGACGCGGAACGGTTCGGCGCTCTCGGCGTAGTCTTCGGAGAAGAGCACGATCATGAAGGGCCGCGCGGCGACCAGCAGGAAGGCGAAGACGGGATAGAAGAGCGTTGCCACCCGACGGGCGGCCCCGTGCCAGATGCGCTGGACCTCGGCGACATCGCCGGCGACCCGGGCACGGACGATCGCGGGCACCAGCACAGCGGTGACCGAGAGGGTGACGATGTTGATCAACGGAATGTCGTAGGATCCATTCGAGTAAACAGCGAAGCGCTCGGTGGAGAAATAGCTCGAGACGATCAGCTTGTCCATCTGGCGGCCGAGCAGACCGACCATCATGGCAGCGCCCATCGGCAGGGCGAAGCCGAGTTGCCCGCGGAGCTGGGGCCAGTCCCAGCGGATGGTCAGATCGCGATAGATGTAGATGAAGGCGGCGGTCGTGGCAATCCAGCGCAGGAAAGCCCACAGGGTGAGGTAGAAGAAGACCTGGGTCAGCGAGGCGCCGGCGAAGAAGGCGACCAGGGTGACCGCGGTCTGGAGCAGGGCGGCGATCGCCGTGACCAGACCCGCGCTTCCAGCGCGTCCCACGGCGACCAAGGTGTTCTCGGCCATGTTGAACGGAAGCGTGAAGGCCGGGAAGAGGGCAAAGGCGCGCAGGAGAACGATCAGCCCCGGGTTACCGAACAGATTGCTGATCGGCGCGGCGAACGAGAAGAGGGCGGCGCTGGTCAGGATTCCGGAGAGCAGCAGCGTCAGGCTGTTCTGGGCCAGATAGGTTTTACGATCAGGGCGTTGCATCTGCGCGCCGAAGAACGAGGCGCTCTGGGTGAGGCCGAGCTCCATGACCGGGGCGAGGACGAAGAAGATCAGCCAGACCTGCCGGTAGGTGCCGTAGTCTTCTTGCGAGAGGAGCCGGGAGAGCACCATCACCGTGGCGAGACCTGCCACGGCGGCGATCCCGCGTCCCAGCGAGACGCCACCGGCCTGTGTCGTCAGCTTTGCCATGAGTTGCACCGCAACTTAGCATAGCGCTCGACAGCCGGGAAGCATCGGGGGAAGATTGATCTCGATTGCCCGGTTGGGATGTGGATGATCGGCGGTGGAATGTGCATGATCGGCGTTGGGATGTGGATGATCCGCCGGTGTCGGGGGTGATTCCCTCGCAGCGAGGAGCCTGAGGGAGAGCGGAAGAGGGCGGGAGGAGACGGGAACCATGGCCCACGAGGACCGAAGAGAGCAGGACTCCGCGGTGATCGGTTCCGTCGCATGGGACGCGCGGGAAACCGCGGACGTTGCGCCCGCCCGCGCCGGTGACCTCGTGCTCGTCCACCCCGGTTTGGGCGCCGATGCGATGAACAGCTTCCTGCAGTCGCTCTGGCCGGCCACCGACTTGCGACGGGAACCGGAGGGCTACCGGGAGATCACTGCCGCGCTCTGCGGCCCGCGCGCCTTCTGCCGGGCCGGGCTGGAGAGCCGCGTTCCGGCATTCGATCCCGAATTGCCCACTCGCGTCCGGATCTGGATCGACGATCTGGCCGACCGGTGGAGTCTCACCGACACGCTGACCACTGGGGATGTCGGCATCTGGTGCTTCTTGCGCGACCGGATGGCTGGCTGGCTCCACCGGCGCATGGTCGAGCGCCGTGTCATCGAGGGCCTTGCTGCCGGTGCACCGCTGACATTGACGGCGGTGGGCCTTGGCGCCGATCAGCGGGCGCTCATCCGCGCCCTCGCCAATGCTCTCGGCGATGCCCTGCGCCCCGAGATCGCCGTGCTCCCGCCGCCGCCGCCGCGCGCCGCCGAGACCGTGGCCGAACGACGGCTGCGCAAGCTTTTCGCCCTGCTCCAGGATGGGTGGCACGGGGTGCAGTTGCTTGCCGAGGACCTCTTCGTGCGGCGGCCGAAAATCCTCCTCGTCAGCGATTCGCAGTGCTGGCAGCGCGTCGCCGGTAATGGTGGGCGCTCGCGCAGCGACGCGCATCTCGGCAGGGTGTGGCGCCGGGGCCGCAGCCTTCCTTGGCGGCTCTACTATCGCACCGATCGCTACGATCCCGATGTCGGGGCGCTGACCTCAGGCCGGTTGGCCCCGACCTACCTGCGCCATTTCCTTTTCCTGCTCGCGCAGACCAGCCGCGGGTTCTGGGAGGTTCGCGGCATCCAGCGCCAATGGCGCGCGCTCCGCAAAGAGCGCCGCTTCCGCGAGGCGCTGGTCTTCGAGGGACTCGACATCGGGGAGATGATCATCGATTGGCTCGATGAGGCGGTCAACGAATGGTTGCCCATCGATGTGCGGGTCACGCGGCGCGAGACTCACTTCCTGCGCGGAGCCAGGCCTGACGTCATCCTGCTGGCCCAACCCCACGAGGAGAACCGGCCGTTGATCGCCGCTGCCCGCCGGCTCGGCATCCCGACGTTGGCCTTGCAGCTGCGCCCGTTTCACGACTGGGATCATGCCTATCTGCACTCGCGCCAAGCCCGCTGTGCGGCCGTCGGGCTTCCCGATCGCCTGTGCGTCTTCAGCCGGGAAGTGAAGAGCTTTCTGGTCGGCCGGGGGGGTCTCGATCCCTCGGCGGTCGTGGTGACCGGAGACCCCCGCCAATCCGCCGACTTCTACACGGCGGCGAGCGGCACCCCAGGGGCGCCGTCCGCCGCCGATCGAGACCCGGCCCGCTCGGACGAACGGGAGGTGATGCGCAGCCGGTGGGGAGTGGAGAAGGGCCAGCGCATCCTGGGCGTTGCCTGCCTGCCGACCCACACTCCCCAGCTTCTCCGCTGGCTGGGCCAGGCTCTGGAATCGCGCGCGGATGTCTTCGTGCTGTTCCATCCCTCGGTCGAGGCCGGCGGCGACGAGCGAGCCTACTGGGGGTACTTGCGCAGAGGTGGATTGCGTTGGTTCCACGTCCACGCGCCCGACCGATTCGCCGGATGGCTCAATGCTGTCGACGTCCTGATCACGACAACGTGGGCCGAAGTCTGCGAAGGCCTCCTGCACCGGACGCCGACAGTGCTCGTCGGTTTGGGGGAGCACCCTCGCTTCCCCGGCCCGGACCCGGGCGGGCTGGTCGTTCACGCCGATGATTCCGCCGGCCTGGCGGCGCACATCGAGCGGGCCCTCGCCGATCCATCGGCCCGCCGGCCGGCCGATGCTCCCTGGCGGGCGTTCATCGAGGCGGTCTATGGGCCCGCGGAGGGCGATGCGGCCGATCGGATCCTGGCGGCTGTCGAGGAGCTGCTCGAGTAGCAGTCGGTCGGAGGAATCGCCCGCCTACCTTGCCCTCAGGGGCAGATCCGCTGCTCCCGGCAGAGCTGCTTCACCGCGCTCCAGGAGAGTCCCCCGCGGGGACGCCAGCAGGCGCCGTGCAAATCCCGCCAGACCCAGAGCCGCCAGAGGTTCCCGCCGGCGGAGTCGGGGAGGCAGCGCAGCCCGATTCGTCCACCCGACCCCATCACCTGCAGGTCGCGCGCCGCAGGGGCATCCGGCCCACCCCCGCCGGCCTGACCGGTGTCGGGCGCGCAACGCCAGCACGCGTGCAGGGCCAGTGCGCCGAGTTCGATCTGCGCCAACGCAGCCCCCCGCCAGGACAAGGTCTCGGGCGGTGACGGAAGCGCATCGATCTGGAGTGAGAGGAAATGCAAGGGATCCAGAAGTACCTGGAGGGCTTGGGACTCTTCGTGCCGGTCGGTGGCGCTCGCCGAGGATTGCGCCAGCGGCTCACAGCTCGAGAAGTCGGGGGCGAGTTGGGCGACGGCGGTCTCCGCATCACCCGCCCGCAGCGCGCAGAGAAACGTTTCGAGGGCTGCTTGCGGATCGTGTGAGCCGGGATAGCGGAAGCCGTGGATCATGACCTTGGCTTCACTCCAACGTGCCCAGCGATCGCGGGCCCGCGCGGTCACCAGGTGCGCTCCCATCGAGAGGGGCGGCGGGGAAATCTCGCGCCCGGATCCCGCCACCTGCTCGCCATCGAGACGCCACTCGATCTGCCCATCGGGCAGCGGGCCTTCATCGGGATCGTCGACCCGGCAGCGCCACGATGGGCTCGGCCGGTCGAGATCGATCCAGCGTCCCGCCGGCGGCCAGAGGATCTCGATCTCGGGGGGCGCATTGGCGCACACGCGCACCCGGCAGGAGTCGGAGAGCCGGCTGCGGCCGGCCTCGTCGCCCGCCGCGATTTGCAGAATGTGCCAGGAGCTGTCGGCAAGCGCTGCCGTCTCCCAGACGAATCCCCAGGGTGGGCGGAAGCGTTCCTGGTCCGTCCGGCCGTCGACGACCAGGACCAACCGGTGAAGCGCAGACGGGTTTTCGATCGCCAGGCGGATGGTGACCGTGTCGGCCACGGAGGCACCGTCGATGGGATGGCGGATGAGAACCTGCGGCGCTTCCGGCGCCGGATCGGCGTCGGGCTCCTGCGCGGGCGTGCAGCCGAGTGCCGGGCAGATGAGCACGATGGCCCAGAATGAGGGTTGCATGGGGGCTCCTTGGATGGAATCGCCGGGGGCCGGAGCGCCGCCGTCGCGCGAGCGACGGTGGCGGCACCCCACAGGAGTCGTGCAAGCCGGATGCCGAGGATCGAGGCGGGTGACAAAAGGGGCCGTGCGAGGGCGGTGCGATCAGACGCTCACGCCCCGGAAGAAGGCCTCGGCCTTCTCGCGAATGGCGGGCCCCTCGGCGACCAACTCCTCGGCGTCCTCGCTGGTGAGCCCCAAGGCTTCGAGGAGGATCGGGGGGATCTCGGGCGGTTCGAAATCCAACTCGACACCGATCTCGCAGTGGCGGGCGAGTAGATCGGCAAGCGAGATCAGGGTCACCACCGGTTCTTCGCGGAGCAGGGCAAGCAGTTCGTCGCGATCCTGGAGCTGCCGGGCCCAGACTTGCGGCAGATGGTGTTCGGCGATGATCGTGGGAATCGGCTCGGGAAGATGCCAGGCGCGGGCCACGCGGTAGCCAAGCTGGCAGTGATCGGTCTCGAGAAGCTCGAGTTCGGCTAGGTGGAGCTCGCCGAACTTCTCGATCCCATCGCGAACCATGCTGAAGTAGTCGGGGAACTTCAGGAAGAGGACAACCAGCCCGATGTCGTGCAGCACCGCGTAGGTGAAAAGCCGGTCGAGCTTGTCGATTCCTCCCGTCCGCCTTCCGGCCTGGAACATTGGCGTGCGGCGTGTGGGTGTTGCAGTGCCCTGGCCGGCTGACGCGGACGGTGCCTGCTCCTGGCCGCGAACCTGAGCGGAAACCACCGCGGGGGCCGCCGTGCGGGCGTTGTGATGGACCCGCTTGCCCAGCAGGTGGGCGAAGTAGGCCGTTCCCAGCGTGTGCTCCCAGAACTGTTCCGGACGGCGGGTCGAATCGTTCTCGTCGACAAGCGTGTTGAGCAGCATCGCGGTGATCGCCAGATTGGCGGTGTGCTGCATGCCGAGGAGAACGACCGCTTCATCGACGGAGGTGATCGTGCGCGCGAAACTGTAGAGCGCCGAGTTGATCGTCTTCAGGATCTTGGCGGTCAGCGATTGGTCCTTGCGCAGGATGCGGGCCAGATCTTTCGGCGTCGAATCGGGGTTTTCGATGCAATCCATGACTGCATTGAAGACGCTCGGCAGCGTCGGAATCTCCTGCAGCTCATGGGGCAGGTTGATGCGCATCAGGTGCCGCCGCCGGCGCGATCCATGGCGCGTGCTGCGGGGAGGAACTTGCCCGAGGGCGCCGAAGAGCAGAGAGGCGATTACCGGGGCGCGCTGCTGGACTTCGGGAATCAAGGCCAGGGGAACACACAGGAAGCGGACGTCACCGAGCGCCGTGGCGGTTTCCTCGTTGACCAGTGGTTCGGGGCCCGTCCAGCGTCCGATGACACTGCCCGGCCCGTAGGGCACGGCCTCTCCCTGGGGGGGGGCAACCGAGACATCTCCATCCAAGATGATGTAGACGCCGGCCCGCTCCTCGCGGCCGGCTTCGAAGAGCACCTGCCGGACAGCCGCCCCGCGCGTGCGCGCCAGGCCGAGCAGCACTTCGAGGTCGGCGCGATCACATTCCTGGAAGGTTGGAGATTCCTGCAACTGTTCGATCAATTCGAGCAAGGAGTTCTGAATGAGCTGATCGAGCCGTTCTTGGCTCTTCTGAGCGATCGAGGTGATCTTGTAGCTCGCCCGTCCGAGCCCCTGGGTGATGCCGCCCTGCCAGACCATCCGTGCCTTACAGAGGATCGCGTCGCCGGCGACTTGGCTGGGGAGGATACCGGCGAGAATCGTGGCTGGAAGAGGCTCCTCAGTCTTCACTTGAACCGAGAACCCAGTCGAGGCGATGTCGATGGTTTCCCCGATGTAGGTCTTCGAACGATCGGGTGCCGTGAAGTGGATCGGGAAGCTCATCTGCGCTCTATGCGAACGGCTCAGCGCCATAGGTGGTTCTTCCTCATCGGTCCCGAGCGGGAGAAACCCCGCCCGGCGGCGGCCGGAGGTGTTTGTGACGGATCTGTAGATCTCCCTATGATCTATCGCGGCCGTCGATTGCGTTCTTTAGCCGGGAATCGCCCGAATCCAAGGTTGTGGAGCGGAGATTCCTGATCGACTGCACGCAACTGACTCTCCCGGAAATGCTTCCGATGGAAGTCCTGTCCGGCGGAGCTTCCTGGCCCCGAGATCCCTCTGCCGAGGGAGTTACGCCGTCGCCATCAGTAGTTCTCGTACCACAATCAACGTGCTGCGGGAGGACGAATCAGCTGGATCTTCACGGACTGCCCACCCGCAGTCGTCCTCAGCAGGGCGAAGTAGGTTCCCGCCGGCGCCGGTCGTCCGAACCCATCGCGTCCATTCCACCCGATCGAATGAACGCCCGCGCTCCAGCCTCCCCGGGCGGGTGTGGCGATCCGCCGGCCGGCGGAATCGAAGATCTCCAGGGCGATCTCCTGGCGAACAGGTAGATCGAAGCGCAGCGTCAGGGGGCCGGCGGCGGGGGAGGGAAAGGCCTCGAGGGTGAGGGCCGGCTCGCCCGATCGATCCGGAGTTCCGGAATTGGGCCCGTGCATGGCGAGGAGGAACTGCGGATAGAGGCCCACGCCGATCGCTCCCGGCGTGAGCGGTTGATGCGTTTCGGTGTCGATGACCCGCATCCCGGGATCGGTGTAGCCGCGGTCGGCGATGAAGAGCTGGTCGCGGGGCGTGTCAATGTGCAGGTCAGCATAGGCATACTCATTCGCCGAGATCACCGTGCCCAGGTTTTCTCCGGTGCCCAGATCGCAAGCGACTACCCGGGTCTCGTAGGAGGTGTTGAGGCAGATGGCATAGGCGCGCTGGCCATCGGCCGTCTTCCAGATATTGAGATCTCCCTGGAGCTGCACTTCGGTGACGATCAATCCCGCGCTCAGTTTCGTGACCGGATCGAAGCGCTCGATGCCCCCGTCGTAGACGAAGTACTCGCCGGTCTCGCCGATGAGGAAGTCTCCGGTGAGCGGGTCGACGCGGATGCCGCTGTTCGGATTGGTGGCGGCAAGCGGGATGCCTTGCGTGCCGGGCGTTCCCGCATCCATGTCGAGCAGCGTGTTGTCGGCCAGGTCGATGACCGCGAGATAGGAGGGGGGCACGGGGGTCCAGGAGTTGTCCCGGTCGAAGCGCTGCACGGTGACATAGAGCAGGCCGTCCCGGATCGCCATCCCCTGCATTTCGGGCAGTCCGTCGGGGTCGGCCAGAGGAGAGAGATCGATCGTGTCGGTGTGGTCTCCCGTGGAGGGATCGACCTCCCAGAGATCGGCATCGTTGTATCGGGTGACAAAGGCCCGCTGTCCGTCGACGAAGCAGATCTCCTGAGGGTTGGATCCGGCCCCGACGGAGAACTGGAGCACCGTGTTGAAATCATCCTGCGGGTCGAGGACCTGGATGTTGTCTCCATCCTGCCGGTTGACGACGTAGATCAGGCCCTCGTGGAAGCAGGCCCAGACATCGTTGTGCATGATGCCGTAGTTGTTGTCGTGATCCCAGGGCGTGTTCATATCCATCAGCGAGAAGGCGCCCCCGGTGCCGGGGATCTCGCGGGTGAAGATCAGGAAGTAGTCGCCCTGCGCATAGGCGGGGGCGGCGGTCGCGGTAGACCCGCCGAGGAGCGCGGCCAGCGGTGTGCCGAAGAGCCCGGCCAGCGGTGCGCCGAGAAGCGCGGCCGCAGGCCCGCCAAGGAACGCTGCCAGCGGTGCGCCGAGAAGCACGGCCAACGAAATCCCCGCCGCCAACAGAGAGGAGACCAGCCGTCTGCGTACATTCCATCGGTCCGCGCGCTGGGTTCGCGGCTCGCTCAGAGCCGAGCCGTGCGTTGCGTTGTCCATTACGATTCCCCCTGCATTGAAGATTCCATCTCATTGGCTCCCGCCAGGGGATGCCATTCCACTTCGCCGTACCAGGAGCGTTCCGGCAGCGGATAGCCGCGCAGATCCTCGATTTCCGCCCCCAAGAGGTTCTCGATGCGCAGACCCAGCCGCAGAGCGCGCGCGACGCGGCAGCGCAGCGCCAGATCGTGTCGCCACTGCGCGGGGGTCTCGAAGAAGGACAGGTTCGAACGTCCCCAAAAGGCTCCCGCCCGATACTGCAACGCATAGTCGATCTCCCAACGGCCTTGGGTAAGATCGAGCTGTGCCTGCGCCTCTGCGGGGGGGTGATAGGGGAGCTGCTTGCCGTGGTAGACCGGCGAGGCGCCCTCGTCGCGCGCATCTTGCCAGTCGAGATGCAGGGTCAGCGCTGCTGCCGTTCGGGAAGGCGTCGAGGCCGCGGCGGTCGTCGCTCCCGCGGCAAGCCGCCGGCGCGCCCAGCGTTCGATGGCCGGCAAGAGATCGAGATCCCGCAGTCCGGGGAGCTGGTCGAGTTCGATACTCAGCTCGTAGCCGCGGATGTGCGCGCGGTCGAGATTGAAGGGCTTCGTCTCCCGGCTGGAGACGAGAACAAAGACGATCATGTCGTCGAGACGGCTCTCATAGTAGACCTGCTCGACGCGCAGGCGCATGCCGGATGCCGCACCGAACGGTGTCCAGATCCAGCCCAGGTCGGCGCGCCAGCCGGTCTCGGGTTGCAGATCGGGATTCGAGAGCATCGCGCCCTCATAGCCGAAGAGCTCGGTGAATGTCGGGAAGCGCGCCTGCCGGGCGTAGTTTGCCTTCAGCGTGTTGCATGGATCCAGGGTCACGCGCAGGCCCAGCCGCGGCCCGGAGACGGTGGCGGTGTGCTCGGGGCGGGCGGCGAAGGGACGGTAGGGATCGCTGCCGGTGAAGTTGTCGGACGTGCGGTCCCAACGATGGAAGGCGCTCACCCGCACTCGGCCGTTGAGCGGATCCCAATGATCGCCGATCGAGAGCAGCCGCGAGCGGCGCTCGCGGCGATCGTCCGTGGGCCGGCCGGGAAGCGACACGCGCTGCAGGCGCTCCGCGCCCCATTCGCCGAGACACTCGAACGAATGAGCGCCGATCCAAGGCGAGGCTGACATCGTCGTCCAGCACAGATGCAGGCCGCCGCCGCGGCGCGTCTGATCCTGATCGACCCGGCTCGGAACGCCCAGGAGGTCGAGTTCGCGCAGCGGATCGCGATAGCTGCGATCGGTCGTCTCGTCGAATCCGTAAAGCCGCAGATCTAGGTCACGGTGGCCGCGCCCATCGGTGGCCAGCTCGACGCGGTGACGGCGGCTCTTGGTCTGCAGGCGTACGCGTTCGGTCGGTTGGTGCGTGGTTCCCGGAAGTCCCTGATCCCGGGTAGAGATATCGGTCGCGAGATCGAGGTGCAGGCCGCGCGCTGGCGCCAGCGCGAGCTTGGCAAAGAGCGTCTGACGGGCCGCGTCCCCATTGGTCCAGCGCAGCCAGGCATCGTCGCTCGTCTCGTAGGCGGTGGCATTGTCGTTGAAGTAGCGGAAGTCCCCGTCGGTGCGAAAGTGCGAGAGTGAGACAAAGTAGTGATGCCGGTCGAACGCGCCGCTCAGAATCTGCGAGAACTCGCGCGTGCCATAGCTGCCGCTCGAGGCGCGCAGGGCGAAGTGCGGGCCCGCTGGCTCGTGGGTGACCAGGCGCACGGCCGATCCGGCGGTGCGACCGCCCAAGTCGCTGGGGGGCGCGCTGCGGTAGATCTCGACCGCGGCCACTTGGGAGAGATCCAGCGCACTGAGGTCGACGACGCCTTGGGTCGCGCTGCGCAGCGGGGTGCGATCGAGGAAGATCTCGACCTCTCCGGGATTGGCGCCGCGGATCGAGAGGGTGGCCATCGCGCCGGGACCGCCGTAGCGGGTGACCTGCACGCCGACGCTGCGGTCGAGCAACTCGGCAACGCCCTCGAAGGGGCGCCGCGCTGCGGCGACTTCGATGCGGGTGACGAAGGCGCTCTCGCGCGCGAGGAGTTCCACCCGGGTCGGGCGGCGCCCGACGACGTGGATCGTATCGAGCGGCACGGGCCAATCGAGAATGCGCTTGTTGGCCTGAGCCCGTGCGGGTGGGGGGAGAGAGTCGTTGCGGGCCTCGAGCACAGCGATGAGCGCGATACCGCCGGTCGTGTCGGCACTCGCGGGGTGGGGACCGCTGGTTGCTTCGGTGGCGGCAGTGCGCGCTGGAGCAGTGCTTGCGGTGCCGGGCACTGCCGCGTCCGCGGCGCCTACAAGTGGGGCAGCCGAGCTGAGAGCGAAGCCAATGCAAATGCAGACCGCTGGAGTCGCCTGCACTGGCGTATGGCAAAGCCACCGTCGCACGCGAGCACGCATCTCCCGACCTCGAGGAGCATGCGGCACGGGACACTGCCCTGATGTGTCACGCCCGGGGATTCACGCGGAGAGGGGGCCGGAGAAGCACGCGCGCCGGCCGACCTCGGGCCATGCGAATCGCCTGGTTCGTCTTCCGGCAGGTCTTCTGGCTCTCGGATCCCCCGGCCTCCGCGCCTTCCCACCGATCGCTCGGCAGTGGCATTCTGCGGAGGCCGTCCCCGACTACAGCGGCGGGCCCGCAACGGTTTTTGACCGTTTTCCCTTTTCACCGGCACAGGGCCGGACCGGAAGAACTCCAAATCGGCTGCCCACGACTGCTCCGGAGATGTACGGCACAATCGCAAGCAAGCCCTTAATACGCTACCTGGCGGCCGACTGCTTGTCAAGCCGGTCGTCTACATCCCGGCGACGACCGTGATCGATACGACGACTGCCCTCGGCGACCTAGCGAGGCTCACCGCCAGGTGCAAGCTCGGATGACATCGACAAGCACGCCCGCATACTCCTGAGCAGGTCGGAGGCCTGAAATGAGCCTTGATCCCGCAGAGGCGTTGGTGGGCGAGACGGATGCACGGCTGGATTCCCGGCCATCCTACGCCCGCCAACGCGCTCCCAGGCCTCTCCGCGTGCGGTCTTGTCTGCGGGAAGGGCATCGCCTCCTCTCAAATGTCTAGTTGAAGAGGGGCTATCTTACGTGAATCACCTTCCCGCTCTTGTCAGTGCGCCCGTCCATCCGTACCTGGTAGAGATAGATGCCCGGGGCAACGGAGTGCCCGGTTGCGTCTTTCCCGTCCCAAATGAGCTGGTGTTGGCCGGGTTGGAAGAGTTGATCGGCAACCCTGCAGACCTGACGGCCCTGGATGTCGTAGATCAAGAAGGTCACCGGTGTTGCATCATTGAGTCTCAGCTGAAGGGCAGTACTCGTTCGGAACGGATTCGGCTGCAGATGCAGTGCAGACCTTGGGTGAAATGCTGCCGTCGGGATGCTTGCGGGCGGTGGGAAGGTCTGACACGGGACCACCATGATGGTATCGATGCACACCTGTCCATAAACGTCGAAATGCGCCCATGGAGGCTCCGTGGAGACGAACTTGATGGTGTGTATGCCTGTGCCCTCGACGGGGACCGACGAGATGTACCAGTTCTCTTCGGTCAATCCATCCCCGGCCCAGTTGAAGATGAGCTCGGAAGCTTCTGGGTGGCCGCCAGGGTAGAGGAACACATCGAACGCATCGTTGAGAACAAGCCCGTCCAGGTGATGTATCTTGAGAGACAGCGGGCAAGCGCAGTCGCCAAGGTCGAGATCCACAGTCGCCCATGGTTCGCCGTCGCCATTCAACGCCGAGGCATAGACCGTCCGGCAATTCGCGATCCCTCCGTAGTTGCCACCGCTGTGATCCGGTTCGATGGGTCCCCACCCCTGGAGATTGTGACCGCTCTCAGATTCAGGTACCCCGATGTCGACGAAGCTGCGAACCGGAACCCAGTCCTGGACCATGATGGTGTCAAAGGCGACTTGCCCGTACGTGCCGAAGCCGGACCAGGCCTCGTGCGTGGCGACGAGCTTCACGGTCTTGATTCCCGATGCAAGGACGCGAATCCCCCGATTGTGCCAAATCTCACTGGTCTGCTCGCGTCCGGGATAGCAGAAGAGCAGTCGTGCATTTCCAGGCTCTCCCGGCGGATAGAGCAGCACGTCGAACGCATCCTGGGCGGCACCCTCTAGGTGATGTAGAGTCAGGCACTTCGGGCCGTAGCACTCCCCGAAATCCAGGTCTACTGTGGCCCAAGGTTCTACGACGGACGTAGGTTGCCCATCCACGAACTCCGTCGGCGCCCAGATCACCCGGCAGTCCTCTATCCCGCCGTAGTAGCCACCGGTGTTGGCTGGCTCAATGGGCCCCCAGCTCACTAGGTTGTGGCCGGCCTCCGAGCCGGGGTTGCCGA
>JAGMBO010000059.1 GCA_023129715.1 Candidatus Eiseniibacteriota bacterium | reverse complement strand
TGTCCAAAGAATGGGGACCACCTCTATGCTCGATGCCCACGCCCAGATCGCCATCCCCTTCGAGACCGACTTCATCATTCCCCTTTATCTCAAACGGGACAGCTTCGGGGATCTCCGGGAGACACCCAATGTGCGCAGGCTGTTGACCGAGATCCTCGCCAATCCTTTCGTCAGACGCGGTGAGATGTCAGATATCGATGTCGATCAGATCATGGCTCACCTCGCGGAGCCCACGTACGCAGGCGTTGTTGAGGCCGTCTTTCGGACCTGGGCATTGCGTCGCAACAAGACGCGTTGGGGTGACAAGAACCCTGGTGTCCTCCACGTTCACCATCTCAATGCACTTTTCCCCGATGCGCTCTTCTTGCATCTCATCCGTGACGGCCGCGATGTGACTGCCTCCCGAATGCGGATCAAGACCTGGCGCCAATGTTCAGTGATCCTCTTGGCGCACCACTGGTGCTGGATGGTGACGGGTCTTCGCCGTGCGGGCCAGACGCTCGGCGAGCGGTACAAGGAGATCCGTTACGAGGACCTAGTGCGCTCCCCAGAGGAGACCCTCCGCAATGTGTGTGCCTGGATCGGCGAGGCCTATGAGCCCGAGATGCTCGACTACCACCACACGGCCGCGAGCCGGATGCCGCAAGAGCTTGTCCGCACGGAGCACCGTTCGTCCGTCTCGCCCCTGGACCAGAGCAAGATTGGTGTGTTTCGTCGGCTGATGTCCCGAGGGGACCGGGCGGTCTTTCAGACGATCGCTCAGCAGCTGCTGGTCGATCTGCAGTACGAACTCGAGGACGATCGTTCCCTCGGGTTTCGGATGGGGCGCAAGTTCTCTGAGCTCAGCCATGCGATCAGAGGTTTGGCAGTATTTCCATTCCCGGGCTCGCAGCGGTAGAGTCGGCTGCAGCTTGCCTAGTTGCTGGCGTTAGCCGTAGAATAGCCGATCCATATGAAAGTGCGCCTGTCTCGCCTCAGAGGGGGTGCTACCCACAACCCGAGGGATGCATGAGCCCTGAGAAGCCTGCTCCGCGTCCGCCGACGGCCTTGACCAGCCGGCCGGAGCTCGGGAGCAATGTCCCCCACGAAGTGGCCCTCGGGCGTCGCATTGCCTATCTCCTTGCAGCCGTTGTCCTTTGTAGTGCGGCCGGCCTTGGGCTGGTGCGGATCGAACCGTTGCTGCTCGTCGGTTTGGCGGCCGGCCTGCTCTTCGCGGTCATGATTCTGACTAGACCCTTCTGGGGCTTGCTGCTCTACACCGGCCTCTTCCTCTTGCGCCCCGCAGAGCTCTATCCGGCACTCGCCCCGCTGCACCTTGAGCGCCTGGTCGGGGCGGCAACTCTACTCGGCCTGCTCCTGGCGCAATACGGGCGGGAGCGACGCATCTCCGTCGACGGCTCGGCCCAGACCCTCCTCCTGCTGCTCTTCGTCGCCGCGAGCTTGCTCTCCGTACCGTTCGCCTACTGGCGCGGCCAGGCGGTCACTTCCTTCCTCGAGATGCTCAAGATCGTCGTTTTCTACCTGTTGGTGGTCCACCTTGTCGATTCGCGGCTGCGGCTGCGGGTCTTCATCTGGACGCTGCTGCTACTGATCGGCTATGTCGCGCTCAACGCGTTCGGGGGATACTTGGGAGGATCCACGCATTTCGCCCAGGGCATCGAGCGGGCGGTCGGCAGCACCAGCGTTGCCGGCAGTCCCAATCAGCTGGGCACCACGATGGCAGCTGCGATCCCGCTCTTCCTGCTGCTTGCGTTGCACAAGCCGCTCGGCTGGAAGCGTTTGGTTCTCGCCATCGGGACCTTGCTGCTGACGGCAACCCTCGGGGTCACTGGATCTCGGGCGTCGATCCTGGGATTTCTGGGCGGTATCGCCGTCCTTTGGTGGAGTACCCGCCATCGCGTCTTGCTCGGGATCGTCGGGATCCTGGTGCTGGTCGGCGGTTTCCTGCTCCTGCCCCAGCAGTACCAGACGCGCTATTCCACGATCACGCACAGCGAGCTGGATGGGTCATCCCAAGCACGGCTCGCGACCTGGCAGGCAGGTCTGCAGATGATCACCGATCGACCTATCTTCGGCGTCGGCATCGGTTGCTTCGGGACGGCACACGCCACTGCCTACTCACCGGAAGAGAGGCGAAGCTGGTTGGAACCCCATAGCCTCTTCATCCAGGTGTTTGCCGAGGTGGGACTGGTGGGCGCTGTGCTTTTCTTCGCATTCCTCATCGCGGCGTTCCGCCTCAATCGCCGAACCGGCCGCAGATTGGCAGAGGCGGGCGCCGGCTGGGGGTTCGAGCGGATCCTTCTCCTGGGGCTCTTCGCTGGCCTCGCGGTTCTGCTCATCTCCGGTATCTTCGGGCATAGCCTCCTGCGACGCACGTGGTACATCTATGCGGGAACCGGCTTGGCGGTGCTCAGGATCTACAGCCGCGATCGCGAAACCGGCGAGCAGGAGTAACAGCCGGCATGCATGAGACCACACCGCTGGTATCCGTAATCATCCCCTCATACACCCGGATGGCTGAGCTGGCCACGTGTCTCAACGCCCTCCTGACCCAGGATTACCCCAATCTAGAGATCACCGTGGTCGATGATGCCAGCTCGGATGGCACGGTCCACATGGTCAAGCGGGACTTCCCCAGCGTCCACGTCTTGCAAGGCAGGACGAACAGGGGCCCCGCCCACCGTCGCAACCAGGGCATCCTGGCAAGCCGGGGGGAGTACCTCCTCTTCCTGGACAGTGACGTCCGCTTCCCCGACGCCGACGTGATTGCAAGAATGGTGGCGCGCATGTCGACCGATCCATGCATCGGCGAGCTGGGTGGGGAGATTCCCCTCTATGAAGGCGACCAGCGCCGCGCCTATGGAAGGCGCGTCGGGTACACCGGGCGGACCTTCCGTGTGCCGGCCGAAGGGGAGTCCGACGCCCTTACTCCCTGCGACTATGTGGCCACTTGCCACTGCATGATCCGCTCAGAAGTCGCGCGCCAGGTCTCCGGTTTCGATCCCCACTACCGTTTCGGCGCAGAGGACGCCGACTTCGGTCTGGCG
The DNA here is from genome assembly GCA_023129715.1 of Candidatus Eiseniibacteriota bacterium. Lineage (GTDB taxonomy): Bacteria > Eisenbacteria > RBG-16-71-46 > CAIMUX01 > WJJG01 > JAGMBO01. Next base: position 4,372 of record JAGMBO010000059.1, on the reverse strand, counting down.
ATTCGGATGCGTGGCTATCGCAACTGCGTCGCATTCGCCTATGCTGCCCTGCACCAGGGAAGCCGCACCGGTCGCCTGCCGGATGAAACCTATCAGTACTACCGCACGCAGCTCCGTCTGCTATGGAAGCGCGGTGGTGCAATACGCCCGCTGGTGCGCCTTGGCCTCGATGCGCTGCGCGTGTTGATCTTCTATCCCCTGCTGCCATTGAAGCTCCTCGCCTACGTGATTCTCGGGCGCCGGATCGGCCGCGAGAGTCTGATCGATCCCTGGCTGATCCTGAAGGCCTACGATTGGAATCTCCGCCACCTGTCCGAGACTCAGCGGGCCCGAACCGCCGACTTTCTCGCCAGCGCCGAAATCGAGCGCTTTCGCCGCTCGGCCACTCCCAGGAGGGAGCCATGAGAACGTGCGTCAGGACCGCAAGGCGCCTGCTGAGGCACGCCTTCAGGTTTCTCCCGGGATGGGTCCAGCTTCGCGTAGCAGACCGGTATCTGAAGCACAAGCTCCCACGCTTAGGCGCGCGGCGGTGCCCCGATGCCCTCACGCTCTTCGTCACTTCTCGGTGTAATGCCCGCTGCGCACATTGCTTCTACTGGCGCGAACTGAATGCCGGCACGAATGAACTCCGCCTCGACGAGCTCGAACGCATCGCCGCCTCCCTGCGCGACGGCCTCGGCTCGCTGGCCCTCACCGGCGGTGAGCCAGTGTTGCGCCAGGAGCTGGCCGATATCGCCCGGATCTTCAACCGCATGAGCACCACTCGGGTGATTGGGATCGCGACGAACGGGCTCCTTCCGGAGCGCACGCTCGAGACGTGTCAACGCATCCTGGATGAGTGCTCCCTGGAGAAGCTCAGCGTCCAGGTTTCGCTCGATGGGATGCAGGGTACGCACGATGCCATTCGCGGGGTCCCGGGCGCATTCGAGAAGGCGATGCGGACGATCTCGCTGCTCGCTGCCTTGCAGCTCAAGCATCCCATACTGACGGTCAGCACGGCTCTGGCTATTCAACCTCGCAACTATGGCGAGATCGCTGAACTCGTCGACCACCTGGTTCCCATGGGAGTCTCGCTGAAATTCCTGGTGATTCGCGGAAGCCGTTACGGGGTCTTTGGACTCAATCCCGAGATCTCCAGCGACTTCGATCCCAAGGAAGACGAATCGGCCTCCCTCTCCCACGATGTCGAGCAACTGGCAGCACTCTACGTCAGCCTCCAGGAGTTGCAGGCAAGACGTCCCGAGGCCTTCTGGTCCGAGCTTGAGCAGGCGAAGATGCATACCACCTTGCGGATTCTCACCGAGCAACGGCGGGTGCTCCCATGCCACGCGGGGCGACTCGAAGGTGTCGTCTACCCGGATGGCAGCGTGGCGGTCTGCGAGCTGACCCGCCCATTCGCTGATCTGCGCGAATATGACCTCGATTTCGAGCGCCTCTGGAACTCACCGGCGGCGGCGGCGATGCGGGCGCAGACGCGCAGTTGCGCCTGCATCCACGGCTGCAACCTGGTGACTGCGCTGCAGTTTCATCCAGCAATCGCCTCCGCCGCGATCACCGGACGCTCGCTGAGCAATCGCCGGCAGCGCTGGCAATGGCCGGTATCGGGCGCCTCCCGCGGAGAGGGGGCTTGACGCCATCTCCGCCTACGGATCCATGCCGCGCACCGCCGGACGGAGCGCCACCTGCTCGAATACCGCCGCGTAGTAGTTCTCGTGCCGGCGGACGACATCCTCGATCGCAAAGCGCTCGCTGCAGCGCTGCCGGCTGCGGCGCCCGAGCCTCTGCCGCAGTGACTCGTTGGCCAGCAGCTCAATTATTGGGGCGGCCAGCGCCGAGGGGTTTCCGTGCGGCACAATGAAGCCGGTCACCCCGTGCTCGACCGCCTCACGATTGCCGCCGACGTCCGTCGCAACCACCGGAAGGCCGGCTGCCATGTATTCGAGCAGGGCGTTGGAGAACCCCTCGCTCGCCGATGAGAGGCAACCGACATCCATCCAGGGCAGGTAGTCGACCACGGTCCCCGTCCCCTCGCTGAATAGGACGCGTCTCCCAATCCCGAGTTCCTCTGCCAGGGCTGCCAGGCTCCGCCGCAGCGGCCCGGTTCCGACAAGGAGGAACGTAGCCTCGGGCACAGCCTCGGCGACCTGCTTCGCCGCCTTGAGGAATAGGGCATGATCCTTGATGGGGCGCAGGTTCGCGACCACGCCGACGACTTTCGCCCCCTCCGCAAGGTGCCGGGATCGAGCAATCGGGGGATCCCCCGCTCCCCGGGCGAAGCGGGCTAGATCGACGCCGTTGTAGAGTACGTCGACCTTCTCGGGAGCAACGCCCTCGGTGGCGATCACATGCCTGCGCACTGCCTCGGAATTGGCGAGCAGCCGGGTGCTGAACCGGTTGAGCAGGCGATAGAGCCGCCGGTAGAGGGGAGTCATCCAATAGCCCATGTTGCGTCGGCTGCTGATCACGGCCCGGCAATATGATCGGCGTGCAGCGAGGATGCCGAGGATATTGGCGTCGACCATGAACGTATGCATGACCTCGATGCGGTGCTCGTCGATGTAGCGGTGCAGCCTGCTCAGCGCACGGAGACCCCGCGGCCGGTAGAAGCTGGGGACGGGCAAGACGAGCGGCGCGCACCACCGGCTCAGTTCATTCAGGCGCTCGCACTGCTCGAAGCAGCACAGATGGATCTCGAAGCGAAGCGGGTCGATGCGTGGGATCAGCTCGGAGAGCTGCCGATCGGGGCCGGCGTCCTGACCGACGGTGTCGATGCAATAGAGCAAGCGCAATCGGCGCACTTGACCTCCCTCCCCCAGCGCCCCTTGGAGGCTAGTCCCCCCTTCTCGAGCACGCAATTCGGAATAGCACATCACCCCCGCTCCGGCTAGCATAGTCAAGTCCCTGTGGGTTCCCTGCACAGCCGGAGGAAGGAGTCCCCCGCGTGAGCCGCCGACCGAAACAGCAGGCGCTGGCACTGAGGATGCAGCCCATTGCGCCGGGTGAACGCCGGCCTGTCGAAGTGATCAAGGTCGACCGGCCGACCCCAGATGATCTAGGCCCGGGCGATGTCCTGGTGAGGGTCAAGCGCGTGATGGTCTGCCGGACGGACCGCGAGATCGCGACGACGCCCGGGCACGGCACGCCCACTAGGGGCTGCGAACCGTATGCCCGGATCCTGCATGAAGCGGGCGGCCAGATCCTCGCCCGGGGAAGCGAGGTTCCCGGCACTTTGCAGGACGGCGACTGGGTGTCACTACTCGTCCGGCAGGGAGCGGGCTGCCCCGCATGCGAGGCGGGGCTTCCACAGCGCTGCTATCGCTGGCAGGAGGACATCACGGAATTCGGGATCTTCCACACGCCCGGTTTCGGCTGCGAGACGGTCATCGTGCCTCATACGCATGCCGTCCCCCTCCCCCCTGGTCTCGATCCGGCCTATGGCAGCTTCGGTGAACCGGCGAGCATCGGGGGCCACGCTTTGGGCCGCTGCTGGCACATTGCCCGCGGTTCGCAGTACCCGGAACGATGGGACCAGCCCGAGCGTTGGAACCCGCCGTTCTGGGGCCTTCCCTGGGGTGCCCGCCGCAAGCCGGTCGTGCTCTTCCTCGGGGCGGGCGGCGTCGCCCTGCCGTCGATTCCGCTCTTTCTCCGAGAGGGATTCGACTGCATCGTTGCCGCCTGGACACGGCGTGACCCCCGCGCGCTGAAGCAGAGACTCATCGACCAGTTGGGGGCTCGTTACGTCAGTCTGCAGGACTTCATCGAGATCCCCGATCCCGACGACCGATCGCGCTGGAACTGGCACCTCGACGCAATGAAGCGGCTGGTTCCTGAGGGCTTCTTCGATGCCGTGGTCGACATGTGCGGCGATTCCGAGACCGTTCTGCGGGCACTCGCCCAGCTCCATGCGCCGGGAACCCTCTTCATGCTTAGCTCGATCACGGCGGGCAGTAGGCCGGTGTCGATCGACGCCGATCGGCTGCTCTACGACCTAGTGATGAACAACGCACAGATTGCAGGGATCGTCAATGCGGAACGCTTGCATTTCCGACTTGGCCTGGAAGGCCTCAAGTACGCCTGCGAGCTCCATGACGATTGGCCCGCGCAGCTTCTAACGCATCGTTTCGACAATCTCGAGGAGATGAGTCGCACGTTCTGGGATGTCCTCGACGACCATCGAACCATCAGGGCGCACCTCGATTTCTTCTGAACGCGAGCAGCGCCTCGGGGCCATTCCACTGCAGCCGCGGGACCCGTAGCCACGGGCCCGGCTCCCCGCGAAGGACGCTCGCTACAACGGAGGACCCGATGCCAGCCTACATTTGTGGGCGACGATGGCGATCGCGCCTGGCGATCCTGCTCCTAGTTCTGCCGC
>JAGMBO010000058.1 GCA_023129715.1 Candidatus Eiseniibacteriota bacterium | reverse complement strand
GGTCACTTCTCGCGGGCGGTCAAGCGCTTTGGAGGATCCGTACCGGAGGACAGATGGCCTTGCCCTTCATGATGGCCGCGGAGCACACGTAGTAGCCGGTTCCCACGCGGCTCCCGTCCTTCCTCCGCTGGCTCTTCCATGTTGTGTGGCCAAACATCGAGCCGCCGCAGGTCCCGCACCGCATCAGACCCGACATGAGGTAGCGCGAGCTCCTCGCCTTTCCGGTCAGGAAGCCGGTCGCGCAGGTCCGAGCACCACGCTCCCTCATCAGCCTCTGCGCCCGCCCGAAGGTGGCCGGATCGACAAGCGGCTCGTGCGACTCCTCGTGGACCAACCAGTCCTCCCGCGCATTCCACTCGAGCCGCCGCCTGCCACAGCCGTCGCGCTCGACCTCGCGCCGGTCGGCGATCCTGTGGAATTTTCCCATCGCCCGTCGATTCCAGACGATGCGACCGATGTAGGCATCGTTCAGGATCATTGCCCGGATCGATGAAAGCCCCCAACCCTTGCCCTTCGCCGAGATCACACCCTCGCGGTTGAGGCGCACCGCGATTGCCCTGCATCCGAGACCTGGACTTCTCGTGTACAAGTTGAAGATCTTGCGGATGACTTCAACGCGCGCGGGGAGGCTCGGGATCAGCTTGACGTGTACGCTGCGGCTGGCCTTGACCTTCTCGCCACGCGGCATCGTCCGAATGAGTTTCCCATCAGGATTCAGGATGGCCTTCTCGCCATCGTCGGTATTGCGGACGATCTCGAAGAGCTCGCCCTTGCTGCTGTAATGGCCGAGATCGTAGCCGTATGGCGCTTGGCCTCCCGGCCACCACCCCCCATCTGCGAGAGAAACGAGTCCGCGGATGACAGCCTTCGACAGCGTCGCGGATTCGTCGCGCGCGGCTTCCTGCTTGAAAAAGCGCAGGAACCTGTCGGCACTGCTTCCGGTGAAGCCCTCGGAAGTGTAGATGATCTCGACTCCAGCCTGCTTGAAGAGCCAGCGGTAGTAGCCAACCTCGTCGCTCGACATGCGGCCGAAGCGCTTCACATCCCAGGTCAAGAGATGCTTCCATTCGCAGCCAGGCGCCTTCGCGGCGTCGATCATCGAGAGGAAGCCCTTGCGCCCCTCTCCTGAAGTGCCGGAGATGCCGTCGTCGACGAACTCGGTCACGATGCTGTAGCCATGGTCGGAAGCGTAGCGCTGAATCTCTCTGCGCTGGTCCTCGAGCGATTGCTCCTGACGGTCGGTCGACCTTCTCAGGTAGGTCGCGGCCGGCTTCTTGCCGTTAGTTCCCGGGCTCATGGCCCCATGAGCGCTCGACAGGCGCGAACACATCAAGTCGAATCTCCCGCGCCACTGATGGCGAAATCCGGCGCTGCTGCATGCCCATCCGAGGCCGCGCTGCCGCGGAGATGTGCCCGGACGGCCCATCGCACGAGCATCTCCAGCGCGTCCTCGACCTCGCCAATACCGGCCATGCAGTCGCCCTCGAACACTACGATCCGTGGGTTCTCGATGACTGCAGCGGCGCGGCGAGCGCTTCTGCTGAGATTGCATGGTTCCCGCGATGTCCTCATCGCGGCCCCCTCGGACTGACGTCGCTCCCCTGCATCGGATCGAGTAGTCGACCCAGCGTCCCGAGGAGCGCCTGCCGCAGTGCCTCGGCCGCCGCTCGCGTCACTGGATTGAATGTGCTGTGCCTCCTGCCGGAGGAGGAGGCCTTGCTCGGATAGACAAGGACCAGACCGCTCAGGCGACCGCGCTCGATCCTGATGTCGTTTAGGACCAAGCAGTTATCGATGAGGCATGATGCGTAGGCCACAACAGAACCCGATTGATCAGGAGGAAATCTCAGCCGGACCTCGCTGATCTGAAGAGGCGAACCCAGATCTGGATCTGACGTTGTGCCTCGGATCGTGGCAGCGGCTTCTCCAACGGTCGTTCGAGACAGGCAGTCACGGGAGTCAAGGGAGTCAGATTCCCCCCGCCTTCTCTCCTCCCCGGTCGGCGTAGCACTCGGGCTGGCAGCGCTCGCGTAGACGAAGCAGCCGCGCGGACAATGGCTCCCATGCCCCGGATGGCCGAGAATCCGTCGATTGCTGCTCGCACTGCCCTCAGCGATGCCGACACCGTGGTCAATCCACCGCACCCTTGCTGGTCCCGGCTTCGACTGCGCTTTCATCAACCCCCTCCATTCTGCCCTCTTGGCCGATCGGCGTTGCGCGCCCTGCCGGGCACTGCTGCTGACTGGGGCCTTGTCATCGGAGTCATTGAGCCGCTCAGCTGCTCACGGATCTTGCGAATCCGAACGAGATTCTCCTGCCGCGTCTCTTCGTCCAGTTGTTCCAGCTCTGGTCGCGGAGTCTGCCCCGCGTTCACCGCAGACCGCGACATGCCGGAGGCGGGCGTTCGACAGCCGTCGTTGTCACCGTCGTCCACCTGCCACCGCGCGCGTCGTTCTTGCTCTCCGCTCTTGGCGCCGCGCCCCTCACTTGGAAGGGTCGGTGGTAGCAGATTGAGCTCCTTGCGGAAGCGGTGCCTTAGAAAGGCCCGACCGTGCCTGATGTCGCCGATGGGCGAGTCATCCATGTTCACCGTCTGGCAGAAAAGCTCCACGATCTCACCCTGCGCCACACCTACTTCGCGACCCTGCACAAGGGCGGCGAGCAGGATCGGCTTCCAGCCGGGCCGGCGTGCGAGGTGACGTTCGCTCCGCTCACGGAGGTCGGGGTCGACGATGATGTTGAGCTTCGGCGTGTCCTCCGGCTCTTCGTCGGCGATAGCCGAGGCAGTGCTAGGGCGGGCGGTTGGGGCGGGCTGGGTCCGCGTGCTAGCAGTGCTAGTCATCCGTGAACCGTTAAGCCGTAACACCGTACCTCCCTCCCCGTCCGGCGTCCCCGTCCCGGCCGAATCCGTCGCATCTGCCTGGGCGAGCGGACGTTGAGCGTCGCTCGGCTCGGCCATTGACTCGGCCATCGACTCGGCCATGGCACGGCCATCGCCCGGCCATCGCTCGGCCATCATCGACGCGGCCCGGCGCCAGACGATTTCGGGCTCGGGGCCGTACCAGGCGGGGCGGACCAATGGGGAGCGCCCCCCAATTCGCTTCACGATCAGCAGGCCGAGGTGTTCTGCGTCGGCGAGCACCCGGCGATATGAACGGACCGACCTGCCACGGTTCAGGTCCTTCCGCCGCGCTGCCCGCTTCGCCATCAGTTCGCATGAGATCGGCACCCATTCCCTGCGCCCACGCTCTGGATCGTGCAGGCCGAATCCCTGGTGTAGCACTCGTTCAACCATCGTGAGTAGCTCGCGCAGGGCGGGATTCTCGACGCGCACTCCCGCAGCGCGCGCCCAAGCGATCCACGTTGGACGCTTTGCCGTCCGCCCTGCTACGTGGCGGCCTGCTCCGCCTGACGCCGGCATTGGTCACCTTCCGGCGCCCGGCGAATCGGGCCCCCCGCGCGCCCCGTCGCACGGGAGCGAAGCGCGGCACGCTATCTCCAGATCCTTGCCAACCAGCTGCGGCACGGCCGCGAGCTGTGCATCCATGGCGGCGATCATCGGGTCGCGCCCCCTGTGGCGGCCGACTGCCCGCCGCCGCGGGCCTGCGACTTCTTCCAGCGCTCAAGGTCCCGGGGATCGATGCGGATGGAGCGCCCCACCCTCAGGTGCGGCAGCCTTCCCCGCTTGGTGTTTCGGTAGACCCAGGAGACGGAAATGCGCAGGATCTCCGCTGCCTCCGCCACGCTTAGGAGCCGTTCCATCTTGGTCCTCCTTGCCCTACTTGCACTGACTTCGCAGTTGACAGGCCATCCTAGGCAGAACTACGATTACGGTTCAACATTAGCTTGTCCCGTAATTGGACTGGGGAGGCTTGAAGATGGTGCAGCCGAAACGACAGACGGCGAAGTTGATTGATTTCAAATGGCATACGCCCGAGGCGGGACTCTCATGGAAGCTACCTCGCACCGTCTGCGAGGGTCGCGGCGAATGGCAGAGCTCGAATCAGAGGTTCCTGGTGTGGGACTTCCTTGGCGCATGCCAGCTATACCGCCCGCTCGATGAGCCCACCCTCTTCCGAGTGTTCGCATCGACAACTCCCACGGAGGAGGGAATCCTCGGCTTTGCGTCCAAGTACGGTCCGCTCGGAGCTCGTCCCCATAGAGTCTTGCTCGACGAGCCAGACAAGACCGAGTACCAGGGGGAATTGCTCGAGACCTGGGAAGCGAACATCTGGTGGATGAATCGAGCGGTTCAGATTTGGGACGCGATCAACGGCAGACCCAGAAAGCGGAAGCTGCTTCTGTCCCTGCTAAACGAACGCGACTTTGAGCGTGCAGCCAACCTTCACATCTACGACTTGAAACCCAGCGGTCCGAGTGAGCGTGAGAGCGTCACACGTGATCCCCTCGCGCACGCGAGGTTCATCCTCTCTCACTTGGTCGATCGATCCATCCATGAAGTCCCACTGGCCTTTGGCCCCGATCTGCATGTGTCCATAGGCCCCCAGTCTCTTCGAGATGCTCTCTGGCTTCAGCTCGCGACCTCAATCGAGGGCAAGAAGGCTTACGGCCGTTGTGAGTGGTGCAATCAGTGGTTTCTGATCCCGCCTAAGGCAAGTGATCGAAAGCGGTTCTGCAAGGATAGCTGCCGCGTGATGGCAAGCCAGCATCGTCGCCGAGTCGCAATGCAACGTGGCCGGGGGCGGCCGACTTGCAGGAAGACGGCGAGGAAGAGCCACTGAGATCAACTGGAGTATCCGTGGGACCAGAGCCAGGCGGGGTGCGCGGATAGACGTTCGTCAGGGAGAGGTTGGTATTCTGCTCCGTAGCTGCAATCGTCGGGACTTCCAGATCTCCCTTCGCGCTTGACTGCCGCCCCGGAATGGCTGAAGACTCCACTCGTAGCAAGACTCGCCTCCAAGCGATCCCGCCAGCCGGGTCCGCGCGCAGGACTTGATCACGCGTGAAGGTTTCGGCTTTTCCCTTGGAGGTCGTTCACGATGGCTCTTCTGCGACACGTACCGACCCACCGCAGTTCCCTCTCCCCTTCCAGAGTGCAAGACCGCGGATCGCGTGCCGGGCTTGCTCTGCGTTCAAGGAAGCCGCCCGCCTCCAGCCTCCGCGCAGTTCGCGAGGTGCCCGCAGAGAAAGCGCGGCAATGGACTGGCAAGGCGGGAGCGCGGAAATCCTTATCTGAAGCGGTGTTCCTATATGGCGCACACATGGAGCGCCGCAAATTAGGTACTCCCTGGCACTTACGCCAGGGTGACGGCGACCCCGATTACCATTGCGTGGAGGGACCGTGAAACAAGTTTCCACCCAGCCTAAGGTTTCCAGCCCCAAGGCCCGCAAACCCGCGCCTGGCGCGGATTCCAGGCCCCGACCCGGGGTGGAAACCACCCCTGGTAAGTTTCCACTTTCGGTTTCTACCCGAAGCAGGGTTTCCAGGCGCCGGAGCGCCAAACCCGCGCCAGGCGCGGATTCCAGCTCCCAGCGAGGGGTGGAAACCACGCCGTCCAAGTTTCCACTTCCGGTTTCCACCCGAAGCGGGGTTTCCAGGCCCAGAAAGCGCAAACCCGCGCCAGGCGCGGGTTCCAGGCGGCAGTCCGAGGTGGAAACCACCCCCGGGGAGTTTCCACCCAAGTTTCCACCCCAGGGCGCCACAGGGCGCCACAGGGCCGCCCGGGCGGGCGGCTCCGATCCAACACCCGTGTCGGGGGCGGAACGCGGCCCAGGGCCCGCCGGTGGCGTCCGGGGGGCGGCCACCGTCGAGGGGCAGGTGGCGCTCCCGGGCAAGCTGCTCCACTGGCCCATCGAGCGCCTGAAGCCTTACGAGCGGAACCCCCGGACCCACAGTCCCGAGCAGGTCACCAAGATCGCCGCTAGCCTACTCGAGTTCGGCTGGACGAACCCGATCCTCGTGGATGCCGACTGTGGGATCATCGCCGGCCACGGCCGGCTGCTCGCTGCCCGGGAACTCGGGATGACGACGGTCCCGGTGATCGAGCTACCCCATCTGACGGAGGCCCAGAAGCGCGCGTACGTGATCGCGGACAACCGCTTGGCCCTCGACGCCGGGTGGGACGAGGAGTTGCTGGCCGAGGAGCTGAAGGCGCTCGAAGACCTGGATTTCAACCTCGAGCTGACCGGCTTCGATCTGGACGAGCTGCACGATCTGCTGGAAGACGAGATGGCCGAGGAGATTCCCGCACCGGAGCCTCCGGAGGATCCGGTCACCCGCTCCGGCGATCTCTGGGTTCTCGGCAGCCATCGGCTGCTGTGCGGCGACTCAGGCGAACCCGCAGCGCTCGACCGGCTGCTTGGCGGCGCCAAGGTTCATCTCGTCAACACCGACCCGCCCTACAACGTCAAGGTCGAGCCGCGGTCGAACAACGCGATTGCCGCTGGACTCTCATCCTTCCCGGCCACATCGAAGCGAGCCACGAGGCTGCGACCAAGGGACCGGGTCGTGGCCAACGATTCGATGTCCGATGAAGCCTACGGCGAACTGCTGCTCGCCTGGTTTGGCAATCTCGCCCGAGTACTTCTCCGCGGCCGCGCGTTCTACATTTGGGGCGGCTACGCGAATGTGGCGAACTATCCACAGGCGCTTCGGGCGACGGGCCTCTACTTCAGCCAGTGGGTGATCTGGGATAAGCAGCATCCGGTGCTGAACCGGAAGGACTTCATGGCTGCCCACGAGGTCTGTTACTACGGCTGGCGCGAAGGCGCCGCGCACAGGTTCTTCGGACCCGCGAATGTCCCCGACCTCTGGGCCGTCAAGAAGGTCAACCCGCAGAGCATGGTCCACTTGACCCAGAAGCCAGTCGAGCTCGCGGTGCGGGCGATCCAGTATTCGTCCAGGCCGCGGGAGGGCGTGCTCGATCTCTTCGGGGGAAGCGGGAGCACGTTGATCGCCGCGGAGCAGACGGCCAGGCGGTGCTTCATGATGGAGCTCGACCCGGCCTACTGCGATGTCATCGTCGAGCGCTGGCAGGCGGAGACGGGCGAGGAAGCCCGATTGGAGGACGGCGGAGATACCTTTGAGACGGTCGCGGCACACCGCAGACCCGCCCGGGGCGGGTGACCTTGGCCCGGCGGGCAAAGAGGGAGCTGATCTCCCAGCGGGAGTACGCCCGCCGGCGGGGGATCTCCCACGTCGCCGTCCAGCACGCCGTGAAGACGGGGCGGATCTCGACCGTGCGGGGGAAAGTCGATCCGGCCGCCGCGGATCGGGACTGGCTTTCGAACACCGATCAGAGCAAGCCGCGCAACCGGATCACGGGCCGGCCAAAGCGGGCTCGGCCGCCGGATGAGCCGTCCGAGCCCATGGATTTCGGCGGCTCCGAGGGTGACCGCCCGGGGATCACAACAGCATCGGGCTACGCGCGGGCCAGGGCTGCCCGAGAACTCTACCAGGCACAGCGCACGAAGCTCGCGCTGGAGCGGGAGAACGGCACGCTGGTCCGGGCGGACAGGGTCAGGATCGGGGCGTTCGACATGGCCAGGAAGACACGAGACCAGTTGATGGCCATCCCCGAGCGGGTGGGGGCTCTTCTGGTGGCGGCGGAGGACCTCGCCGAGGTGCATCGCATTCTCGAGGAGGAGATCGAGAGGATCTGCCATGAGCTCTCTGATGCAGGACGGACGGAAGGTCTATGAGACCGCCTATCGGCAGGGCTGGCGGCCTGAGCCGAGGCTCTCGGTGAGCGATTGGGCCGATGGGTACAGGGTGCTCGGCAACCGGGCAGGACGGGCGGCAACGCACTGGCGAACAGCTACGACACCCTACCTGCGGGAGATCATGGATGCACTCGGGCCCCGGTCGCCGGCGCGGCGAGTGGTGGTGATGTCGGGCAGTCAGCTCGGGAAGACCGAGACGGGCCTGAACTGGCTCGGGTTCATCATCCATCACTGCCCCGGACCGATCTTGGTTGTCCGGCCGACGGTGGATGAGGCGCGGAGGTTCAGCCGGCAGCGGCTCGATCCGATGATCGCGACCACCCCTGCATTGAGAGAACTCGTGCAGGAGTCCCGGTCGCGGGAGGGTGGGAATAGCCTCCTCATCAAAGAATTCCCGGGCGGTGTGCTCTTCCTGACCGGCTCGAACTCGGCCACCGGGGTGAAGTCCATGCCGATCCGCTGGCTCTTCTGTGACGAGATCGACGAGTACCCGGGCGACGTCGATGGCCAGGGGGATCCGATCGCGCTCGCCGAGAAGCGGACCACCGGGCCCAGCTACGCACGTCGGAAGGTCCTTCTCGTCTCGACGCCGACCATCAAGGGCCTCTCGCGCATCGAGCGGGAGTTCCAGGCGTCAGATCAGAGGCACTACTTCGTGCCCTGCCCCCACTGCGGGAACTACGACTGGATCCGGTGGGAGAACATTCGCTGGGACGAGGGCGACCCGAAGAGCGCCGCTCTGGCCTGCACGGCCTGCGGGGTCTTGATCGAGGAGCGGTACAAGACCGAGATGCTCGCTCAAGGCGAATGGCGGCCAACGGCCGAGGGCGACGGCGAGACCGTCGGGTTCCATCTCTCCAGCCTCTATTCCCCTCTCGGGTGGCTTCCGTGGTCAGCGGCGGTCGCGGAGTTCCTCGCGGCCAAAGAGAACCCGATGCGGCTCAAGAACTGGGTCAACAGCGTGCTCGGGGAGACCTGGGAGGAACGTGGGGACTCGGTCGAGCCGGAAGGGCTACTCGCCCGGGCCGAACGGTATTCGGCTGAGGTGCCGACCGGCGTGGGCGTGCTCGTGGCCTCTGTGGACGTCCAGGGTGACCGCTTGGAAGCGCAGGTCAAAGGATACGGAGCAGGTGAAGAGTCCTGGCTGATCGCGTTCTCTCAGTTCCATGGAGATCCAGGGCGTGACCGGGTCTGGCTCGAGTTGGATCGGTTTCTCCAGCAGCGGTTCACGCACCAGAGCGGGCAGGAAGTGCCCGTCACCTGCGTTGCCGTGGATAGCGGCGGGCACCACTCCGAACAGGTCTACCGCTTCTGCCGGGCCCGGCTCGAGAGACGGGTCTTTGCGATCCGGGGCGGTTCCGAGCGTGGAAAGCCCGTCGTCGGCCGGCCGACACACAACAACCGATACCGCGCGAAGCTGTTCACCCTGTGCGTCGACACCGCAAAGGAGATCGTCTACTCGAGGCTTCGGATCGGGACACCTGGCCCGGGCTACTGCCACTTGCCGGAATGGATGGATGCCGAATACGTGGCGCAGCTCACCGCTGAGAAGGCCATCCGCAAGTGGGTCAAGAACCGCGGGACGGTGCGCGAGTGGATCAAGACGCGCGAACGGAATGAAGCGCTGGACCTGGAGGTCTATTGTTTGGCCGCGCTCTACATCCTGGGCCCCGGCTTCGTGAAGTCTCTGCCGGAGCGTGCGGCGGAGCTTGCGCGGAAGGTCCAAGGACAAGCATCTGAGGCATCGGCAGATCCGACGCCTGATCTGCCGCTCTACGAACCGCCGAGCTGGATCGATGGGTGGAGGGGCTGAAGGCTTTACGTATTCACGGCACCAAATGAGATGCGTTCTGCCGATGCACAAAAATGCACTCATCAAGAACTCTATTCCCATTCCACTGATGCGAAGAGAGAAACCTACCGACAGTGAGGCCTCTCATCTGTTTAGGCGTCAGCGAAAAGGGAGGATCTTTGACAAGATTCCGAAAGCTGATCCAAGCACGATTACTCTTGTGTGCGATCGCGTTTCGCATTCTCTTCATCATCTCCAAGTCCGCAGCACGTGGCAGCGCCACTGTGAACCTATGGTTGGCCGGCAACAGGCCATCCGCTCGTGATTTCACCAAACCGAAATCCCACTCGACGAACCGGGCTGGGTGGTCAGGATGAAACAAGACTCGTTCAGCGATACGTCGCGGGGCACCTTTCACTCGAAAGCGACGAACATCTTTTCTAACGAATCCGCCCGGCTCTTCAGCCAAATCGTCGATCAAGAGAAGGCGGAGTAATTCCTCCCAGGTGGGTCCATGCACTCAAGAAAAGACCCTCTGTGAGCTTGTGATGATCAGGAAACGTGAAGATTCCCCCGCGCCCCAAAGAACCTGCGATTTTCACTGCCACCGCCGCGAGATGGTCCAGCGTCGCGATGAAGTCATCACGATGATCAGACTGAATACTCATGGATACCTACACCAGGTTCATAGACCAGAGCCGGGTCGCCCCGCTCGAATCGGAGCCGGCCGAAAACCCCTCCTTCTGGAGTTGAGAGGACTTCGCGCAGCCGGTTCACTTCGGGCTCTCGCAATCCTACTTCCTGTCGACCTGAGGGCAACTGTTCCCTTGGGCCACCTGGATGGGTACGACTCGGGCCAGGGCGCTTGGCCCCACGGCGCAACAGTCGCGCCGTGGGCACCGATCCCGGGTCCCTGGACCAAGGACGGCCGCCTCGGCGCCCGACCCCTGCCGCGTAACCCACTGAAAGAGATTTGGTTATCAGGTCGAATCGCCTTCCCATCCGGTACGGAAAGCTGTCCACTGTCGCTGCGGCAGGGCATCGGGCCAGGCGCACGAGAAGGGAGAGATGGATGACGGTCAACCAGATGATCGAGCGGCTGCAAGAGGTCGCCGAGGGCGGGCCCGGTTGAATGCGAGCTGCGACTCGCCCAATCAGTCAAAGGCGACCCCCCGCGATTGCCTGATTTCGGATCGGGAGCCGGGCGCTCGACGCGGGATAGGTCCCTTCGCGCAGGGGCTCCGGACACAGTGTACGGACTTAACGCTGCCGTCCGCCTGCTGGCGGTGCGCCGGTACGGGGCATCATCCTACCTGGAAATCTCGCACGCCCACCGAACAGGTGCAACGGCCTGTTGGACGGGTCGCCCCCGCGCGCTCATCTCAGAAGCAGATGGAAGCGTATCTCGTCTAGGTGCTCAGTCATATCCCTCATACCAAGCACATTTGTTCTGGCGCAGGAGATGACGCGTTCCGTCTCGGCAAGGGCGGGGTGTCTCTCGCCAAGGAGACCCGTCGCGCGGATGATGACGTCTCTCACGCGAGTGGCCACGCGTGAGTCCCAGCCAGTTTGGGTCTCAATACAATGTCGGACGACGGCCTCCGTGTATTTGGTCCATTCCTCTCGCGCGCCAGCGCTAGCAGGGAACGCGGAGGCCGGATCCGTCGACTGCCTCTCCTCGATGTACTGCGCGATCAGTGCGCGCGCTCTCTCTATGTCGGCGATTAGGCGCGCTATCTCATCGAGCGGCGCGGCGGCGTCACGCGCTGTGCATGTCTCCGCCTGCTGCTTCCAGGTTCGGAGGGTCTGCTCAGAATAAGTGGACGTTGTCGAATCGACTTCTTTCGCGCAATGGTGGCAGAGCCAAATCCCGTTGCGTGCGCTTCGCCGCAGCTCTGGTGACAAAGAGGAATCGTACCGCGGACCGCCAGGACTTGCCGCAGTAATGTGAGCCGCAATTCCCAGGTCAATCCAGCTTTCAGGATCACTTGGGTCTGCTTTGGCCGTTGCGCGCCGGCACGAGGGATTGGAGCAACGCATCCCGGCCCTCGCGGCGAGGGCTTTCCGTGTTCGCTTCATGAACTCGTCTCTGTTGCTGCGCGTCATAGTGGAACTCCAAGATCCCGCTTGCGCGATCGAAGACTGTCTGGACGCAGGGCATCTTCTAGAACCTCTTTCCGTCCGCTCCATCAACTTGCTAGCGGACAAAGCCTACCGCCGAAAAGGCAGTTCGTCCAGATAGGTCTGCCTTTGCTTCGGGTTTGCGAAGAGACCGATGGTTGTCCTGCTCGAGAGTACACTCCGAAGTGAGCGCCAGACGACTTGCTCAACGAAGCTACTCAAATGGTTTGAGAGTTCCGGGGTGAGCTTCCGCATCTGAGCTGGCTGCATTCCGTGTGCTACTCTTGATCTCCACGAGTAGGCCGTTTTCATCTCGCGGAAGAGGCGCTGGGCACCGATCCTGTCCCGCTCCAGATGCAGTGCCGCCCTCTGAGCTAGTCGGAAGGTCGTTTCCTGTGGATGCGAGCTGCCATACAGCCCTTCAAGGACTACCCACAGAAGAAGATACCGTGCAGGCCACTCCCGTTCGCTCAGAGCGTGCCAAAGAGTGCCCAGTAGCGTCCACAGGTTGGATCCATGTGGAAGACTCGCCAGTGTCTTGTAGTACTTCCGGGCACCGCGGAAGTGCTCTCGAGAGTACTTGTCCGCGTGCGGGGGCTCATGAAAGAGGAGCGGTGGGAACTTGTCATAGGCCCGCATGATCCAGCTCTCCGGTGTCCGCTCCGCGTGAATCAGCAGGCTAAATGATGCATTCGAGGGTTGGGAAAGCCACATAGCGAGCGTGGCGTACATGATGCGTTCCTTGGCACGCTCCTGCTTCGATCGACTCTGCTTCCCTTGCCACTGTTTATCTGGATCGCCAATTGAGGATGCCCGATAGGAGACCGCATACACATACCTGCCGCGATTGGTTACTGCGTGGCGGTCAGAGAACCCCAAGAAGTCCAAACAACTCATATGGTGAAGCCAGGATGGCGGCTTCCCTATAGTAACACCGCGCTCCAGGCTGAACGGCTTTTCGATATCGTCTTCTGGCTTCCATCCGAGAGGCAATGGCGCGATTGATAACCACCGGCGATCTTCGGGGCGTCCTCGACGCTTGCCCTTCGTTGATTGTGTTGGCACTGTCTCTTCTCCCTATCAGCCAACGCCAGCCATAACCTGTGGGCGCCGCGAAGTGGCGACCATAAGGTTGATGGCGTTGTTAGCTCGTTCCTCCGCTAGCAGATCCACGGTTGTCGACGCTTTGGGCCGCCGCCTCTTGAATCCTCGTGGCCATACCCTCAAGGAGTTCCCACAGGGGTCCGCTCGCCTCGACCTCCAAGGCATTGAGAACGTTTGCGGCATTACCCGCCGCTGCTTCCAGCAGCTTCTTGGGAAGCCACTCCGGATCTGCGCTTACCGACCATGCGCTCATGTGCCCGACCTGCGTGCCAGCGCAGGCGCGAAAACGCCTCGGGGGCGCATCCGCAGCACAGCGACACCGCTCTACGACATCGACAACAGGCATTCCTGCGACCGACAGCCTGGGCACGCAATCCCCGAGCATGCTTCGGCGGCTCTCTCACATTGGACCGAAGACTGTCCGGCCGATGGGCTCGCCTCCCTCAAGCCCTCGCTCGCAACGGCTCTCCCCAGCACCAAGCTCTGCGCTCAGTGCCCACCGGCCGGGATCCCCCTCACGACTCACCACGCCACGGCAGTCAGCTGCCCTCAAAGGATGTTCCGGCTGGCCTCACCGGCACACCCTTTGAGGAGAATCCGCGGTTTCGCAACCCCGACAGGGAGTCAGCATACGGGTGCGTGAAGGCAGCGGCATTCCCGACAGCCCATTGAGGCGTACCCCCCTTGGCCACAGAAAAAAAACGCTTGCACTGAGTATGCGCCCCGTGTATACTGCGTGCGCAGTTGGCAAACACGCGACCCTAATTCGTTGTGAGGCAATCATGTACGCCAGGACCAGCATATCGCTGCCACAGGACCTGAAGGAGAGAATGGACGGGGTCGCGGAACCGGTCAACTGGTCGGCCCTGGCATGTCAAGCGTTTCAAGACAAACTGGCGGAGATCGCAGGGAGAAAGGAGAGAATGGAAATGGATGACGTGGTCGAGCGCCTGCGGGCATCAAGGCAGAAGTCGGATAGCGAACAGTCCGGAGAGGGCTATGCCGCTGGCCAGGTGTGGGCAAGGAAGCAAGCCGAGGCCGTGGAACTTGAACGTCTGGACTCCCTCGACACCCGACTCGAACGGGAGCTGTTGGGCTGGAGTGGGTTCTTGGATTGCGACAGCAACTCGGCATACGGTCCGGAGGAACTCCTCTACTTCGAGATGCACCCAGACGAAGACAGGGACCGAACGGCTGCCACAGATTTCTGGGAGATGACAACCGGCATGAAGGTCTCCGACGGTCTGCCGAAGGAGTTCATCCGTGGCTTCGTGGAAGGAGCCCTCTCCATTTGGCATCAGGTGGAAGACAAGCTGTAGTTCCCGGTCTGACTCAGCCCCTGGGCGGCAGCAGCCGGTCCGTCCGGGGGCCATCATGACACGACGGCAGCCTTGCCACCATCCCATCCGGCCAGGATGAGAAGGAGAAGTTGCCAAGGCTGCAAGGTGAAGTTCATGGGTGATCCGATGCCCCCCGTTTGCGAAATGGATAGCATCGGGTGAAAGGGGCTACCTCGTCAATTGGCCGAAACGTGCAGCGATGCCACGCCCTCAACCTGCGGGTAGGGAAGCAGTTGCGGCTCGGCTGCATATCTTGCCCATACGGGGGCTGTCAGCAGAAGGAATCAGATTCCCGATTCCTGAGTGAGAAGTTCCGTTACCGTTGCGGAGCGCGCCAGTGCGGATCAGCCACGAGCCGCTAGTGGCCTCCATGTAACTGTTTTTCTAGCATGGGATCAGCGCGAGACATCCAGCACAATCTCAGTCCAATGCTCGGGTCAATCCCAGAGCTAGTTGAAACGCCGAACGGCTC